>DASSMJ010000033.1:0-129600 GCA_035688955.1 Solirubrobacterales bacterium | reverse complement strand
GGACCTTGGCGACCCGCCGCTCGGCGACCAGCTTCTCCAGCATCGATTTCGCCGAGTAGCCCTCTTCGACCCGCTCCTCGCACTCCGCGAGCGTCAGGTCGCCGAGGTTCCGCAGTAGCTGCTGGAGGGCGTCGCGGTCGCCGGCGCGGCCGGCCTCGGTGCGGTGCTGCAGCTGCGCCTCGACTTCTTCCAGCGCCTCGGGGTCGATCAGTTCGCGCAGCTCCTCCTGGCCGAGCAGCTCGCGCAGGAGGTCGCGGTCGAGCGCCAGCGCCGCCGCCCGCCGCTCGGCGTTCGGCGTGTCCCCCTCGTACATGTAGGTGGCGACGTAGTCGAAGAGCAGCGAGGAGGCGAACGGCGAGGCGGTCGGCGTCTCGACCTCGACCAGGCTGAGCGCTCGCGAGTGCAGTTTTTCCAGCAGCTCGGCGAGGGCCGGCAGGTCGAGGACGTCGCGCAGGCACTCGCGGTAGGTCTCGAGCACGACCGGGAAGCGGGGGAAGTCCCGCGCCACCTCGAGCAGGCTCTGGCTCTTCAGCCGCTGCTGCCAAAGGGGGGTGCGCTTGCCGGGGTAGGCGCGGGGGATCAGCAGCGAGCGGCTGGCGTTCTCGCGGAAGCGGGCGCCGAACAGGGCGGAGCCGGAGAGCTCGCCGACGACGAGGTCTTCGATCTGATCGGGATCGATCAGGACGAGGTCGGCGGGCGGCGGCTCGTCGGCGTCGGGCAGGTGGATGACGATCCCGTCGTCGGACCAGATCGCGTCGGCCTCGAGGTCGCGTTCGTCGCGGATCTTGGCGGCGAGGGCAAGGCCCCAGGCGGCGTGGACGCGGCCGCCGTAGGGGGAGAGGATGCAGAGGCGCCAGTCGCCGATCTCGTCGCGGAAGCGCTCGACCACGATCGTCTCGTCGGAGGGGACGACCCGGGTCGCCTGCTGCTGCTCGCGCAGGTAGCTGACGAGGTTGTTGGCGGCGCGCTCGTCGAGGTCGTACTCCTTCGCCAGCTCGGCGGGCTCGCGGGAGACCGCCTCGCGGGCGAAGGCGCCGATCGCCCGGCCGAGCTCGGCGGGGCGGCCGATCCCGTCGCCCTTCCAGAAGGGGACGGCACCGGGAGCGCCGGGGGCCGGGGTGACGATCACCCGGTCGCGGGTGATTTCCTCGATCCGCCAGGTGCTGGAGCCGAGCAGGAAGGTCTGGCCGGGGCGGGCCTCGTAGACCATCTCCTCGTCGAGCTCGCCGACCCGGCGGCCGTCGGGGAGGTGGACGCCGTAGAGGCCACGGTCGGGGATCGTGCCGGCGTTGGTGACTACCAGCTGGCGGGCGCCTTTGCGGCCGTGGATCGTGCCTTCGGTGCGGTCCCAGACGATCCGCGGCCGCAGCTCGGCGAAGCGGTCGGACGGGTAGCGGCCGTCGAGCATGTCGAGCACGTTCTCCAGCTGTTCGCGCGAGAGGTCGTGGAAGGACTGGGTCGAGGTGACCAGCCGCTCGACCTCGTCGACCTCCCACTCTTTGTGCGCCGCCAGGGAGACGAGGTGCTGGGCGAGCACGTCGAGTGGGTTCTGGGGGATCGTCGTCTCCTCGATCTGGGCCTCGCGCATGCGGCGGGCGACGACCGCGCACTCGAGCAGGTCGCCGCGGTATTTGGGGAAGATCCGGCCTTTGGAGACTTCGCCCATGCGGTGGCCGGCGCGGCCGATCCGCTGCAGGCCGCGGGTCACCGACTTCGGCGACTCGACCTGGATCACCAGGTCGACGGCACCCATGTCGATGCCCAGCTCCAGGGAGCTGGTGGCGACGAGGCAGGGCAGCTGCCCGGACTTCAACATCTCCTCGACGTTGGCCCGCTCCTCGTGAGACAGGGACCCGTGGTGGGCGCGGGCGATCTCGACGTACTCCCCCGGCTCGCCGGTGTCCTCGTGATGGCCCGCGTGCTCGGTAGCCGGCAGCTCCCCTTCCCCTTCGCCGTTGGCGAGCTCGTTGAGGCGCTTGGCCAGGCGCTCGGCGGCGCGCCTGTTGTTGACGAAGATCATCGTCGAGGTGTGTTCTTCGACCAGCTCGAGCAGGCGGGGGTAGATCGCCGGCCAGATCGAGCGCACGTGGGCGCTCGGCTCGACTTCGGTCGGCGGCGGGCCGTCCTCGCTGGGATAGGCCGGTGCCCCCGGGTCGGCCATGTCCTCCACCGGCACGACGATCTCCAGGTCCAGAGCCTTCTTCTGCCCAGCATCGACGATCCGGCACTCCCGCTTCGGACCGACCAAAAATTGCCCAATTCGCTCCAACGGGCGCTGGGTAGCCGAGAGACCGATGCGCTGAATCTGGTCGCCGCCTTCATCGGTGACGAGGTGGTCCAACCGCTCGAGGGTTAGAGCGAGGTGAGAGCCTCGCTTCGTCTGGGCGACAGCGTGGATCTCATCCACGATCAGCGCCTCCACGCCCGTGAGAATCTCCCGCACGCTCGAAGAGAGCATCAGGTAGAGCGACTCCGGCGTGGTGATGAGGATGTCCGGCGGCTCTTTCGCCATCGCCCGCCGTTCTTTCTGCGAGGTGTCGCCGGTGCGCAGGCCGACCGAGACGTCGGCGCCGATACCCCGCAGGGGCGCCCGCAGGTTGCGCTCGATGTCGTAGGAGAGCGCTTTCAGCGGCGAGATATATACGAGCTTGACGCCGCTGCCCAGCGAATCGGACCGTGCCAGTTTGTCGATCCCCCAGAGGAAGCTCGCCAGCGTCTTCCCCGACCCGGTCGGGGCGCAGATCAGGGTGTGGGCGCCGCTGGAGATCGCCTCCCAGCCGCCCGCCTGCGCCGGCGTCGGCCCCTCGAAAGAGGCGTCGAACCAGCGTCGCGTCGCCGCCGAGAACGGCGCCATCGGATCGGATCCCGCACTAGCTTTCGCCTTAGTCGCCAACCCACCGATCTTACGCAGTGGGCGTTTTCCCCCTGGCTGAGCGCACGCAAAATGCCGACTCTCTGCGCGTGGGATGGGGCGAAATCAGGCCCCTGGTCACTTGAGCACAAGATGGTGGTGCCAAATGACCAGTCGAAGCAGCGACGACACCGCGATGGCCGCATCTGGGACCTGGTGAAGCGGCAGCACGGCGTGATCGCGCACCGCCAGCTACGTGAGCTAGAGCTGGGTCGCTCCTCGATTAGCTGGCGGGTGAAAAGCGGCCGTCTGCACCCGATTCGGCGTGGTGTGTACGCCGTCGGAAGGCCGGAAACGAGCGCACACGGGCGCTGGATGGCGGCGCTGCTCGCCTGCGGGCCTGGGGCCGTACTCAGCCACGGGAGCGCGGCGGCGCTGTGGGGGTTCGGAGAAGAGCCGCGCGGCTTGATCGAAGTCTCCCTGCCGCCGGGGAGGCGCAGTCGCCACTCGGGTATCCGCGCGCACCGCCGGGCGGGGCTCCGTCCTACCGAGGTGACCGAACACGAAGGCATCCCGCTCACCGCCCCGATCCGCACGCTGATCGACCTCGCACCCCAGCTGACGCCGGCGCAACTCGAGCGGGCGGTCAACGAGGCCGACAAGCTCAAACGGGTGCGGGCGGACGTCCTCTACGCAGCGCTGGACGACCACGGCGGCGAGCCGGGGGTGGGCCCGCTGCGCCGGCTGCTGGATCCGCTGCACTTCCGGCTCAGCGACTCAGAGCTGGAGCGGGCGATGCGGCCCGTGGCGAAGAGCGCCGGGCTCGCCGTTCCCGAGACGAAAGTCTGGGTGAACAAATTCGAAGTTGACTTCTTCTGGCCCGACCTCGGGATCGTCGTCGAGGCCGACGGCCTCCGCTACCACCGCACCGCGTCGCAACAGCGCCGCGGGCTCGAACGCGACCAGGCCCACATCGCCGCCGGCCTCTGGCCGCTGCGCTTCTCCCACTGGCAGATCGCCAAGGAACCAGCCTACGTCCGCCGCATCCTCCGCCAAGTCGCCGCCCGCGCCCGAGCGTCGAGCGGACGACCGGTCACTTGAGCACAGGATGGTGTGCTCAAGTGACCAGTGGAGCTGTTCAGCGCGCTACGGGGTGCCGCCGGCGAACTTGACGTAGCTGAACCAGGACGGCTTCGGGACGAAGCCGGGGCCGAAGAGGCCAGAATGGCCGCAGAAGTTGCAGGCGCCTTCGAGGTCGTCGACCGAGAACCAGTCGACGCTGAGGACCCGCCACTTGGCCTGGTTCTTCTTCAGCAGGCTGAAGGAGGTGCGCAGTTCCTTCGCCTGGCCGGCCGGGCCCTTGGCGAAGAGGTTGTTGCCCGCCTTCGGGCCGGAGCTCCAGCCGAGCTCGGTCAGCAGCATGCCCTTGGCCGGGTCGCCGTTGGCCTGCATCACTTTGCGCAGTTCTTCCACGACTTCCGGCAGTTCGCGGGCGAAGATCGTGTACGGGTGCAGGGCGGTGGCGGAGAACTTGTTCTTGATCCCCGGCGTCCGCTTGTACATCGCGTTGACGAAGTCGCTGGCGTACCAGTTGAGGCTTTTGTGCTTGCCGGTCTTGCGGTCACGCGCGCCCTTCGGCCGCGAGAAGAGACCCGCCAGGACGACCTTCGCCCCCCCGTCGGCGGCGTGGATAGCCGTCGAGGAGATCTTCACCAGCTGGCCGTATTCGGCCGGGTTGGGCTTGGCGATGAAGTACTTGAAGTTGGGCTCGTTCCAGATCTGCCATTCGCGGATCGGCCGTTTCGGCACGCCGGGATGCTCGGCCCAGAAGCTGCCGGTGGGGCCGTAACGGGCCACCGCGGCGGTGAGGAAGGCGACCCAGCCGGTGCGGGCGGCGCCGCCGACGGGCAGACGCGCGGGGGCCATCAGGCCGCCGGCACCGGGGACGGTCTTCTCCGGCACCGCCCAGGCGGGCGCACCGGAGAGGAACGGCAGGACCTTGATCCCGGCTTTCGCCGCCTCTTCGACCTGGTTGTCGTAGCCGCTCCAGTCGAAGGCTGCGCCCTGCGAGGGCTGCACCGAGGGCCAGCCGATCGGGATGCGAAGGCTTTCGACGCCGCCGCGGCTGAGGCGCTGGAACTGTTCGGCCGAGAGGTTGCTCTGCGGCACCACCCCCCAGAAGCCCGCGGGCAGCGCCTGCGCGGACGAGGCGAACGCAGCGAAGAAAGCGGTCAGGGTCAGTGCCAGCGTCCAGGCACGCAGAATCCTGCTCATGTACTCGCTCCTTTTCGACATCGGGGGTTTAGCTCGCCTTCGGCGAGACAGGGGAGCCAGGGCCTTGACGGCGCTGGCGGTAGTAGTACGCGCCGATCGAGATCGCGGCGAGGACGACGATCGCGATCAGAATCGGCACCAGCGGCGAGGACGAGGAGTCTTCAGCGCTCTGGGCGGAGCCGGGGCCAGGGTTGGCAACCTGCTTGCTGTTGCCGATCCCGCCTGCACCGCCGGAACCGTCGCCGGGCTGGCCGCTGTTCGGAGTGGAGCCTTGGTTACCCTGGCCGGTGTGGGAGCCGCCGCCCGCCCCAGGACCGTTGCCGCTGCCCGTACCGCCGCCGGGATGGGTGCCAGACGAGCCGGCTTCGATGCCTTCTTCGCCGGTGCCGCCGTTGTTCCCGTGCTGAGTCGGAACTTTTTCTTCCGGCACGGTTGGAACGTCCGGGGTGTACACCGGCCCGGTCGCTTCTTCGGCTTGAGCGACACTGGAGAAAGAAACCAATGCCAGCGCCACAAGCACTGAAAGAAGCGAGACGACAGGTAGGGCCGAGCTACGGGCGCGGAGGGGCCGGGTCCGAGACATGGCGCGCAAGGTTAGAGGAATCAGCGGCGTTGATAAGTCCGCTGGCCTTGATCCTCGGCCTCGCCCTGGCCGGAGGGGGCTACTTCCTGAGCGACCGCCACATCGCCGGGCTTGCGGTTTGGATTGTCTTAGTGGTGCTGCTGGCACTTGGCGCCGCGGGGAGGGCAACCCTCGGCCGGCCCTTCTACTGGGCGGTTGGGCTGATCGGAGGACTGGCACTTTTCTCAGCATTTTCATCTCTCTGGTCAGGGTCGGTCGAGCTCAGCGTGGTCGAAGCCGACCGGGTTCTCGTCTACCTGGGCTTCTTCCTCGCTGCCTTTCTGATCACCCAAACCGACCAACGGCGCCAACGTTTCGCTGAAGGGATCGCAATTGCACTAATCGGTGCAGCGCTCCTCGCCCTCGCCAGCCGCCTCCTCCCCCACGTCTTCGAGCTCGGAGCCGGCCCCGGCAGCGGCCCGCGCACCGGCTACCCGTTCGGCTACTGGAACGCCAACGGCCTCGCCTTCGGGATCGGGGCCGCGCTCTGCCTCTGGATGAGCCGGCTCTCGCCGACGCCGTGGCTGCGCTGGCTCGCCGTCGGCGCGGTGCCGCCGCTGCTGCTCGCCCTCTACTTCACCTACTCGCGCGGGGGGCTGCTGGGGCTGCTGGTCGCCTGCCTCTGCCTGCTCGTCCTCTCCCACGACCGCCTCTGGATGCTGGGGACGCTGGCGGTCGGCGCGATCGGCGCGATGCCGGCGGTGCTGCAGGTGCAGGCGAGCCGCAGCCTCGCCGACAACCACGCCGACCAGACCGCGATCGACCAGGGGGTGACCGTCCTCCTCGTCCTGATCGGCGGCATCGTCCTCTCCCTGGCGCTCTTCGCCCTGCTGCGGCGGCTCGAGCGGCGCGGCGGCGCCCTCACCGGCCGCGCCCTGGCGCTCTCCCGCGATCGCCGCGCCCTGCGGGCGCTGGCCCTGGTCGGCGCCCTGCTGGCGATCGCGGCCGCGATCGCCGTCGGCGGCCGCGCCTGGGACCAGTTCTCCAGCCCCGACCAGCAGTTCCCATCCGATCCCGCCGCCCACTTCTCGCAGTTCTCCGGCGCCAACCGGCACGAGTACTGGCGGGTCGCGATCGACTCCTTCGAAGAAAAGCCGCTCGCCGGTCACGGCGCCGGCACCTACCGCTTCGCCTGGGACAAGCTCCGCCACATCAGCCTGCCGGTGCTGAACGCGCACTCCCTCTACCTGCAGGCGTTCCAGGAACTCGGGGTGGTCGGCGGGCTGATCGTGATCGCCCTGGTCCTGGTGATCCTCTGGGCCGGATTCGCGGCCTGGCGCGCGGCGGCGGGCGCTCAGCGCGAGCTGCTCGCGGTCCTCCTCGCCGCCTGCCTCGCCTTCGCGGTCGGCGCCGGAATCGATTGGTTCTGGGAAATCGCCGGCATCGGCGCGATCTTCTTCCTCGCCGGCGGCGCCCTGGTGGCGGCCCGCTGCGTCCAGCTGGCCGAGGCGCGCCGGCAGGCGAACGGGACGCCCGAGCGGCGGCGCTTCGGTCTCACCGTCGCCGGCCTCGGCCTGGCCTGGATCGCGGCGCTGGCGCTGATCGGGCCGCTGCTGGTCGACCGCGAGATCGACACCAGCAACGCCGCCGCCGCCGACGGCAACCTCGCCTCGGCCGTCAACCACGCCGACACCGCCCGCTCGATCGAGCCCTGGGCCGCTACGCCATACGTCCAGCTGGGCCTGCTCGCCGAGTCGCAGGGGGACTACGGAACCGCGACCGCACGGATGAGTGAGGCGATCGATCGCGAAGAAGGCAACTGGCAGCTCTATTACCTGCGGGCCCGAATCGAGCACCGGGCCGGCGACGACGCGGCCGCCGAAGCCGACCTGCGGGAAGCGGAAAGGCTGAACCCGAAAGAACAATGCCTCCGCGAAGGGTTTGAAGAGTGCGGATGAGCCAACCGCCAGACACCAAGCCCGAGGTGGCAAAAGCGCCCGCCCCGACGCCGGGGCCGGTCCGGTTCGAGACCGAGGGGCACGGCCCCGACGAGCTGCGCCGCCGCGGCGCCCTGCTGCGCCGCCTGCTCGCCGTCGGCGATTGGGGCTCGCTGCTGGCGGTCCTCTGCGCGGTCACCCTCTCCAGCTCCAGCACCGACGTCGCCGCCCTCTTCTGGGCCGTCCTCTTCAGCCCCTCCTGGGTGATCGTGGTCAAGCTCCAGGGCCTCTACGACAACGACCACCGGCGGATCCGCCACAGCACCCTCGACGAGCTGCCCTCGCTGGTCACCGCCACCGTGCTCGGCACCCTCGTCCTCGACGGGCTGATGGCGCTCAGCCCCGCCGGCCCGCTCTCGCCGGCCAGCGCGATCGGGGTCGGCGTCGGCACCTTCCTGCTCAGCTTCGTCCTGCGCGGCAGCGTGCGCTTCCTCTGGCACCACCTCACCGGGCAGGCGACGGGGCTGGTGATCGGGCCGGCCCGGGCGGTCGACATGGTCGCGCGGCGGGTCTCCACCCACCCGGAGACGCGGCTGGCGCTGGTCGGCTACCTCTCGCCGGAGACCGCAACCGTGGCGAAGGAGCTGCCGCGGCTCGGCTCCCCCGCCGACATCTCCCGCGTCGCCCGCGAGCACGCGATCGAGCGCGTCGTCGTCACCGAACCGGAGATGGGCGAGGGCGAGGCCGAGCAGCTGATCGAGGAGTGCAAGGCCGAGGGGCTGGCGCTCACCTTCCTCCCCCAGCACTACGGCCTGCTGGGGCCGGGGATCGAGCTCAACCGCCTGGCCGAGCTGCCGGTGCTCGACTTCCGCTTCAGCGATCCGCCGCGATCGACCCTGGCGATGAAGCGGGCGATGGACATCGCCGTCTCCCTCCTGCTGCTGATCCTGCTCTCGCCGCTGCTGCTCGGGGTGGCGCTCTGGATCCTGCTCGACGACGGCCGG
This sequence comes from Solirubrobacterales bacterium, assembly GCA_035688955.1. Classification (GTDB taxonomy): domain Bacteria; phylum Actinomycetota; class Thermoleophilia; order Solirubrobacterales; family 70-9; genus VAYN01. The sequence goes on along the minus strand of DASSMJ010000033.1, from coordinate 120,972 downwards.
CCGATCTTCTTCCGCCAACGCCGGGTCGGCAAGGACGGCGCCCCCTTCACGATGGTCAAGTTCCGGACGATGGTCGCCGACGCCGAGCAGCGCTTGCCCGAGCTGGTCGACATCGAGAGCCTTGACGAGCCGGCCTTCAAGATCCCCGACGATCCGCGGGTGACCCGCAGCGGGCGCTGGCTGCGGCGGACCAGCGTCGACGAGCTGCCGCAGCTGTGGAACGTGCTGCGCGGCGAGATGTCGCTGGTCGGGCCGCGGCCGGAGGAGGAGCGGGTCGTCGCCCTCTACGACGAGCGCCAGAGCGGGCGCCTGGCGGTGAAGCCGGGGATGACCGGGCCGATGCAGGTCTACGGCCGCAGCGACCTCACCTTCGAGGAGCGGCTGGCAATGGAGCGCGACTACCTCGACAACCTTTCGCTGCTGACCGACCTGGCGATCCTGCTGCGGACGCCGCGGGCGATGGTCCGTGGCGAAGGCGCCTACTAGCCATTCGCCTGTTCCTTATTGGGGCATGGCAACAGAAAGGAACAGGCGAATGACCCTCGAGGTCGTGATCGTCAGCCATGGCGCCAAAGCGCTGCTGCGGCGGTGCCTGCGCTCGCTGGCGGAGCACCCGCCGGCGGAGGCGACGATGCGGGTCACGGTCGTCGACAGCGGCAGCCCCGACGGGACGCCGGACATGGTCGAGGTCGAGTTCCCGCAGGTGCGGCTGCTGCGGCGGGAGAACATCGGCTTCTCGGCGGCGAACAACCTGGTGCTGCGCGAGGCGCAGGCGCCGGCAGTGCTGCTGCTGAATCCCGATACCGAGGTCTACGCGGGAACGCTGGACGCGGCGCTGGCGCGGCTGGGCGCGGACGAGCGGATCGGGATGGTCGGGGTGAAGCTGGTGACCGAGAGCGGCGAGCTCGACCACGCCTGCAAGCGCTCCTTCCCGACGCCGCTGAGCGCGCTCGGTCACTTCACCGGCGTCGGCGGGGAGCAGTACCGGGCGGGCCATCTCGGCGACGACGAGCCGGGTGAGGTCGACGCGGTCAACGGCGCCTTCATGCTCTGCCGGACCGAGGCGGTGCGCGAGGTCGGGCTGCTCGACGAGGGCTACTGGCTCTACATGGAGGACCTCGACTGGTGCCACCGCTTCTGGGACGCGGGCTGGAAGGTCTTTTACGAGCCCGCCGGCGTCGCCCTCCATGTCAAGGGCGGCTCGAGCCGGCGGCGGCGGGCCCCGCGGCAGGAGGTCGCCTTCCACCGCGGCATGGCGCGCTTCTACCGCCGCTTCGACGCGCCGGATCAGAAGCCACTGCTGAACGCGGCGGTCTACGCGGGGATCGGCGCCAAGCTCGCCACCAGCCTCGCGATCACCGCCCTCCGCGGCCGCGACTGAAATCCTCTCCGGGCTCGTGCCTCCCCGGATCCAGCGGCTGCTCGCCCCCTCCCCCTCGCCATGGGCGTTTGCGCTGGCGGGCCTTGCCGTGGCGCTGCTCTGCTGGCGGGTGGGGATGAACGCGCCGGGCGCCGGGCTCGACGCCAGCTGGAACGCCGGCCTGGCGATGGGCGCCCACGACAGCCTCCAGTTCGGCCGCGAGCTCGTCTTCACCTACGGCCCGCTCGGGTTTCTGGGCAGCCCCTACGTCTGGTACTCGCAGCAGGGCGTCCTTGCCTTCCTCTTCAGCGGCGCCGTCTACGTCGGCTTCTGCATCGCCCTGGTCGCGGCGCTCGGGCGGGCGCTGCCGCTGATCGTCGCGGCGGTCCTCGCCTTCTTCCTGATCGGAGCGCTGCCGCCGCTGGAGCAGGCGCTGCTGCTGGCGGTGATCGCGGGGCTGGCGCTGCTGGAGCGGGAGCGTTCACCGAGGGCGCTAAACGCTTTCGTCGTTGGCGCCGCGAGCTTTGCCGCCGTCGAGGCGCTGGTCAAGCTCTCGACCGGGCCGGTGATTGCCGCCGTCTTCCTGCTGGCCTTGATCGGGGCGCGGGCCGGCGGCTGGCGGATCGCTGCCTATCTCGTGCTCTTCGCGGTCGAGGTGCTGGCGCTGTGGCTGGTGAGCGGGCAGAGCCTGGCGGCGATCCCCGACTTCATCGCCAACACCCGCGAGATCGTCTCCGGGTACAGCAGCGCGATGATCCGCGAAGTCGACGTCGCGCCGTGGAAGGTGACGGTGGCCTCGATGGCCGCCGCGGTGACGACGGTCGCCCTCGTCGCCGCCTGCGCCGCCGGGCGCTTCCGCGATCGCCGGGCGTTGATCGCCGCCGCGGCGCTGATGGCGCTCGCCGGCTTCTCCGTCTTCAAGGAGGGGGTGGTGCGGACCGACGCCGGCCATCTCAGCCTCTACTTCTCGACCGCCTGCGTGCTCTGGATCGCGATCCCTTGGACGCGGGCGCGCTGGCCGTGGCTGCTGGCGGGGGCTGCGGCGATCGCGCTAGCCGGACTGCCGGTGCGCACGGCGGAGACCCCGACTAACCTCGACCCCGTCGCCAACGTTCGCAACGCCGGCGAACAGCTCCGCAACCTCTTCAGCCCCGGGCGCCGAGCGGACCTGATCGCCGCGGGACGGGCCGGGATGAAGGCGACCTACCGGCTCGATCCGCGAACGCGGGCGGCGCTGGCCGGGCGGACGGTCGCGGTCGAACCTTGGGAGGCCGGGGCCGCCTGGGCTTACGAGATGGACTGGAAGCCTGTGCCGGTCTTCCAGAACTACTCCGCCTACACCGCCGGTCTCGACCGGCTCAACACGGAAGCGGTCGAAAGCTCCGATGGGCCTGAACGGATCCTGCGCGAGAACCCGCTGCTGGTCTTCCCCGAGTTCCCGACCCAGGACCTCGACAGCCGCTTCCCGGGCTGGGACCCGCCCGAACAGCAGCGGGCGGTCCTCTGCCACTTCGTGCCCCTGCACACGACGGACCGCTGGCAGGTGCTCGGGCGGGCGCCGAACCGCTGCGGGGTGCCGCGGCCGGCGGGCTCGGTGGAGGCCGAAGCCGGTGAGGCCGTCGCGGTCCCCGCCCCCGGCAGGGGCGAAGCCGTCTTCGTCCGCATCCACGGCGCCGGCGTCTCCGGGCTCGAGCGGCTCGGCGCGCTGCTCTTTCATGCGCGGGTGCGGCGGGCAGTCGTCAACGGTGACGAGAGCTTTCGCCTGATCCCGGAAACCGCCGCCGACGGCCTCCTCCTCCGCGGCAACGGCCCCTTTGCCGCGCCCGGTCCCTTCTCCCCCTTCCCCCAGGCGCGGACGATCGCGGTGAGCGGGGCCGGCGACGACCTCCGCTTCGAGTTCTTTCGCTTGCAGTTACGCGAACTTCACCGGAACGCTCCTGCGGGCTCGCTACCCTCCTGAACTCGTGAAGCGCCTCCTCGCCGCCGTCGCCCTCTGCTGCTGCCTGCTCGTCGCCCTCTTCGCGGGGGTGCAGCCCGGCGCTGCCAAGCCGCCGGTTCCGGCTCCCAAGGGCTTCTTCGGGATCGATCCGCAGGGGACGCTGACCGACGAAGACGCCCGTTACATGAAGGCCGGCGGAATCGAAACCGTGCGCTGGCCGCTGCCCTGGCTCGCCGTCCAGGGCACCCGGACCGGTGGCTACAACTGGGCCGTCTTCGACCCGGTGGTCGAAGTCGCCGCCCGCCACGGGCTGCGGGTGCTGCCCTTCGTCTACGGGACGCCGCCCTGGATCTCCCCCAAGTACACGACGGAGCCGGTCAACAACGCCCGCGCCCGCCAGGCCTGGGCCGCCTTCCTCGAAGCCGCGGTCCGGCGCTACGGGCCCCGGGGCTCGTTCTGGGCCGAACACGCCCCCGGCGGCCTCGGCGTCCAGTACGTGCCGGAAATCGCCCGGCCGCTACCGATCCGCAGCTGGCAGGTCTGGAACGAGGCCAACTTCTTTTACTTCGCCTACCCCGCCTCGCCGCAGCGCTACGTCAAGCTGCTGAAGCTCTCGACGCCGGCGATCAAACGGATCGACCCCGGCGCCAAAGTCATCCTCTCCGGCCTCTTCGGCGAACCGAACGCGTCGGGGCCGAAAGGGATGGACGCGACCAAATTCCTCGAAGCCATTTACCGCGTCCCCGGGATCAAGAGCTACTTCGATGGCGTCGCCCTGCACCCCTATGCGGCCTTCGCCGAAGACCTCGAAGAAATGACCGAGGCGCTGCACCAGGTGACGCTGGAAAACCACGACCGCGTGCCCTTCTACATCACCGAGATGGGCTGGGGCTCGCAGAACAACTTCCAGCAGGTCGCCTTCGAGCAGGGCCCCCGCGGCCAGGTCAAGCAGCTGCGCGCCTCCTACGGCTACCTGCTCGAAAACCGCACCCGCCTCGACCTCAAGCAGGTCTACTGGTTCTCCTGGAAGGACCAGGCGGGCTCCTGCAGCTTCTGCGACTCGGTCGGCTTCTTCCGCGAAGGCGAACGCTTCCACCCGAAGCCCGCCTGGCACGCCTTCGTCGCCCTGACCGGCGGCCGCGCCCGGCCTTAGGGGGGAGAGTTTCGCGCTTCCGAGTCTTGACACAGTGGAGTGGGTCAAGAATCGGATACGCGGAGTGCTCAGGCGTGGGAACTTGCGGCCCGACAGCATGGGGTCGTGACGAGGCGGCAGTTGCTGTCGCTCGGCTTCGGCCGGAGGTCGATCCAGCACCGAGTGGCACGAGGTCGACTCTTTCCAGTGAGCCTGGGCGTCTATGCAGTCGGGTGGCCGGCCCTGAACCAAAAGCGGCGATGGATGGCGGCGGTACTGGCGGGTGGGGAGCAGTCTGCCTTGAGCCATCGCAGTGCAGCCGCGCTCTGGGAGATCGGGAGCGAGCAGGCCGGATGCATCGACGTCAGCGTTCGGCGACGCTGCGAACTGCGGCGTCCCGGCATGCGGTTTCACGGGCGCCCCAGTCTTTCGGCAAAGAGCTTCACCCAGCGAGACGACATCCCCGTCACCTCGCCAATTCAGACCCTGCTTGACCTGGCGACCGAACTCGACGCTGTCCCGCTCGAGCGGGCCGTGAACGACGCCGATAAGCGCGGCCTTGTCAACCCGGAGGAGCTGCGCAACGAGCTCGACCGCTTCCGTGGCCAGCCGGGAGTCCAGCCCCTGCGCCACCTCCTCGACAGGCTCTTTTTCCAGCTTTCCGATTCGGACCTGGAGATCTACTTCCGCCGCATCGTTCGTGCCGCCAAGCTTGAGATGCCGCTGAGCAAACAGTGGGTCAACGACTTTGAAGTCGACTTCTTCTGGCCGCAGCTGGGGTTGATCGTGGAGACGGACGGGCTTCGCTACCACCGCACTCCTTCGGCCCAAACGCGCGATGCTCGGCGCGACCGCGCTCACATCATGGCGGGCATGACTCCGCTGCGTTTTACGCACTACGAGGTTCGATACGAACCCGGCCGCGTTCGCACCGCCCTCACCAAGACCATCGCGATGCTCCGGCATCGCATCCGATTTCGAACACACCCCGCTGTGTCGTAAGTCGGCTGCGCCGAACTTAGAACGGCAGCTCGTCGGCGATGTGCCTGAGGCGGGGTGCCTGCTGGTCGCGGGCGGAGAGGAGGGGGTCGGTGACCTGCCAGTCGACGGCGACGTCGGGGTCGTCCCAGGCGATTCCGGCCTCGGTCTCGGGGTCGTAGTAGCTGGAGACCTGGTAGGCGACGTCGGCGACGTCGCTGAGGACGGCGAAGCCGTGGCCGAAGCCGACCGGGACGAAGAGCTGGCGGTGCTTGACGTCGTCGAGCACGTGCGCCTCCCACTGGCCGTAGGTGGGCGACCCGCGGCGCAGGTCGACGGCGACGTCGAGGATCTCCCCGCGGGCGCAGCGGATGAGCTTCGCCTGTCCGGGCTCGGTCTGGAAGTGGATCCCGCGCAGCGTCCCCCGCGCCGAGCGCGAGTGGTTGTGCTGGACGAACTCGACGTCGATGCCGAGCTCGCGCCAGTGGTCGCGGCTGTAGGACTCGAGCATGAAGCCGCGCTCGTCGCCGTGGACGACCGGCTCGACCAGGACGACCCCGTCGAGCTTCGTCTCCAGCCGCTGGGCCACTAGCCGAGCGCCTTCCCGTACTGCTTTTCGTAGTACTCGCGGTACTCGCCGGAGCGGATCGGGCCCCACCAGTCCTCGTTCTCGCGGTACCACTGCACGGTCCGCTGGAGGCCCTCGTCGAAGTGGACCTGCGCCTCCCAGCCCAAGTCGCGCTTCAGCTTCTCCGAGGAGAGCGAGTAGCGGCGGTCGTGGCCGGGGCGGTCTTTGACGTACTCGATCAGCGACTCGTCACCGCCGGTCAGCTCGATCACCCGCTTGACGACCTCGAGGTTCTCGCACTCGTCGGGGCCGCCGACGTTGTAGGCCTCGCCGGCCTTGCCTTTGGCGAGGACGGTGTGGATGCCGCGGCAGAAGTCCTCGACGTAGAGCCAGTTGCGGACCTGCTTGCCGTCGCCGTAGACCGGCAGCGAGTCGCCGTGGAGCGCGTTCAGGACCATCAGCGGGATCAGCTTCTCCGGGTACTGGCGCGGCCCGTAGTTGTTCGAGCCGCGGACGATCGAGGCGTCGATCCCGTAGGTGTGGAAGTGGGCCGAGACGAGCAGGTCGCCGGCTGCCTTCGTCGCCGAGTAGGGCGAGGAGGGGTCGAGCGGCGAGGTCTCGGTGAAGGAGCCGGAGTCGATCGAGCCGTAGACCTCGTCGGTGGAGACCTGCAGGTAGCGCTCGACCCCGAGCTCGCGGGCGGCGTCGAGCAGGGTGCCGGTGCCGATCACGTGGGTGCGGGCGAAGGCGTCCTGGTCGTCGATCGAGCGATCGACGTGGCTCTCGGCGGCGAAGTTGACGACGGCGTCGACGCCCTGCATCGCTTCGCGGACCACGGCCGGGTCCTCGATCGCCCCCTCGATCAGCTGCGTCCCCTCCGGCAGGTTCTCGCGCCGGCCGGCGTAGGTGAGCTTGTCGAGGACGACGACGTCGTGCTCGTCGCCGACCAACCGCACATAGGTGGAGCCGATGAAACCGGCTGCCCCGGTCACCAGGAGTCTCATTCGCTTGCCTCCGCTTGTCGTTGGGCGAGATAGCCTGCCAGTCCGTCCTGCCAGCTGGGGAGCCGGATCGCGTGCTCGCGCTGGCTGACCAGGGCTGAGAACGCCGGCCGCGGCGCCGCGGCGCCGAATTCCTCGGTCGTGATCGAGAGCACCCGGCACTCGACCTTGGCCTGCTCGAAGATTTCGCGGGCGAACTCGTACCAGGAGCAGTGCCCAGCGGCCGCCATGTGGTGGATGCCGTACTCGATCCCCTCGATCAGGCGGACGATGCCATAGGCGAGGTGCCAGGTGTAGGTCGGCGAGCCGACCTGGTCGCGGACCACCGTGACCTCGTTCTGGGCCTCGGAGAGCCGCAGCATCGTGTCGACGAAGTTGCGGCCGCCGAGGCCGAAGAGACCGGCCGAGCGGACGATGAAGTGGCGCTTGTTGGCAGCGGCGACGGCCTCCTCGCCGGCCAGCTTGGTGCGAGCGTAGGCGGAGAGCGGCGCGGGCTGGTCGCTCTCCACGTAGGGCGAGCCTTTGAGCCCGTCGAAGACGTAGTCGGTGGAGACGTGGAGGACGCGGGCTTCGATCTCGTGCGCGGCGGCGGCGACGTTCCCGGCGCCTTTGCCGTTGATCGCGAAGGCGGCCTCCTCAGCCGTCTCGGCCCCGTCGACGTCGGTCCAGGCGGCGCAGTTGATCACCACGTCGGGCCGCTCAAGGTCGAGGCGGCGCTTGCAGGCGTCGGGGTTGGTGACGTCGAGCTCGGCGCGGCCGTAGCCGACGACGTCGTGGCCGGCGTTGCCGGCGGCCAGCAGAACGTCGCGCCCCAGCATCCCCGCCGCCCCGGTGACCAGGAGCTTCACAACCGCTTCCTCATGTGGTCGGCGCTGTCACTCATGTGCCACATCTGGCGAGTGGCTCGTCGTCCGTGGCAAGGACGCAGGATGCAGCCTTTGCTGGTGGCAAAGGCAAATCCGAGGACGCTGCCATGGGCGACGAGACGCCGCCAGGGTGGTGCATGAGTGGCGGCGCCGACCACTTAGACGAGTTTGATCTCGGATTTGTCGCCGACCAGCAGGCGGAGCGTCTTCGGCATCCCCTCGCTGCGGGTCAGCTTCACTTCCTTGCCGAGCAGGCTCGCCTCCATCCGGGTCCCCAGATCTTCGACCACGGAGCCGGAGAGGACGATCGAGTTCTCGACTTCAGAACGGCGCACGTGGACGCCGTCGCCGATCGAGGTGTAGGGGCCGATGTAGGCGTCCTCGACATGGGCGCCGGCGCCGATCACGGCGGGGCCGCGGACGACCGAGCGCTCCAGCTTGGCACCGGGGCCGAGAACCACGCGGCCCTCGACTTTGGAGGCCTCGTCGACCTCGCCCTCGACCGAGGTCACCAGCTCCTCGAGCACGAGGCGGTTGGCCTCGAGCATGTCGGCGAGCTGGCCGGTGTCCTTCCACCAGCCGCGCACCACCTCGGAGCGGACGTTGCGGCCCTCGTCGATCAGCTTGTCGATCGCCTCGGTGATCTCCAGCTCGCCGCGCCAGGAGGGCTCCAGTGAGCGGGCCGAATCGAAGATCAGGTTGCTGAAGAGATAGACGCCGACCAGCGCCAGGTTCGAGGGCGGGTCTTTCGGCTTCTCGATCAGACGCACGATCCGCTCGCCGTCGAGCTCGGCGACGCCGTAGGACTGCGGGTCGTCGACCGGGGTGAGGAGGATCAGCGCGTCGGGTTCGTGCTCGGTAAAGGCGGCGACGAGGCCGCGGATGCCATCGCGCAGGAGGTTGTCGCCGAGGTACATGACGAACGGCGAGCTGCCGATGAAGTCCTCGGCGGTGAGGACCGCGTGCGCCAGTCCTGCCGGCTTGTCCTGGACGATGTAGGTGATCTCGGCGCCGAACTGGGAACCGTCGCCGGCGGCCTCGCGGATCTCGTCGCCGGTCTCCGGCGCGATGATGATCCCGATCTCCTTGACGCCGGCGTCGACCAGGGCCTCGATCCCGTAGAAGAGCACGGGCTTGTTCGCCACCGGCACGAGCTGCTTGGCGGAGGTGTGGGTGATGGGGCGCAAGCGGGTGCCGGCGCCTCCAGAGAGAATCAGTCCCTTCAAGGGCTCCATGCGGGCTGCAACCCTACCGAGCCACGGAAAGAGCGTGCGACCAGCCGTCTACATCCCCAACTTCAACGGTGCCTCTCGCCTGGGGCCGGTGCTGCGCGCGCTGGGCGAGCAGACGGTCGAAGTCCACGTCGTCCTCGTCGACAACGGCTCCAGCGACGACTCGATCGAGCTGGCGCGGCGGGAGCTGCCGGGGGTGCGCGTGGTGGCGCTGAAGGAGAACCTCGGCTTCGGGCGGGCGATCAACCGCGGCGTCGCCGAGGCGCCCGGCGACCCGCTGATGCTGCTCAACAACGACGCGGTGCCGGAGCCGCGTTTCGCGGAGGCGCTGCTGGACGAGCTGGGCGAGGGAGTCGACGCGGTCGCCGGGGTGCTTCTGCAGGAACGGGCGCCGGAGCTGATCGACTCCGCCGGTGTCGTCGCCGACGCGACGCTGATGGGTTTCGACTACCTGCACGGGGAGCCGGTGTCCGTTGCCACCACCGCAGCGCCTCCGCTCGGGCCGACCGGGGGCGCCGCCCTCTATCGGCGCGGGGCGTTCGAAGCCGTCGGAGGCTTCGACGAGCGGATCTTCCTCTACTACGAGGACCTCGACCTGGCGCTACGGCTAGCGGCCGCCGGCAGCCGCTGTCGACTGGCGCCCGAGGCGAGGGCCCTGCACGCCTACTCGGCCAGCCTCGGCGCCGCCAGCGCCCGCAAGTACGCCTGGACCGGCTGGAGCCGCGGCTACATGCTGCGCCGCTACGGGGTGATGCGCAATCCGCGCCTCGCCCTGCGGGCGCTCGCCTGCGAGGGGGCCCTTTGCGCCGGTCAGCTGCTGAAGGACCGCACGGCGAGCGGCCTCAAAGGTCGACTTGCGGGCTGGCGCGACGCCAAGGGCCTCGAGCCGCGCCATCTGGACGACGCCCCCCTGCTCGACCTCAGCGCCCGCGAGGCGCTGGCCCTGCGCCGCCAGCGCCGAGCCACTCCCTAGCGCGGCCGAGGTCGCCTTCGGTTGCAAGCCGTCGGCGGTCGCGGAGCATCGCCGGCAGCAGCCGCAGGCCTTCGAGCTTGCCGCGCAGGGTGGCGCGGAAGCGTCTTTGGCGGGCGGCCCGCAGCAACGCCCCCGCCTCGACGGCGAGGATGCGCGGCAGCGCTCGCAGGGGCATGAACTTCGCCTGGGTCGCGATCCGGTTGCGGGCGACGAGGCGGGCGTTCCAGGCGCTCGGCCGCGGCGCCTGCGCGGTCCAGGAGGCATTGCCGAGGTGCCAGACGACCGCCTCCGGGACGTACTCGAAGCGACGGCCGGCGATCCGGGCGCGGACGTTGAGGTCGACGTCCTCGTAGAAGGAGAAGTAGCGCTCGTCGTAGCCACCGAGCTGCAGGAACGCCTGCCGCCGCAGAAAGCAGGCCGCCCCGCAGACACCGAAGATCTCGCGCTGCCCTCGGTAGGAGGCCTGCTCGTCCCCCGCCCCGATCTCATACGCGCGGCCGTCGCGGGTCAGCGCTTGGCCGGCGCTGTAAAGGCGGGCGCGCTCCGGGTCCCTCGGTCCCGCCCCCTCCTCCAGCTGCAGTAGCCGCGGCTGCACAGCCGCCAGTCCCGGGTCCGACCTCAGAGCCGCCAGCAGCGCCTCGATCGCGCCGGGCTCGACCACCGTGTCGGCATTGAGGGAGAGGACCGCCTCGGCCTTCACCTCGGCGATCCCGAGGTTCATCGCCCGCGCATAGCCGAGGTTCTTCGGCAGGGCAAGATGCGGTACCCCTTCCCTTTCCAGGTACTCCACGGTGCCGTCGGTCGAGCCGTTGTCGACCACCAGCGTCTCCAGCTCGACCCCCTGCTGGGCGAGCGATTGCAGGCAGCGCGGCAAAAGCCCGATTGAATTCCAGCTCGGAACCACCACCGCCACCTCTGCCCGATCGGTCACGGGCGAAGCGTAGGCTCTGAAGGTCATGCCGGTCGAGAACGCCACCCCGACGCAAGCCCCCTCGAGCAGCCGCGCCCCAGCCAAGCGGGGTGCTCCCCTGGCGATCCAGGTCGAGGACGTCCACAAGTCCTTCAAGATCCCGACCCAGCGGGTGGACTCGCTGAAAGAGCGGGCCGTGCACCCCTTCTCCTCCCCCGGCTACCGCGAGCTGCACGCTCTCGACGGGGTCTCCTTCGAGATCCACCAGGGCGAGTTCTTCGGCATCGTCGGGCGCAACGGATCGGGCAAGAGCACGCTGCTGAAGCTGCTCGCCAGCATCTACCGCGCCGACAGCGGCACGATCCGGATGGCGGGACGGCTGGCGCCCTTCATCGAGCTCGGGGTCGGCTTCAACCACGATCTCACCGCGCGCGAGAACGTCGTCCTCAACGGCGTGATGATGGGCCTCAGCCCGCGCGAGATGCGGCGGCGGATGGACGCAATCATCGAATTCGCCGAGCTCGGCGAATTCGTCGATCTGAAGCTGAAGAACTATTCCTCGGGGATGCTCGTCCGCCTCGCCTTCTCGGTGATGATGGAGGCCGACGCCGACGTGCTGCTGATCGACGAGGTGCTGGCCGTGGGCGACGCCGCCTTCCAGCAGAAGTGCGCCGACGCCTTCCGCGACATGAAAGCGCAGGGCAAGGCGATCGTCCTCGTCACCCACGAGATGGGGACGGTCGAGGCCTACTGCCACCGGGCGATGCTGATCGCCGACGGGCGCATCCAAAACATCGGCGACCCGGGCGAGGTGGGCCGCGACTACATCCGGCTCAACTTCGAGGGGGAGGCGCCGGCCGAAGAGGTGCTGCACGAGCAGAACGAGGACGTGAGGATCGTCGACATCGCCCTGGAGGACGAACACGGGGCCGGAATCTCGACGATCGAGCACGGCAAGGACATCCGCCTGCGGCTCGAGGTCGAAGCACTGCGCGATCTCCCCGGCGTTGACGTCGGCTTCCTCGTCGCCAATGCCGACGGGGTCGACGTGCTCAACTTCGGCATCCCGGTCGGTGAGCGGGAGCACGCGCGGAGCGTCGAGGCCGGCCAGAGGGTGACCGTCACCGCCCGGGTCCAGAACAGCCTGGTGGCTGGTCGCTACTTCGTCCACTGCGGCGTCTACCGGGCCTTCGAAGGCGGAATTGCCCTCTACGCCGAGAACGCCGTCGACTTCCTCGTCTTCGGCGGGCCCGACACCCGCGGCGTGGTCATCCCTGAGCTCGAGCTGCAGGCCCGGATCGGAGAGGGTGCAGGGTGAGCGCCGAGGCCGACCGCACCCTGATGCCGCTGCGCGAGGTCCGCGGCCCCTCCGCCCTGGGTGGCGGCGCCCGTCGCTTCTTCGACTTGCTGTGGCTGATGTCGGTGACCGAGTTCAAGCGCGTCTACTTCGGCACGGTGCTCGGCTACGTCTGGTCGCTCGTGCGGCCGCTCGCCCTCTTCGGAGTGCTCCTCTTCGTCTTCACCAAGGTCTTCAAAATCGGCAGCGAACAGGCCGAGCACTATCCGGTGCTGCTGCTCCTCGGCATCGTCCTCTTCACCTTCTTCCAGGAATCGACGACCGACTCCGTCACCTCGGTGGTCGCGCAGGAGGGCGTGGTGCGCAAGACGCAGTTCCCGCGCCTGGTGATCCCGCTCTCGACCGTGCTGACGGGCGGCTTCAACCTGCTCCTCAACCTCGTGGTCGTGGTCGGCTTCGTCTTCGGATTCGGAGTGACCCCGCTCTGGACCTGGCTGCTCTTCCCGGTGGCGCTGCTCTTCCTCTTCATCCTCACCGCCGCCGTCAGCATGATGCTCTCGGTCCTCTACGTGCGGTTCCGGGACATCGCGATCATCTGGCTCGTCGCCGCCCAGATCCTCTTCTACGCGACCCCGATCCTCTATCCGGTCACCGCCTTCAACAACGAGACCTACGAACACCTGCTGATGATCAATCCCCTGGCGGTGATCTTCGAGCAGGTGCGGGTGTGGGTCCTGGAACCCCACGCCCCCACGGCGGTCGAGGCCGCCGGCGGCGTGACCGGGCTGATCCCCGCCTTCGCGATCTTCGTCACCGTCTGCGCCCTCGGCGTCTGGACCTTCAACCGCGAAGCCCCGAAGATCGCTGAGCAACTCTGAAGCGGCCGTTACGCGCTGTCCGCCCGGCCGTAGCGGTCCTGCAAACGCACTACGTCGTCCAGATCCGGAGTCGAGACCTCGAGGATGACTGAGTCCTCGATCGCCTCGATCGAGTGGACGGTCCCAGGCTCCACCCGCCAGGCGTGACCAGGACCGACTTCCTGCTCGTCCAGGTTGTCGGGATCGGAGCCTCTGACGAGGCGCAGACGCCCGGTGAGCAGGAGAGAAGACTCGTCCTTGCGACGGTGCAGCTGGAGCGATAGCCGATGGCCGGCATTGACGTGAAGCAGCTTCCCGGCATAGGAGTCGGTGTCCGCCCACCAGAGCTCGTGGCCCCACGGCTTCTCCACACGACGCGGCTTCAGATCCGACATCTCCGGGATCGTATTCGGGTTCACCCGGGCAGGCCGAGCGCGCTAACCATCACGACCCAGGCGGCGCGGCAGCTCTGAGCAGGGGCTAGACGATCCGGCGGAGACCCGGTATCTGCTTCAGAAAGACGGTGCAAGCAAAACAAACGAGCACCAGCCCTATCACCGTCACCGGCCACCACCAGGCAAGCGTGTGCAGGGCCGTAGGGGGCGCGTAATGACGCTGCAGTTCGGTAAAGAAAAACGGGTGAATGAGGAAGATGCCGAAGGTCGCCTCGCCCACGAAGTGGAGAGCCTTCATGTGAACGATCGGCTTGCGGCTTTCCCGCTGTTCGGTCAAGTATCGGATCATGACGAACATCGTCAGCGACATCAGGATCACGGGCGGGCTCAGATAACCATAGAAGTACCGGCCGTAAGTCAACCCTTCCGCCTGAACCCATAGATACGTCTCGAAGGCGGTGGAAACGAGCAAGATGAGGAAGATCGCGATACACCATCGAACCAGTTCCTTGTCGAGCTCCACCCGTCCCAGCCAGCGGCCGGCAAGGAAGAAGCCGACGTATGGGGCAAAAAGGCTGAATGCGTTCGAGCCCGAAGCCGGCAGCCAGGGTGGCACGCCCATCCACAGGAAACCCAAAATCAGGGCCCCTGCGGAGAGGAGGCCGAGTTGGCCCTGGCTCATGTCCTTGATTGCTCGCGCCAGGAAGGGACAGATCAAGTACAGACCACCGATCACAAAGAGGAAGTACAGGTGGTAGTACGGCTGGCCGGCGTAGATCGCTTCTATGTGTTCGCCCAGGTCGGCGTGGGGACCGGTGTGTTCGAGGAAGAGTCGGTAGAGGACCGTCCAGGCGACCAGCGGTATGGCGATGCGGTGGGCGCGGCGTCGGTAAAACACCAGGGGGTTCTGGCGGGCCGTTCCATCCGTCAACAGCAGCATTCCGCTGACCATCACGAACAAGGGCACGCTCCACCTCGTCGCCGTCTCTAGCACCATGGCGGCGCCCCAGGCGCGGTCGGTCAGGACGTGGAATCCTTCGCTCGCAGGCGCGGCGACGTGAATCGTCACGACCCCGAAGACCGCCACTATCTTGGCGATGTCGGGGAAGGCGCTCAGCTTGCGGCGACTGTCCGGGGTTGCCGGCCCGCGCTCCGAGGATTGGGCGGTTGGCTCGAGCTGCATTGCGCGGCCTTCCGCTCCGATCGAAGGGGTCATCACCGACGGCAGGCTACAAGCCGTGGGCAGGGTTCGTTGATGCGCCCGGCGCCGTCCCACTATAGGACGGTCTAGGAGCTACACCAGACTCCAGACCGAGACCAGGGTGTCACACCGTTTCTTGGTACCAAGCCTCCACGCAGACCGTGGTAGTAGGAGTCACTGAGGTTTTTCCCTTGTCCCCATCCACCCGCTCCCTCAGCTGATTCATCGACGATCCCCCTTCTAGATTGCAGGAAAGACCGCCTTCTGATTCGCGCTTGGCTCGGCGACTGGTCGACTGCTGAGACAGGTAACCTATTGCGGGTGCAGGGCCGAAAGATCCTCGTAATCGGCTGCGGATTCATCGGCACCAACGTCGTCGCAGAGCTGGTCGCCGCTCACCGTGCCCCCACCGTCCTCACCCGCTCCCGGCCTCGAGCCGCGGTTGCCGAGGCGATCGCCGGAGCCGAGGTCCACGTCGGCGATGCCACCGACGCAGCGGCGCTGAGCGGCGCCCTCGAGGGGGTCGGCCACGTCGTCTTCAGCGCCGGCGGGCTGCTCCCGGCCGCCTCGGAGAACAACCCCGAGCTCGATGCCCGGCTCACCTTAGGGCCAGTGCGGGCGGTGCTCGAGGCGCTTGCCGCGCGGCCGGGCGTCGCCCTGACCTACCTCTCCTCCGGCGGCACCGTCTACGGCGAGCCCGCCTCGGTTCCGGTCTCCGAGGAGGCGCCGACGGAGGCCTTCGGCGCCTACGGGCAGCTCCACCTGGCCGCCGAGGCCGCCGTGCTCGAGCACGGCGAGCGCTACCAGACCCCCGTGCGCATCCTCCGCTGCTCGACGGTATACGGGCCTCACCAAACCCCTGACCGCGGGCAGGGCGTCGTCGTCACCTTCCTTCACCGGATCAAATCGGGCATCCCGGTCGAGATCTTCGGCGATGGCGGCACCGAACGCGATTACATCTACGTGGGCGACGTTGCCCGGGTGATCGTCGACCTACTCGACAAAAGGGGTGGTCCGACAGTTCTCAACCTCGGTGCTGGGGAGGGAACTACTTTGAGTGAAGTACTTGCCCTCTCGGAAGCAGAGGTCGGGATCCCCGCCGTCGTCGTAAGGCATCCGCAACGAGGTTTCGAAGTGCGGCGCATCGTCCTGGATATCTCACGGTTGCAAGGGCTGATTGGATTCCAGCCCATGCCGCTGAGGGACGGCATCGCCCGAACCCACAAGTGGCTCGCCTCCGGCGTTCCCGAGCACGTTTGAACAAAGAGAAAAGACAGATGAACGGGCTGCAGTGGCGGCTGACGGCGACGCGCCGCCTCTGGGCACCAGGTGCCGTTCCCTCGCAGCCCCTGTTAGAGCCCGACCGCACCCTGCGCGAGCCGCACGGCAAGATCGATTTCCCGAAACCCGGCAAAGAGATCGGGCCGCTGTTCGAAGTGCTGGGATGGGCGCTGTTCCCGAACTCCCCCACTGCCAGCGTCGAGGTGACGGTCGGTGGTAAGGCGCTCGGGCGAGCGCGACTAGGACTCTCACGTCCCGACGTCCGCGCCCACTGGGACCTTGACCATGCCGGCAGCTCCGGGTTCCAGATGACAGTCCTACTCCCCGACGCTGGCATTCCGAAGGGAGAGGCCGAGATCGAGGTCGTCGCGACCAGCCTCGACGGAGAGCGCCTGCTGCTGGAGCCCGTGGTGGTCGAAGTCGACCCGGATCGCGAGGAGAAAGAAGACAAAGTGCCTGCGCCGGCACCGCGGACGCCGCTCCAGCGCAGCGCCCTGCGCCCGCACGTGGTCGTCTTCACCCATCAGCTCAACCTCGGCGGCGGCCAGCTGTACCTGCTCGACCTGCTGAAGCAGATGGTCCGTGACGAGCTTGCCAGCTTCACGCTGGTCAGCACCCTCGATGGTTCGCTCCGCACTGAGATCGAAGAACTGGATATCCCTGTCCACATCACGGGCCCCACCGCGTACGACGACCTCAGTTCGCATGTCGGGCAGATCGAGGAGCTGATCGCCTGGATGGAGGGACGCGACTTCGACGCCGCGTTCGTCAATACGGCGACCCTCCTTTCGACGCCGGGGGTAGAGGCGGCGCAGGCGATGGGGCTTCCAGTCCTCTGGGCGATCCATGAGAGCTTCTCCCCGACCTTCCTCTGGGCGAATATAAGCCCAGCCATCAGGGAACGGACGGCAGCGGCGATGAAGGCGGCTACGACCCTCATCTTCGAGGCAAAGGCGACCCAGCGCCTGTTCGAGCCGGTGGCGGGGCCTGACCGTTGCACAACCATCCCCTATGGGCTCGACCTCACACCCATAGAGAAAGCGCGGCGTACCTTCAACCCGGCCGCCGCGCGTCGCGAGGAGGGAATCCCCGCCGATGCCGAGCTGATCGTCTGCGTCGGCACGATCGAGCCGCGTAAGGCGCAGCTGATGCTCGCGCATGCGTTCGACGTCATCGCCCCGCGGCATCCCCGCGCTCACCTCGCCTTTGTCGGCGGCAAGGACGACCTCGACTCCGAATACCTGGAGGAAGCGATCGAACATGCCAAGGCCGGCGAGAGGATGCGGCTGATCCCGGTGACGCCGGAAGTGGAGCGCTGGTACGGCATGGCCGATCTCTTCGTCTCCGCATCCGATGTCGAGTCGCTGCCGAAGACCGTCTTGGAGGCAATGGTCTGGGAAACCCCGGTCCTGGCCACGAATGTCTTCGGGTTGCCGGAGCTGATCACCGATGGCGAGACGGGCTGGCTCTGCGAGTCACGAGACCTCAAAGCTCTGATCACCGGCCTCACCCGCGCTCTTGACTCCACCCCCGAGGAGCGGCGGCAGATCGGCAAACGCTCCCGTGCCTTGGTCGAAGAGCGCCATTCCCTACCGAAATACGCAAGCGAGATTGCGTCCCTCGTACGGGATGCCATTGCAAAGAAGCCGATGCCTTCCGTCGAGGACTGAGCAATCGACTCGGCAACCTTTCAAGCGGGGACGCAAGACGCAAAAGAGACGCCAGGCCAGCGCCTTCCACTCCCGAGCTCCGAACGACAGTGGTGGATCCTCGGTCTGGGTATCGGCTGCTTGCTTCTCGCCGCGCTCAATGCCTGGTGGGTGGTGAAGTACCGGCATGGCTACCCGCTCGACATCGACGAGGCCGGGTACACCACGATCGCCCTGAACGACTATTTCGGTCTTCAGAACGGCGGCATCCACGGGTGGTGGGACACCATCCAGATCCAAGCCCCCCACGCGCCGCTACTGCCGGCGGTGACCTCCCTGGCGCTGACGGTCAACCCTGGCGTGCTGGCTGGCTTCTTCGTCCTTATCGGCTTTGCCGTCCTGCTCGTCTTCATCACCTACGGGATCAGCGAGCGGTTGGCCGGCTCGGCTCTGGGGGTTCTGGCAGCCCTAGCCGTCGCGACCAGCCAGGGACTGTTCAACTACACCCGGGAGTACGTCTTCGCGCTACCAACGGCTGTTTTCCTCGCCGCGGCCGTCTACGCGCTGCTGCGGAGCGATGGACTGCGCTCCTGGGCCTGGTCTGCAACCTGCGGTGCCGCTCTCGGCTTGATGCTGCTCTCCCGGACGATGTCCATCGCCTTCGTCCCCGGCGTGCTGGCGGCGGCAGTGGTGGCTGCCGGATTCCGCGGCAACCGTAAGGACCTGACGTCCCGGGCGCTCAACCTCCTCCTTCTCGTGCTCGTTGCAGCAGCGGTCGCAGCCTCGTGGTACTGGCGCAATTTCGATCCCGTTAGGGACTACCTGACCAGCTACGGCTACGGATCTCACAGCCAGTACTACGGGGCCGAACATGCCCTGGTCTCCTGGGGACGGCTGAAAGACGTCTTGGAACGGATGATCGTCTTCGATCTGCTCGTGCCGATGGCGCTGCTCCTGTTCATGGGGCTCTTCGCCGGTGCCGTGAAGTTGACTAGGCGCCTGATCCAAGCCCCCGACCGTCGACGGGAGATGGGCAGGATCCTTGCGAGCGATGTCGTCACCGTGCTGATCGTCGTCGCCGCCGGCATCGCATCGTTGATGACCTCTCGCAACGGCGGCAACGGCTTCACGTTTCCCTTGGCGATGCTGCTCCCGCCGCTGGCGGTGGTCCCGCTGCGAGGCGCCAGTCGAGCAGTCGTCACTTCCGCCGTCGCCATCGTGGCGTCGATCGCCCTCCTGAACGTGGTGACGTCGACCGATCTCTCCGAGGACATCTCGAAGAAAAGACTCGTGGAGATCCCCCTCTTCGCACACCAACCTTGGGCGGACGGCACCCCGAATTCCTTGGATGTGATGCGGTTGCAGTTAGCGGGGCCTTCGACCTCGTTCACGTCAAGCGAGAAGGCGTGGCCAGAAATGGATGCGCAGCTAGCCGACCTCCTCGCCCGACCGATCACCCCTGATCACACCCAGCCGATCATCGGCCTCGCGCTGAGGCATCGCTTCCTCAACCTCAACACCATCACCCTCGCTGCTGTGCTTCGACACCATGTCGGCCTCCCGATCGTTCCGCTCGAAGCGGAACCTGGGGACACCGTCTCCAACTACATCCACGAGATCCGGGAATCGCCGCTCGGCGAACTCAACGCAGTAATCACGGCGAGCACCGAACGAGGTGACTTCGAACCGGTCGTAACTCAAGTCAAAGCAGAGCAGGCGGCGAGGCGGCTCGGTTTCCAGGTCGTTCGCAGGTTCGACCTGCCCGACGGTCGACGGCTCAAGCTGTGGTTGAAACCGAGCCGGCCCGATCCAGCCTCTGCTGGGTGAACCGCAGCAGCGGGACCCGCCAGGCGGCCTCGAGGACGATCATGCGGCTCATCTTCGACTTGCCGACCTGACGGTCTCTGAAGACGATCGGGATCTCGACCACCTTGAACCCGCGCTGCAACGAGCGATAGGTCATTTCGACCTGAAAGGCGTAGCCCTGGGACGAGATCCGATCGAGGTCCAGGGCTTCTAAAACATCGCGCCGGAAGCACTTGAAGCCACCGGTCAGGTCCCTGACCTCGATCCCCAGGACCATTCGCGCGTAGGTGCTGCCGCCGCGACTGATCGCCCGCCTGACCAGACTCCAGTCCCTAACCCCACCGCCGGCCACGTAGCGCGACCCGAGCACCACGTCCGCTTGCTCGCTCGCCTCGACGAGCCGCCGCAGGTCGGCGGGATCGTGCGAGAAGTCGGAATCCATCTGCAGCACGAGGCCGGCGCCCCGCCCGAGGACGTGCTTGAACCCGGCGACGTAGGCGGAGGCGAGCCCTTCCTTGCCCGCACGGTGGAGCACCTCGACCGGAAGCTCGGCTGCCAAGCGCTCGGCGATTTCGCCGGTGCCGTCGGGGGAGTTGTCGTCGACGACGAGCACCCGCGCATCGGCCGGCAGGTTCTCCACCGCCTTGCGCACGAGCTGCTCGATGTTACCCGCCTCGTTGTAAGTAGGGAGAACGAGCCAGGCTGGACCCTGCGTCTCAGTCTCGGACATTCGGCGGCATGCTATTGAGAAATCGAGGGCGCTACGGGCAGACGTAGACCGGCTGCTGGGACTCGATCCGCACCCGCCAGGGGACAGTGGAGTCGTCCTTCGGGATCGTCAGCCGCACGGTCGTGTCGCCCGCCGCGCCGGCCGTCTGCACCGGATATTCGCCCGCGGCGAAGCGGGCGAGGTCGATCGTCACCGGGGGTCCCGGTTCGACGAGGATTTTGGCGGAAGTGCCCTCCAGCACGGTGTCTTCGGGGCCACCTGGACCGCCGCCGAGAGCGCATCCCGCAGCCGGCGCTTCGGTCCCTGCGCTGGTACTGGTCCGCAGCGGCAGGGCCTGGGAGATGACGACGTCCGCCTGGCGGCGGCCCACTTCGGGCGCCTCGAGCAGGTCCTGCGGCGTATAGGCAGGGGAGCCGAACTCCTCTTCGGCTTCGAGGTAGGGGCCGGCGAAAACGTCGATCAGCGAGGGGGTGCCGGCGATCTGCGGCGCCAGCTCGAATTCGGGGGCGACGTGGTCGCGGGCGATCTCGATGCCGGCGAGGTCGGCCTTGGTCAAAACAGACTGGTTCTTCAACCAATCGCTGCCGTCCCTGAAGAAGTGGATGTTGGAGGCGACGGCGGCCACCGTCACTGCACCCATCACGATCAGGGTGCGGCGGCCGAGGCGGACGTTTCGCAGCAGCTCGACGGCGAGCAGGAGGGTGAAGACCGCGGCCGCATACATGTAGCGGCCGGTGCTCGGCTCGCGCCCGGGGATGTAGTTGAAGGCGGTCAGGAACCAGTTGGTCGCGGTCGCCGCCAGCACCGGCCAGAACCCCGGGGAGAAGCCGGGGCGCCGGATCTGCTGGATCACCACCAGCGCGATCGCGGCAATCAGCAGCGGTTCCCCCCACCCCAGAACGGTTCCGGGCTGGCCTTCGATCGGCGCCTTGCTGAGGCCCAGAAGCGACTCCAGGGAGACGGCCATCCCTTCGAGGACAAAGCGCGGCGAGTCGAGGACGTTCCGCAGGGACATGTGGCTTTCGGCGTCGTGGCCCCAGCCGAGGTACCAGAGCCCGAAGAGCACGACGGGGATCGCGACGAACCAGGCGCGACCCCATCCCCGCTCGCGGTGTCGTTGCAGCAGGTTGACCGCGGCTGCGGCCATGAAGGGAATTCCGAGGCTGGAGAACCCGGCGGAGAGCAGCAGGAAGACGCAGGCGAGCACGTCCCCCCTGCGGTCGTCGCGGTCGAGCGCGAGCAGCATCGCCAAGCCGAAGAGGACCGAGCCGATGAAGGCGAGCTCGAAAGGCCAGAGCAGGTCCGACCAGGCGGGGCCGACGAACAGCAGCAGCGCCGTCGCCATCAGCGCCAGCCAGGGGCCGACCCGGCGCTGCGCGTAGACGAACAGCAGGGTGGCGGCGACCAGCACCATCGTGATCAGCAGGAGGTATTCCGGCAGCGCCGAGCTCATCCCGAAGACGTGGAGAAGCGCCAGCTCGATCGCGACCGGAATCAGCACGATGTGCTCGTTGTGCGGGCGCAGGAGGTTGTCGGCGGTCAGCTCCCGCCTGTTCATCAGGAACTCCCAGGTGTCCTGGAAGAAGGTGAGTTCGTGCGTGAGCACGAGCAGCATCAATCCCGACGCCAGGAGCGCCGCGGCAAGGAGGATGAGGGGGGCGTTGCGCCTCGGCCACGCCATCAGCGCGCGAGTGTATTTGCCCGCGCGGAGGCGTCGTCGCCCTGCAGCGCGACAAGCGGAAAGGCGACGAGCGCCAGCGCCGCCAGCAGGCCGGCGGTGACCGAGTAGGCGCTGCCTTCCGGGGGCGTCAGGGTCGGGGCGCAGAGGGCGAGCGTGAGCAGCGCCCAGAGGCCGACGTACCAGGGTGCAAACCGAGGCAGTACCGCGTACAGCCCGAGCGCGCAGGCGCTCAGCGCCAGCAGCGGGATCGCCAGGCTGCCGACGTGGATCGAGGCATTGGATTCCGGCCCACCGAACATCAGCAGCCCCCAGACCACGCAGCCGACGAGAACCGCCAGCCAGCAGAGCAGGGAGAACCGCCACTCCGGCCCGTCGGGGCGACCGTGCAGCCAGGCGACGGCCATCGCCAGCGGGCCAAGGAGCAGGAGCCCCAGCGAGGGCAGGAGCGAAAAGAAAAAGAGCTGCCGCAGTTCGACGGCCGTTCCCTGCCAGTCCCCGTGCCCGGCGTCCTCGACCGCGGTTCGCAACCGCTTCCAGCCGGGGCTGCCGCCGGTCATCGTCTCGACGTTGCGCCACTTGTTCTCCAGCGTGCCGCCCCAGCCGGCTTCGCCGTAGCTGTCGAGGATCGTCTCTACGGTGCCGCGGGAATCGATCGGTTCGACCCCGGCCAGCATCCACTTGGTCAGCCGGTTGCCGGGCGGCTCGTCGTACTTCTGGTAGGCCGCCCAGGGCACCAGCAGGATCGCCCCGACGACCGCCGCCGCTCCCAGCCAGCGCCACGAGGGCAGCCCGGCCGCGAGGGCGAAGACGGCGAGCGGCGCCAGCCCGAAGACGCTGGCGCCATGCGCGAGCAGGGCGAGCGCCAGGAGGCCGCCGAAGAGCGCCGCCGCGCGCCAGTCGCGCCGCAGCCCCTCCCACCCGGGCGCCAGAAGCAGCGCCGCCGCGGCGAGCAAGAGCGCCGCCGGAAGGAGCTTCGGCCAGACGTAGAAGCCATGGACGATGACCAGGCCGCTGACGAGGACGGCGAACATCGTCAGGGCGCGGGCTCGGCGGCCGATTCCCGCAGCCAGCAGCAAAGCCCAGAGGCCGAGCACCCAGAGCTGCTGCACGACGACTCCGATGATCTGCCCACGCAGCCCAGTGGCGTCCCAGCCGAAGCCGCGCTCGGCCAGCTGGTAGCCGACCTGCAGCGGCGGCCGGTCTCCGGCGAACCAGTCGCCCGGGAAGGGCGGCGGCGAGCCGCTGTGGCCGTGATGGAAGAACCAGTCGGCGAACCAGCTCGGCATCACGTTGTCGGAGGGGAGCTGGCTGGAGAAGCGCGTGGTCGACATCCCCAGCGGATCGGCGGTGCCGCCGTGGAGGAAGCCGAGGTAGACGACGAAAGCCGAGGCGAGCGCCCAGAGCAGAAGCGGCACGGCGAGGTCTTTCAAGAGGTCCGGATCGATCCGCCTGCTGCCCAGACAGGCGACCACCGCGCCGAGGGATCCGAAGGCGACCAGGTATCCGAAGGAGCGGCCGAGCAGCGGCGAGGCGTAGAAGGCCCAGAAGGAGAGGATCGCGACGAGGCCGCTCGCCGCCAGGCCGATCGCCAGCAGCAGCGGCGTGACGCGTAACCCTGCCCTGGCCGCCAGGAGCATCGCCGCAAGGATCGGGAGGCCGGTAAGTGCGAGGTGCAGAGCGAGGATTACCAGCAGCCGTGCAGCGTCAGCCACTAGCGAGACCCCTGCACCGAGTAGGGATAAACTCGGCCGTCATGGCGGAGCAGGCTACTTCTACTCGACCCGATTCGACTGCCGGCAACAGCGCCGAGGTTTCCGAGCTGCGAGCGGAGGTGGCACGGGGCCGCGAGGAGGTTCTGCGGCTGCGGGATCTGCTGATCGCCAAGGAGGCGGAGCTCGGCTCGCTGCGCGGCCGCGTCGCCGAGATGGAGGGCGGTGCCGCCCCGCTGGTGATGATCGCCGCGCGGCTGCGGGCACTGATGCCCGGCTCGCTCCGTTCGCTGCTCGCCAAGCTTCTGCGCCGCGTCAGCTCCTAGCCCGCCGCTGGGCGCCGCCCGAATGCCGCTCTTCTCGATCGTCACCCCCGTTTACGACACGCCGGCCGACGTGCTGGCGGCGATGCTGCGCTCGGTCCGCGCGCAGCGCTTCGAGGACTGGGAGCTCTGCCTGGTGGACGACTGCTCGACCGAGCCCCACGTCGGCGCGATGCTGGAGCAAGCTGAGCGCGAAGACGAGCGCATCCGCTTCACCCGTCGAGATGTGAACGGGGGCATCGTCGCCGCCTCGAACGACGCGCTGGCGCTGGCCGAGGGCGAGTTCGTCGCCCTGCTCGACCACGACGACGAGCTGCACCCGGCCGCCCTGGAAAGGGTGGCCGCCGCAATCGCCGCCTCGCCCGAGGCCGACTACGTCTACACGGACGAAGACAAGATCGACCGCACCGGTCGTCCCTCGGGTCCGTTCTTCAAGCCCGACTGGTCACCGGAGCGGATGCGGACGCAGATGTACACCTGCCACCTCAGCGTGATGCGCCGCCGCCTGGTCGAAGAGGTCGGCGGCTTCGATGCGGAGTTCGAGGGCTCCCAGGATTGGGACCTGGTGCTGAAGGTGAGCGAGCGGGCGCGGCAGGTCGTCCACGTCCCGGAAGTCCTCTACCACTGGCGCACGCTGGAGACCTCAACCGCGGGCGCCGGCGAGGAGGCGAAGCCGTGGGCGTTCGAAGCAGGAACGCGAGCGGTCCAGGCTCACTGCGAGCGGATCGGGCTTCCGGCCGAGGTCGAGCGCGACCTCGAAGTCCCCGGCGTCTACCACCTGCGACCGCGGCTGCGGCACGAACCACTGGTCAGCATCATCATCCCCACCGCCGGCGGCAGCCGCGAAGTGCGCTTCGAGCAGGTGGTCCTGGTCGAGCACTGCCTGCGCAGCATCGTCGAGACCTCCACCTACCGGAACTACGAGGTCGTCTGCGTGACCGACGAGGGCGGCGATCCCCGTCTGGTCGACTCGCTGCGCGAGATCGCCGGTGAGCGCGTCCGCTTCGTCCCCTGCGAAGGCCCCTTCAACTTCTCGGCCAAGATCAACCGCGGCGCCGTCCACAGCGATGGCGATCTCCTGCTGCTGCTCAACGACGACATGGAGGTGGTGACGCCGGACTGGATCGAGCGGATGATCATGTACTCGGAACTGGAGGAGATCGGCGCGGTCGGCGCTCGCCTGATCCTCGAAGACGGGCGCCCCCAACACGTCGGCATCCTCTTCGAGAACGGCGGTTACCCGGGTCACATCTACCACGGCTTCTCGCCCGAGTTCCGCGGCTACTCGAACAACGTCCTCGTCGCCCAGAACTACCTCGCCGCCACCGCCGCCTGCCTGATGACCCGGCGCGACGCCTTCGAGGAGGTCGGCGGCTTCAGCACGCTGCTGCCGAACAACTACAACGACATGGACTTCTGCCTCAAGCAGCGGATGAAGGGACGCCGAGTCGTCTACGACCCGGACACGGTGCTCTACCACTTCGAGTCCTCGAGCCGTAACAACGAGGTCGAGGATTGGGAGAAGGAATTCCTCCGCGATCGCTGGCTCCACCTGACGGCCGTCGACCCGGCGACGAACCCGGCCCTGCGCCACGGCCTGCCGCGGATCGGTCCCTACCTGCGCGAGCTGCTGCCGCCGCTGCCCGGGTTGCGGGCGGTGCGGAGCGCGGCCGCAGCACGCCGCAAGGGCCTGGTCAGGCGCCAGCTGAAGGTCGACTCGTAGCGCTCAGCCGTCTCCGCCTCAGCGAGGCGAGCGACCTCGGTAGCCCGCTGCTCGGCCTGAAGGCGCTCGGCATCGGCTGCCTCTCGCGCCTTTTCGCCAGCGGCGATCCGCTGATTCGCAGCGGTGAGCTCCTCGCCGATTGAATGAAGCCGCTGATGGAGCCGGGCGGCCTCGGCGCGCAGCCCGTGAATCTCCGCCCGGGCGCGCCACTCCAGGCGGACCAGCCGGGCCATGTCGGCCAGGGGCGCGTCGGGCCGCCCTGCCGGCGCCGCGACCCGGTTGAAGATCTCAACCAGGCTCTGGGCGTGGACGTTGGCCCGGTGATGGGCGATCACCAGGTCGTGGTTGACCGGCCCCATCGAGCGGTCGTAACGAGAAAAGGCCTCGGTCAAGCGGTCGAGGTCGAAGACGGCTTCCCCGCGCCCGGCAAAGCCGTCGGCCTCCAGCGCCGCGAAGCTCTCAGCCGTCACCCAGCCATCGCCGCCCGCCCAGTCGTAGACGAAGGCTGCTCGGCCGCAGGCCATGGCCTCGAGGACGGCGCGGCCGTAGCCGATCACGACATCGGCCTCTGCCAAAGCCTGCCGCGGGTCGGTGGTCTGCCTCCCGCCGCCTCCCGTGCGGCTCACCTCCCAGCCCACCGCCGTGCACGCCTCCTCCAGCATGGACTCGCGGTCGGCGATGATGTTGTTGCTGAGAATCAGCGCTCGCCTTGCCTTCTCTGGCAGCGCGCCCGCGGCGACAAAGCGCTCGGTGTCGATCGGCTGTCGCAGGCGGACTACCTCGTGCTCCTCGGCGAAGCTGCGCAGGCGCTGCTCCACACGGTCGTTGAGGGCCACCAGAAGATCGACGGTCCCTGGCAGTTGCGGCGGCGACTGCGGATCGAAGCTCTCGCTGTGCCCGACGAAGACGGATTTGGCGCGGGGACACCGCTCGGCGACTTCGTAGGCGACGGCGGCGTCCTGGACGAGCGCCGCGTCGAATTGGTCTTCAAGCGCTCCCCTCCCCACCACCTTGAGCCCGCGTTCGTGGGCCAACTCAAGCCCCTTCCCCGGCTCCGGAGAGAAGATCGCCACCTCGTGGGCGAGGCGGTCGAGCTGCTCGGCAACGGTGAAGACGTAGGTCTCGGTGCCACCGATCCCAAGCGAGTTCAGGGCCAGGAGAACTTTCATGCTCTTCCCGGGCGCCTCCCCATCAGGAGCTCCGGGCTCTCCGGTAGTCCCCCCGGCTCAGGGTCGCCTCCAGCCAGACGTAAAGCACGATGAAGAGGTAGCGGCTGCCCATCTCTTTCATCGCCAGCTTGGCGACGCCGCTGGTGCGGTTGGTCCAGTTGGTGGGGACGACGGCGTAGCTGTGGCCGCGGACGATCGCCTTGAGGGGCATCTCGACGGTGAGGTTGAAGTGTTTGGAGAGGAGCGGCTGGATGGTGTCGATGACCTCGCGCCGGTAGGCCTTGAAGGCGTTGGTGGTGTCGTTGTAGCGGTGGCGGAAGAGGATGCGGATGAACTGGTTGGCGAGGCGGTTGACGACGTACTTGACGCGGGGGTAGTCGTAGACGTTGGCGCCGGGCATGAAGCGGGAGCCGAAGGCGCAGTCCCAGCCCTCTTCCAGCAGCTGGTGGTAGCGGACGAGGTCGTTCGGGTTGTCGGAGGCGTCGGCCATCACGATCGCCACCGCGTCGCCGCTGTAGACGTCGAGGCCGGCGCGGATCGCGTTGCCGAAGCCGCGTTCGAGGTGGGAACGGTGGACGCGGACCCGCGGGTTGCTCTCGCCGATCGCGGCGACGACCGCTTCGGTCGTGTCTTCGCTGTCGTCGTTGACGACGACCACCTCGTAGTCGATCTCCGCCCGCTCGAGCACCTCGACCACCCCGTCGACCGTCTTCCCGACCGACCCCTCCTCGTTCTGAGCAGGGATCACCACCGAGAGCTTCATTCCCTCTGCCATGAGGCGCCGACGCTATCGGATCGGGGCCCTCGGAAGTCGCAGAAGATTTACGAAGGCGCGCGGGATTTCTTACATTCTGCGCGTATCCTGTTACAGCTAAAACGTTACGCTAAGATCATGGTGGTGATGACCCCGAGAGAGAAGTGGACCGACGAGCGCCTCGACGACCTCAACAAGAAGGTCGACGATGGCTTCGCCCGCCTCGACCTGGACATCCGCGAACTGAACCGGAACCTGCTGATCGCGACGATGACCATCATCGCCGCCGTTATCGGCAGCAACGCCTTCTAGTGCGCGGGCCTCAGGCCGTCGCGCCCACCCAGCGCTCGACGTTCTGCTCGTACATCTCCTGCAGGATCTCGTCGATCCCGTAGCGCAGCTCGAAGTCGGGGTAGTCGGACTGGAAGGGCGCGAGGTCGGAGATCCACCAGCGGTGGTCGCCGATCCGCGGCTCCTCGCCCATCTGCCACTGCAGCTCCCGGCCGGCGATCCGCTCGCAGGCGTCGATCGCCTCCAGCATCGAGCAGTTGGAGAAGCGGCCGCCGCCGATGTTGTAGACGGCGGCGGGCCGGGGCGCCTTGCGGAAGGCGTCGAAGGCGGCGATCAGGTCCGCGCTGTGGATGTTGTCCCGCACCTGCTTGCCCTCGTAACCGAAGACGGTGTAGGGCGTGCCGGTGACGGTGCACTTCATCAGGTAGGCGAGGAAGCCGTGCAGCTTCGCCCCGGCGTGCTGGGGGCCGGTGAGGCAACCGCCGCGGAAGGCGACGGTCGGCATGTCGAAGTAGCGGCCGTACTCCTGCACCAGCAGGTCCGCCGCCGCCTTGGAGACGCCGAACAGCGAGTGGGTCGAGGAATCGATCGACATGCTCGTGTCGATCCCCTTGTAGTAGGGATGGTCCTCGGGCAGCTCGAGCCGTTTCTCCAGGCTCTGCAGCGGCAGGCGGTTGGGCGTGTCGCCGTAGACCTTGTTGGTCGAGCAGTGGACGAAGGGCGCGTCGGGGCAGTGCGCTCGCGCCGCCTCGAGCAGGTTGAGGGTGCCGTTGGCGTTGACGCCAAAATCAGTCTGTGGATCGCTTGCAGCCCAGTCATGGGAGGGCTGCGCGGCGGTGTGGACGACCAGCTCGATCTTGCCGGCCTGCTGGCGGAAGATCCGCTCGATCCCCCCCGCGTCGCGGATGTCGGCGTTCTCCCAGCGGAACTGCGTCGGGTAGGCGTCGACGAGGCGCTGGGTCACGTGCGAGGTCGACGATTCCGGGCCGAAGAAGCTCGCCCGCATGTCGTTCTCGATCCCGACGACGTCGAACCCCTCGGCGACGAAATGGTCCACCGCCTCGGAGCCGATCAGGCCCCCGGCACCCGTGATGATCGCGACCGGCATTCGCTCAGTTGCTCCTTTCAGTCCTTCGTCTCGATTTCCAGGGCCTGGGCGATCCGCTCTTCGTCGGCGGCGATCCACGCGTGGATGTCCGCCAGCACCTGCTCGGCGCTGCGCCGCGGCCGCCACTCGTCCAGGCCGAAAAGCCTCGTGCAGTCAGACAGGTATATCGGCACGTCCCCCTGGCGGGTCTCCTCGACGGGCGCGATCGGCACCTCGTTGCCGGTCAGCCGCCTACAGATCTCGGTCGTCTCGCGCAGCGAGAGGCTGCACTCGCGACCGCCGCCGACGTTCACGGTGCGGCCGTCCCAGGCGCCAGGGTCGAGCAGCTGCCGCTCGACCAGGTCGACCAGGTCCTCGACGTGAAGGAGATCCCGTACCTGCTTGCCATGCCCCCCGAACCCGATGTAGCTGAGCGGGTTGCGGAAGTGGTGGGCGAGCATCCAGTGGGTGAATACCCCCTGGTCGACCTTGCCCATCTGCCAGGGACCGGCGATCACCCCGCAGCGGTCGATCACCGCCGGCACGCCCAGCCCCTCGCGGTACTCCTCGATCAGCATCTCGGCGGCGAGCTTGGTCGCGCCGTAGAGCGTCCGCGCCCCCTCCAGCGGGAAGTCCTCGGAGATCCCCTCCGGGCCGACGCCCGGCACCGCCTGGTCCGCCGCGATCTCGAAGCGGGTCTCCGCCTCCTCCAGGTTCAGCGCCACCTGCGGCGCCACCGGGTAGACGCGGCTGGTCGAGAGGAAGACCATGAAGGCGCCGTCGCGGCGCGCCAGCTCGAGGCAGTTGTAAGCGCCGGTCAGGTTGGTGTGGACGAGGTAGCCGGTGTCGCCGTTGACGCCGCTCATCACCGAGGGCTCGGCCGAGCACTCGATCAGCGCCGTCAGCTCGGGAAGCCGCCGCAGATCCTCGGGCTCGCGCACGTCGCCCTTGACGAACTCAACCCCCGCCTGCTCCAGCCGCGGCAGGTTCAGTTCCGAACCCCGCCGGTAGAGGTTGTCGAGCACCAGGACCTCCCAATCGGGATGCCTGGAGGCGAGGGATACGGCGAGGTTGGAACCGACGAACCCCGCGCCGCCGGTGATCAGGAGGCGAGTCAAGGGGCGCGACGCTATCAACTGGATTCGGCAGACTCGGGTCCCGAAATGATCGACGGCGTCCACATCTGGCGCGCCCACCTGGAGGGGCCGAGCTGGCCGGTCCTGCGCCGGGCGCTGGGCCACTACCTGGAGGCGGAGCCGCGCGAGGACGACATCGCCCTCGGCGAGCACGGCAAGCCCGCCCTGCGGGCCGCGAGCGGGCTCGAGTTCAACCTCAGCCACTCGCGGAACCTCATGCTCGTCGCTGTCGCCGAGCGACCGGTCGGGGTCGACGTTGAGGCGATCCGGCCGCGCGGCGACCTGGTGGCCCTGGCCGAGCGCTTCCTCGACGCCGAGGCGGCAAGAGCTGTGCACCTCGCCATCGGAACCGAGCGCGAGCGGGTCTTCTACCGCGCCTGGACCCGCCATGAGGCCCGCCTCAAGTGCCTCGGCGTGGGCCTCAGTACCGCGAGACTGCAATCGAGCACCCCAGAGGTGCAGGATCGCAGTCTCGCGGTGCAGAACCTCGAGATCGCCCCCACCTACGCGGCGGCCGTCGCCGTCCTCGGCGGCGAGGTCGGCCCGATCGAGTGCCGCTCGCTCTAGCCCTGGCCCTGCGTCGCGCTCGGCTTCGGCAGCAGGAATTCGAATTCGCCGACGGTCTCGACCGGGCGGAAGTCGCCGAAGACGTAGCGGACGAGCGGGCGCTGCTCGACTTCCCGCCCCGCCAGCCAGAGGGCAGCGCGCTGTTCGTTGCGGACCACGCACGGCCGCTTCGAAGCCCGCAGCTCGTTGACGATCCGCTGCTGGCGCTTGCTGTCGAGAGCGAGCAGCCAAACCCCCGGGGCGGCCGGGGCCGGCGGTTCGATCCCCGACCAGAGGTAGAGGCTGTTGATGTTCGGATAGCCGATGAACGCCGTGCAGCCGTTTTCGTGCAGGGCATCGACCATCGCCGTGTAGGCCTGAACCTGGTCTTCGGGGAGGTGCATGTCGGTCGCCCCGGCGAAGGGCAGCGCCGGCTGGTCGCGATAGGTGCGGACAGAGTTGATCCCCGGCTTGACGATCGAGTCGATGCCGAAAACGACCGCCAGAGCGACGAGGGCGACGGCGGCGATCACGCCGAAGCGCTCCAGCCCTTCGCGCCCGCGGGCGGCGCTCCAGGCCTGCAGCTCGGCCAGCCCGTCGGCGAAGCAGAGGGCGCCGACCGGGACGAAGGTCAGAGCGGCGATCGCCATCTGGGAGCCGGCGACCGGGTAGACCTGCAGCGCCTCGGCAACCGCCAGCGCCGGCAGGAAGAGGCGCAGGAAGCGCTTGAACTGCGGCTCGGCCGCTCCCTGCGGCGGGAAGGCGGCGACCCAAGCCAGCACCACCGGCAGGATCACCGGGTTCTGAGCCGAGGGGTTGAGTCCGATCGGGGTCACTTTCGCCACCGCCAGCCAGATCACCAGCCCGGCGAGGACCCGCAAACCGCCGCCCCACGGGCCCGGCCCGGCTTCCGGCCGCCGCAGGCGGGTGACGATGACGGCGACGGCGAGGCTGATCACGGCCCAGTCGATCACCGCGCCCGGCATCGGCAGCGGGGTCATGTTGACTTCTCGCACCCGCATCGCCTCGGTCACCATCCCGTCGTAGGCGTCCGACAGCGAGACCCCGGTGAGCAGGATCGCGACCATGATCGCGACGAAGGCGAGGGCAAAGCCGACGGCGCCGGCGAGGAGCCAGCGCGCCAGCCCTTCCTCCCGCGCCCGGCGCGGCGGGCCCCAGGAGACGACGACGATCGCCACCAGCGCCAGCGTCTCCACCGCGACCAGGTTGCGCACCCATTCCTCGCCGAGGTCGCGAGCGCATACCGCCAGCGGCATCGCCAGGATCGCGAGCGTCACCGGCCAGCGGATCCAGGCGCGCGAGCGCAGCTGCTCCAGCGTCAGCGCCGCCGCCAGGACCGCCGCCGCCACCGCGTAGATCCCGAGGTTGAGCTTGGTGAGGACGAGCGCGGCCAGCAGCGCCCCGACGATCCCGCCGAGGAGCTGCGGGCGGCGCCCCGGCGAGGAAACCGCGAACAGGGTGATGCCGCCGAGCAGGGCGACGCAGAGGACCTGCGGGTGCATCGGCTCGTTGGCGAGGGCGTAGAGGGTGGCGAAGGCGGCGATCATCCCGCCCGCCCCGAGCGCCAGGCGCCCGCTCAGCCGCTGCGCCGAGACCCCGTAGAGGAGGCTGGTGGCGACCCAGAAGACGATCACGATCGAGCGGCTGGCGTCGGTCGTCACCGCGCTCCCGGTCAGCGCGAAGAAGCCGCCGAAGAGCTCGTAGTAGAAGGGCCCGTAGGGCGAGTAGACGTCGCGATAGAGGACGTCGCCGTGGGCGAACGCCTGCAGGGTGACCAGCAGCGTCCCCTCGTCGTCGTAGGGGGCGAAGTTGGTGAAGATCGCGTAGTAGGCGGTCGCCGCGGCTGCCAGCGCCAGCAGGGCGTAGACGGCGATCGAGCGGATCACGGGGTCGCGCAGGGGCCCCGGCCACTGGGGCCGCGGGCGGGCGGGATTCGTTGGGGTAGGCGTCTCCCGGATCAAGCGGGCCGCAGGTTATCGGCGGAGTCGGCAGCGTCGCGCCCCTTGCGCAGCCGCAGCCGGTAGGTGAGGCCGGCGACTTCGAGCAGCATCTGCGGGCTGGCCGAGACCACCCGCAGGCGCGAGCCGGTGTCGTGCAGGTAGAGGATCGGGATCTCGGCGATCCGCAGGCCCTCGCGCTTTGCCCGCATCAGCAGCTCGACGTCGAAGGCGAAGCCGGGAGAGGTCTGCCGCGCCGCGTAACGCTTGACCGCCTCGGTCGGGAAGAGCTTGAAGCCGTTCTGCGTGTCCCGCACCTTGAGGCCGGTCATCAGGCGGACCGCGCCGTTGAAGGTATTGCCCATCACCTTGCGGTGCAGCGGGCCGCGTTCGACCACCGCCCCCGGCACCGCGCGGGAGCCGATCGCGATGTCGTAGCCGCGCTCCAAGGCAGCGGTCAGCTTGCTGAGCTCGCCCAGCGGCGTCGAGAGGTCGACGTCGGCAAGCAGGACGTAGTCCCCCTTCGCCCGGCGCACCCCGGCGGCGAACGCCGCCCCCTTGCCGCGGTTGCGCTCGTAGTCCAGCACCGGCTCGAGCAGCTCGTTCTCGGCCGCCGCCGCGCGCAGTAGCTCGGCCGTGCGATCGCTGCTGCCGTCGTCGACGACGAGGATCTCGAGCAGGCGCATGCCTGCCGCCGACACCGCGGCCACGGCTTCGGCGGCCAGTTTCTCCAGCAGGGCTGGAAGCCGCGCTTCCTCGTTATAGGCAGGAATCACCACTGAAAGAGTGGGTTCGCCGCCGGCTCGGACCTCCACCGCGGGAACAATAGTTAGCTACCTTGAAAGTGTGCTTCGAGTGATCTGGAAGCTGGCGGCGGGGGTTTTGCTCTGCCTGCTCGCAACGGCAAGTGCTGCCCAGGCGCTGAGCGTGCGGCAGGTCGGCAACTTCGACGAGCCGATCTACCTCACCTCCGACCCCGGCAACCCCGAACGGCTCTTCGTGGTCGAGCGGGGCGGCGCGGTCGTCCTGCTCGAAGCCGGCGGCCTGAGGACCTTCGCCGACATCAGCTCGAAAGTCTCGACCGTCGGCGAGGGCGGCCTGCTCTCGATCGCGCTCGCCCCGGACTTCGACTCGAGCGGCCGCTTCTACCTCGGCTACACCGACGCGGAAGGGAACATCCACGTCGGCGAAATGGTCGCCAGCGGCACCAGCGCCCCGCTCTCGACCCTGCGCGACGTGATCGCGCCGATCCCCCATCCCGAAGACAGCAACCACTACGGCGGCCAGCTGCAGTTCGGCCCCGACGGCGCCCTCTACGTCTCCACCGGCGACGGCGGCGACGCCAACGACAGCCACGAAAACGCGCAGGACCCGACCCGCCTGCTAGGCAAGATCCTCAGAATCACGCCGGCTCCCGGCCAGCTCTCCACCCCGGTCGTCTGGAGCCTCGGACTGCGCAACCCGTTCCGCTTCTCCTTCGACCGCTCGACCGGGGCGATGCTGATCGGCGACGTCGGCCAGGGCGCACGTGAGGAGGTCGACTACGCGAGCTCGGCCGCCGCGGCGCAGGGGGCCAACTACGGCTGGAACTGCATGGAGGGAACGCTTCCCGGCCCCGCCACCGACCCGCAGTGCCTCACCAATCCCGGCCCCTTCGTGCCGCCGATCTTCGAGTACCCGCACGCCGACCCCGGCACCGGCGCCGCCCACGGCTGCGCGATCATCGGCGGCTACGTCGCCCGCGGCCCCGGCATGGGCGACCTTTCCGGGCGCTACCTCTACGGCGACCTCTGCGAGGGGGACATCCGCTCCTTCTCGCTCTCCTCACCGCAGACCAGCGACCGCGACGAGGGCCTGCACATCGGCGAACTCAACTCCTTCGGCCAGGACTCCTGCGGCCGCCTCTACGCGATCTCCGGTGGCGGTCCCGTCTTCCGACTGATCGGACCCGAAAGCGACTCCTGCACGCCCGCGCCGCCGCCCCCCGTCCTCTCCGCCTCCTACGTCGGAATCCGCGCGATCAGCCGCAAGGTGCAGCGGCACCGCCGTGGCCTGATCACCGCCTGGGTCACTCCCTGCGCCGGCCGGCGCGGCGACCCGGTCACGCTCTGGCGCGGCCGCCGGCAGCTCGGCACCCGCCACCTCGACCGGGTCTGCTCGGTCCGCTTCCGCCCCCGCATCGACCGCCGGTCCACCTTCAGGGCCACGGTGAAGCAGGACGATCTATTCCTGCCGGCGATCTCGCGCAAGGTCTCGATCAAGCCGGTGCGGCACCTGCGCCGCCGCTGCGTGACGGCCCGCTGTCAGTAGGTGCCCCCAAGCTTGCGGTGGTCCCAGGTCGCGGTCCGCAGCGCCGGGAAGCTGATCGCGACCCGCTTCGGCGCCTGGGCTTCCAGCGCCGCCTTGGCGTCGTCGCCGAGGCTCGAGATCCCCTCCGCGTAGCGGACCGTCAGCTCTTCGGCGAAGCCGAGCACGGTCTCGAAATCGCGGTGGATCACCGCCTCTGATTCGACCATCACCCCCCGCAGCTCCTCGTAGGAGCGGCCGGCCTCGACCAGCACCGTCGCCCGCGGATCGCGTTCGAGGTTGCGCACCTTCTGTGACTTCGCGTACGTCCAGATCCAGACCACGCCGTCGCGCGGGACGAACCAAAGCGGCATCGAGTGCGGCCAGCCCCGCGGACCGAGGCTGGAGACGACCGCGATCCGCTCCTCGGTGAGCAGCTCCAGCAGCTCTCCCTCGCTCAGCTTGATCTGGTCGCGGCGGCTCACCGGCGCTCCGCCTCTTCGGCCAGTTCCTCGAGGCTGACGCCGAGCCCGGCGGCGATCCGCCGCATGCTGCCCCAGGTCGGGTCGATCGCGCCCTCCTCGATGCGGGAGATCGAGGTCGCGTCCAGTTCCGCCCGCGCGGCCAGCGCCTCCCGGCTGAGGCCGGTCCGCTGCCGCAGCTCCCGCACCGCCTTGCCGAGGGCCGGTTGCGCGTTGCCAAAGCTCATCAGGCACGAAGCTAACGCCTCTCCCAGCGGTTCGCCGATCGCTTGAAGACGGCAAACCAGGTCGATGCGATCATCCATTCGATGAAGACGGCGATCCTGATCTTCGACGGGCTGACCGCGCTCGACGCGATCGGGCCCTACGAGGTGCTGCGCTCGGTGCCGGGATGGGAGGTCGAGTTCGTCGGCAAGACGGCCGGCGAGATCCGCACCGACAGCGGACACCTGGGGCTGAGCGTCGACAGGAGCTTGGAGGAGGTCGATAACGCCGACATCCTCCTCGTCCCCGGCGGCAAGGGCAACCGGCCACTGCTGGAGGACGAGGAGGTGCTGGCCTGGGTGCGCCGGATCGACGCCGCCTCGACCTGGACGACCTCGGTCTGCACCGGCTCGCTGGTCCTCGGCGCGGCGGGCCTGCTGCAGGGCAAGCGCGCGACCGGCCACTGGCTCTACCTCGAGCACCTGCGCGCCTACGGCGCCGAGCCGGTCGGCGGCCGCTACGTCGAGGACGGCAAGCTGATCACCGCCGCCGGCGTCTCGGCCGGGATCGACATGGCGCTCCACCTGGTCGGCCGGGTCGCCGGGCCGGAGGCGGCGCAGGCGGTGCAGCTGGCGATCGAGTACGACCCCGAGCCGCCCTTCGACGCCGGCTCGCCGCGGAAGGCACCGCCGGCGATCGTCGATGCGGTTAGCGGGCGAAGCTGACGAAGGCGTGCCAGGCCGGCTTCGGCCGGAAAGCGTGGCCGCGGCGGAAGAGGCCGGAGGAGTCGCAGAAGGTGCAGGAGCCGGCGATGTCCTTCCAGGTGAACCAGTCGATCTGGCGCAGGTTGAGGCGGTGGTGGTTGGAGACGAGGTAGCGGTAGGCGCCACGCAGTTCCCGCGCCTGCCCGTGCAGCCCGACCTCGAAGGCGACGGTCTGAGGGTCGTACTGCGAGCCCCAGCCGAGCTCGGTCAGGTAGAGGCCGGCGCCGGAGTCGCGGTGGCGGGCCATGACCTGGCGCACCCCCTCGACGAGTTCGCGCAGGACGCCGACGTCGGCCGCATAGGGGTGCAGGGCGACCGCCTCGAAGTTGGCCTTGACCCCGCGGATGCGGTAGAGCCGGTCGAGGAAGTCGGCGGCGTCCCAGGCGCGCGGCGGCCCCTGGCCGGGGTCGCCGAAGAGGCCGCCGAGGACGAGGTCGGCACGGGGATCGGCCCGGTGCATCGCCTTGTGAGCCACCGCGATCAGCCGCGCGTAACGGCTCGGCGAGGGCAGCTTGGCGAAATAGAAGTAGTTCTCCTCGTTCCAGATCTGCCAGGCGCTGATCGGCAGGTACGGCAGCGGCCGCTTCGAGCGCGGCCCGTGTTCAGCCCAGAACTCGCCGCGGTGGCCGTAGCGCGCAACCACGGCGCCGACGAATTCGGCCCAGGCGCGGCGCTGGCGCCCGTTCTGCACCGGCAGCACCCGCCAATCCTTCGACAGCCACCCCGGCGTCGAGATCAGGAAGGGCAGGACTTCGATGTGCTCTTCGGCGGCGGCGGCAACGGTGTCGTCGAGGCCGCCCCAGTCGTATTCGCCCCGCGGCTCC
The DNA here is from genome assembly GCA_035688955.1 of Solirubrobacterales bacterium. GTDB lineage: Bacteria > Actinomycetota > Thermoleophilia > Solirubrobacterales > 70-9 > VAYN01. The sequence goes on along the minus strand of DASSMJ010000033.1, from coordinate 83,860 downwards.
TGCTGAATCGCCCCCCAGGAAACCATCGTCCGGATCGTGTCCACGCCCCCGGCGCGCATCCGCGTCAGGTCCCGCTTGCCGATCGCGCTCTGCGGCACGATGCCGAAGAAGCCGCGCGGCAGCGCCTGGGCGCTCGGACCGCTGACCAGGGCGGCGGCCAGGAGGCCGGCAAGGATTATGGCGAGGAGGATTCGGCGCATTCCTGCCACAACCCCTACCCGGCTGAGGAGTAGCGCATCAAAGCGTCCCGGGCTCAGCCAGCCAGACGCTTTCGAACTCGAGGCTCGTGTGCTCGAGGATCAGGTCGTAATCGCGGTCGTAGTGGAGGACGCCGCCATCCGCGCAGGCGGCACAGGCCGCGATGATCAGGTCGGTCGGCGAGAGCCGGTGATGGCCGCTCCTTACAAGCTCCCGTTGCGCATCCTTGGCCGTCTGTTCCACGTCCCGATCGATCAGAAGCTGGGGAAGTTGCCCGAGCCGACCCATCGTCAGGCGATGCTCCTCAGCCGTCCGCGCGGAGAACCCCGCCTCCAACAGGAAGGGCAGGCATACTCCCAGCCGCCCTTCGCCGATCCAATCGAGGATGGTCTCCTCTCGGTCTTCCGGCACCAGGTTCCCGATCAGCCGCGACCAGGCGGAATGGTCCAGGAGCAACAACCTACTCGTCGTCGTAGTTAGCTTCCAGCCCCAGGTACTTGACCTCTTCGGCTGCCTTGAGATCAACCTTGGGTCCATTGCCCGACCGAATCCATTCGGCGATCTCTTCGCGCGCCCGGCGTGCAACCTCAGGACTCGCCCTGAGCTCCCGCATCTTGTCGTCGGCTCCACGAACCACCAAGTCGGCGAGGTCCACCTTCTCTCCCCCCTGGATCAGGCGCAATTCGTCCAGCACCGACTTAACGCGCTCAGTTTCCGTGATCATGTGGCGGGGACGTTTCGTCGGCACGGCCCAAGTGTAGCACCGTGCAACACCCATCCAAGGACCTACGAGCGGGGCACCAGCTCCAGCTCTTGCCAGGGCCCCTCGCCGCTCATCGGCTGCGTCCGTCCCTCGAGCCAGTCGGCCTGAAGATCGTCGTAGTGGGGGCTGGCCGGGTGGCCCGACTGGCCGGTGAACATCTGCCAGCGGGAGCGGTCGGGGTTGGTCGGGTCGGCGATCATCCGCCAGCTCGGCGCCCAGACGGCGTTATAAGGGTCGTTGGGGTCGTAGGCGATCTGGCTGACCGTCTCCTGGGCGCCACCGGCCCGCAGGCGACGGTTGAGCAGGCGGTCGAAGAGCGGGTTGGCGTCGCCCAGCGGGTGCGGGAACTTCATCTCGTGAACGTGCCCCCAGCGCCATCCCTCGGGGTCGGTTCCGAAGCGCTCGCTGAGATCGTCGAGGGCCCCGGCCAGAGACTCCAGAACGAGGTCGTCCCAGGGGCGGCCGATCAGCTCCTCGTCGCCTTCCTCCCAGAGGGCCATCAAATGCGAGTGCCAGCGCCAGGGCGAGGTGACGTGCGGGAGGAAGCCGTTGCCGGCGCGGTCGAGCCAGCGCTCGCAGAGGTCGCGGTCGCCGATCGCGCAGCGGGCGACTTCGCGCGCCAGGCGCAGCAGGAAGCTCTGGTAGATCGTCCCGGCGATCGAGTCGGGGCCGAGGCAGCCGTCCCAGCTGCGCAGGCGCTCGAGGGCGCTGCGCTCACGCTGGCCGCGCGGATGCAGCCGGCTCAGCCGGGCTGCGGCCTCCTGGCCGGGGATCGAGAAGTTGTCGTTCTGGATCTGCTCGAAGCTCTCGAGGTCGTGCTTCTCGGTCTGCTCGAGCATCTGCTCGATCCGCTTGGCGCGGAAGCCGTCGAGCCAGTCGCTGGTGATGTGGTGCGGGTAGTCGTCGCCGACGATGCGGTTGTTGGCGGTGATCACGAAGCCGCTCTCGGGATCGGTCACCTCCGGCAGCTCGGCGTAGGGCACGGTGCCGTCCCACTCGAACTCGCCGCTCCAGCCCGGCTTCGGCAGGTCAGGGCAACCGCCGCGCCGGATCGGCAGGCGGCCGATCAGCTTGTAGCCGATCGAGCCGTGGCGGTCGGCCCAGACCATGTTCGAGGCGGGCGAGGTGTGCCCCTCGAGCTTCGCGACCAGCTCCGGGCCGGAGCCGATGTCGAGCAGCTCGAAGGCCGCTTCGAAGGCGGTCGATTCGGAGAGCGTCTGCCAGGCCAGCGCCAGCGGCTCGCCGTCGTCGGCGCCGAGCGCCTCGTTGACGATCGGGCCGTGGTGGGTGGCGAGGACGTCGAGGACGACGGGCTCGGAGCGGCCCTTGACGACGATCTCCTCCCGCCGGCGCTGCAGCGGGCGCCACTCGTCTTCGAACAGGTAGCGGTCGCCCTCGACCCGCTCGACGAAGAGGTCCTGGACGTCGGCCATGACGTTGGTGATCGTCCAGCAGACGTCGTTGTTCTGGCCCATGTAGACGCCCGGCATCCCCGGCAGCGAGGCGCCGCGAACGAAGCGGTCGCCGTGGCGGAGGCTGACCTCGTACCAGATGCCGGGCATGCTCGGGGAGAGGTGCGGGTCGCCCGCGATCAGCGGCGTCCCGGTCTTCGAGCGCTCGCCGCTGACCGCCCAGTTGTTCGAGCCCGAGGCCTCGGCGGCGAGCCCGAGCGAGCGCCGCACCGCGTCGATCTGCTCGACCAGCGGCATTCCTTCGCCGCTGAAGGGCAGCTGGTCGACGACCGGGTTGCCGGCGGGGTAGACGGGGTCGAGGCGGGCCGCCAGCTCGGGGCCCAGCTCACGCACGAGGTCGGAGCGCAGCAGCTCGCGCTCCCAGTTGGTGGAGAGCCCGAAGGCGAGCAGCTTGCCGAGGCTGAGGATGTCGACCGGCCGCCAGGGCTTGAACTCCTGGCGGAGGATCTGCAGCTCCATCGGCAGCGCCCGCGCGTCGGTCGCGGCGGCGTTGACCCCGGCGCAGAAGCGCTCCAACTGGGCGCGCAGCTCCGGCTTCATCTCCTCCACCTCGCGCTCGGCGGTCCAGCGAATGCCGAGCGTCCGCATCAGCTTGTCGACCGCCAACCCGTCGTCGCCGGCCATCTCCGCCACCCGCCCCTCGACGACGCGACGGTAGAAGTCCATCTGGAAGAGGCGATCCTGCCCGTGGCAGTAGCCCTGGGCGAAAAACAGATCCTCACGATCCTCGGCCTCGACGTGGGGAACCCCCCAGCGATCCCGCCGCACCCGCACCGACCCGTGCAGCCCGCTGATCTCGATCGTCCCGCTGACCTGCGGCAGCGGCCGCCGCATCAGCCGGTGCCACAGCATCCCCACGCCGGAGGCCAGCAGACCGGCCGTGACCGCCCCTCCGATCAACGCCGTCTGCTCGATCCTCCGGGTCCCGCTGCGCCTAGCCATGGCGAGTGTGTATCACGTTTGGCCAGCTAGCCAAACTTCCCGCAGCCGATTTTGACCACACCCCAGTGGGGTCAAAGTCGGATGCGGTCAGTCAGGCTTCGAGCTCTTCCGGCAGCCGCCCCTCGGCCTCGAGCTTTTCGAGGTGGGCCTCCATCGCCATCGCCGCCATCGGCAGCAGCTCCAGCGGGATGTCGTCCCAGACGGTGGCGAGCAGCTCGGCGCGGGAGCGCTCGCCGGCATCGAGGGCGTCGAGGAGGCGGCGCTCGCGCATCTGGCGGTGCTCGACGTATTCGGCGAGCTTGGCGGCGGGGTCGGTGATCCAGGGGCCGTGGCCGGGGGCGATCAGCTCGATCGGCTCGGCCTGGAGGAGGGCGAGCGAGTCCATGAAGGCGGCGAGGGAGTTGCCGCCGGGCGGGACGATGGTGGAGCCGAGGCCGAGGACGAGGTCGCCGCTGAAGCAGACGCCGGTTTCGGTCAGGAAGCAGACATGGTCCTCGGCGTGGCCGGGGGTGGCAAGCACACGGAGGCCGAAGTGCTCTTCGCCGCCGTTCGGCAGTACGACCTCCGCCTCAAGCTGGTCGGCGCCGGCGGTGTGGTCGCCGTGCGAATGGGTGAGCAGGACGAGGCCGATCCCGCCGCGCTCGGCGGCGGTGGCACGGATCGCGTCGAGGTGCGCCGGGTCGTCTGATCCCGGGTCGATCACCACGCAGGGATCGGAGCCGAAGAGGTAGGTGTTGGTCCCTTCCAGCGTCATCGGCCCCGGGTTGGGGGCGATGATCTTCAGGACCTCAGGGTGACCGGGTGCTTCGGTCAGTTCTTCGCGGCCTCGACCTCGCGGGCGATCGCCTCGCGGGCGTCCTTCGGTTCGAGGACGACGAGGTCACCGGCGCCGCGGAGGATCTCCCGCACCAGCCAGGGCTTGCCCGCGTAGGGCAGCTCGACGACGACGGCGCCGTCGGCGAGCTCCTCGATCACCGTCCGCTCCTCGCGCAGCCAGCGCGCCCGCTCCGGTGAGACCCAGACCCGCGCCACCTCCGCGGTCGGCACCTCGCCGTGGGTCATCCAGCCCTCGACCCCGGCGAACTCCTCGACTTCGGGGCGCGGCTCGAAGGTCTCCTCGGAGAGCTTGGCCTCCTTGACCCGGTCGAGCTTGAAGTGGCGCACGCCTTCTTTGGTCAGGTCGTAGCACTCGACGTACCAGCCCTCTTTGCCGTTCTCGAGGCGGTAGGGCTCGACCCGGCGCTCGGTGAACTGGTCCTCGTTCTCCTTGTAGTAGCTGAGCTCGAGCACCCGGCTCTCGGCGATCGCCTGGTTGACGAGGCGGGCGACCTCGGCGTCGCCGCCGCCGGCCGAGGCGATCTCGAGGCCCTCCTCGGAGGGATCGTGGCCGAGCGCTTTGACGATTTTCCCCCGCGCGGTCTGCAGATCGGACTGGGGCAGGTGGTCGCCGAAGAGGTCGATCGCGGCGACCAGGGCCTTCGCCTCCAGCGGCAGCAGGCGCGCCGGGCGGGCGAAGTTGTCGCCGTAGGGCTGGGAGTCGACCTCGATCTCCTCACCGATGATTTCAGCGTAGAGGACGTAGGTGCCGCCGCCGAAGTTGACGACGTTGAGCAAATCGATGTCCTCGCGCAGCTCCTCGTCGGTCAGCTCCAGGCGCTCGCGGAGGTCGGCGACCTGCAGCCGCTCGCCTCGTTTCGCCGCTTCGATCAGCAGGCCGGCGAGGGTGACGAGGCGGGCAAAGCGCTCTGGTCGGATCGCCGCCTCGCCGCGGCCGTTGGATCGGGCGCGCTTCGGCTGCTCGTCGAGCGGGCGATCGATGATGTCCGCCGGCTTGAAGCCGTTGACGTGGCGCTGCTTCAGCAGCTCGCGCCGCTTCTCGGCCTCCGCGCGCAGGTCGTCGGGTCCCAGCACCTCGGCGTTCTGGCGCCAGCGCAGGACCCAGGCGATCAGCTCGCGCTCGGAGGCGTAGCTGGTCTCGAAGACGCGGCCCTTGCCGGGGGCGCCGTCGGACTTCTTGACGTTGCGAAGCTCGCCATAGGTGCCGTAGTCGCGCTCGATCAGCCAGGCGATCCGCTCGCGGATGAAGATCCGCGCCGTCCCCTTCGTCTCCCCCAGCTGCCAGTCGGCGCGGCTGCCGTAGTCGCGGCGGTCGAAGTCCTCCGGCGGGGAGAAGTCGTGCTCGGCCTTGGAGGCATAGCCGACCTTGCCCTGGATCCGCGAGAGGCGGAAGACCCGCACCGCTTCGCGCTCGTGCGAGAGGCCGATCAAGTAGAACTGGCCGCCGCGGAAGACCAGGTGGAAGGGATCGACCTTGCGCTTCTCGGTCTCGCCCCGCTCCATCGTGTAGTAGGTGAACTCGATCGTCTTGCGGCGGCTGATCGCGGTCTCGATCTTGGAGAGGCGCTGGGAGAGGTCGCGGCCGCCGGCGGAGGCGGTCATCGCCATCTCGACCGGGGCGCGCTCGCCCTCGGCCAGCGGGTTCGGGTGACCCCAGGCGACCTGTTGCAGCGCCAAGCGCAGCGGCTCGGCGTAGGCGAAGCCGCCGTCGGTGAGCAGCATCAGCGCCGTCGAGAGCGCCGCCAGCTCGTCGTCGGAGAAGGAGATCGGGTCGAGGTAGAAGTTCTCCGGTGGCAGCGAGTAGAGCTCGGCCTCGAAGAAGCCCTCGCCCGGCTTCTCGACCCCGAGCTGGATGCCAAGGCTCTCCAGCTCGGCGCGATCGGCGTAGAAACGGCGCGCGAACGCGTCGTCGTTCATGTCGCTGTAGCCCTCCACCTCGCGCTTGATCTCGAGGGCCGAGACCGGCCTCCCCTGAGCCATCAGAAACGAGATGAGAGAGAGCTGTCGGATCAGCTTCTCGGTGTCCTTCGCCACTGCCCGGCAGGATAGTCTCCGAGCGGCTCATGGACGTCCTCCGAAACCTCTTCGGCAACGTAACCGCGGGCATTATCCGGCTTTTGGTGACGGTCGGAATCCTCGCCGCGGTCTATTTCTTCGTCGTCAAGCCGACTCTGGAGACGACCGAGAAGATCAGCCACGAAGTCAACGTCAATGTCCAGAAGGGCTTCAAGGAAGCCGACATCGGCGACATCAGCAAGTCGATCCAGCACGTCAACCGCCGGGTCGAACGCGAAATCAAGAAGTCACTGCGGCAGTCGCCGAACCACAAAGCAGCGAACAGACTGGTCAACTGCATCCAGCGCGCCCACCAGGACGTCGACAAAATCCAGCACTGCAGCGAGCGGTTTCAGTAGGGCGCTCTCGCATCAGCTTGGCGCCGACCGCCCGCTAACGGCCCCGGCTAGCTCATTGAACGCGCCAGAACTGATGCAAGGGAAAAGATGACGAAGCCAGCGGCAATCAGCCAAAAGATCGCCTCGGTCACCCGCATTGGTAGGAGCCGCTGCCACTGCTGCACCTCGTAGGTGCGATCTTCGGAATTGCGGAGCTGTTTTTCCAGCCGATCGATGTCTCGCCGAAGACCTTCGTACCGCCAATCTTCCATTTCTTCCTCCTACTGACTGAGCTTCGGCATTTTCTAACGTCGAACTACATGAGGAGTGCACCGAGCAAGGTGGCGATCACCACAGCCGCTGCGCCCATCAAGGTCAGATGCAGGTTGTGGAAGCGTTCATCGATCTTCTCGAAGCGTTCGTCGATCTTCTCGAAGCGTTCGTCCACCTTCTCGAAGCGAGCTTCCATGCGGGCGAAACCTTCTCGCATCTCGCTCTTGACCTCGGAGAACCCGCGATCGACCTTGGTGCTCAGGTCGTCCAGGCGCTCATCGGTCCATTTCTCCCTCGGGCTCATCATCACCGCCATGAGCATAGCGTAACTGATTGTCTACAGCAATGCTTTGTCTTCAGGCAGCGCGCTGGGCGAAGAAGGCCGAGCCTGAGAGAGCCCGGTCGAAGCCCGACCAGGACTCGCCGGCGGGGAGCTGGCGCTCGAGGCGGTCGAAGCTGCCGAGGCGGCCGCCGAGGTTGTCGATCATGTGGACGAGGACGGCCTCGCGGGTGGCGGGGACGACCGGCGAGCCGTGTTCCAACGAGCCGTGATGGCTGAGGATGATGTGGAGGACGCACTGGGCGAGGTGGGGGTCGAAGCCGGGCAGGTCCTCGATCGCCCGCCGCACCGTGTAATAGCCGAGGGGGATCTCCCCCTGCAGGCGGCCGGCGTCGGTGAGGTCGATCGCCAGCGGGTCGTCGTTGTAGGCGACGCACTTGCCGATGTCGTGCAGGAGGGCGCCGGTGACGGCGACGTCGCGGTCGATGCCGGGAAAGAAGTTGGCTGCGGCGGAGACCGCCTGGGCGACCGAAAGCGTGTGCTCGAGCAAGCCGTGGCGGTAAGCCTGGTGGTAGGTCTTCGCCGCCGGCGCGTCGCGAAAGCGCCGCCAGGTCTCCGAGCCCTCGCCGAAAAAGAGCTCCAGCAGGTCGCGCAGATGCGGGTTCTGCACCGTCGCCAGCAGTTCGCGCAGATCTCCCTCGAGCTCCTCGGCCGAGACCTCCGACTCCGCCGCCAGGTCCTCGACGGTGAACTCGTGCGGCTCGGCCTCGCGCACCGCGGTCAGCTTGATCTTCGCCCCCCAGCGCTCGCTGATTTCGAAGACGCCGGTGACGAAGACGGGCGAGCCGCTGCAGCAGAGGGCGTAGAAGGCCTCGGCCTCCTCCCAGCAGACGGCCTCGGCGGTGCCGGTCGCGTCGCCGACGGAGAGGCGCAGCCAGGGGTCGCCGTTGCGCTTGCGCCGCAGCTCCCGCTCCCGTACGGCGTAGACGCCGCGCACCCGCTGCCCGTCCTCCAGCTCCCGGAGCGGCACGCGGACAGTCGGCTCCGTCTGCTCCTCGACCGCGGCCGGCTCGATCCCGGCGAACGCCTCGATCTGCGTCTGCTCGCTCATCGTTCGTCCAAGGTAGAGACGAGGCCGGACGCGGCTTAGGCTCCATCTGTGGGTGCGACGAGAGAGACCGCGGCGGCCGCGAGCGCCCTCAGCGCCTATGCGACGACGGTGCTGCCGAGGGTGCGGAAGGAGCTGCTCCGCTGGCGTCGATCGGCCGAGGCGATCCCCGATCCCGAGCGGCGACGGCAGGCTTTGACTTCGATGGAGGAGAAGGGCTCGAACGTCGAGGCGGTGGCGGTCTTCGCGACGCTGGCACCGTGGCGACGCCGCGCGGCGGTTCTGCGGGCGATCGTGCCCCTGCAACTGGCGATCGACTACCTCGACACCCTCGAAGAGGCGGACGCGGACGCGGAGGGCGACCTCTACCTGGCCGCCCTGCAGGCGGGCTGGGTCCGCGAGGCCGCAGCGCTGCCCGCCTACCGCGCCGTCGCCGAGCGCCTGCGCCGGGCGGTCGACCGCTGCGGCGAAGGCCAGCGGCGGACCCACGCCGCGGCCGGCGGCGACAACGCCTCGCTGGAGCGCTGGGCGCGGACGCTCGCCGATACCAGCGATTACCGCTGGTGGGAGCTCGCCGCCGGCGCCAGCTCCTCGGTCGCCGCCCACGCGCTGATCGCCGCCGCGGCCGATGCGGGGACCACCGAGGAGACGGCGGCCCTGATCGACCGCGCCTACAACCCGCCGATCGGCGCCCTCACCGTCCTCCTCGACGACCTCGTCGACCGCGAGCGCGACCGCGCCGCCGGCGAGCACAACTACCTCGCCTATTACGGGAGTGCCGAGGAGGCCGCGGATCGCCTCGGGCTGATCGCCAACCGTGCCGGTGCCCTGGTCGAGGGCCTCCCCCGCGCCCCCCGCCACCGCGCGATCCTCGCCGGCGTCGCCTCCTTCTACCTCAGCGCTCCGGAGACTTCGGACGCCTACGCTCAACCGATCGCCGAGCGAATGCTCTCGGATCTCGGTCCAGGTGCGACGCTTTTGGCCGCGTTTGTGCGGCTCCGCCGAAGGAAGGGGGCGAAAACGACCCGGACGGACAGGAAACCGCCCGGGCCGTGAATGGAAGGACCGCCCCGCCCAGGGAAGAACGGGACGATCCGGGCTGGCGAACCAGCTACGCCGCGGCCTGGGGGGCCGCCGGCGAAGCCCGAATAAGAACATACGCGCACCACAACGTCAAGCCTCATCGACCTTGATTGGCCCAGCGCTGGGCCTCCGCAAAGCCGAGGTACGGCAGCAGCGTCAGCAGCACCAGCTCCGGCCGCAGCTCCCGCAGCCGATCGAGCCGTCCGATCCGCAGATGGTCGCCGACAAGGCCCACCACCCCGGCCACGAGCGCCTCATCGGTGGCTCCCGGGAGACGGCTGTCCGCCGGGGCTCGCATGCGTAAAAGTCCTGCAAGATGTCCAATAAGGGTTTCGTAGGGCATCCCCATGGAACCATCCAGCGCCAGTGTCTCGACCACCTCAGGATGGGCAATCGCGTAGTCGACCCCCGCGTAGATGCCCGCAGCGATCTGGGCCGGCCATTCCTCCTCCTGGGAGCACGCACCGAGCAGCGCCGTTTCGAACTGGGCCAGGGCGGCCGGGAACGCCATCTATTTGGAACATTAACAGACCGCGCTAGCGGTAATGCAGCTTCGCGGCGCGGCAGGTGCGGGCGATCCCGGTACTGATGCGGCGGCCGCCGGCCAGGGTGAAGGTCGCCTTGGCGAAGGAGAAATAGCCGGCAGTTGCTCGCCTGGGAATCGGGCAGGAGGCACCGAGGTAGCTGAGCTTGCGCCCTCTGTAGGCATAGCGCCGGTGCAGAGTCATCTCGAAGTGGGCGAAACGCGGCCAAGGGCCCAACTGCGGCGGCAGGTGCGCGACGAGAGCGGTCCCGAAGCGCCCCGGGCGAAGGTGGAAGATGAACGGCAGGACAACCACGGTCGGGGGCTTCGCGGCGATTCCGTGGACGATCACGGCCCGCTGCCCTTGGACGCGGCCGTTAAAGGCAAGGAGCCGAGCATGGACAATGAAGGGGGCCTGGTTCGGGATCTTCACTTGCGCAACCATCCGGCCATCCCCGATCAGTGCTGGACGGCAGCTCGCCAATGCCTGCTCCGTCGTCGTATTCCGCAACCGCCGTGGCGAGCAGGTCGGCAGACCGCGGGTGGTGATCACACCCTGCCCTGGGATGCCCAGTTCGACCCGCGTGACCCGGGGCAGGACGCTGTGGTCGGAGGTCTGAAGGCCGGCGACGAGCTGAACCGAGACCGGTGCCGGCCGCTCGCGGGGCAGCTTCAGCGGCGAAAAGCCGCCGTCAAGGGTGACGATCAGGTTGCCACGCTGGCTGCGCTCCCCCTGGGCGATGCCGGCCAGCGCGAGTGCCGCCATCAACGCGACGGCGAGCGCTCGCCTCACCCGAACCTCGAAAACTTGAAGCTGCAGTAATCGAAGCCGAAGGGAAGAACCACGTTGTTGGCGAGGTTGCCGCTGTGGATGAAGCGAGCGGTCAGGCGCTGCGCCTTGACCAGGTGCTTCTGTCGGAGCTGCGCGGTGATCTGGCGCAGGTAGTCCGCCTGGCGGTTGAGGAGGACGAACCACTTGGCGAGCTTGGCCCCGTCGTCGGGGGGACGCGCCTCGACGGCGATCGCCTTCACCGTGCCGCTGAAGATCGCCGTCCCTTTGGCGAACTTCTTCGCCGCCACCGACAGGCGTTCTGCCTGGACGTCGGCGCGGGCGCCCTTCATCGCCCGCTGGGTCGCGAGCACGTCGGGCTTGCAGATCGCCTCCAGGCGGTTGACGTATTCGTCGCGGGTCGGCGCTTCGGCCGCAGGCGCGGCGGCAGCGGCGAGCAGCGCCACCAACAGCGTCGTTGCAAGTGCGATCGATCTAGACACGGCTCGGCCTCGTCTCAGAGAGCAACAGATTACGGCGAGGAAGGATGCGCTCGAGCGCGCGGGGAACCCGCCAGACCCGGTCGCCGAGCAGCAGCATCAGAGCCGGCAGCAGGACGATCCGGACCACCGTCGCGTCGAGCAGGATCGCCACCGTCAATCCCACCCCCATCTGGCTCACCGTCGCCACCGGGGCGGTGGCGAAGGAGACGAAAACGGCAGCCATGATCGCGGCGGCACCGGTGATCACCCCCGCCGTCCTCTCGAGACCGAATCTGATCGCCGCCGGATGGTCGCCGTCGACGTCGTAGCGCTCCCGCATGCGGGCGATGAGGAAGACCGCGTAGTCAATCGAGAGCCCGAAGGTGACGCCGAAGATCGCCCCCGCCCCGACCGTGTCGATGTAGGGATGGCCGCCGAGCGGATAGCCCTCGGGGATCTTGCAGACGAGCGCCATCACGCCGATCGCCGCCGCCACCGATGCGAGGTTGAGGCAGACGGTCAGCAGCGCCAGCAGCGGCGCCCGCAGGATCACGATCAGGGCCAGCAGGGTGAAGAGGATGAAGACGCCGATCGTCAGCGGCAGCCGCGCTTCGGTCGCTTCCCCGTAGGTGTTCAGCGTCGCGGCGCCGCCGGTTACACCGGTCTCCAGTCCACTGGCCGCCGCCAGCCGCTCCGCGTCCCCTTCCAGGTCTTCTCCCACTCGCCGGGAGCCCTCACTGTTGAAGGGGAAGTCGGTGACGACGAGCATCCGCGCGGCCTGGCCGCCGCCTTCGACGCTGATCGTCTCGCCGGCTTCCGACCGGGGTCGGGTGGGAGCTCCGTCGAGGGCAGAGAGGACGAAGTAACCCGAGTCGAAGAGTCCCGGAGACTGACGGCGCAGCTCGGCGGCACCGAGAGCCAGCGGGGTCGCCGCTGCCGTCACCCGGTCCCCCGCGCCCGCCAGCTTCGCCTGCAGCGGGTAAGCCCGGCGGGAGCCTTCCGAGAGCCCGCTCTGCAGCGCTCCCGCGCCTCCCTGAAGTTCGACCAGGCCGTTCGATAGCCGTTCGGCTCCGTTGCCGAGACGGTCGAGGCCGCTGCTGAGCCCGTCGGTGGCATCCGCCAGCTTCCCCACCCCTGCTTCGAGCCGCTTGCCGCCGGGGACGAGGCGGTTCATGCCGCCGTTCACACCCTGGGCGACATCGCGCAGCTGGCGCACTTCGCGGCGGGTCGCGGCGACCGTGCGGGCGAGCACGCGCGCCTGGTTCGCGAGGCGCGCCAGCGCGGGGTCCTCGGCGGCGGCGCGTTCCAGCTCCCGCGCGAGCTTGCGCGAGCGCGCCTGCTCGCCGCCACGCAGCCGCGGCACCAGCGAGCGCAGCCCCAGGGTGAGGCTGAGCGTTCCCACCGAGACTTCGCGTTGGCCCTTCGCCAGCCTTTGGCTTCCCTCTTGGAGACGGGAGATCGCCCCGGTGGCTTCTTCGCCCCTGCCGGCGGCTCGCTTCAGCTCCGAAGCGATCAGGCCGGCCCCAGCGGCCGCCCGTTCCGAGCCCGCGGCGAGCAGACCGCTGCCGGCAGCGCCTTCGTCCAGACCAGCCCGCAGCTCGGAGACGGCGGCGGCGGCACGGCGCAGGCCGGGGCCGAGCTTCTCAAGCTGGGCCGGCCCGGCGGCGCCCGATCGCGAGAGCCGGCTGCCGAGACTGCGGAGCGGTGCGGTGCGGTGGGCGATCGGCGCCGGACCGATCACCGTCCTCACCCCCGGCTCAGAGGCGATCCGTCGCTGCCAGCGGGCGAGCTGGGCGAGATGGCGCGGCGAAGTGATCGGCCCCCGCTCGGTTGCCGCCACGAGGACGAAAGGCGCCTCCCAGCCCGGCCCGACGGCGCGGTCGATCGTCTCCGCGTCCTCGCGGGCGGCGCTCGAGCTGGGCAGCTCGTCGATCCCAGGGGCTCCCGTGGAGAAGCCGATCACCGGCAGCGCCAAGAGGATCAACGGCACGGCGACGAGGCAGGCGGCGAGGGCGGGGTTGCGCAGCGCCCTGCCGGCCAGCGCGGCGACGGTGGTGGGCCGCCCCGCCCGAGGCGCGCGCCCGATCGGCAGCGCGTTGATCCGCGGTCCGAGCAGGGCAAGCAGCGGCGGCACCGCCAGCGTCGCGATCGCGACGCTGATCGCCGTCACCGCCGCGGTCGCGGTCGCCAGCGACAGCATCAGCGAGCCGGGCTGCAGGTAAGCCGAGGAGACGAGGGCGACGATCAGGGTGAGGCCGGCGAAGAGGGTCGTGCGGCCGGCGCTCGACCGGGTTGCCGCCGCCGCCCGCCAGGGGTCCGGATCCCGCTCCAGCTCCTCGCGGAAGCGGGAGACGATCAGCAGCGAGTAGTCGACGCCGAGGGCGAGGCCCATCATCGTGCAGACGACGAGGGAGAGGGCGTCGATCGTCATCGCCCCCGAGAGCAGCGACAGCGCCCCCCTGCCGGCGAGGACGGTGAGGGCGCCGAAGGCGAGCGGGATCGCCGCCGCGACCAGCGAGCGGAAGACGAGCAGGAGGACGAGGATCAACAGCGGCGCCGCCAGCAGCTCGGCCCGCTCGGTTGCGTCGAGCGATTCCTCCTGGAGGGCGCGGGCGACGGTCGCGTATCCCGATTGGGTGGCGACGACCGGCTCCCGCACGCTCTCCTCCACCGTCGCTTCCAGGTCGGGGACGGTCTCCCGCATCGCGGTCGCCAGTGGTACGTGGAAGTCGACTAAAACCAGGGCCTTCCGTGAACTCGGCCGCAGAGCACGGAGGCTGCCCCTGTCCCAGGGCGAGAGCACGGTCGCCTGCGGCTCTCGCCGCAGCTCCGCGACCAGAGCCGGCCCCTGCCGGTTGAGCGCCGCCGCGGGACCGCGCAGCAGGATCGCAAATGGTGATGAATCGCCGAAGTGGCTCTGCGCCAGGGCTCCACCGTTTGATGCAGCGGTTCCCGGAACGTCGAGCGAGAGCGGCGACAGGTCATCCTCGACCCCCAGCCCGACGCCGCCCAGCGCCAGGCAGGCAAGCACGACCGCGGCGAAGCCCACCAACGCCCGGCGGTGCATCGCCTACCGAGATCCTCCACCCATTGGACGCCGAGTCTAGGGGAGACTCGGCGCCCGGGTGGTACGTCTGTGTCCTGTTACTTCCGTTTCTTCGGGGACTTCCCGCAGCCCACCTTGACCAGCGGGTTGGAGACCGAGCGCTTGCCGTTCTGGCCGGTGAACGCTGCCCTCGCCCGCGGCTTCGTCCGGCATAGCTCGGTGTTGTTTACGAGCAGGCCCTTATCTCCGCCCTTCATGGAGATGAGGACTTTCGAGACCGGGGCGTCGGGGACAGCCCAGAAGGTGGTGCGGATCCTGCGGTGGGGCGAGTCGATGCGGCCCGCCAGGTCGACGTGGATCTGCCCATCGAGCGAGGCGACCAGATCCGGCAGCAGATGGTTCGAGCTGCGCAGGTAGATCGGGCCCTGGAGCGGTTTGTCGAGCAGCGGCGTCCAGGCTTTGGCGTAGCCATAGACCGAGCGCTGCGGGCACTGGTCGGCCGCGTACTGCACCCGAGTGCAGACCGTGCCGATGTGGGCGTTCTCGAGGAACTCGGTCCGCGGCAGCGACACCGACGCCTTGGCGATGTTGGCGCCGCCCTTCGGCATCCTCAGCGTCGCCTTCAGCGCCGGGTGAGCGCTGCGGTGGGTCGGCCCGCTGAACTCGAGGGCGAGCTTGGGCTTGAACCCGAGGCGGTCGCAGTTGACCACCGCGAATTTGGCCGCCGGATTGGCGGTGGCGCCGCCGGAGCCGAAGATCGTCGAAGCGACCTTCATGCCCTCACAGCTGGTCGGGTTGCGCATGAACCCGTCGCGGTCGATTTCGACCCGCACGTCGCGGTAGGCGATCGGGATCCCCTGGAGGATCTGCGGCAGCGGGTCCGACTTGACCGAGACCGCCGTGGTCACCGGATCGACGTAGATGCCCGAGCGGACCGCCACCGTGCCGAGGTCGAAGGGCCCGGCCTGCGCCGGCACCTTGACGACGAGGCTGTAGGGAGCCCCCTTGTAGGGACCGGCGAGGTAAGCCGCGGTCGGAGCCTTGCCGGTCTCCGGCACGTAGACCGGGGTCGGTCCCGAGCCGGCTCCTACCGTCGTGCGGCCGACCTGGCTGCCGGGGGGGCAGTTGCCGGTCGCTGCGCCCGGGTTGCCGCAGACCTGAACGCCGGCCAGCTTCGCCAACAGACCCTCCGGCAGAGTGACGTCGAGGGCGGCCAGGTTCTGTTCGCCGTCCTTGCGAGTCACCTGCAGGGTGAACGGCGAGCTGCCGCCGGCGGTTGCGTCCTTGGTGCCGGCGCGCAAGCCGGGGGAGAAACCACCGGTCCCGCAATCCGCGGAGATCGTGAAGCTCGAGTCGTCGACGACCGGGGCCGTGCCCGACCAGGGGACGAATTCGCTCCGCACGTTGTAGGTGCCGCAGGCACGCGGCGTCGTCAGCGGCGCTCTCGGGCCCGACTTCATCTCCAGCCGCAGGTGCTCGAACGGCAGCTGCGGGGTGTCGGCGAAGGTAGCCGTCAACTGACCCGTGTTCGGGTCGGCATCGATCTTGCCGGGAAGCTTCAGGTAGAAGCCCGGCCCCTTTACACCCAGGTAGAGCGCCAGCAGGGAGTTGAACGGGTTGTCGTTCTGCTTGGCGAGATAGACAGAGCCCTGCAGCTGTTCGTCCAGCAGCGGCGTGTCGATCGTCACCGTCCCCAGCTTCGAGGAGTCGGGACAGGTCGGCGGGTCGTTCGTACCGATTCCGATCTCAGCCGGGCTGCAAGATCCGAGCCCGGCCGCTGAGGAAGCGGAGACCGCCATCCCTTTCGGCAGGGTCGTCACGACCTTGCGCACGTCCGATGCCGAGTGCCCGTAGGGGCCATCGCTCTGGGGGACGTCGATGTCGACGACGAACCCGCTCGGAGAGTCGGCCGCGCTTGAGGTGGCGTGGGCAGAAGCGCTGGGCTCGAAAGGAAGGCTCTCGCAGCCTTCGAAGCTGAGCTCCGCGCCGTCAGCATCGGCAGTCAACGGGACAACGTCAAACGCCCCTCGGTTTTCCCAGGAGTCGGCCGCCGCCGTGAAGGTCGCCGGGTCTTCCGAGCACGAGGTCGGATTTCGGAGGAACGGCGCCGGCGGAGTTTCAACCGGGACGTTGAAGATGTTCGGGAGCACCCGCGGAACACCCCGGGGAACCCTTTCCCGATTGTGTGCCGCATCCTGCGGAACTCCCCAGATGGTCACTTCCGCTTCTTCCAGCGTCTGCGTCTGACTGGTGCTGCGCGAGCCGGAGGTGATCCCGTAGTCGCCGGGCCGCACTTCGGCATTTATGTAGGTGGCGACGTTGAGGTAGAGGAATCCGAATCGCGCCGGGACCTGCGGCCCATGGGTCATGTTGAACAACGGCACATAGAATTCTTCCCGCGCGCCGTTGTCGAATTCAGTGCTTCCTTTTACCGTGCCGATCTGACTGGGCACGGGGCAATCGGCGGAGCCCGAGTGAATCGGAGAGAGGAGATCATCCGGGGAGCAGGTGATGGTCGTCGTCGGGTCGCCGACGAATCCGGGCGGTAGTGCCAGATCGATGTCGTGCACCATCTCCGTTTTTTTCGGGATCGCGAGGCGGAAGCGAAGGTCCGGGTGACCTCCGGCGTCACGGCTGAGGGTGCCATCGGTGTGCGTCAGGGAGATGGACGTGTCTTCCAATTTGAGATCGGCGCTTGCAACGGGCGCAAAAGCCATGCTGCTCAT
The DNA here is from genome assembly GCA_035688955.1 of Solirubrobacterales bacterium. Classification (GTDB taxonomy): domain Bacteria; phylum Actinomycetota; class Thermoleophilia; order Solirubrobacterales; family 70-9; genus VAYN01. The sequence goes on along the minus strand of DASSMJ010000033.1, from coordinate 66,965 downwards.
GGCGCAGGCGGCGATCGCCACCAGCAGCACCCTCAGTTTTCCTCGGCCCCTCATGTTCGGCTCCCCTACGGTCGTGATGTTCGGCTTTCCGTTTTCCCGCAGCCCCCTCATCGGGCTCCTCCCGCTTGGGAGTGGGCATGGCGTGCTCTGTGGTGAGCCTTCTTGCCCTTTCGCTTCACGCACTTCCCCTTCACCTTCACCCGCGGCTTCTTGCAGCGAGTGTGCTTTTTCTTGTTCGGGGACGGTGCGGCTGCTTCGGAGCCCACGGAGGGGGCTCCCGGCGCGCTTGCCGCGAGACCTTGGCAACCTTCGCCAGCGCAGGAAGGCGGCGGCAACTGGCTCTGGATCGGCAGCCCGCCTCCAGCGCGGGCGTCGTAGATGTCCCGCTCCTGGTTGGTGTCACGAGCCACCAGCGCCTGCGTGGTAACGAAGTAGACGTCGCGGCCGTCGGCCGAGATGTCAACCAGGTAGGCCCGGAAAGGTCCGTTCCCGGGGGTGATCAGCGACGCTTGGCCGGCGTGGTACTCGTAGACGTCCAGCTCGTTGTTGCTGTCTTTTGGATCGAGTGCCGCGGAGCTCGTGAAGAACACGTTTCCTTCGTCGTCAATCGATCGCGGCAGGCGGTTGTTGATGATTTTTTCGCCAGACGGAATGAACGCCGCGTGGGTCGGTTTGCCGTCGATGCAGGACAGGCAGATCTCCTCTCCCGTAGTCGCATCGATGCGGTAAATGTCTCCGGAGACGGAGGCCTGGGACACGCCCCCGGTGAAAGCCTGGGGAGCATCTGAGTAGGCGAGATAATGACTGTCGCTGCTGAACTGCGGCGTTCGGACGTTGAACGGCGTTTCGTATTCCCTTTCGACTTCTTTTAGCGTGTGGATCTGGCCTTCGTGCCAGAGCTTGAGATTGGTTCCGAACTGACCGTTCCGTTCGCCGAACAGGACCGAGGTTCCATCTGGCGAGACCGCGAAGACGTTGCCGTAGGCCTGGCGCTCCGATTCTCCGTTTTTCGTTTCGAACAGGTACTCGAGGTCGCCGGTTTGGAGGTCATACCGGTAGAGGGCGCCTTCGGTTTCCGGTGCCCCTGGAACCAAGCCCGCGCTTGAGAGGAAGAACGCGTAGCGACCGGTGGTGTCGGTCGCGACCGCCTGCCCCGGTTTTTCTTCGCCGTCTACCTCCGACACCGAGACGGGGATGGTTTCGTTCCCCACCCGCATGTAGACGGGGCCATAGGTGGGATTGAGGACGGTGCCGCCCTGGGTTCCGAAAAGCAGCCGCGACCCGTCGGTCGAGGTGATCCGCTTTGGTCGCAGGATGTCCTGCAGGCGGGCCGCATTCGGAATACTCCCGTCGTCCAGCTTCGACATCACTTCCAAGCCGGAGTCGCTCCAGCGATAGAAGGCGGTTCCCGTTACCCCAGACAGGAGGGGGTATTTGGACGAGAAGATGATCCAGTTGAAGTCGTCGGCCGCAGCTACGAACCCTTCTGCGGCAGCTCCGATATTCGAGAATTCGCCAAATGCGTGCGCCCCTGACGTCGTCGCGACGAATTCGTAAGTTCCGCTCCGAAGATCGCGGATATAGAGATTCGCGGTTTCTTCGCCTTCCACTGCCTCGGGGGTCAGCTTCGAGTTCGAGACGACGAAGGCGTGCGTGCCGTCGTTCGAGACCGCGAGCGTCAGCTTCTGGATACGCGTCCCGGCGACGTGCATCGGCGGGTCGGTGCCGAGTGGCTGCTCCCAGTCGTCCGTTCCCCGCAGGGACAACAGGCGCGAGTGGTAGGGCGCGGATTCGACGTCTTTGCTTCCCAGGGGCTTGACGGTGTACGAGATTCCCGTCACGCCTTCGAGCGCCGCGACGCCGAACAGCGGATCGACGTTGTTGCCCTGCGTGTCGACCGGCGTGACCTGCTCGTAGGCGCGGCCGGCGGGCGCGAGTCCTCCGGCGACGAAGGTGAGATCGTCACCTTGGCTGACGCCAGCCGAGTTCGCCGCGACGATGCGGAAGTGGTAGGTGGTGCCAGGGGTGAGCCCGGTGATCTGGCGACTGAACTTCAAGGCCGCCTGCCCGATGCCGGCCGGTGCCGGCGAGAAGGGGATTCTCGAACCGTAGGCTTGGGTCTCCCCGTATTCGAAGTAGAAGGTCGAGAGGGTGCCGTTGGGGTTGACGCTTCCGTTCAGGGTCGCCATGCCTCCAGCGATGCCGGTCGCTTCTTCGGTCGTCGCCGTCGGCGCCACGCTCTCGGTGTCGAACTGCTGCGGAGCAGAGGTCTCGCCGACGCCTGCGACGTTCGCGCTCAACCTCACTTCGTAGCTTTCGTTGGCGAGCAGGCCGGTGAGGTCTTCTTCGACCGGCTGCGGACCTTCGCCCGAGACGCTGAGGTCCGGATTCGAGGTCCAGTTGGCTGCCCCGGCCCGTCGGTATTCGAAGTGCGCGCTGCCGCTTTCCCCGTGCGGATCGACGGTGCCCGAGAGGTGGGCGCCCGAGCCGGTGACGGCCGATGGCGGCGAGAGGGTGACGTCCACCGCGACCCCCTTCGCCGAGAGCAGGCTGGCGACGCCGCAACCGAGGGGAACGTCCCTGGCGGTCAAGATCGAGAGCGGCGCGGTGGGATCGCTCGGTACGGCGACCCCGACGCCAAGGGAACATTCTTCGGCGGTGAACATTTCGTAGGAGCCGATCAGCTGACCGTTGTGAACTGCCCGCAGGAAGAGATTGCGGCCTTCGAAGTAGGCGCCGCCGTTGGTCACCAGGACGTTGTCCAGGCGCGGGTCGTAACCGAGCGCGCGAGCGTTGCCGAGTTCGCCGGGCGCCAGGGCTTCGACGAAGGTCCCGTCGGCGGCAAACTTGTCGACCACGGAGTTTTCGACACTGCCGAATTCAGGGTCGACGGTGCCGTTGGCGATCACGTAGATGCTGCTGTCTGGCGCCGTCGCGACGTCGAGCAGGCTGGTGAAGGCGCCCGCGTCGGAGTCGGAGCCGTTGAAGCTTTCGACGAAGGCGCCGCTCGAGTCGAAGCGCTCGACCCGCAGGTTGCCCTTGTCGGCGACCAATAGATCCCCGTCGGCGGGATCGATCGCCAGGGTCGAGGCGAAGTTGCCGATCTCTTCGGCGCCGGTGCCTTTGGCCGGGCTCGTGTAGGTGCCGTCGAGGGTGTAGGTCGGCGGGGCGGCGCCGTCGCTGGTGTAGCGGACGATGCGATCGTTGCCGGCGTCGGCGACGTAGACGTCGCCGCCCGGGTCGACCGCGATGCCGTAGGGATCAGACAGCTCGCCTTCGCCGAAGGTGGTGACGACGGCGGCGCCGGGCTGGCTCGATTCGAAGACGACGACGCGGTCGTTCGAGCTGTCGACGACCAGGACGAAGCCGGTCGCGTCGTCGATCGCCACATCGGTGGGGGCGGGGCCGAGGGTGCCGTTGGCGGATTCACCCTGGTAGAGGTAGGAAGTCGCCGCCTGCGCGGGAACGGCAGCTGCCCAGAACAGAAGACAGACCGCGACAGAGGCAAGCGCGAGCACGAAAAGAGACCGCCCGCGGGCGCTGGTAGCGGGGTGAACAGATCCAGCGGCCGATGCCGTCGCCTGGCGTCTCACGTATCTCTTCTCCTTGGTCCCTGGCGTTTGCCTCGCCCAACCCGGATCCGGGTTCCCTGGCCGAGGCCTTAGCCGTTTATCTCTCCGCTCCCGACTTGCCGCCTCTCCCTGAGGCGCCTCTCCAAGAGCCGCCGAAATAAGAACAGATACGGACCAGATTGTCAAGGAAGTTGGAAACGGGAGCGTTCGCAGTTCCCTAAAACTAGCGAGCAAACGGCTTCGCAAAGGCAAATATTTGCTCTGCACCTTTTCCCAAACGTACATGTTATCCAGTCTGTTTCGTACCAGTTGAACTTTCTTGGATGGTTATCCTGAACCTCGTGTCCAACCCCGGATATGTTCCGTCGACGATGGTCAGAACTCCGTGGGGGGATGCGGCTTCGCTGCGGGAGCGGAAGCTGCGGCCCGGAAGAGGCACGCCCCGCGAGGAGGCCGAGCGCAACCAGCGGGAGCGGCTGTTCGCGGCGATGGTGGCGACGGTTGCCGAGAAGGGCTACGAGGCGACCACGGTGGCCGACCTGGTCGAGCTTTCGGGGGTCTCGCGCAGCGCCTTCTACCGGCACTTCGAGGACAAGCAGGCCTGCTTCCTGGCGGCGGTCGGCGAGATGATCGGGCCGGCGCTGGAGCGGCTCGGCGGCGACGAGAGCGCGCCGGCGGGGATGGAGCGGGCGCGGCAGGCATTCGAAGGGCTGATCGAGCTGATCGTCAGCCAGCCGGCGGCGGCGAAGATGTGCGTCGTCGAGGTCTACGCGGCCGGGCCCGAGGGAGCGGCGGTGGTCGAGCGCTCGATGGAGCAGGCGACCGACCTAGCGATGCGGATGCTGGCGCAGGTGCCCGAGCGCGAGGGGATGCCGCGGGAGCTGGTGCGGGCGGTCGTCGGCGGCATCCAGAAGGTGATCCACAAGCGCCTCTACCGAGGCCAGGAGGACGAGCTGCCGGGGCTGGCGCCGCAACTCTGGGAGTGGCTCTTCTCCTACCCCGTCCCCCCCGGGCCGCTGAAAGCGACGCGGCGCCGAACGGTGAAAGCGGTGCCGTTCGAGGAGCGCCAGGCGCAGTCGAGCCCTCCGGAGCGGCTGCTGCGGGCGCTCGCCGCCGTGGTGGCGGAGAAGGGTTATCCGGACACGACCGTGGCCGAGATCGTGGAACGCGCGTCGACCTCCCAGCGGACCTTCTACGAACACTTCAAGAACAAGGAAGACGCGATCGTCGCTGCCCTCGACAGCGGCTCCGCCCACATGCTCGCCGCCGCCCTGCCCGCCTTTCGTCGCGCCCCCGACTGGCCCCACGCGGTGCATGACACCCAAGAGGCGATGTTCGCCTTCGGCGCCGAAGAGCCCGAGTACGCGCGGCTCGGCGGGGTGGAGATGTACGCCGCCGGCAAGCGCGCCCTCGATCAGCGCGAGGTCGTCACCGAAGGCATGGAGGGGCTGCTGGCCCCCGGCTACGAACTGAAACCGGAGACGCCGCCGATCGCAGCCGAGGCGATCGGCGGCGCGCTCTACTCGCTGCTCTACGACCACGTCAACCAAAAGGGGCCGGAGACCTTGCCGGACCTGGTGCCGACGCTGGTCTACGTCACGCTGGCCCCCTTCCTCGAGGCGGACGAAGCCTACGAGGTCGCGGTCGGCTAGGAGCCGAGCGGCGAGCTACTGGCGTAGGTCGGCGAGAGCGGTCGTGCCGCGCTCGACGAGCCGGTCCCACCGGGCTCCCGTCCAGTCGGCTAGAGCATCGATTCGCTCCCGCGCCGGCGGCGCCCACAGGAGGAGGGCCGCGGCGCTGCCGAGGACGGCACCGGCGAGGACGTCGCTCGGGTAGTGGACGCCGAGGGCAACGCGGCCAACAGCGAGAACGATGGCGGCGGCGAGCGCCACCATCCCCCACTCGCGCTTACGCAGCACGATCGCCACGGCAATCGCGAAGGCCGCAGTGGCGTGGTCGCTGGGAAAGCCGGGGTCGGCGGCATGTGCGGTGAAGAGATGGACTCCCTGTGGGTCGGCGACGAACGGCCGCGCCCGGCCGACCGCTTCGGCGATCAGCTTCGCCGCCAAAAGGCCGAGGCCGGCACTGAGCACGGCCGCGACCGAGGCACGGCGCCACTCGACCCAGCGGGCACCGCGGGCGGCGAGGAAGACGATCGCCAACGTCGCCGCGAACAGCGCCTCGGAGGCGTTGACATAGAAGAGGAGCGGATCCTCGACCCCGTCGTGCCGGAACATGAAGTCGTTGAGCGTGTGCAGCAGCGACCAATCCACCGCCGGCACGCTGTCACAACTTCTTTACGCGGAGCTAAAGACGCACTGACGTATTGATCTGCCTGTTATGCCAGTGCCAGCACCAGCGATAGTGCCTCGTCTACGTCTCGCATCTCCTCGGGGCTCAGACGGCCGGCGAAGGTCTCGAGGCGGCGTACATCCAGAGCTCGCATCTGCTCGACCATCACGCGGGTTAACTCACCACCGACGGCTACCTCCGGCCGGAAGCTCGCTGCGAGAACGCTTCGAGAGGTGGGCGCGACGAGCGCCGTCGAGAGACCGAGCATCGCGTCGGCCTGCACGACCACCGCATAGCGTGGGCCATGCTGCTCCCGTCCGCCTCCCTTGGGTAGCCGGACCCGATAGACATCGCCGCGAGTCACTCTGGCCAGTCAGCGGCGATGGCGTCCATATCGGCCGCAACCCTCTCGCGCGCGGCGCGATCTTCAGAACTCGAGGCAAGCCGAGCCACCTCAGCGGCAAGCCCGGAGCGATGCCGCTCTCGCTCAGCGGTCTCGGCGATCGCTTGCCGCGCAGCCTCCGCGCGGGTGACTCCGCGGCGACGAGCGATTTCCTCGAGCGCGCGTCGTCCTTCCTTGCCCAGGCGAAGTGAAAGCGGGGGAGAGGACCGTTTAGGGGAAGCCACCCGTGCGGAATGGTAGTGCATTTTGCACTACCTCTCAATGTTCGGCGGCTCGCACGATCGCGAGCACGAGCATGCCGGCGCTGACCACCCCGTAGATCCCGATCATCACTCGTCTCTCAGGTTTTTGTAGCGCCAGTCCTCCACCTGCTCCTCCGTTCGTAGGATGAACAGCAAGTGTAATGTTTTGTCCGCGGAGAGTTGGGTTAGTGCGCATCTACGGCGAAGAGCCGCCATTCGCCGGGGGCGCCCTTGAGGGTGCGGACGCCGCGGTCGGCGAATTCGAGGCCCGAGCCGACGACGAGCTCGCGGACGGTGCTGGAGACGAGGACCTCGCCGGGCTCGGCGAGGGCGCCGATGCGGGCGCCGATGTTGACCGCCATGCCGCCGACGTCCTCGCCGATCAGCTCGACCTCGCCGGTGTGGATGCCGGCGCGGACCTCGACCCCAAGGCCCTCGACCTCCCCCTGCAGCGCAGCCGCGCAGCGGATCGCCCGCGCCGGTCCGTCGAAGGTGGCGAGGAAGCCGTCACCCATCGTCTTCACCTCGCGGCCGCGGTAGAGGGACAGCTGGCGCCGCACGGCGGCGTCGTGGCGCTCGATCAGCTGGCGCCAGCCCCGGTCGCCGAGCCGCGCGGCCTTCTCGGTCGAGCCGACGATGTCGGTGAAGAGGACGGTCGCGAGGGCGCGTTCGGGTTCGCTGCCGCGCCGGCTGCCGACGAGGAACTCCTCGACCTCGTCGAGCAGCGCGTCCTGGTCGCCGGCGATCGGCAGGTGGTCGTCGCCCTCCAGCTCGACGTACTTGGCGCCGGGGATCGCCTCCGCCAGGTAGCGGCCCTGGCCGACGCGGGCGATGCGGTCGCCGCGGCGCTGCAGGACCAGCGTCGGCACGTCGATCGCCGGCAGCACCGGGCGCACGTCGATCTCGCGGTAGAGGTCCATCAGTGAGATCGCGCCCGAGGGGCTGCTGCCGGAGCGCAGCAGGCGCGCCCACCAGCGTTCGAACTCCGCCTCGCCGAGCACGCTCGGCGCCCAGATGTCGACCCCGACCGCCCCGCCCCAGTCGCGTTTCATCATCTCCCCCCACCGCTCCAGCGCGTCCTCCGGCATCCCGGCTGGGAAGTCGGCGGCTCCGAGGATGCGGGCGAAGGCGCCGAAGAGCACGAGTGAGGAGACGCGGTCGGGGTGGGTGGCGGCGAAGAGCATCGACATCGGCCCACCCTCGGAGACACCGAAGATCGCCGGCCGCTCGCAGCCGGCGGCTTCCATCACCGCCTCGAGGTCGTCCATCGAATCCTCCAGCGTCGGCGGCCGGCCGGTGCGGTCGGAGAGCCCCTGCTCGCGCTTGTCCCAGATGACCACGCGGGCGAAGGAGGTGAGCCGGCGCAGGAAGCGGGCGGTCGCCGGATCGTCCCAGTAGAGCTCGACGTGGGAGACGAAGCCGGGGACGAAGACGAGGTCGAGCGGCCCGCCCTCATGCACCTGGTAGGCGATGCTGACCCCGCCGGAGTCGGCGTATCTCGTCTCGATTTCCGTCAACCCATCCCTCCGAACTACCTTAAGTGACGAGACATGGACCCATCCGCACGATCATCACGCGACCGCTTCCGCATCCTCTGCGTCGACGGGGGCGGGATCCGGGGGCTGATCTCGGCCCTGGTGATCGCTGAGATCGAGCGGCGGCTGGAGGCGAAGCGGGGGGCGCCGGCGCGGATGGCCGACTACTTCCACCTCTTCGCCGGGACCTCGACCGGCGGCCTGATCGCGCTGGCCCTGACCCGGCCGGACGCGCCGCCGGGGAGCGAACTCGCCAGGTTCTACACCGAGGACGGACCGGAGATCTTTCACCGCGGGCTGGGACGGAAGCTGCGCACCGGCTGGGGCGTGCTCGGCCCGAAGTACGACGACGGGCCGCTGCGCGAGGCGGTCGTGAACCGGCTCGGCGAGGGAAAACTGGCGGAGGCGAGGCGCGACCTGCTGGTGACCGCATACGACATGACCAACCGCGAGCCCTTCTTCTTCAAGCGCTGGAAGGCGCGGCGTGACGAGGCCTCGAACTTCTCCCTGGTCGACGCGGCGCTCAGCACCGCGGCGGCGCCGACCTACTTCCCCTGCCGCGAGGTCGCCGGCCGCGCCCTGGTCGACGGCGGCGTCTTCGCCGCCAACCCGGCGGTCGCGGCGATCGCCGAGGCGCTCGGCCGCAACAACGACCCGCCCGCGCACCTCTCCCTCGACGAGCTGCTGGTCGTCTCGATCGGGACCGGCGAGTTCGACGTCGGCTACCCCGCCTCGAAGGTGCGCGGCTGGGGCGACCTCGGCTGGATCGCCGGCGGCGGCAACGAGCCGCCGATCCTCTCGGCGATGCTCGGCGGCTCCTCCGACGGCACCGACTACTGGGCGCACATGCTGCTCAACCACGAACCAGGCGCGCCGCGCCCCAGCGCCGAAGCGATCGGGCGCGGCGAGCGCTACTTCCGCTTCCAGGTCGACCTCGACGGGGCGATCGAGATGGACGACGCGAGCGCGCCCACCCTCGAGGAGCGGCTGCCGGCAGCGGCCGCCCGCCTGATCGAAGCACGCGGCGACGAAATCGACCAACTGGTCGAGCGGCTGACGCCGATCGCGGACAGCTAGCCCGCGCCGGCCGGAGGGCTAAGCGGCGTTCGAGAGCTTGCGGCGCCGCGGCAGCTCGATCACCTGCGCCCGCTTCGCGTAAACGGGCTCGAAGCTGCTGACGGCGAGGACGACATAGTTGTAGCCGCAGGGACAGACCTCGCGGTCGACGTCGTCGAGGTCGTCGACCAGAACCTCCTCCTCCTCGGCACAGCTGGAACACGCAATCAGTACCTGGAACATGTCTTCGATGGTGGCGAGGCGCCCGGACGGACCGCTGTAACTGCAAGGGATCGTTCACCACGATGAGGTCGGGATCGGCGATGAGGGCCGAACATCCGATCGCGCCGCTCAGTTGCCCTGCAAGGTCGTCGACCTCCGCGGACGCAACTGAGGAGTGGCGAGGGCGGGATTCGAACCCGCGACACCACGATTTTCAGTCGTGTGCTCTACCAACTGAGCTACCTCGCCTGGGTGCGCTGAGCCGCGGCGCAGGGCGAAGGCTAGCGGGAGCGGAGTCGCCGAGGCTGATTGCATGGGGGCATGAGCTGGGCTCGGGTCGTGTTGGGGCTGGTCGCTGTCCTGGCGGCGGGGGCGCTGGTGGTTTCGGGGGGGTCGGAGGCGGACCCGCGGACGCCCAAGGGTCTACCGGGGCTGCCGCCACCGTTCCTCGGTACCGCGGTGCTGGGCAGCGGCGAGTTGACCGCGGCCGTCGACGCCTATGGCGACGTGGTCGACCTGCGGGCGGGTCCCGGGGGGTCGCCGCTGATCGAGAACCCGCTGGACCGCCAGCGGGCCGGCACGGTTGCGGCGCAGACCGGGATCGTCCCGTGGGTGCGGGTCGGCGGTGGGAAACCCCGACCGTTGTGGACTGCCGACTCCGTCAGGCAGCACTACGTCCCCGGGACGAACCTGCTCGTCACGATCGCGCAGCTGGGCGATGCCCGGGTCCGGATCCTCTACGCAGCCGGCGACAGCGCTCTCGCCTGCCTGACCCAGGTTCGGGGCAACGCGAGCGTCTCGCTGCGATCGGCCGAGGCTGCGGCCGCGGCCAAGCTGCGCTGCGACGACCCGTCGGCGCGGCGGATCATCGCCGCAGCCGCGAGAGGCGAGCGTCGCTGGCTGCGGCGGGCGCAGCCACTGGGAGCGGGCGCTCCTCCCTGGGCGGAGCGGATGTACGAGCGCTCGCTGCTGGTGCTGCGGGCGCTGACCGACCGCGGCAGCGGCGCCGCGGTCGCCGGCGCGCGCGACGGTTGGGCCTACGTCTGGCCGCGCGACGCGGCGACGGTGGCGATGGCCTACGAGGCCGCCGGGTACGGGGCGGAGGCGGAGCTCGTGACGCGGTTCCTGCTCGGCCTCGGCCTCGAACACGCCGCCCGCTTCCACGGCGACGGCAGCCCGGTCCCCGGCCGCGAGGCTCAGGGGGACGCGACCGGCTGGGTCGCCGCCGCGGCGAGGGCAAGCGGATTGATCGGCAGCACCAGGCACGCGGCCCGGATCCTCTCGCCGACCTATCCACTGCCCTGGCGCGGGCTGGCCGACTACCAAGAGGGTGAACCGGGCGACTTCCTCGCCAACGCCCTCGCCTCGGGTGAATCAGGATGGCGAATTCTCGACCGGTTCGGGAGCGAGAGGGGACTCGAACGCGAGGCGGGTCCAGCGGGCGGCCTCGACACCGCCGCTGCCTGGGCGGTGCGGCCATTTCCGCGGCCGGCGCTGGCCGACTCGGTGCGGCGCACCCTGATCCGGCTGGGCGTCGGGTCAGGCCGCTACGGCCTGCTGCCGGGCGATGACTGGGGCGGCGGCCGCGATCCCTGGACGGCCCCAGCCGCCTGGAGCACCTGGTCCTTGGCCGCGCTCGCGCGCGAGGAGGCCGGCCACCCCCAGGCGGCGACCGATCGCGCCCTCGCGCTGCACCTGCTCGGCGACCTGCGAAGAGCCGCCACCCCGGCAGGAGCGCTCCCCGAGCGGGTCGCCTCCCGCACCGGCGTCGCGACCTCAACCACCCCCCTCGCCTGGACCCACGCCTTCGCCGTTCTCGCCCTCCAACAGATGTGGCCGGGCCGAACTGCATCAAATTCCCCCTCTGGCAGGTAGGAAATTTGATGCAGTTCGCGGCGCGGGCGGGTCAGGGGCGGCGCCAGCGGGTCAGGGAATTGACCAGGGCGAGGCGGCGGCCGCTCTCGCCCTCGTAGACGCGGAAGCAGCCGGATCCCTCCGGCAGGCGCTGGACCAGGCGCTCGATCAGCTCCGCCGCCGCCGGCCCGCCGGAGCCTCGGCGCAGCCAGTCGTCGTAATCGATCTCGAAGGGGATCAGCCGTTGGCTCTCCGCTTCCAAGCCCGCTTCCTCGCCGACCTCGCGCAACTGCTCAGCGGTGAGGCAGGACCAGTGCGACGGATCGCGCAGGCGTTCGATCTCCTCGACCGCGGCGTAGACGTCGCGGTTCGGATCGGCGATGAAGTCGCTGACGAGGACCCAGCCGCCGGGCCGCACCACCCGCGCCATCTCGGCCACCACTCGCCGCGGCGCCGGGATGTGGTGGAGGCTGAAGCGGGTGACGGCACCGTCGAAAGCGCCGTCCTTGAATTCGAGCGCGGTCGCGTCGCCGACCGCGAACTCGACGTTGCCGAGACCCTCTCTCCCAGCTTCCTCGGCCGCCTTCGCAACCATCGCCGGGGTCAGGTCGACGCCGTGCACACGCCCCACCCGCGGCGCCAGCGCCCGCGCAATCGCTCCGGGTCCGCAGGCGACCTCGATCCAGCGTGCCTTCGGGTCCTCTGGCGCGAGCTCGACCAGCGCCCCCAGCGTCTCGACCATCTTCGACACTTCGTTGCGGGCGAAGCTCTCGGTCTGGTGGGTGAACTCGGCCCGGATCGACTCCTCGTACATAGCGCTCACAGCTCCCCCCGCATCAGCCCCATCAGCTCCAGCGCCCCGGCCTTGTGGAGCGGTTCGTTGAGGTTGCCGCACTTCGGGCTCTGCACGCAGGAGGGGCAGCCGGACTCGCAGGGGCACTCGGCGATCAGGCGCTCGGCGTCGCCGAGCAGGCGCTCGAACTCCTCGTAGCCGCGCCTGGTGATCCCCACCCCGCCCGGGTGGCCGTCGTAGATGAAGATCGTCGAGCGGCCGGTCTGGAAGTGGACGTTGGTCGAGAGGCCGCCGATGTCCCAGCGGTCGCACATGGCGATCAGCGGCAGGACGGCGATCTGGCTGTGCTCGGTCGCGTGCAGGGAGCCGAGCAGCGCCTCGGTCGGCAGCTTCCCGCTTAAAGCGTCCGGCAGCACGTACCAGAGCGCCTGGGTGACGAAGTTCTGCTCGGGCAGTTCGAGGGCGACGATGTCGATCGGTTCCTGGTCGGAGACGGAGACCCGCTGGAAGGCGATCACCTGCTCGGTCACCGAGACCTCGCCGAAGTTGAGCTCCACCCCGGCGACCTGGCGCTGTTCGTGGACCCGCTCGATGTAGATCTCGGTCTCCTTTTTCGGCCGCGTGTACCAGTCGCCGTCGAAGCTGGACACGATCGCCCGCCGCTCCTCGATGTCGAGGCGGTCGACCTCGTAGGAGCGGCCGAGGTGGAGGTAGACGGCACCGGGGTGGACGGTGGTGAAGGCGCGCTCGGCCTCGACCAGCCCCAGCATCTCCCCCGCGTCGCGCTCGATCACCGCGACCGAGTCGGCCGAGGCCGAGCGCAGGGGGATCCGGTTGGCGACGAACTCGCTGCGCCGCGGCAGCAGCTTGCCGCCGATGCCGCGCAGCTCCCCCGCCGCGACCAGTCGTTCGGCACGCTCGCGCCACCCCTCGCCGAAGACCTCGTCGTCCTCGTTGGTCAGCGGCAGCTCGTAGGCGGCGGCAACCAGGTGCCGGGAGGCGATCTGGTCGTTGCCATGGTCGAGGATCGCCGCCTCGACCGGCCGGCCGAGGAACTCCTCCGGATGGCGGCAGAAGAACTGGTCGAGCGCGTCCTGGCCGGCGACGTAGACGGCGAGGCCGCGGCGGCGCCGCCCAGCCCGTCCCCACATCTGCCGCAGGCTGGCGACGGTGCCGGGGAAGGTGGTGCAGATCGCCGCGTCGAGCTCGCCGACGTCGATGCCCAGCTCGAGCGCGTCGGTGGCGACGACCGCGAGCAGCTCGCCGTTACTGAGCCGGCTCTCGATCTCGCGGCGCTGTTGGGGGGTGTAGCCGCCGCGGTAGGGAGCGATCCGCCGCGCCAGCTCCGGCTTGCCCCGCCGCTCGAGGTTTTCGCGGGCGAAGCGCTGGATCAGCTCGATCCCGCGCCGGCTTTTGAGGAAGCAGATCGTCCGCACGTTCTGGGAGACGAGCTCGGCCAGCAGGTCGGCGGCCTCGGAAAGAGCCGAGCGCCGGGTGCCGCTGCGCTCGTCGAGCAGCGGCGGGTTCCACATCGCGATCTCGCGCCCGGCGCGGGGGGCGCCGTCGTCGTCGACGGGTGAGAACGGCGTCCCCACAAGCTCCTCGGCCAGCTCGATCGGGTTGGCGATCGTCGCCGAGGCGAGGAGGAAGCGCGGCTCGCGGCCGTAGGCGCGGGCGAGGCGCCGCAGCCGCCTCAGCACGTTGGCGACGTGGGAGCCGAAGACGCCGCGGTAGGTGTGCGCCTCGTCGACGACGACCCACTCGAGGTTGGCGAGGAAGTCCCCCCAGCTCTTGTGGTTGGGGAGGAGGGCGACGTGGAGCATGTCCGGGTTCGTCAGGACGAGGTTGTTCTTGCGGCGGATCGCCGGCCGCTCCTCGCGCGGGGTGTCGCCGTCGTAGATCGCCTCGCGCAGGCCCGGCGGGCGCAGCTGCGCGAGCTTGCGCGCCTGGTCCTGGGCGAGCGCCTTGGTCGGGTAGAGGTAGAGCGCCCGGTCTTTGGGACGGGCAGCGATCCCGTTCAAGACCGGCAGGTTGAAGGCGAGGCTCTTGCCCGAGGCGGTGCCGCTGGTGATCACCAGGTTGGAGTCCTCGGCCAGCTCGAAGGCGCGCAGCTGGTGGCTGTAGAGGGAGTCGATGCCGACGCGGCCGAGGGCGTCGCGGAGGCCGGGGTGCAGCTCGGCCGGCAGCGGCGCGGGCCGCGAACGGCGTTCCTCTTCGGCCGCCTCGGCGACGATTCGCCCGTCGCGGCGGGCGGGGTCGATGGCGATCGCCCAGTCGGAAGCCAGCAACGAGCCGCCGCGAGCCATCAGCCCTCCCCTCGACGGGACGAAAATACCCCCATATGGCGGGAAATCGTCCCGTCGGCATCGTGGGGGCGGGTTATCTCGGCGGCTACGCGCATCGCCTGCAGGCTGGAGCGGTCGTGGATGCGGAGGACGTCGGCGCCCTCGCGGACGGCGAGGGCCACGGCTGCGACCGTGCCCCACTCGCGCTCGCCCGGCGGCAGCCGCTCCTCCCAGGAGCCCGCGAGGACGGCGCCGATGAAGTCCTTGCGGGAGAGCGAGACGTAGAGCGGCAAGCCGAGAGCCCGCAGCTCGCCGAGCCGCCGCAGGATCTCCAAATCCTGCTCGGGGCTGAGGTCGAAGTCGAGTCCGGGGTCGATCGCGATCTGCTCCTCCGCCACCCCGAGCGAGCGGGCCAACTCGACTCGCCCCTCGAACCAGGCGCGCACGTGGTCGACCACGTCGCCGTACTCGCGCCAAGGCCGGTCGACCCGTGGCGGCCCCTCGATGTGCATGAGGACGTAGCCGCACCCGGACTCGGCCACCAGCTCGAACATCCCCTCCGAGCCGCCGGAGATGTCGTTGACGACCTCCGCTCCCACCGCCAGCGCCTGCCGCGCCACCTCGACCGAGAAGGTGTCGGCGGAGACCGAAGCCGTCCCGACGTTGCGTGGTTCCTTTTGCACGTCATCGGTGCAAAAGGAACCACGCAACTGCCTCACAAGTCCTTCGACGGCCGGTACTAACGCCGCGGCCTCGTCCTGCGGCAGGACCGGCGGCCCGGCCTTGGCGGCGACGGCACCGACGTCGAGCATCTCGAAGCCCGCCTCGGCGAGGGCGAGGCCGTCGGCGACCGCCTGCTCGGGGGTGCCGCTGCGCGCCCCCTCGAACATCGAGTCGACGGTGACGTTGACGATCCCGGCGCCGATCGGGCGGGCGAGGTCGAGGGTGCGGTCTGCCAGCCTCCAGCGCATCGCCCGCTACGGTAGCGACCGCGCGATGCCGCTCGCCTGCGTCTACACCGATCTCGACGGGACCCTGCTCGGGCGGGGCTCCTCCCTCTTCCGCGACGCCGAGGGCAGCTTCTCCCTGGCCCAGGCGCGGGCGCTCGAGGCCTGTCACCGGGCCGGCGCCGAGGTCGTGATCATGTCCGGCCGGCGCGAGCCGCAGGTGCACGAGGCGGCGCGGCTGATGGGCCAGACCTCCTACATCTACGAGGCCGGCTGCGCCTTCGCGATCGAGGGCGAGACGACGCTGATGACCGGCGAGATGGCGCCCGACGAGGACGGCACGATCTACGAGCAGATCGAGGAGCGCGGTATCCCGAAGCTGCTCTTCGAGCACTTCGAGGGGCGGCTCGAGTACCACTCGCCCTGGCACCACGGCCGCGTCCTCTCCCACCTCTTCCGCGGCAAGGTCGACGTCGAGGAGGTCAACGCGCTCCTGCACGAGCGCGGCGCCGACGACCTGCGCCTGCTCGACAACGGCGCGATCGGCCGGCCGATGCCGGCGATCGAGGGCCGCACCCACGCCTACCACCTGGTCCCCAAGCTGGTCAGCAAGGCGGGGGCCGTCGCCGGCCACGCCCGCGCCCGCGGCTACGACCCGGCCGAGTGCATCGCCGTCGGCGACTCGATCGAGGATCTCGAGGTCGCCGCCGCCGTCGGCCGCTTCTTCCTCGTCGCCAACGGGCCCGAGCACGACGCCGGCCTCCGGGCCGCGCTGCCGAATTGGGACAATGTCACCGTCACTGAAGGCAGCATGGGCGACGGCTTCTACGAGGCGGTCGTTTCCTCGCTGATGGAACGGTCCTAAAGGAGAGCTTGTGTCGTCGGACAACGCCACGGTCGCGGAGCAGGAGTACCTGGAGATCATGTTCTGGCTGGAGGAGGCCGGGCTGCCGATGACCGGCGCCAACATCGCCCGGGCGATGCAGCTCTCGCCGCCGACCGTGCACGAGATGATCGGCCGCCTGATCGAGGACGGCTACGTCGAGCGCGGCTCGGACAAGTCGCTCTCCTTCACCGACTCGGGGCGCGAGCACGCCAGCTACATCGTCCGCCGCCACCGGATGATCGAGCGCTTCCTTACCGACGTCCTCCACATCCCCTGGGACGAGGTCCACGAGGAGGCCGAGCGGATCGAGCACGCGATGAGCCCGGTGCTGGAGGAGCGGATGCGGGCGGCGATCGGCGACGCCACCACCTGCCCCCACGGTCACCCGATCGTCGAGGGCATCCGCGAGCAGGGCTCGCTGCTGGCCGACGTCGAGGTCGGCGCCGACGTCACCGTCCTGCGCTTCGAGAACGAGGCCGAGGAGCTGCTGCACTACCTCAAGGACGCCGGCCTCCACCCCGGCCTCGCCGGCAAGGTCGAGAGCTCCGACGACGAGCGCGTCGTCATCGCCGCCGCCGACGGCAACCACGAAGTCAGCCGCAGCGTCGCCGAGACCGTTTCGGTCCGCGCCGACCCGGCACCGCCGCCGCGGGCGGCGATCCCGGAGCAGCTGGTGCTGTCTTCGGATCGCTACGGCCGCTAGCTACTGCGGCACGCTCATCTGCATGACCGGCTCGCCGGTCGGCGCCTCGCTGCCGCCGCGCGGCTCTTCGGTGACCATCACCGTGGAGACGCCGCTCATGTCGGCGATCGTCGTCTCGGCGTGACCGTTGCGGTCGGGGACCAGCAGCGCCGGCACCGCTTCGACCTCGCCTTCGCGTTCGACCCAGGCCTCGAGGACCTTGTCCGGCGGCACCTGGGGCAGGTCGGAGAGCCGCAGCGTGCCGCCCTCGCCTTCCTGGACCATGGCCACATCGATCCCGTTGATCTCGCGTTCGACCGTGGTGGCACCGCCACTGCCGCCGTCGTCGCGGCCGACCTCGTAGCCGACGACCCCGGCGACTAGCAGGGCGACGACGGCGAAGCCGGCGGCCGGCTTCAGCAGCCAGCCGGGGAAGAGCGAGCGGCGCTCCTGCTTGCGCTCAGCCGGCGCCTCGGCGCGCACGTCCGCCATCAGGCTCTCGCGCAGGCGCGGGGGCGGCTCCTGTCGTTCGACCGTCTCGGGCAAGGAGTGCAGCGCCGGCTCCAGCCAGCGCATCTCCGCCTGGCAGCGCTCGCAGCCCTCCAGGTGGCGCTCGAAGTCCGCCGCTTCTCCCGGCTCCAGCGCCCCCAGCATGTAGGCGGCGAGGTCCTCGCTCCAACGGTTGTGCTCTGCGCTGCTCATGCCAATCCCTCCGCAAGCTCGCCCCTGATCTTCTCCAACCCGAGCCGCATCCTCCCCTTCACCGTGCCCATCGGCAGGCTGAGGATCTCGGCGATCTCCGAGTGGCTGAAGCCGCCGAAGTAGGCGAGCTCGATCACCTTCGACTGCTCTCCCGGCAGCTTCCCCAGGGCACCGCGCACCTCTGCCGCGGTCTCGCGCCGCAGCGCCTCCTCCTCCGTGCGCTCTTCCGCCGGCCGCTGCTCCAGCGCCGCGTCGTCGTCGAAGTCGAGTTTCGGCGCCTTTCCGGCCTTGCTGCGGAGGAAGTCGATGGCGCGGTTGCGGACGACGCTGAGCAGCCAGGAGCGGACGCTGCCGCGGGCGGCGTCGAAGCGGGCGCCGCTGCGCCAGACGGAGATGAAGGCCTCTTGCGTCACTTCCTCAGCTGCGGTGCGGTCGCCGACGATCCTGTAGGCGAGGGAGTAGGCAACGCCGCCGTGGCGGTCGTAGAGGACCTCGAACGCCTCCGGGTCCTTGCGGCCGACGAGGGGCATCAGCTCCTCGTCGGCCAGGCGCTCCGCCTTCTCTCGTCTCACCGCCATCCGTTACCCGCTATGCGAGAAACGGTTCGACGGCCTTCAGAACCTGCTTTTCGTCCAACGGCGGATCGAACGCCTCGGGCGCCGGTTCTTCGGTGTTCTGCAGCCGGATCGCAGCCGCGTGGCGCGCCTCGACCTGGACGATCCCGCCCGCCGCCGCCAGCACTTCTTTGGACTTGATCATCGGGCCGGCGCCGTTGTAGGCGCTGACGCCCGTGTCCTCGAAGGTCTGCGCCAGCTTCAGGAAGCCACCGGTGCCGCTGTAGGCGAAGTCGAATTTCGGCTCTGCGACCGGCTTGCCGCCGAGCTTCTTGATCGTCGCCGTGAGCGCTTCGACGTGCTGGCGCTCGTCGCTCGCCAGTAGGTTGACGAGGCTCTTCAGTTCCCCGCTCGCCTTCGCCCGGCTCTTGGCTTCTTCGTAGAACTTGGCCTCCAAGTACTCAAGGGTAAGGGCGAAGTTGAGGATGTCGACGTCGCTGCCACCCATCGCTCCCAGAGCCCGCCGCACGAAGGGGCCGACGGCGAGGGCCCCGTAGACGGCGCCGGCTGCCAGCGCCCCCTTCAGCAGCACCTCACTGCGGGAGAGGTCCCCGCTCTCCTCGTCGACGATGACGGTCGCGAGCTCCGGATTTGCGAATTGCGTGGTGTCGTTGAGTTTGTTGCTCATGACGGCTCCTTATCTCTCGCGGCGGCCTCAGCCGACCAGGAAGGGTTCGACGGACTTGAGGACGGTCTTCACGTCGGCGGGCTTGCCGAAGGCGCCATCGGGAGTGATCGACTTGCCCAGCAGCGTGTTGAGAGCGGCCGCGTGGCGACCCTCGACGCTGTGGATCGCCAGCGCGCTGGCCAGCACTTCCGGGCTCTGGATGTTCGCCGCCTGCCCGAGATAGGCGGCGGCGCCGAGGTTCTCGACCGTGGCCGCCAGTTCCAGCACCGCCTTCGCGCTCTTCAGCGGGAATTCGGCTTTCGGTTCCGGCGCCGGCTTGCCGCCGAGGCTCTTCACCGCCTGGGTCAGCGCCTGCACGTGTTCGGCCTCCTCGCGGCCGAACTTGCGGATCGTCTCCAGATCGGCGCCCTTGAAGAGGCCGCTCTTGACGACGTCCGCGTAGAAGGCCGTCTCCAGGTACTCGAGCGTGAGCGCGTAGTTGAGGATGCCTACATCGCCCTTGCCGAACTGGGCGGTTTCGCTCTTGGCCGCGGGCTTCATCGCCGCAGTGCCGGTCGTGGTGCTGTCGCTGCCGCTGCCGCAGGCGGCGAGGAAGGCGGCAAGCGCGGTGGATCCACCTCCGACAGCGAGGAACTTGCGCCTCGATTGGGGTCCTGCCAGCTGTTTCACGTCTGCCATCGGGGGTTGCCTCCTGGTCGTTTACCTGCCCTGCCTTACGGGGGAGGCGGCGCGCGTGGATCAGAATCCCCGGATGTTTCGGAAGGGAGACAGCGGGACGCGCGGCGCGGCGCTGCTGACGCTGGCGTCGATCGTCTCCGTGCAGAGCGGCTCGGCGCTGGCGACCGGGCTCTTCGACTCGGTGGGTCCGGCCGGGGCGGTATTCCTGCGCGCCGGCTTCGGGGCGATCGCCCTGCTCCTGTTCACGCGCGGGGCGCCGCTGCGGGTCCGGGAGTGGCCGCACCGGGACGTCTGGCTGCTCAGCGTCTCCGTCGCCGCCGTCAACCTTTTCTTCTACGCCGCCCTCGACCGGCTGCCCCTGGGGATCACGGTCACGCTGGAGTTCGTCGGCCCGCTCGGAGTCGCGGTCCTCGGCTCGCGCCGGCCGCGCGACGTCCTCTGGGTCGTGCTGGCGGCGGCGGGGATCGTCCTCCTCTCCGACGGCACCGGCGGGGGCGGAATCGACGGACTCGGCGTCGCGCTCGCCCTGATCGCCGGCTTCTTCTGGGGCGCCTACATCCTCTTCAGCGACCGCGTCGGCGCCCTGGCCCCCGGCCCCGGCGGGGCGACGATGGCGGCGATCCTCTCGGCGGCGATGGTGGCGCCGCTGGGCATCGCCCAGGGCGGCAGCGACCTCCTCGTCGCCTCCACCCTCCTCACCGGCGCCGCCGTCGGCGTCCTCAGCACCGCGATCCCCTACGCCGCCGAGATGGAGGCGCTGCGCCGCCTTCCCCGGGCCGTCTTCGGCGTGCTGATGAGCCTCGAGCCCGCGGTCGCGGCGGCGATCGGCTTCCTCGCCCTCTCGCAGGACCTGGAGGCGCTGGAAATCGTCGCGATCGGACTCGTCGTTGTCGCCTCAGCCGGCGCCCTCCGCTCAGCGGCTCCTAGAGACATCTGACCAAGCAGAGCAAGGACGCAGGGAGCGTGGCGTGCTCTGCACGCGAGCGACCGAGGACGCCGCTATGCGCCGCGTCAGATGTCTCTAGGAGCGGAGCTGCTCGAGCGCCGCGGCCATCCGCTTGACGCCCTCGGCGGCCCTGTCGGCCGGCACCGGCGCAAAGGAGAGGCGGAGGCTGCGCTCGCCGCCGTCGAGCATGAAGTCGGGTCCGGCGACGAAGGTGACGCCGTGGTTCTTCGCCTCGGCCAGGAGGGCGACGCTGTCGGTGCCCTCGGCGAGATCGAGCCAGAGGAAGTAGCCACCGTCCGGGACGACGAACTCGGCCTCGGGAATCTGCTCTTCCAGTGCCGAGACGAGCGCGTCGCAGCGCGCCTTCAGCTCGCCCTTGACGAACTCGATGTTGCGGTCGAGCTCACCGCTGCGGCAGAGCTCGAGCACGATCGACTCGGCCAGCATGTTCGGTGAGATGTAGGTCTCGTTGGCTTTTTTCGCCAGCGATTTGATCTCCGCTTCCGGCCCGGCGAGGTAGCCGACGCGGACGCCGGGGCTGACCGTCTTGGAGAAGGAGGAGGCGTGGATGACTTTGCCTGCTCCGTCCAGCTCCAGCATCGTCGTCAGCGGCTCGCCCTCGAAGGGCAGCTCGCGGTAGGGGTCGTCCTCGAAGATCCAGAAGTCATGCTCGGCGGCGAGCTCGACCAGGCGCCGGCGCTTCTCCAGCGAGAGCGTGCAGCCGGCCGGGTTGTGGGCGTTGGGAATGACGTGGGCGAACTTCAGCGGCCCCGCCTCGAGCGCAGCCTCCAGCTCGCCGAGGTTGAGTCCGTCGGCCTCGAGCGAGATCGGTACCAGCTCCACTCCAAGCTGCTGCAGGAGGAGGAGGGTGCGGTCGTAGCTCGGCTGCTCGACGGCGACCCGGTCGCCTGGGCCGAGCAGATGCTGAAACAGCATCGCCCCCGCCTCGAGCGAGCCGTTGGTGATCATCACCTGCGCCGGATCGAGGTGCCCGTGGCGCTCCGCCACCCACTGGCAAAGGCCCGGATGGCCGATCCCGACGCCGTAGGAGAGCGCCGTTTCCCAGTCGGAGGAGAGCGCCCGCTGCGCCGCCTCCCGCACCTGCTCGTGGGGGAGGATGTCGGCGCTGGGAGCGCCGCGCGCGAATGAGATCGTGTCGCCTGCCATCGCCTCCGACCCTAGCAACGCCTTCGCTTCGAGCGTCCCTAGCGCCGGCCTAGAGCGAGCGCAGCATCTCGGCGGCGATTGCCGCCGTCTCGGTCGGGCTTTCGCCGACCCGCACGCCCTTGGCTTCGAGCGCGTCTTTCTTCGCCTGCGCGGTGCCCGAGGAGCCGGAGATGATCGCCCCGGCGTGG
This sequence comes from Solirubrobacterales bacterium, assembly GCA_035688955.1. Lineage (GTDB taxonomy): Bacteria > Actinomycetota > Thermoleophilia > Solirubrobacterales > 70-9 > VAYN01. Next base: position 45,273 of record DASSMJ010000033.1, on the reverse strand, counting down.
CCCATCTGCTTGCCGGGGGGCGCGGTGAAGCCGGCGATGTAGGCGACGACCGGCTTTGAGACCTCGGCGGCGATGAACTCGGCCGCCCGCTCCTCGGCGTCGCCGCCGATCTCGCCGACCATCACGATCAGCTCGGTGTCGGGGTCCGCCTCGTAGAGCTTGAGGATGTCGATGAAGTCCGAGCCGACGATCGGGTCGCCGCCGATGCCGACAATCGAGGAGTTGCCGGTGCCGGCCTGCTTCAGCTCGTTGCCGATCTGGTAGGTCAGGGTGCCGCTCTTGGAGACGACGCCGATCGGGCCCGGGTCGAAGAACTGCGCCGGGATGATGCCGACGTTGGCCTTGCCGGGCGAGAGGACGCCGGGGCAGTTCGGCCCGATCAGCCGCACGCCCTTCTCCTTCGCCTTCCAGTAGGTCGAGAGCATGTCGAGGACCGGGATCCCCTCGGTGATCGCGATCACCGTCTCGACCCCGGAGTCGATCGCCTCGTTTATCGCCGCCGCGGCGAAGCGCGCCGGGACGAAGATCATCGAGGTGTTGGCGCCGGCCTCGGTGACCGCCTCGGCGATCGTGTCGAAGACCGGCACACCCTCGACGTCCTGGCCGCCCTTGCCCGGGGTGACGCCGGCGACGAGGTCGGTCCCGTAGGCCTTGTTGCGCAGGCCGTGGAAGGAGCCCTCGCGCCCGGTCAGCCCGGAGACGGCGAGCTTCGTGCCCTCGTCGATGATGATGCTCATCCGGCACCCCCGGCGAGCTCGACGACGCGGCGCGCCGCGTCGAGCATCGTCTTCTCCTGATGCAGGTTCGGCAGGTCGGCCTCGGCGAGGATCTTCAGGCCCTCCTCCGAGTTGGTGCCGTCGAGGCGGACGACCAGGGGCACGCCGAGGTCGATCTGCTGCGAGGCGGTGACGATCCCGTTGGCGATCTCGTCGCAGCGGGTGATGCCGCCGAAGATGTTGAAGAGGATCGCCGTCACCTTCGCGTCGGACTTGATGACTTCCAGCGCGTTGACGATCGCCTCGGCTTTGGAGCCGCCGCCGGCGTCGAGGAAGTTGGCGGGCGCGCCGCCCGCCTGGGCGACGACGTCGAGCGTCGACATGCAGAGCCCGGCGCCGTTGGCGAGGATGCCGACGTTGCCGTCCAATTTGACGTAAGTGAGGCCCTTTTCCTTCGCCATCTGCTCCTGCGGGTCGTCGACGGTGTCGGCGATCTCGGCCAGGTCCTGGTGGCGGAAGAGAGCGTTGCCGTCGATCGTCACCTTCGCGTCGAGGGCGATGACGTCGCGACCGGCGGTGACGATCAGCGGGTTGACCTCGATCAGGGTCGCGTCCTCCTCGCGCGCCACCTCCTCGAGCTTGACCAGCGCCTCCGCGGCCGCGTCGAGCGCGTCCTCGGCGAGGCCGGCGTCGGCGACGATCGAGCGCGCGGCGGCGGCGTCGAACTCGGTGGTCGGATCGACGTGCCGTTTGACCAGGGCGTCGGGGTCCTCGGCGGCGACCGCCTCGATGTCCATCCCGCCCTTGGCGGAGACCATCGCCAGCAGCTTCTTCTCGCCACGGTCGAGGATGACCGAGGCGTAGTACTCCTCGGCGATGTCCGAGCCGCCCTCGATCCAGACCTGGTCGACCCGGAAGGGGCCCTCGCCGTGCGGACCGACGATGTCCATGCCGAGGATCGCGTCGGCGTGCTCGCGCGCCTGCTCGGCATTCTGGGCGATCTTGATCCCGCCGGCCTTGCCGCGGCCGCCGATCAGGACCTGGGCCTTGATCGCACAGGGGTAGCCGATCTTCTCCGCCGCGGCGACGGCGTCGTCGACCGTGTTGGCGACCTCGCCGCTCGGCACGGGGATGCCGTGCTTGGCGAACAGCTGCTTGCCCTGATACTCGAGAAGGTCCATGGTTGCGGTGCGCGCTTGGGGGGCGCGGCGCGGCAGACTATCCGAATGACATAATGCCGCGCTCTCTCATGGCCCTCCCCAGTCTCAAAAACATCAAATGGGTGACCACCGACTGCTACGGCACCCTCATCGATTGGGAGAAAGGCATCGTCGAGGCCTGTAAGAAAGAGGCCTCCAAAGACGGCTTCAGCTTCGAAGAGGGGCCTTTCCTGGAGCGCTTCATGGAGGTCCAGGCGGAAATCATGGCCGGCTCCTACGAGCTCTACGCCGAGGTGCTGCGCCGGACGATCGTCAAAGTCGCCGGCGAGATCGGCTGGGAAGTCGAGCCCTCGCGGGCTCAGTTCCTGCCCAACAGCGTCGCCTACTGGCTGCCGTTCCGCGAGGCCAACGCGGCGATGGACCGGCTCGGCAAGAAGTACGAGATCGGGATCGTCTCCAACATCGACGACAAACTTCTGGGGATCAGCCGCCGCCACCTGCGGACGGAACTGGACCTCGTCGTCACCGCCCAGCAGGTCCGCAGCTACAAGCCGGACCCCGTCCACTTCAAAGAGTGCGCGCGGCGGATCGGCGGCAAGAAAGGCTGGCTCCACATCGGCTGCGACTACACGACCGACATCGCCCCGGTGCTGAAAATGAACGTGCCGGTGATCTGGGTCAACCGCCACGGCGAGAAACTGGAAGGGCGCAAAGCCCCCAGCGCCACGGTAAAAAACTTCCGCGAAGCCGTCAAAAAGCTCGGCGCGTCCTGAGCGTCTTCTAGCTTTCACGCCGCAACTCAGGCGTGAAGCGCCGGTTGGGAGGGTAGTCCGCCCCCCGATCCCCAACGATGCATATGTCCGCTCCACAGATCAGTCATTCGCGCGCACTCGGCTCGGCGCGGCTCGCCTTCGCGGCGGCGCTGCTCGCCCTGCTCGGGGTGCTGGTCTTTGCCTGCTCGCCGCGCGCCGACGCGGCCTCCTCCTCGGCCTTCCCGCCGGAAAAACCGAGCTTCGTCGTGATCCAGACCGACGACGAGACGCTCGATCAGCTCTACTCGGTCTTCAACGCCGGCGGGCTGGAAATCCCGGCGATGCCGAACACGCTGGCGATGATCGCCCGCCGCGGGATCACCTTCAACCGCTACTACGTCTCCTACCCCCTCTGCTGCCCCTCGCGAGTCAGCCTCCTCACCGGCCGCTACGCGCACAACAGCAACGTCCGCGGCAACGTCCAGCCGAACGGGGGCTACACCGGCTTCAAGGCGCGCGGCGCCTACACCCACAACATCGCCACCTGGCTGCAGGGGGCGGGCTACCGGACGATCCACATCGGCAAGTTCCTCAACGGCTACGGCGACCCGCCCTACGACAACGGCACCGACGTGCCGCCGGGCTGGAACGCCTGGCACACGGTCCTCAACGCCGACACCCACCACTACTTCTACGGCTACACGCTGAACGACAACGGCAGCCTGGACGGCCCGTTCGGCGACTTCGGCAACTGGGACACGCGCGAATACGGCGAACGCGACTACTTCGGCTGCCCGACCTCGACGATCGAAGACAAACCGTGCCTGTACGAGACCGATGTGCTCAGCCGCATCGCCTACGAAGAGATGGTCGGCACCTCGCCGGAACAGCCCTTCTACCTGCAGCTCGACTACACCGCCCCCCACGGCGACTTCCGCCGTCCCGCCGGGCCCGAGCCGGCGCCCCGGCACTACACCCTCTTCGACGGCGCGCCCTACCCGCACAGCCGCGAAGAAGGGTTCAACGAGGGCAACGTCAACGACAAGCCGCGCTTCATCCGCGAAGCGGCCTACCTCTCGCCCAACGAGATCCACACCTACCGGGTCTACTACCAGAAGGCGCTGGCCTCGCTGCGGGCCGTGGACGACGGCGTCAAAACGGTGCTGGACACGCTCGGCAGCCTTCACCGCCTGCGCAACACCTACGTCATCTTCACCTCCGACAACGGCTTCTTCTACGGCGAGCACCGGCTCACCGGCGGCAAGTTCCTCGCCTACGAGCCGGCGACCCACCTGCCGTTCCTGATGCGAGGGCCGGGAATCAAACCGAACACCTCCACCGGGCAGCTGGCGGGGAACATCGACATCGCCCCGACGGTCCTTGAGCTGGCCGGGGTCAAACCGGACAAGAGCATCGACGGCGTCTCGATGGTGCCCTTCTTCCGCGACCCGAGCCTGCGCACGCGCCGGCCCTACCTCTTCGAGTCCTTCGTCCAGACCAACGACGTCGAAGCCAACCCCGAGCCCGAGCCGAGCGGTCCGGTCTACGCCCGCCGCAACGGCGACGCCAGCGCCTCGATCGTCGCCCCGCCGAAGGACTACGAGGGAATTCGCCTCGGCCCCTACAAGTACATCGAGTGGCCGAACGGCGAGAAGGAGCTCTACGACATCAACAAGGACCCGAACGAGCTCAACAACATCGTCCGGGTTCCCAACTTCTTCCCGATCCGCGCCTACCTCCACGCCGAGCTGGTGCGCCTCGAGACCTGCGTCGGCTTCACCTGCCGCCAGTCCTCACCCCCGTTCCCGCTGACCAAAAAGGAGCAGCGCAAGGTCGACAAGGAGCGGCGGGAAGAAGAACGGCGCAAAGAAAAAGAACGCGAAGAAAAACGGCATCACAAACGGCAGGCTTAGCGTTGGGAGGGTGAGTACCCCCTCTTCACTCAACTTGCTCGGGTGAGCGTTGCCAGCCGTCCGAGATGCGCGCGACCGAGAAGTACAAGCCGTTCAGAGGGGGTACTCACCCTCCTTCGCGAGCCTGGTCAGCGTCCTAGGGAACAGCTGGGTGAAGCGCTTCGGAGTTTCGACACACCCTGGTGGGTCGAAAGTCGGATGCGTTGAAGGAAGCAGGCGGCTACCGGCTGCACGCCCGGCCGATATCCATTTGCGTATGCGCGTGCGACGGCGCCTGGATCGTTTGACACTCCAAATTCATTCGGCGTACCAACACCAAACCGCTCGGAGAGACTTGCGCCTTCTCCTCGTAATCCCTGGTCGCTAACTTGGAAGCAGTTCGGCGGTGACGGCCGGCTCGTAAGAAGTTGTGGTTCCTTATGCACGTATACGGTCCGAAAGGAACCGTGGAACCGGTAGGCGCACGGATCCAGCAGTTCCCTGGTTCCTTATGCACGTATCTCGTCTGAAAGGAACCAAAACTTGGCCAGCGTCCCTCGGCGTCAGCCGGAGCTCTGTCGCCGGCAGAGCTTCGCCCCTCGGCGCTTACTTGATGACGGCGAGGGTGTCGCCGCTGCCTACGGCGGCGCCTTCGGAGATGGGGAGGTCTTCTACTTTGCCGCTGCGGTGAGCGGTGATCTCGTTCTCCATCTTCATCGCCTCGATCACGCAGATCAGGTCGCCCTCTGAGACCTCGGCGCCCTTCTCTACGGCGACTTTGAGGACGGTGCCCTGGAGCGGTGAGGGGAGCGCCTCGCTGGAAGCACTGGGGCCGCCGCCTCCCTTGCGCTCGCGTTTCGGCGGTTTCTTGCCGCCGGTGGCCGGAGCGGCGACGCCGCCCGCCGGAGCCTCGCCGATCACCTTGACGTCGAAGAGCTTGCCGGAGACCTCGACCTTGTAGTCGCGGGTCACGACCTCGCCGCCGTCCTCGCTGGGTTCGGGCGGGCTCGCGTCCTCGGGAGCGGTCGTTTTCAGCCACTCCTTGTCTTCCATCAGGTCGCGGCAGGTCTCTCCGCGCGCCCACTGCTCGGTGGCGAGGATCTTCTTGTGGAAGGGGATCAGGGTGGTGAGGCCGCCGGTGTCGTATTCGTCGAGCGCCCGCAGCATGCGGCGGGTGGCGTGCTCGCGGTCGACGTCCCAAACGATCAGCTTGGCCACCATCGGGTCGTACATCGGCGTCACCTCGCCGCCGGCCTCGACGCCGGAATCGACGCGGACGCCAGGCCCGGAAGGCTCGTGGTAGGAGTCGCCGATCGGACCGGGGGCGGGCGCGTAGTTCTTGTGCGCCGCCTCGGCGTTGATGCGGCACTCGATCGACCAGCCGCGCAGCTCGACGTCATCCTGGGCGACCGAGAGCGGCTCGCCGGCGGCGACGAGGATCTGCTCGCGGACGATGTCGATGCCGGTGACCATCTCGGTCACGCAGTGCTCGACCTGGACGCGGGTGTTCATCTCGAGGAAGAAGTACTCGTCGCCGACCTGCATGCCCTCGATCGTGCCGGCGCCGCGGTAGCCGACCGCCAGCGCCGCGTCGGTGGCGATTTTGCCGATCCGCTCGCGCATCTCCTCGTCGACGTGCGGCCCAGGAGCCTCCTCGATCACCTTCTGGTGGCGGCGCTGCAGCGAGCAATCGCGCTCGCCGAGGTGGATCACGTTGCCGTGCGAGTCGGCGAGGACCTGGACCTCGACGTGGCGCGGGTCCTCGAGGTAACGCTCGACGTAGACGCGCGGATCGGAGAAGAACTTCTCGCCTTCGCGCGAGGAGCCCTCGTAGGCCTCCTGCAGATCGTCGGGGGTCATCGCCACCCGGAAGCCCTTGCCGCCACCGCCGCCCGCGGCCTTGCAGGCAACGGGGTAGCCGGCTTCCTCGGCCTGGCGTTTCGCGTCCTCGACGTCAACCGCGACCTCGGTCGAGCCAGGGACGATCGGCACCCCGGCCTTCTCCATGATCTCGCGCGCCCTGGTCTTCGAGCCCATCGCTTCAATCGACTCCGGCGGCGGGCCGATCCAGGTGATCCCCGCCTCGGCGCAGGCGCGTGCCATCTCGGCGTTCTCGGCGAGGAAGCCGTAGCCGGGGTGAATCCCTTCGGCGCCGGCCTCCTTGGCGGTCTCGATGATCTTCGGGATGTTCAGGTAGCTCTCGGCCGGGACGGCGGGGCCGATCAGGAAGGCCTCGTCGGCCTCGCGCACGTGGGGGGCGTCGCGGTCGATCTCCGAGTAGACGGCGACCGAGGTGATGCCCATCTCCTTCAGGGTGCGGGCGACGCGGATGGCGATCTCGCCGCGGTTGGCTATGAGGACCTTTCCGAACACGGCGGCGCAGTCTATTTATTTGCCCCGGCAGATAGGGTGCCGCCGATGTCGATCGAGCTGCAGAGTCATTCCACGGTTTCCGACGGGCAGCTGAAGCCGGCCGAGGTGGTGGCTGAAGCCGCGAAAGCCGGTGTCACCACCCTCGCCCTGACGGACCACGATGCGATCGCCGGGGTCGCGGAGGCGCAGGAGGCCGCCGAGACGCACGGGATCGAGCTGGTGCCTGCGATCGAGATGTCCTGCGTCCACGAGTACGCGGAAGACCTGCACATCTGCGGCTACTGGATCGACCTGGCCAAGATCGCCGGGGCCTGTGAGCGGGCCCAACACGAGCGGGTCACCCGCGCCGGCGAGATCGTGGCGAAGCTGCGCGAGCACGGCTTCGACCTGCACCTGGAGGACGCGGTGCGCGAGGCCGGCGACGCGCTCTCGATCGGTCGCCCCCACATCGCCCGCGCCGCCGGCGCGACCGGCGACCTCGGCCCCTTCTTCGAGGAGTACCTGGTGCCGGGGGCGAAGGCCTTCGTCCCGCGCCGCTGGCCGACCGCCGAGCAGGCGATCGAGCTGATCCGCAACGCCGGCGGCATCGCCGTCATCGCCCACCCCTACTGGGACATCTCCGAGCCGACCGAGGTCGACGACCTGATTCGCTCACTCGGGGCCGACGGGGTCGAGACCTACTACCCGACCCACAGCAAGGAGCAGACCGAACACCTGCTCGAGCTCTGCCAGGAGCTGAACCTCGTCCCCACCGCCAGCTCCGACTACCACGGCCCGACCCACAAGACCTTCGCCGAGTTCGGCGCCTACGACACCTACGGGCTCGGCGAGCCCCAGGTGCCGCCTAAGCCTTAGACGCTTCCTCCAGTTCGGCCTCGCTTCTCACCTTTTCGCGGACCCATTCGAGAAAGGCGGCGTCGCTGATCTCCTTCCGTTCCAGCTGCTTCATCTTCTCCGGGACCTCCACCTTCTCGTCGCTCCACGGCAGCCAGCCGTAGCGGCTGAGCCGCAACATCTGTCGCATCGCCATGTATGCGATCTCACGGTTGCCCTGGAGGAAAGGCTGCCAGCGCACCAGCTCCCGGGCGCAGATGAACGCCTGCTCGACCGGATCAGTGAAGAAGTCGACTCCCCGGACGCGCATGAACGGGGCCGCCAGCGCCGCCTCGGCCCTGAACACGCAGACCGTCTCTTCCAGCTCCTGCGCGGGGGTGTCAAGCAGCGTTTCCCCGATCGACATCAGATTCTCGAACTCGAGCTTGTTTTCCATGTCACCAGTGTACCGGCATATATGCCTTATTGTGGTGACTACAGTAGCCGAGTCACTTGTATGCAGACAAAGTAATACTTTTACAGCACATTTGCATTAACATCGGGGCAGGTATGGCAAGCAAGGTCATGAGCCTGCGTCTTCCCGACGAGCTGGCGGCGGAACTCGCCGCCGTGGCTCGTGGCGACGACATGCCGGTGTCGGAGACGATCCGCAAGGCGATCGAGAACCACATCGCCGCTCGCCGCGCCGACAAGGACTTCAAAGCACGGCTGAGAGAACGCCTGGAGGAAGACCGCGAGGTCTTCGAACGTCTGGCGGAATAGAAAGAGGGGCGGGATAGCCCGCCCCTCCTGAACAACTGACGCTTCGGTGCCGCCTAAGCCGCGGCAGCCTCTTTCGCCGGAATCAGGCCCCGCTGCTCGAGGTAGGCGAGCAGCTTGTCCGCCGATTCCTCCGGAGTCTCGTTCTCGGTGTCGCAGACGAACTCCGGCCGCTCCGGCTCCTCGTAGGGATCGGAGACGCCGGTGAATTCTTTGATCTCGCCCTTGAAGGCTTTCTCGTAGAGACCCTTGACGTCGCGCTCGGCGCAGGTGTCGACCGAGGCCTTGACGAAGACCTCGACGAAGCGGTCGCCCATCAGTTCGCGGGCCTCGTCGCGGATCTCCTTGTAGGGGGAGATCGCGGCGGTGATCACCGGCACGCCGTTGCGGCTGAGCAGGTCGGCGACGAAGGCGATCCGCCGCACGTTGGTGTCACGGTCCTCCTTCGAGAAGCCGAGCCCCTTCGAGAGGTTTTCGCGGACGATGTCGCCGTCGAGGATCTCCAGCTTCGAGCCGCGCTCGAGCAGGTGCCCCTCCAGCAGTCGGGAAATCGTCGTCTTGCCGGACCCGGAGAGCCCGGTGAACCAGAGGGTGAAGCCCTTCTCACCAGCCATGCTTTGTCAATCCTCCTTGTAAGCGTCGATCAGGATGTCGGCGACCTCGTTGCGCGAGAACTCTTGCGGCGGCCGTTCGCCGTTGCCGAGCATTTCCCGCACCTTCGTGCCGCTGAGGAACACGTGCGCGTCATTGCCGTGGGGGCAGGTCTTGCCCGAGGCCATGCCCTCGCACTCGTTGCACCAGAAGCTGTGCTCGAAGAACAGTGGCTGGATGCCCAGCTCCTGCACGTCGATCTCGTCGAAGATCTTCTGCGCGTCGTAGGTGCCGTAGTAGTCGCCGACGCCCGCGTGGTCGCGGCCGACGATGAAGTGGGTGGCACCGTAGTTGCGGCGGACGATCGCGTGGAGGACCGCCTCGCGCGGACCGGCGTAGTGCATCTTCGCCGGCTTCACGCCCAGCATCACCCGGTCGTTGGGGTAGTAGTTCTCCATCAGCACCTCGTAGCAGCGCATCCGCACGTCGGCGGGGATGTCGCCGGCCTTGGTCTTGCCGATCAGCGGCTGGATGAAGAGCCCGTCGCAGATCTCCAGCGCGGCCTTGGTCAGGTACTCGTGGGCGCGGTGGATCGGGTTGCGGGTCTGGAAGGCGACGATCCGCTTCCAGCCGCGCTTCTCGAACTCGGCCTTGGTCTCCGGCGCCGTCAGGTAGCGGCGCATGAAGGCGTCCTCGTGGTCGGGCAGCGCGTCGACCTCGATCGGGCCGGCGATGGTGCGGCTGCCCTCCTCGTAGATCGCGGCGACGCCCGGGTGCTCCTTGTCGGTGGTCAGGTAGACCGACTGCGCCTCGCGGTCGAGGTCGCGCTCGTAGATCTCCTCGACGGTGATCCGGCCGAGCTTCTTGCCTTCGTCGGAGGAGAGCTCGACGACGTCGCCGACCTCGCACTCGAGGTCGGTCGCCAGCGTGATCGGGATCGGCCAGTACTCGCCGTCTGCGGTCCGCATCTCGCTGCAGACGCGCTCCCAGTCGGCGGAGCCCTGGAAGCCGGTCAGCGGCGCGAAGCCGCCGTTGCCGATCATCTCGAAGTCCGCCGTGTGGCGCTCGGAAAGGGTCAGGGACAACTCAGCCATCGTCTCGCTCATCTCACCTTGTCAGGGGTTGGGGGAAGGGTCTAAAGGGTGTTGGCGGCTTGCCGGCAGCCGCTAGTTGATCCCGCACTCGGTCTTTGCCAGGCCCGTCCAGCGGCCTGCGCGCAGGTCCCCACCCGGTTCGACCGGCTGGGTGCAGTGGGTGCAACCGATCGACGGATAGCCGTGATCGTGAAGCGGGTTGTACGGGAGGTGGTGCTCACGGATGTAGTTCCAAACGTCGCGCTCGGTCCAATCCGCAAGGGGGTTCAGCTTCCAGAGGTTGAAGCGCTTGTCCCAGCCGAACTTCGGGGTTTTGGCTCGGGAGCTGGAATCTGCCCGGCGGACGCCGGCGACCCAGCAGTCTACGGAAGAAAGGGCGCGGCGCATCGGCTCGACCTTGCGGATGCCGCAGCAGGCGTCGGGGTCGCGGTTCCACAGCTCCGGGCCGTGCTCGGCCTCCTGCTCGGCGAGGGTGAGGTTGTGGAAGCGGTCGAACTCGACCCCGAGCGCCTCGGCGAGGCGGTCGCGGGTCTCGTAGGTCTGCTCGAAGAGGACCTCGGTATCGAGGTAGAAGAAGCGCGCCTCGGGGTTGATCTGGCTCGCCAGGTGGGCGGTCACCGAGCTCGTTTTCTGAAACGAGCAGGCGATGTAATGCCGCTCACCGAAGTTCTCGAACATCCACTCCAGCGCCTCTTGCGCCGTGCTCTGCTCGAGCTCGGCGGCGATCGCCTCGTGGTCGAGGTCCGCGGGTGTGGGGACGGTGCCGGACAGGGTTACGGGAGGTGGTTTCATCGCTGCGCTTCAGACGCGAGCTAGATCGCGCACTCTCCCTCGCCCCGCACGACCTCGTACGGGCTCGATCGATTCCAGTCGATGAACTCCTGCATCGTCTCCAAGCTGAACTCGGAGGGCAGGGTCAGCTCCTTGACCGCGGCTTCGAAGGGCTCGGCGCCGACCCGCTCGACGAAGGGGTTGAACTCCTCGCCCTCGTTGCGCTTGGTCTCGTAGAGGCGCACCCAGCGCTCGACCGCCTCCGGCACCCGTTTGGCCGGGAGCCGCGATTTCAGCCGCTTGCCGAAGGCGACCGGGCCGCCTTCGAAGTTGCCGCCGATGTGCGGGATGTAGGCGGGCATCTGGCGGCCGCCGACTTTCAGCGAGGCGCCGTAGAAGCCGATGTTGGCGATGTGGTGCTGGCTGCAGCCGTTCGGGCAGCCGCTCATTTTGATGTGGATGCGCTTGGTCAGCTCGTCGCTGATCTCCATCGACTCGACCCGCTCCTTGATCGCCCGGTTGAGGCCCATCGAGGAGGTGATCCCGAGTTTGCAGCTGTCGGTGCCGGGGCAGCTCACCGTGTCGGTGATCTCGCGGGCGCCGGCCTCACCGAGGCCGAGGGCGTTCAGGCGCTCCCAGACGTCGTAGAGGGCCTCGTCGCGGACCCAGCGCAGGACGAAGTTCTGCTGGACCGTGCTGCGAGCGGCGCCGCCGGTGTACTCGCGCATGATCTGGGCGAGGCCGCGGAACTGCTCCGGGGTGAGATCGCCGCGGGTGACCTTGACCTCAACCGTGTTGAAGCCGTCTTGGCGCTGCGCCTCGACGTTGCCCTGGAGGAAACGCTCGAACTCGGTGCGGTCGCCGTTCGGCGAGGACGCGGTGAGCGGCGCCTCGGGCGCGTTCGCCTCCTCGTCGGGGGCGTAGGAAAGGCGCTCGACCAGCTCGGGGCCGAATTCGCGCTCCTGCACCCAGTCGCCCTGCAGCTCCTCGTCAACGAGCTCGCGGAAGGCGTCCATGCCGATCTTGTCGACGAGGACCTTGATCCGGGCGCGGGCGCGGTTGACGCGCAGCCATTCCTGGCGGTCGAAGATGCGGAAGACGGCCTCGGCGACCTTGAGGTAGTCGCCGTTGTCGGCCTCGACGAACTCGTAGAGGGTCGGGGCGACGCGGGCCATGATCGAGGTGCCGCCGCCGACCTGGACCTCGAAGCCCTTGACGCCCTCCCTTTCGCGAGCGAGGAAGGCGATGTCGTGGATTTCGGTGATCGAGCGGTTGGCGTCGGGGGAGCCGTCGAAGGCGGTCTTGATCTTGCGCGGCATCAGCTGCGTCGTCGGGTGGCGGACGAAGTAGCGGACGTAGGCGGTGCCGTGGGCGGTCGGGTCGAAGACCTCGCCGGGGGCGACGCCGGCCCAGGGGTCGCCGGTGACGTTGCGGATGGTGTTGCCGCAGCCCTCGCGCGAGGAGAGACCGGCCTCGGCGATCTCCCGCAGCAACAGCTCGGTGTCGCGCAGCGGCACGTGGTGGATCTGGATGTTCTGGCGGGTGGTGATGTGGCCTTTGTTCAGCGGCGCGTATTTCTCGACGACGCTGGCGAAGGCATCCATCTGCTCGGGCGTGACCCCGCCGAACGGAAGCTTGATCCGGATCATCTGGACGTCGGCCTGGCGCTGGCCGTAGACGCCCTGTTTGAGGCGGAAGCCGATGAACTGGTTCTCTTCTAACTCGCCGGAGAGAAACTGCTCGGCTTCGTTGTCGAAGTCGTCGAACTCGCGCTCGATGATCGGGATGACGTGGCCCGGGACGTTCTCGTAGACCTCCGGGTTCTCGACCGACCCGGGCCGGCCCTTGCCCCGCTGCTCCTTGTTCTCTGCGACGGCTACCTCCATGGAGCGAAAGGTAGCAAAGCTGACCGGGATTCAGGTATTTAATTTCCTGAGCGGTTGATCAGGCTACGAAAGCGCCTGCAAACGGCCCATGACCGAATTCCGGGCGGAATCCGGTCTTGATCAGCTATGGGAGGGTTTTTTCTGCGCCTGGAGGATCGCTGCGGCCTCGCCGGACTCGGCGACGTAGCCGCCCTCGGGCTCGAGCGGCAGCTCCTCCTCGCTCCAGCCGACGATCCCGTCGCTGAGCTTGACGGCGTCGAAGCCGGCGTCGGCGAGGGCGGCGGTTGCCATCGACGAGCGGTTGCCACCGCGGCAATAGACGACCACCGGGCGGTCCTGGTCGAGCTCGCCGATGCGCTGCGGCAGCTCCGGCAGCGGCAGGTGCTCGGCGCCGGCGATGCGGCCAGCCTCCCACTCGTGGTCGGCGCGCACGTCGATCAGCTGCGCGCCCTCGTCGATCAGCTTGCGCGCCTCCTCGCGCGAGACCTCGCGCACCTCGGCCCCCTGCTCCTCTGCCATCAGTCGACCTCCGTTCCCTCGATCAAGAATGCGACGCGGACGTGGGCGCGGTACTCGTCGAGGTTCTCCCCGCGAATGCCGGTGGAGACGATGTCGACGGCGCGGATGTTGCGCAGCGAACCCTGAGCCTGCTGCAGCGCCTGTTTGGCGGCGTCGTCGGTGGACGTCTTCGAGCTGCCGACCAGCTCGATGATTTTCACGACAGCCATGCGGATCCTCCTCGTAGGTCCTCGATCGTCTCCTTGGCGCTGACGCCCTCGAGCAGGGCCGCCCGCTGCCAGGCGGGGGTTGCCGGTGCCTCCTCGCCGGGCGCAGCCGCGAACTCGGCCTCGAACTGGGCGATCGCGGCGGCGACAGCCGCGGCCTCGTCTCCTTGAGCGGTCTTGCGCGCCACGGACCAAGCCTAGTTCAAGCGGCGCCGAGCTCGGCGCGGCGACGCTCGAGCAGCCTCGCCAGGTTGCTCATCACCGTCTCCGGTTCGCGATCAAGGCGCGGCTTGGTCACCCGGATCATCTCCACGCCGAGCAGCTTCAGCTCCTCTTGGCGGCGACGGTCGCGCTCGAAGGCAGCGCGGCTTCCGTGGGTCTCGAAGAGGTCGAGTTCGACGGCGAAGCGGAAGTCGGGCCAGTAGGCGTCGAGCTCGAACTCGGCGACGAGGTAGTTCATCGAGGGGGCGGGCAGCTCGACGGCGGTGACCAGCCGGCGGAAGCGCCGCTCGAACTTGGAGCGCGTGAAGGCGGAGTCGGGGCGATAGATCGCCAGCGCATGGCGGAGCGGCCCGCGCCCGCGGTGTCCGCCGGCCCGGGAGAGCAGGTCTTCAATCGCGCGTACGTCCAGGAGCCCACGATCTTCCGCTCGCTCCAGGTACCCGTCCAGTTGCTCCGGCCGCGCCCGTATCGCCAGATCGAGCAACGTCCGCGGCACCGCGGTGACCGGAATCCCCTCCCGAGCCCCCCGATCCTCCGCCGCCAGGATCGAGGAGAAGTGGACGCGGAAGTCCCGCTTGGCCCGCCGGCGAGTAGGCGCCGTCACATGCATCAAGTCAGGCCGCCACCGGAGTAAGCGGCGGTCTGGTGGCTAGCCACTGCCCCCCAGGCAGCCCCCTCCAAAGGTTCCGCCGCCAGAACGCCCGCCCAGCAACGCGAGTACCAAGTCAACCGCCGATGGCCGACGGCATAGACACCGCGGTGCACTTGATGAAGCCGTCCCACACCAACCCACTCGATCACGCTGCTTTTGGAAAAGCCCAGATCTCGAAGCTGTCGCATCGAGATGACACCGTGTTGGCGGGTCGCAAGGTCGCCCAGCGGCCCATGCATCGGTGGCGTTCGTCCTTGTACCGGCATATCCGTCCCAAGGACGAACGCCGGGGTGGTTCGCCCCCCGCTGCGTGCTGGCGGACCTCGCGCTTTCGGAATTTGCGGCGCTTCGTGTGCTGCTGGGCTGCGGCAGCTTGGCGCTTCGTCCCGCGGCTAGCCGTTTAGGCCGGGGACGGGGTTGCCGTACTTGACGTATTCGCAGTTGTACGGGGCGGGGTCGAAGTCATCGGTCAGGGCGCGGCCGGCGGGTTGGCCGGTGCCGGGGATTTCCTTGACTTCCTTTTTGCCGCCTTTGCCTTTGACGGTTATCTCCTTCGGGGGGCGGCCGCTGCCGCACTGGATGAAGAAGTCCCGGACGCCGTCGCGGGCGTCGATGATGTCGTCGCCGCCATTGCCGTAAAAGCGGTCTTCGCCCGGCTGGCCGAGCATCGCGTTGGGGCCGCTGTCGCCGATCAGGACGTCCCAGTCGAAGGAGCCCTCCATGTCCTCGTTGGAGTCGTCGAGGCGAACCGAGTCGCAGCCTTTGATCTCGTCGACCCAGGCTTTGTTCTGGGGGAAGGAGATGATCAGCAGGCCGGGATGGGCCTGGGTCTCGGCGAAGGAAGCATCGTCGCGACCGGGGCCGCCGACGATCGCGCCGCCGGCGCAGCCGCCGCCCGCCGCCAGCAGGTCGCCGTTGCCTTCGCCATAGAGGAAGGTCGGGCCGGGCAGACCGCCGACCAGGCCGTCGGCGCCGTCACCCCCGTACAGATGGTCGGCGCCGGGGCCCGACTCGACCAGGTCGTCCTCGGGGCCGGCGTGGATCGTGTCGTTGCCGTAGCCGCCGGCGAAGCGGACGCTGCCGACCTGCAGCAGCGAGCCTTCGACCCGCAGGCTGTCGTTGCCGGGGCCGAGATCGGCCATCAGCCACCGCGCCGGCCCGTTCGCCGGGCACGAGACCGTGGTGGCGCTGTGCGGCGCGTGCGAGCAGCCGGGGCTGATCGCGAGACCGCCTTTCGCGGTGACGCTGAAGGTCTGGGTCACATCGTCGAAGGCGACGAAGAACTGGTCGCGGCCGCCGCCGCCGATCACCTGCAGGCCGGCCCCACCGCCCGGCGTCGGGTTGAGCTGGATGTAGGCGCTTGCTTTCGGCGCCGCTTCCTTGCCGCAGGAGACGGTCCGCCCTTTGGCGCCGCTGCAGCCGTCGCTGCCCTGGCCGCCGTCGAGGACGTCGGGACCGCCGCCGCCGATCAGCTGGTCGTCACCGGGGCCGCCGTTGATCGTGTTCCCCTGGGGGCTGCCGATCAGCGTGTCGCGGAAGGCCGAGCCTTCGAGGCTCTCGAAGCCGAAGAGCTTGTCGTGGCCGTCGCCGTAGGCTTTGTGGCGGGCCAGCGAAGCCCAAACGCCGCTGCCTTTGCCGCCGGCGCGGGCGGTGGCGAAGGAAGCGATGTCGCCCTTGCCCGCTCCGCCCGACATGCGGTCGTAGCCGTAGTCGCCGTGAACCAGGTCTTCGTCGCCGGCGCCGCCGCTGACGATGTCGATCCCGAGATCGCCGGCGACCTCGTCGTGGCCCCCGGACCCGCCGACGATCTTGTCGTCGCCGAGGTCGCCGTTGACCTGGTCTTCGGCGCCGCTGCCGCCGTCCACTTCGTCGTTGCCGCGGCCGCCGTGGATCTGGTCCGCGCCCGGCCCGCCGCAGATCAGGTCATTGCCGAGGCTGCCGTAGATCAGATCGTCGCCGCTGTCGCCCCAGATCACGTCGCGCTCCGGCGTTCCCTGCAGGACGTCGTCCCCGGGCGTCCCGACGATCTCCGCCTCGCGCCCGTGACAGCGCGGCAGTTCTTCTTCCTGCGCCCGGGTCGCCGCGACGGCGCTCACCGTGAAGACGGCGAACGCACAGACGAGCGAGATGAGAATGGCCCCCCGAGAGCGACTCACGACGGCAGCATCGTATTCGTCGCGCCGGGGGACCCCACCTGCGCCCTCGAACTCAGGCGCTGCGGATCAGCTTCTTGTTGACGAACTCGTCGGCCCCGTAGCGCCCCAGCTCGCGCCCGAAACCGGAGCGCTTGAAGCCGCCGAACGGCAGCTCGGGACTGTCGGCCAGGACCAAGTTGACGTAGACCATGCCCGCTTCGAGCTTGTCGGCCACGCGCTCGCCCTGCTCCTTGTCGGTGGTCATCACGTAGGAGCCGAGGCCGAAGGGGGTCTGGTTGGCGAGCTCGACCGCCTCCTCCTCGGAGCCGACCCTGTAGACCTGCGCCACCGGCCCGAAGAACTCTTCCTGGGAGGCCTCGTCGCCGGGCTTGATCCCGGTCAGGATCGTCGGTTCGAAGTAGTTGCCGTCGCGCTTGCCGCCGGCGACGATCTCCGCCCCGTTCTCGACCGCCTTCTTGACCTGTTCCTCCAGCCGCTCGGCGGCCGTCTGCGAGGAGAGCGGGCCGATCTCGGTGTCCTCCGCGGTCGGGTCGCCCGGCTTCGAAGCGCTCATCTTTTCGCGCAGCTTCTCGAGGAACTCGTCGTAGAACTCGTCGACGACAATGAAGCGCTTGGCCGCGTTGCAGGACTGGCCGGTGTTGTCGAGCCGCGCTTCGGCCGCTTTCTGCGCCGCCGCGTCGACGTCGTCGGTCCCGAGCAGGATGAAGGGATCCGAGCCGCCGAGCTCGAGCACGACCTTCTTCAGGTTCTTCCCGGCGGTCGCCGCGACGGCGGCGCCGGCGCGCTCGGAGCCGGTGACCGAAACCCCGTGCACGCGCGGGTCGGCGATCACCCACTCGATCTGCTCGTTGGTCGCGTAGATGTTCTCGTAGCACCCCTCCGGGAAGCCGGCGTCGTCGAAGATCCGCTGGATCGCCTCGGCCGATTCCGGGCACTGCGGCGCGTGCTTGAGCAGGATCGTGTTGCCGATCACCAGGTTCGGCCCGGCGAAGCGGGCGACTTGGTAGTAGGGGAAGTTCCAGGGCATGATCCCCAGCAGGACGCCGAAGGGGCTGCGGCGGATCACCGCGGTGCCGGGACCTTCGGCCAGCTCGATCGGCTCGTCGGCCATCAGATCCTCGGCTTTGTCGGCGTAGAAGCCGTAGATTTCCGCCGCGAAGTCGACCTCGCCGAGGGCCTGCTCGATCGGCTTGCCCATCTCGCGGACGATGATCTCGGCCAGCTCCTGCCGCCGCTCGGAGTGCAGCTCGCCGACCCTGCGCACCAGCGCCGCGCGCTCCCCAACCGAGGTCGAGCTTGCCCAGGTCTTCGAAGCTTTGTCGGCGCGCTCGATCGCCGCGCGGAGCTCGTCGTCGCCGATCTCCGGGTACTCCTTGATCGTCTCGCCGGTGGCTGGGTTGACTACCGCGTAAGTGCTCATTCAGCTCCCCCCGTGGATGCTCGTTGCAAGGATTGACGTTCCAAGTCCAGTGCCTCCTCGACCGGCACGTAGTCCATGCCGACTCCCTCCGCCACCGCCGGGTGGGTGACCTTGCCGCCGGCGACGTTGACCCCGGGCCGCAGGCCCGGGTCGCGCCGTATCGCCTCGTCTACCCCGTGGTCGGCGAGGGCAAGCGCGTACGGCAGGGTGGCGTTGGTGAGGGCGTGGGTGGAGGTGATCGGGACTGCGCCGGGCATGTTGGCGACGCAGTAGTGGGTGATCCCGTCGACCTCGAAGGTCGGTTCGCGGTGGGTGGTCGGGCGCGAGGTCTCGAAGCAGCCGCCCTGGTCGATCGCGACGTCGACCAGGACCGCCCCCGGCTTCATCAGCGCCAGCTGCTCCCGGCGCACCACATAAGGGGCGCGCGCTCCGTGGACCAGCACCGCGCCGATCACCAGGTCCGCCCGCGGCAGCATCTCCTCGATCGCCAGCGTCGTCGAATAGACGGTCGAGCAGCGGCCGCCGAAGTCGACTTCGAGTTCGCGCAGGCGGTCGATCGAGCGGTCATAGACGAAGACGTCGGCTTCCATCCCGATCGCGATGAAGGCCGCGTTCATCCCCACCACGCCGCCGCCGATCACCATCACGTTGGCGGCGGCGACTCCCGGTACCCCTCCCAGCAGGATCCCGCGGCCGCCCATCGGCTTCTCCAGCATGAAGGCACCGGCCTGGGTGGCGATCTTCCCCGCCACCTCGCTCATCGGCGCCAGCAGCGGCAGCCGCCCGTGGGCGTCCTCGACGGTCTCGTAGGCGATCGCGGTCACGCCGGATCCGCAGAGGCCGCGCGTCTGCTCGGGGTCGGGCGCCAGGTGCAGGTAGGTGAAGAGCAACTGCCCCGGCCGCAGCATCTCGATCTCTTCCGGCTGCAGCTCCTTGACGTGGAGGATCATCTCCGCCGCCTCGAACACCCCCGGCGCGTCGGGGACGATCGTCGCTCCCTGGGCGCGGTAGTCCTCGTCGCTGATCGCGCTGCCTTCGCCGGCACCCGCCTGGACCAGGACTTCGTGCCCGTGCTCGCTCAGTTCGCGCACCCCGGCCGGCGTCACCGCGACTCGGTACTCGTCGGACTTGATCTCCGTCGGGACTCCGATCCTCATACGACAAGCTCCCTCGCTCGCAGGGCCAGCCAGAACTCGATGCGGTCGTGGGCGCGCGAGAGGTCGCGGCCCGTCAGCTCTTCCACCTTGCGCATCCGGTATCGCAGGGTGTGGCGGTGGCAGTAGACCTGGCGGGCTGCCCGCTCCCACTGGCCGTTCTGCTCGATGAAGGCCTCCAGGGAGCGGAGCAGCTCGCCGCCGTACTCCTCGTCGCCGCGTTCGATCGGGCCGAGCACGCTGTCGCAATAGAGGTCGAGCGCGTCGTCGTCCTGGATCGAGAGCAGCAGGGTGAAAGCGCCGAGGTCGCGCCAGGAGGCGACGTCGGGGGCGGAGCCGTTGTCGAAGGCGGTCGCCTCGAGGGCGCAGCGGGCCTCGTGGAAGGAGTGGCGCAGGCGCTCCGGCGGGGCCGGGCGGCTGGCCCCGGCGCGGATCGGCCCGCGGTCCCGCGCCAGCGCGGCGCGCGCCTCGCCCGCGACCTCGATCGGGTCGCGTTCGGCGCAATCGATCACCGCGCAGAGCAGCTCGCGGCCGCCGGTCGAGTGGGGAGCGACGACCGCCGGGCAGGCGTCGGCGGCAAGCGCCGCCTCGAGCGCGGCGGCGGCCTCGGCCGGATCGGCAAGGGCGAAGACGAGCACCGCCGCTTCCTCGCCGATCCCGAAGGGCTCGAGCCGGCGGCGCAGCTCGGTCGGGTCCATGCGGCCGCCGAGCGCCGCCGCGAGGACGTCGCCGGCGAGGCGCCGCTCGGTCTCCTGCGCGACCCGGCGCCGCATCAGCTCCAGCGCCACCACCGCCACCGCCTGCTGCAGGATCAGCCGCTCGAAGTCGCCGAGCCCGCCGGAGTCGCGGACGATCACGACCCAGGCCTGGGGCGGCCCGCCACCCGGGGAGATGACGGGATGGGCGAGCGCCCGCCCCTGCACCGTGGGGTGGGAAGGGACGAAGGGATGGCCGTCGCCGGCGTGGCTGAGCGCTTCTTTGCGGATCGCCGCGATCGCCTCGCTGGAGAGCTGGCGGCGGAAGCCGCGGCCGGCGAGGCGCTCGCCGCGCGAGTCGAGGATCGCGACCGTCCCGCCCACGGCCGAGGCGACGGTGGCGGCGATTTCCTCCAGCCCCCGCTCCTCCAGGACCAGCCGCTCGAGCCGCCGCTGCACGGCGACGCCGCGCTGCAGGACCTCGTACTGCTCGTTGACGAGTTTGGCGAAGGCCTTCTCGGTGATCGCGATGAACGGCACCGAATAGGGCACCTCGAAGAGCGGGAAGCCGCGCTTCTCGGCCTCGTCGACCAGCGCCTTGGGCAGCGATTTGTGGCTGAAGCCGGTGCCGAAGCCGAGGCCGGCGAGATTGCGGTCGGCGAGGATGCGGACGAAGGCGCGCTGCTTGGCGGCGGTGTCCAGCGGGATGCCGGTGGTCAGCATCAGCTCGCCCCCCGAGAGCCACGGGGTCGGGTCCTGCAGCTCGGAGATGTGGACCCAGCGGACCGGGGCGGCCGCCGCGTCGGCGCCGGCGGCCAGCTCGAGGTCGAGCTCGTCGAGCAGGCTCTGGACGGTAAGCACCCTGCCTCCTAGTTGACGACCTGGTCCCAGGCCTCCGTCAGCACCGCGCGGAGGACGTCGTGGATCTCTTCGAACTGCTCGGTGTCGGCGATCAGCGGCGGCGCCAGCTGCACCACGGGGTCGCCGCGGTCGTCGGCGCGGCAGATCAGCCCGCGCTTGTAGAGCTCACCGGAGAGGAAGCCGCGCAGCAGCCGCTCGCTCTCGTCGTCGTCGAAGCTCTCTTTCGTCTCCTTGTCTTTGACCAGCTCGACCGCGTGGAAGTAGCCGGCGCCGCGCACGTCGCCGACGATCGGCAGGTCGTGCAGCGTCTCCAGCATGGCGCGGAACTCGCCCTCCTTGGCGCGGACGTGGCCGCAGAGGTCCTCGCGCTCGAAGACGTCGAGGTTGGCCATCGCGATCGCGGCGGCGACCGGGTGACCGGCGAAGGTGAAGCCGTGGGCGAAGGAGGCGTCGCCCTGCATGAACGGCTCGGCGACCCGGTCGGAGGCAATCACCGCCCCCATCGGCGCGTAGGCGGAGGTCAGGCCCTTGGCGACCGTGATCAGGTCGGGGACGTAGTCGAAGCGTTCGCAGCCGAAGTAATGGCCGAGGCGGCCCCAGGCGCAGATCACCTCGTCGGAGATCATCAGCACGTCGTACTGGTCGCAGATCTCCCGCACCCGCTGGAAGTAGCCGTCGGGCGGGACGAAGCAGCCGCCGGCGTTCTGCACCGGCTCGAGGATCACCGCGGCGACGGTGTCGGGCCCCTCGAAGACGATCCGCTCCTCGATCGCGTCGGCGGCCCAGAGCGGGTCGCGTTCCTCCGGCCAGCGGTAGATGTTGGTGTTCGGGACGTGGCAGCCGCCCGGCGTCAGCGGCTCGAACTGCGAGCGCAGCTCGGTGATGCCGGTGGCCGAGAGCGCTCCGAGCGAGGTGCCGTGGTAGGCGACCTCGCGGGCGATCACCTTGTGCTTCTGGCCTTTGCCGTGCATGCGGTGGAAGTTGCGGGAGAGCTTCAGCGCCGACTCGACCGACTCCGAACCGCCGTCGGTGAAGAAGACGCGGTTGAGGTCGCCGGGAGCCAGCGAGGCGATCCGCGCCGCCAGTTCGATCGCCTTCGGGTGGGCGTAGCTCCAAAGGGTGTAGAAGTCGAGTTCTTCGATCTGGCGGGCGGCCGCCTCGCCGTACTCCGTGCGGCCGTGGCCGGCGTTGACGCAGAAGAGCGCCGAGAGGCCGTCGAGGTAGCGGTTGCCGTGTTCGTCGTAGACGTAACAGCCCTCGGCCCGGGTGATGATCGGCACCTCGTGGTCGGGCCCGTAGCCGCCCATCCGCGAGAAGTGCATCCAAAGGTGCTGGCGGGCCAGCTGCTGAAGATCGGTTCCTGCCGGCGCTTGCGACGCGGTGGCCATACGGCCCTCCTCTTCGATTACGACGTTATGGACAAAGCTAGACGCCGTCCGCAACATTGGCAAGTGGTCTTTGGGTCAAGGACTGGAGCAGGACTTGTACGCGATGTACAAGCGGCCTTCGTGCTTTTAGGACATCTGCCCCTTGCGCGGTGATCCACCGGGGCTTACCGTCGCGATTAGATAGCCAGGGTGAATGGGTACCTGGACGAACGGAGAGGGGCTGATAGGACCGGCATGGACGCCCATCGAGAGACTTCGAGCGTCGAGCTGTGCAGCGTTACCAAGCGCTTCGACCAGCTGGTCGCGGTCGATGACCTGAATCTCGAGCTCGGCCAGGGAGAATTCTTCACCCTGCTCGGTCCGAGCGGCTGCGGCAAGACGACGACCCTGCGGATGATCGCCGGCTTCGAGCGGCCGACGGGCGGCGAGATCCGGATCGAGGGAACCGACGTCGCCCAGCTGCCGCCGCACAAACGGCCGACCAACACCGTCTTCCAGAGCTACGCGCTCTTTCCCCACCTCAGCGTCGAAGACAACGTCGCCTTCGGGCTGAAGCGCAAAAAGGTCTCCAAGGAGGAGATCAAGCAGCGGGTAGAGGCCGAGCTCGAGCGGGTCGGCCTCGCCTCCCACGGCAAGCGGCGCCCCTCGCAACTCTCCGGCGGGATGCAGCAGCGCGTCGCCCTCGCTCGCGCCCTGGTCAACCTTCCCAAGGTCCTCCTGCTCGACGAGCCGCTCGGCGCCCTGGACCTGAAACTGCGCAAGGAACTGCAGGTCGAGCTGAAGCGAATCCAGCGCGACGTCGGCATCACCTTCGTCTACGTCACCCATGACCAGGAGGAGGCGCTGACGATGAGCGACCGGATCGCGGTGATGAACCGCGGCCGGGTCGAGCAGGTGGCGGTGCCGGAGGAGGTCTACGACCGCCCGGCAACCACCTTCGTCGCCGGCTTCATCGGCGTCTCCAACCTGATGCCGGCGACCGTCACCTCCGCCGAGGAAGTGCGACTCGACCAGGGACAGACGATCTCCACCCCGACCAACGGCTTCTCCCCCGGCGACCGCTGCCACGCGGTGGTGCGCCCGGAGAAGCTGCGGGTCGAGCTCGGCGAAAACGGGAACGCTCCCGACCGGACGCGGGTCGAGGGGATCGTCGCCAGCTCGCTCTACCTCGGCACCGCGACGCAGATCGCGGTCGACCTCGGCGAGGGGACGCGGATGACCGTCCTCGTCCCCAATGCCGACGAGAGCGAGCGCCAGCGCCTGCCCGGCGGCGGCGCCCGGGTCGCCCTCAGCTGGGAGCCCGAGCACATGCATCTTGTCCGCGAGTCGCCCGATGCCGATGGGGCGGCCGCGAACGACGACGGTGCCGCTGGCGCCGCCGACCAGTCGCAACTGGAAACGACGCACGGAGGTTAGAGCGCAGATGTCGAGCAACGAGAAGGACCCACGCAGGATCACCACCATCCTCGCCGTCCTGGTTGCCGTGGCGGCGCTGGCCTTCGGGCTCGCGGCCTGCGGTGGCGGCAGCGGCAGTGGGATCAACGGCGGCGACACGGAATCCGAAGAAGTGAAACTCGAAGGCAAGCCGACGGGTGACGTGACGATCTCCAACTGGCCGCTCTACATCGACAAGCAGACCGTCCCGGACTTCGAAAAAGAAACGGGCCTGAACGTCAAATACATCGAGGACGTCAACGCCAACGAAGAGTTCTTCGCGAAGATGGACCCGCTGCTGAAACAGGGTGAATCCGGTGGCCGCAGCCTCTTCGTCGTCACCGACTGGATGGCGAACAAAATGAACGAACTCGGCTACCTGCAGAAGTTCGACAAGTCGGCGCTGCCGAACTTCGAACAGAACCTCGTCTCCAATCTGCGGGAACCGTCGTATGACCCGAAGCGGGAATTCAGCGCCCCCTGGCAGAGCGGGATGACCGGAATCATCGTCCGCAAAGACCTGGCGCCGGACGTGAAGTCGATCTGCGACCTCTTCGACCCGAAATACAAGGGCAAGGTCGAGATGCTGAACGAACTCCGCGACACCGTGCCGCTGGTGATGAAGTGCCTCGGGATCGACCCCGAAACGGCCGACGAAGCCGAATGGAAGCAGGCGATCGACAAAATCAAGTCGGCCACCGAAGAAGGCCAGATCCGCCGCTTCACCGGCAACGACTACGGCGCCGACCTGACCAGCGGCAACGCGGTCGCGGTGATCGGCTGGTCGGGCGACGCGGTCCAGCTGCAGGCCGACAACCCGAACATCGAATGGCGGATGCCGACCGAGGGCTGCATCCTCTGGTCAGACAACATGGTGATCCCCGTCGGGGCGCCGAACCCGACCGCGGCCGAGGCGTTCATCAACTACGTCTACGACCCGAAGAACCAGGCGCAGATCGAGTCCTACGTGAACTACGTCAGCCCGGTTGAACACGTGAAACCGATCCTCCTCAAGGAAGAACCGGAAGTCGCGAAAAACCAGCTGATCTTCCCCAGCAAGTCGTTCACGAAGAAGTGCACGATCCAGCCGTCGCCGACGGGCGAAGAAGAACAGAACCTGAACCGCGAATTCAACGCGGTCCTCAACGGCTGAGCCGATGAGACGCCGGGTCGCTCCCTACTTCCTACTCGGGCCGGGAGCGGCCTGGCTGCTTCTGTTCTTCGTCGTCCCGCTCTACTACCTGGCGGAACTGTCACTCAACTCCGGCGTCTTCGGCTCCTACGAATTCAGCTGGCACTGGGCCAACTACCAGGACGCGCTGTCGCTCTACGACACGCAGTTCGTGCGCTCGTTCGTGTACGCCGGGCTGGCGACGCTGTTCGCGCTGCTGCTCGCCTATCCGCTCGCCTACACGATCGCCTTCAAGGCGGGGCGGTGGCGCAACCTGCTGCTGTTCGCCGTCGTCGCCCCGTTCTTCACCACGTACCTGATCCGGACCCTGGCCTGGGAGACGATCCTCTCCGACCAGAGCCCGGTGGTGAGCGTGCTCGACGCGGTGGGTCTGGCGCCGGAAGGGCGGGCGCTGGCAACCAGCGGCGCCGTGATCGCCGGCCTCACCTACAACTTCCTTCCCTTCATGGTCCTGCCGATCTACGCCAGCCTGGAGCGGATCGACGTGCGGCTGATCGAGGCCGGCAAGGATCTCTACGCCTCCGCTTCGCAGACCTTCTTCCGGGTGACGCTGCCGCTCTCGGCGCCGGGGGTGGTGGCGGGGACGCTGCTGACCTTCATCCCGGCCTCCGGCGACTACGTCAACGCCCAGTTCCTCGGCAGCGCCAGCAACCAGATGATCGGCAACGTGATCCAGTCGCTCTACCTCAAACAGTCCGACTACCCAGCGGCGGCGGCGCTCTCCTTCGTGCTGATGGCGGCGATCCTGATCCTCGTCCTGATCTACATCCGCTTCGCCGGCTCGGAGGCGCTGATGGGTGAGGAGGCGATCTGATGACGGAGACGCGCGGAGGGGGCGCCTGGCGCTGGCTACGCGAGCACGCGGTGCAGATCGTCGGCGTGCTCGTCGTCCTCTACATGCTGATCCCGATCGTCGTCATCTTCGCCTTCTCCTTCAACGATCCGGCCGGCCGCTACAACTTCACCTGGGTCGGCTTCACGCTCGACCACTGGAGCAACGCCTTCGGGATCCCGGAGCTGAACGAAGCGCTGCTGACGAGCCTGAAACTGGCGGTGCTGGCGACGGTGATCGCGACCGTGATCGGGACCTTGATGGCGATGGCGCTGGTCCGCTACGAGTTCTTCGGTCGGCGAGCCGCCAACTTCCTGATCGTGATCCCGATGGCGACGCCGGAGGTGGTGATGGGCTCGGCGCTGCTCTCCTTCTTCCTCCTCATCGGCACCTTCTCGCTCGGCTTCGAAACGCTGCTGATCGCCCACGTCATGTTCTGCATCAGCTTCGTCGTCGTCGTCGTCCGCTCGCGCCTGATCGGCTTCGACCGCCACATCGAGGAGGCGGCCCGAGACCTCGGCGCCAACCCCTTTCAGACCTTCCGCCTCGTGACCCTTCCCCTGATCGCCCCTGGCATCTTCGGCGCCGCGATGCTCGCCTTCGCCCTCTCGATCGACGATTTCGTCATCTCCAACTTCAACTCCGGCACCACCGTCACCTTCCCCCTCTACATCTTCGGCGCCGCCCAGCGAGGCATCCCGGTGGAGGTCAACGTGATCGCGATGATCCTCTTCTTCTTCACCGTCGCCGCGATGGGCTTCGCCACCTGGCAGCAGCGCCGGGCGGAAAAGATGGCGAGCGTGCGGCCCGAACAAGAGGGCGGGGTCGGCGCGGGCGTCCCGGCGGGCGCCGCGGCCGCTACCTGAGCCCCGGACAAGCTAGCGGCCGATGTGGAAGCCGATCAGCTCGGGGACCCTCGCTACGGCCGATGCGACGCGGCCGGGTTGACGGCCGGCCATCTCGGCTTCCTCCTTCTTGAGGATGCCGAGGCGGATGGCCTCGCCGCCGAGCCAGTGGAAGGGCTCGGGGGGGACGCGGGGGGTCTTGTGGTCGATAAAGCACAGGTGGGTGTGCTCATCTGACCGGTCGAGGGCGAGGGAGGCGAGGGAGCGCCCGACCATGTTGCTCGGGCCGACGCCGTTGCCGGTGTAGCCGGCGGCGACAAAGGTGCGGCCACCCTCGAGGGTGGTGACCGCTGGGAGGTGGGTCGGGGAGGCGTCGATCGGGCCGCCCCAGGCGTGGGTGAGAGTGCGGCCTCGCAGCTGGGGGAAGTACTTGTAGAGGTGCTCGCTTGCCGCCGCGATAACGGCGGGATCGACCTCGGCGCGGCCATGCGTCCTGGCCCCCATCGCGATCCGGCCGCCGCCCCAGCCGAAGGCGATGCGGCCGTCATCGGTCGTGCGGAAGTAGTGCAGGAGCGAGCGCGAGTCGGTGATGCACTCGCCGCCGGTCCAGCCGAGCTGCTCGACTACGTCGGGTACCGGCTCGGTGAGGACGATGTGCGAGGAAGCCACGGTGAGCCGGCCGCGCAGTGGGCCGCCCCGTCCCCTGGCGGCGCTGCCGATCGCCAGCACGCCACGTGCCGCACGGACGGAGCCGGCGGCGGTGCGCGCTTCGACGCCGTCGCCACCCCCACGGAAGGAACGCACCGGCGAGGACTCGAAGATCTCCACCCCGGCCGCCAGCAGCTTCTCCCGCAGACCGAGCGCGAGGCGCGCCGGCTGCACGGTCGCCGAGGTCGGGGAGACGGCGCCGGCGCGGAAGGCGGGCGAGGCACAGCGGGCGGCGACCTCGGCCCGGCTCAACGTCTGCAGCATCTCCGGCACGCCGAGCTCGCGGCAGGCCTCGACCGCGTCGAGCCAGCTGCAGTCGTGGACGGGAGAGGTCGAGACCTGCATGTAGCCGGCCGGCCGGAACCAAGCGTCGACATCGTGCTCCTCGCAGAAGCGGCCGATCCGCGCTACCGCCTCCTGCGCCGCCCGCGCCGTCGCCAGCGCGCCCTCGGCGCCCCAGCGGTCCCGCATCGAGGCAAGCTGGAACCACATCGCGTTGCAGAAGCCGCCGTTGCGCCCGCTCGGTCCATGGCCGCACAGCTCCTCGGCCTCGAGCAGGACGACCCGCGCCGACGGCTCCAACCGGCGCGCGTACCAGGCGGTCCACATCCCCGTGTAGCCGCCGCCGACCACGAGGACGTCCGCCCGCAGCTCACCCGCCAGCGGCGCCGCGGGCGCTACTGCCCCGGCCTCCTCGATCCAGTAGCCGAGTCGCGTGTGCTCCATCGAGGGATTGTCCCCGAGCCCGGTTCTCGGCGATGTCCAAAGATGCGCCGCGGATTTGTCCAAGGCCGGAGAGGCCGGGGCGTAGACTCGGCTCGATGTCCGATCCCGGTCAGGACTCGACTCCCTACGTCGACGCCCTGCTCGCCTACTCGGCGCTGGAGACGGGGCGCTTTCAGGTCCCCGGCCACAAGGGCGGCCTCGGTGCCGACCCCTCGATGGTCGAGCTGGTCGGCGAGGTGGGGCTGCGCAACGACATTCCCTCGGTCACCGAGGGGGTCGACATCGGTCCCGAACCGACGCCCTTTCAGCAGGCGCAGAACCTCGCCGCCGAGGCCTGGGGCGCGGCCCGCTCCTGGTTCCTGATCAACGGCGCCTCGCAGGGCAACCACGCGACGATGATGGCGCTCGCCCACCTCGGCAACCGCGTGGTCGTCCAGCGCAACGTCCACTCCTCGGTGATCGACGGCCTGGTGCTGAACGGGATGCGCCCGACCTTCGTCGCCCCGGAGCTCGACCCCGAGCTGGGCATCGCCCACGGCCTCACGCCGGACTCGCTCGGTGCCGCGCTCGACGCCACCCCGGGAGCGGTGGCGGCGCTGATCGTCTCCCCCACCTACTTCGGCGCCTGCGCCGACGTCGCCGCCCTAGCCGAGGTGGCCCACTCGCGGGGCGTGCCGCTGGTGGTCGACGAGGCCTGGGGCGCCCACCTCCACTTCCATCCCGAGCTGCCGCCGGACGCGCTCGGCTCCGGCGCCGATCTCGTCACCTCCTCGACCCACAAGATCGTCGGCAGCCTCACCCAGGCGGCGATGCTCCACCTCGGGCGAGGCGGCCGCATCGACGCGGCGATCGTCGACCGCTGCGTCAGCCTGGTCGAGACGACCAGCCCGAGCGGCCTGCTCACCGGCTCGCTCGACGCGCAGCGGCGGCAGATCTACGTCCACGGCGAGGAACTGCTCTCGCAGGCCCTGCCGGCGATCGCGCAGACGCGCGAGCGGATCCAGGAGATCCCCGGGCTGGAGGTGCTCGACGAGCGGCTGGTCGGGCGGCCGGGCGTCGCCGGTTGGGACCCGCTGCGGCTGGGGATCGACGTGCGCGGCACCGGCTCCAGCGCGCAGCGACTGTGGAAAGCCGCCTTCCACACCGCCAACCTCGACCTCGAGCTCTACTCGGGCAACGTCGTCGTCGCGATCTTCGGCGTCGGCGAGAGCGCCGAGCTCGCCGGCGACCGCCTTGTCGAGGGCCTGCGCAAAGCCGTCACCGAGCTGGAGGAAACGCCGGGGGCGCCGGACGAGAAGCTGGCGCCGGCACCGCCCTGGGGGGAGCTGGTGCTGACCCCGCGCGAGGCCTTCCTCGGCCCGCAGGAAGTGGTCCCGTTCGACGCCGCCGCCGGCCGCGTCGCCGCCGAGGGGCTGGCCGCCTACCCGCCCGGCATCCCCAACGTCCTCCCC
Source organism: Solirubrobacterales bacterium (assembly GCA_035688955.1). GTDB lineage: Bacteria > Actinomycetota > Thermoleophilia > Solirubrobacterales > 70-9 > VAYN01. Next base: position 15,984 of record DASSMJ010000033.1, on the reverse strand, counting down.
GGCGAGCGCCTCACCCCCGAGACCCTCGACTTCATCCGCGAAAGCCTCGCCCACGGCGGCTACGTCCGCGGCGGATCGGACCGTGAGCTGAAGACGCTGCGGGTCACCCGCTAGGTTCTGACGATGGCCAGCTTCGACGCGATCGCCGACCTGTCGCTCGAGATCGAGAGCTGCGAGTTCGAAGGGTTGAGCATCGACTGGGGGCCGATGGAACGGCTGACGACGATCGTCAAGCTGCGCGGCGGCGGCCAGGAGGGGGTCGGCGAGGACGTCGTCTACGACGCGATCGACCACATCGGCCAGCAGGACCACGGGCCGCCCGAGGGTCTCGCCGGCAGCTTCACCTTCGCCGAGTTCTCCGACCATCTCGACGGGATCGACCTCTTCCCCGCCGGCGAGCCGGTGCGCGAGGACGTCTCCCGCGACTACCGCCGCTGGGCCTTCGAGTCGGCGGCGCTGGACCTGGCGCTGCGCCAGGCGGGCACCAACCTCGCCGCCGCCCTGGGTCGCGAGCCGCGGCCGGTGAACTTCGTCAACTCGATGCGCCTCGCCCCCTTTGAAGAGGGTGCCCGCTCCTCGATCGAGCCGCTGCGCGCCCGCCTCGTCGCCTACCCGACGCTGCGCTTCAAGCTCGACCCGGCGAACGACTGGGACGACGAGCTGATCGAGGCGCTGGCGGAGACCGGCGCCGTCGACTCGCTCGACCTCAAGGGCTTCTACAAAGGCACCCCGGTCGACGTCGAGACCGACCCCGAGCTCTACGCGAAGCTGATCGAGACCTTCCCCGAGGCCTGGCTCGAGGACCCCGACGTGACCGAGGAGACCAAACCGCTGCTCGACCCGGTGTCCGAGCGCGTCACCTGGGACGCCCCGATCCACTCGATCGCCGACATCGAGGCGATGCCCTGGTCGCCGCCGAAAACCGTCAACGTCAAGCCCTCCCGCTTCGGCCCGATCCGCAACCTCTTCGCCGCCTACGACTACTGCGAGGAGCGCGGCATCGGCGCCTACGGCGGCGGCCAATCCGAGCTCGGCCAGGGCCGCGGCCAGATCCAGTACCTGGCTTCGATCTTCCACCCCGACACCCCCAACGACGTCGCCCCCAGCGGCTACAACGAACCGGAGAAGGCGACGCAGCCAGGTCTGCCGGCCAGCCCCCTGCAGCCGGCGATCGAGGAGATCGGCTTCCGCTGGAAGCTCTGAGGCGGACTCCGTGTCAGCCGAAGGCGCCGTTGGCGACCAAACTTCCGAAGCAACCGACGATGGTCACCAGGACCAGGTAGTAGAGGCGGTCGAAGCGCGCGTTGAGGTGGCGCATCTCCTCTCGCAGTTCTTCGAAGCCTCTGTCAGTCCGCCGGCTCAGTTCGTCGAGCCTGTCGTCGTTCCACCTGTAAGTCCGGTCGCTCATCGTCAGTAGCTCCATGATGACACAACCGTAGACGAAAAGTTGCGACGAGATACGCGCAGAATGTAATTCTTCAGCTGCGGGAATGTGACAAAACCGGGACCTCAGCCGAGCCAGCCGGCTCGTTTGCGCATGGTCTTGAGGCGCCGGAACTCGGCGATGTCCTCGCGCAGGGCGGCGGGGGCCGGGGCCGGCAGGAACCGGGCCGGCAGCGGCGACTCGGCGACGGCGGCTTCGCCGCGGCTGACGCGGTAGGCGCGGGCGCCGCGGCGGGCGGTGAGGGCGGAGGGGGCGCCTTCGCCCTCCCAGAGGAGGCCGGCGTAGTCGTCGAGGCCGTAGCCGCTTGGCATCCCCCCACCGACCGCGTCCAGGTAGGCGGCCCGGCGCTCGGGCTCGTTGTTGTAGTGGACGCAGAGGCTGCCGCCGAGCAGGCCGAGACCGGCCGCGGGTTTTGCCCGCCCCGAGGACTTGGTGATCCCGGCCTCGAACCAGCACATCGCGCCGGCGCTCTGGCCCGCGAGGACGATTCCCTGGCGCCAGGCGAGGCTGAGGATCGAGGCGATGTCGTGGGCCTCCCAGACCGCGAGCAGGTTGAGCAGGCTGCCGCCACCGACGTAGATCAGGTCCTGCTGCAGGAGGTGGTCGCGCAGCGCCAGCGGCCGGCGCCCGAGGCGGAAAAGGGAGACGTCCGAGGGCTCGCAGGGGCGCTCGGAGAAGGCCGAATAGAAGCTCGCGATCAGCTCGGAGGTATCGCCGCTGGCGGTCGGCAGGATGCAGATCCGCGGCCGCTCGCCGCCGCGCTCGCCGGCCAGCCGCAGCAGCAGCTCGCAGACCGCCCGGTCCGGCGGCCGCGAGCTGAACTCGTGGCCGCCGAGAGCGAGGATGCGGCGCACCGGGGTCGCCGAGAGCCGCCCGTTGCCGCTCATCCGGCCGCGGGGGCAGTGGAGAGCGCCTCGGGCAGCGGCGCCGCCGGGGGTGCGTCGGGGTCGCCCAGGTAGGTGGTGGCGATCCGCATCTCCACCACCCGCCGCCCGGCGACGTCGAGTCGGTAGCCGCGCGCCTGCGGCCGCGAGGCAACGACCCGGTGCAGTTCCTCGCCGACGAAGTGGAGGGCGGCGCCGTCCTCGGCGGCATAGCCGCCGCGCATCCCCTCGAGCAGAAAGCGGTGGTAGGAGCGGCGGCGCGGCGAGCCGCCCTCGTAGTGGACGCAGTTGCTGAACGGCAGCAGCCCCAGCCCGCGGAGCTGCTTCGGCTCGCCGTGGAAGCCGGTGACCGCCTCGGCAAACCAGCAGAGCGAGCCGGCCGAGAGGCCGCAGAGGACGATGCCGGCTTCCCAGGCCTCGCGCAGGATCGAGTCGATGCCGTGGGCGCGCCAGACCCCGAGCAGGCTGACGACGCTGCCGCCGCCGACATAGATCAGGTCCTGGGAGAGGAGGTGGCGGCGCAGATCGCTCGGCCCCTGCTCGCGACGGAAGAGGGAGATGTGGCTGGGCTCGCAGCGGTGGGCGGAGAAGGCCCGGTAGAAGCGGACGATGTAATGGTCGGCGTCGCCGCTGGCGGAGGGAAGGAAGCAGACCCGCGGCCGCTCCGACCTGGTCAGCCCGAGCACGTAGTCGTCGAGCAGCGGATTACCCGACTCCATCGAGAAGCCGCCGCCGCCGAAGGCGACGATCTGGCGCGGTGCCGTTCTCATGAAGAAATGTTCGTCGCGGCGGCCGCCGCCGCCCTTGTACAGCGGTCCGAACTTCAGGTGGCGACGGTCGCCCCCGCGTACAGCAGCCGCAGTTTCGCCCGCACCCGGTGCAGCCGCACCTTCACGGTTCCCTCCGGGATCCCGAGGCGCAGCGCGATCGCCCCCTGGGTCAGGTCCTCCTGGTAGCGCATCTCCAGCAACTGCCGCTCGCGCTCGTTCAGGCTCTCCAGCGCCTCGTGCAGGTCGGCGAGCTCCACCGTGCGCAGCACCCGCTCGTCCTCGGCTCCCTCGAGGAACTCGAGCGTGGCTGTCGGATCAGGGCGGACCCGGGCGTGCTGGCGGAAGGCCTCGTTGCGGACGATCGTCGCCAGCCACTGGTTGCGGCGCTCGGAATCGCGCAGCGTCGAGCGGCGACGCCAGGCCCGGAGCAAGGCATCCTGAGCTATGTCCTCGGCCTCGCTCGGATTGCTCGCGTAGCGATACGCCAGCCGAAGACAAACCCTATGAGCCTCATCCCACTCCCAGCAATCGTCGTTCCCGCGACGATGCTCCTCCGAAGTGTTGATGCAACGAACCTACACCGAATCAATTGCTTGAACTGCTGAAATTGTCCCGATTTGCGGTGCTCTTCGTGCGGCGCTCGAAAAAAGATCAGGAAAAAGCCAGGATCTGCCATCCAAGGAGGCAGATCCTGGCCGGAAAGTTGCGCCTAAGCGGCCTCCTATGACTCGTCCGGGCGTTTCACTTCGCCCCGCCAGCCGCCGCTGACGCCCTGCTCCTCGACCAGCTCCTTGAAGCGCTCGAGGTCGCCTTGGACCCGGCGGTCCGCCGCCCCCAGCGCGTCGCCGATCCGCTCCTTGATCCCCTCGGGGACGAAGTCCATCTGGACCATCACCCGGGTGGTGCCGTCGTCGATCCGGTGGAAGGTGACGACGCCGGCATTGTCCTTGCCGTCGGTGTTGCGCCAGGCGACCCGCTCGTCGGGCTTCTGCTCGGTGATCTCGGCGTCCCACTCGTGACGCGAGCCGCCGAACTCCGCCACCCAGTGCAGGTGGGTGTCGTCGAGCTGGCGGATCTCCTCGACCCCCTGCATGAAGCGCGGGAACTGCTCGAACTGGGTCCACTGGTCGTAGACGGCGCGCAGCGGCGCGCTGACCTCGATCGACTCCTCGATGGTGGACATCTGCCTGCCTCCTCGTCGGTTGGTTATCACCCAACGGGTAGCCATCTGCATGTGTAGATAAACCGCGGCGGGGGAAGTCACGAGCATGACCATCGCCGGTATCTGCGAGCTGGTGCTGGAGACCGATGACGTCGCTCGCCTCCAGACCTTCTATGAAGAATTCGGACTCGAGTTCCTGCTCTCCGAAGAGGAGCGGGTCTGGCTGCGGGTCGACGAGAACTGCCGGCTTGGCATCTGGTCGCCGGGCGAGAAGGAGTTCTCCGACCGTGGCGGCCGCCACGTCCACTTCGCCTTCTCTGTCGGCGCCGAGGGGCTGGATCGGCTCAGCGCCCGGCTGCGCGAGCGCGGCACCGAGGTGGAGGGGCCGATCGAGCACGAGGGCGGCGACCGCTCCGCCTACTTTTTCGATCCGGCCGGCAACCGGGTCGAGCTCTGGGACTACTTCCGCGACGGCGAGGGCGCCGATGAAGGCGTGATGGCGCTGGCAGAGGACGGCGATGGCAACTAACCGGGTCCACATAAACGCCACCCCAGAGGAAGTCTTCGCGGTTCTCTCCGATCCCGAGCGCTACCCCCGTTGGGTCGTCGGCGCGGCTGGAATCCGCGACTACGACGAGAGCTTCCCCGAGGTCGGCTCCCGCTTTCACCACAAGGTCGGCTCCTGGCCGATCGGCGTCAAAGACCACACCGAGGTGGTCGAGGTCGAGCCGCCGCGTCACCTGGTCCTGAAGGCGAAGGCGCGGCCGCTGGGCACGGCGACGATCGAGCTCGACCTGGAAGAGAGCGCCGGCGGCACCGAACTGCGGATGGAGGAGCGCCCGGGCGACCGCCTCACCTCGCTCGTCGCCGGCAACCCGGTCGCGGACACCGCCCTGCGGATCCGCAACGCCGAGGCGCTGGCGCGGCTGAAGCGGTTGGTCGAGGGAATGCCGGAAGGCGAACCTACGGCCGAGCGCGATCTCGCCAACCAGCGCGTCCTCATCACCGGCGGCAGCAGCGGCATCGGCCTCGCCGTCGCCGAGGCGCTCGTCCAGGAGGGAGCTGAGGTGGCGCTGCTGGCCCGCAACGAGCTGGGCCTTGCCGCCGCCAAGCGCAAACTGGCCGAGTACGGAGCCGAGGCGGTCACCGTTACGGCGGACGTCACCGACCGCGAGGAGCTTGGCGCCGCGGTCGAGAAGGCAGTGGCCGAGCTTGGTGGCCTCGACGTGCTCGTTACCTCCGCCTCCAGCCTCGCCTTCGGTCGCTTCACCGAGACCGACGCCGAGGATTTCGAGGCGACGGTCGACACGGTCCTGCTCGGCACCGTCGACACGATCCGCGCGGCGCTGCCGCATCTGGAGGAGTCGCGGGGCGCGATCGTGGCCGTCGGCTCGATCGCCGCCCGGATGCCGCTGCCGGGGATGTCCGCCTACACGGCCTCGAAGCACGGCCTCGTTGGCTTCCTCGACACCGTCCGCATCGAGCTCGAGGAGGGCGGCTCCTCGGTGACGCTGTCACTGGTCAATCCCGGGGCCGTTGACACTCCGCTCTGGAACAACCTCGAGAGCTCGACGGGACTGCTGCCGCCGGAACCCCCGTTGCCCGCGCTGTACTCGCCGCGGTCGGTCGCCGAAGCGGTCCTCGCGGTGATCCGCCACCCGCGGGACGAGCTCACGGTGGGTGGCCTGGCCCGCGCTCAGGTCCTCTTCTACACCTACTTCGGCGGGGTCGCGAAGGCGGCGATGCGGGCGCTGGCCCGGCTCGAGCACACCGCCGGCGACCGCCCGGCCGGCGAGGGTGGGCTCAGCGGGGGCCAGAGCAAAGGGCAGACCGACGGCGGCTTCGGCGGCCGCCCCAGCGTGACGGTGAAGGCGCTCGGCGCCTGGGACGGGATGCTGCGGTCGATCGGGCGGACCTGAGGTGAGCGCCGACGCCGTCGTCGTCGGCGCCGGGCCCAACGGGCTGATCGCCGCCAACCACCTGGCGGACGCCGGCTGGGAGGTTGTGGTCTGCGAGGAGCAGCCGGAACCCGGCGGCGCCGTGCGCAGCGGCGAAGTCACCGAGCCCGGCTTCGTCCACGACCTCTACAGCGCCTTCTATCCGCTCACCCTCGCCTCGCGCTACGTGAGGCCGCTGGAGCTCGAGTCCTACGGGGTCAACTGGCTGAGCGCGAAAGGCGTGGTCGCTCACCCGAGCGAGGATGGCCGCTGCGCGCTGCTCTCGATGGACCTCGAGGAGACCTGCGCCTCGCTCGACTCCTTCGCCCCGGGCGACGGCGACTCCTGGCGGCGGCTTTTCGAGCTCTGGCGCAAGGCCGGGCCGCACCTGGTTGGCGCGCTGCTGACGCCGCTGCCGCCGATCCGCCCGAGCCTGGGGCTGCTGAGTGCGCTCGGCCCTCGCGGGCTCGCCGACTTCGCCCGCTTCTCGCTGCTGCCGGCGCGGCGGATGGCCGAAGAGGAGTTCAAGGGCGAGGGAGCGGCCTGGATGATCGCCGGCAACGCCCTCCACGCCGACCTCACCCCCGACAGCTCCGGCGGTGGGCTCTTCGGCTGGCTCCTCTGCGGGCTCGGCCAGCAGCACGGCTATCCGGTCGCGGAGGGGGGCGCGGGCAACATCACCGCGGCACTGGTGCGGCGGCTGCGCGAGAAAGGTGGCGAGGTGCTCTGCGGGACGCCGATCGAGCGGATCGAGGTGCGCGGGCGCCGGGCCCGCGCCGCGATCGCCGCCGACGGCCGTCGCTTCGAGGCCAAGCGAGCGGTCCTCGCCGACTGCGGCGCGCCGGCTCTGATGCTGAAGATGCTGCCGCGGGAGGTCGTTCCCGAGCGGGTGCGTAGGGACCTGCGGCGCTACCAGTACGACAACTCCACCTTCAAGGTCAACTGGGCCCTGCGCGAGCCGATCCCCTGGACCGCTGAGGAGGCGCGGCGGGCGAGCACCGTCCACGTCGCCGAGGGGATGGACGGGTTGACCCAGGCGACGGTCAAGCTCGCCAGCCGCGCGATCCCCGCCGAGCCCTTCCTGGTTCTGGGCCAGTACTCGATGGTCGACCCCTCGCGCTCGCCGGAGGGCACCGAGACCGCCTGGGCCTACACCCACATTCCGCAGAGCCCGACCCACGACGCTGCCGGCGAGTTGCGCGGCGACTGGGACGGCGAGGACGCGGAGCGCTTCGCCGACCGGATGGAGGAGCAGGTCGAGCGGATGGCGCCGGGCTTCCGCAGCCGCATCGTCAGCCGCCACATCCAGACCCCGCTCTACCTCGAGCGCCACAACCGCAACCTGGTGGGGGGCGCGATCAACGGCGGCACCGCTCAGCTCTACCAGCAGGCAGTGTTCCGCCCCTATCCGGGGCTGGGCAGACCGACGACGCCGGTGCGCGGGCTCTACCTGGCGTCGTCCTCGGCTCACCCCGGCGGCGGGCTGCACGGCGGTCCCGGCGGCAACGCGGCGCGGACCGCCCTGCGCACCGAGCGCACCCGTGGGCTGGTTCAGCTGGCGACGAGCCGGGCGAAGTAGCCGAAAGGCGGGCCGGAGGTCTCGGCCAAACGCAGCCCCGCTTCCTCACCCAGCCGCCGCAGGCTGCCGCGGGAGGTGAAGTGGGGGTCGCCGAAGAGCTCGCCCACGACTAGGCGACCGGTCGGCTTGAGGACGCGGCGGATCTCTTTCAGGGCAGCTGGGCGATCCGGGATCTCGCCCAGAACCGCGGTGAGGATCACCGCGTCGACGGAGGCATCGCTATGAGGGAGATTCGTCGCGTCGCCCTCGGTCGGGACCAGGTTCGCCAACCCCCGCTCGGACGCGGCTCGCATCACGTGGTCGAGGAACTTTCGCTGCAGGTCGAACAGCTCGAGCGTGCCGTCGGGTCCGACCCATTCGGCCAGGTCGAGGCTGTAGTAGCCGGTGCCGACGCCGACCTCCAGCAGGCGCTCTCCCGGCTGGGGCCGCAGCACCTCGCGCAGGCGCTCACGGGTGATGAAGGGGTGCGGTGCTTCGACCCAGAAGCGCTGGCCGTAGGGACAGGCCGAAGGGTTCTTGCGCCACCAGAGGGCAGCGCCCAGGGTCGCGGCGGCGGCCGCCCCCAGCAGATGACGTGCCCGCATCGCTTCGGCTAGTGGCCGAAGCCGACCCGGTGCTCGCCGGACTCGACCCGGACGAAGGCGACTTTGCCGAGGTAGAGCGCGATCGTCCCGTCCTCCGTCGGCAGGTCGTACCAGCCGCCCTGCTCGAGGCGGGAGCGCAGGTCCTTCAGGTCCTCGGCGCCGAGCCGGGTGGAGATCACCTGGCCGCCCTCGAAGCCGATCTCGACTCGCTGTGCCTCAGCCATCAGTGACCTCCCGCAGGTTCGACGATCTCGGTCAGGACCCCGCCGGTCGAGCGGGGGTGGAGGAAGGCGACGCGGCTGTCGCGGATGCCGACCCGCGGCTCGGAGTCGATCAGCCGCAGCCCGGCGGCGGCGAGCTTCTTCAGGGTGGCGTCGATGTCGTCGACCGCGTAGGCGACGTGGTGCAGCCCGACGCCGTTCTTGGCGATGAATTTGCCGACGGGGGTGTCGGGGCCGAGCGGGCGCAGCAGCTCGACGTGGCCGTCGCCGACATCAAGCAGGACCGCCTCGACTCCCTGCGACTCCACCGTCTCGCGGTGGGCCAGCTCCATCTCGAAGCTGTCGCGGTAGAGCTCGATCGCGGCGTCGATCTCCTCGACGGCGACTCCGATGTGGTCGATGCGGCCGAACACGGGGCGGGAGTCTATGCGGCCTCGACCCGGAGGATCTCCGCCATCGCCGCCCCGGCCACCTCGAGCTGCTCGGACGTCGGCTCCTTCGTCGCCCAGTGGCGCTGTATTTCGCGCCCCGGGGTGTGGAAGGCCTCGGCCAGCGAGTCGCCGTGGTGGCGGTCGCTCCAGGCGAACATCTCGACCGCGAGCGAGGCGCCGCCGAGGGCGACGCCTGCCCGGGCGGCGTTGCTGGGGTTCTCCGCCAGGCGCTCGAGCAGCAGCGTTCCCCCGGCGGAGAGCAGCATCATCGGCACGATCAGGTTGGAGCCGCAGCGGTCGTGCTCTTTCGGCACCGAGGCGACGTCCTCGACCCCGCGCTCGTAGGCGGCGATCGTCTTGTGCTCGGCGCCGTGGTAGGCGGCGAGGTCGCGGTCGGCGAGGGCAACCAGGGCCGGCATCGCGCCGATCGCCTGCACCATCCCCTCGCGGAAGGCCGACGCCGGGGCGCGCTTGCGCAGCAGCGAGCTGGCGGCGACCGTCGCCGCGGCGGCGGCCAGCACCCGACCGTCCTCGAACGGCATCCGCGCCGCCGGCAGCCGCCGGCGCGCCAGCGGCAGGACCAGCATCGCCTCCGCCAATTTCACCGGCCCGCGCAGGCCCGGCATCTTCGCCACCAGCTTGGGAGCCAGCTCCGGCTTGCGTTCCGAGCCGACTTCGATGCGGCCGTCGCGATCGCGCACCGCCGCCGCCCAATGGGTCGGCCCGTGGATCAGCAACCCGTTGCGGAGTGCCATCCCGCCGAGGCGGAGCTTCTCTGGAGCGTTCTCAGCCATGCGCTCAAGATAGGCGATCGGCCGTCTCGCCCTCGCCACATAAGTAGGGCGCCGAGCCCAGTCCTCTCGGCGCCCTATTCCCCCTGTTTGTTCAACAGGCCCGGCCGGATCTCCCAGTCAAAGTCTCCGGCCGGGGTGTCGGCTCTCCCTGGCTTTAGCTTGGGATGCCGACTATGAAAACCCCACGCGATCCGGGAAGTTGCGCCGGGTTTTACAAGTTGTCTAATTGTTTCCTTAAGGCCGCGAGGCGCCGTTCCAGCTCCTCCTCGAAGCCGCGGCCGGTCGGCTCGTAGAAGCGGCGGCCGCGCAGCTCCTCGGGCAGCAGCGGTTGGCTGCTGACAGCGCCGGGCTCGTCGTGGGCGTAGCGGTAGCCCTCGCCGCGGCCGAGGCTGGCGGCCCCCGGATAGTGGGCGTCGCGCAGGTAGTCGGGCGGCGTCTTGGCGCCGTTGGCGCGGACCTCGGCGCGGGCGGCGGCGAGGCCCTTGTAGGAGGCGTTCGACTTCGGCGCCAGCGCCAGGTAGACCGCCGCCTGCGCCAGGTTGAGCGCGCACTCGGGGAGGCCGACCCGGTCGACCGCCCGCGCCGCCGCGTCGGCGACCAGCAGCGCCTGCGGATCGGCGTTGCCGACGTCCTCGGAGGCGAGGATGACCATGCGGCGGGCGATGAAGCGAGGGTCCTCGCCGCCCTCGAGCATCACCGCCAGGTAGTAGAGCGACGCGTCGACGTCGGAGCCACGGGTCGCCTTGATCCAGGCCGAGACGAAGTCGTAGTGGCGGTCGCCCGAGCGGTCGTAGTCGATCGCTTTGCGCTGCATCGCGTCTTCGACGGCGGCGACGTCGACCGCAGCCGATTTAGAGCCCACCCCGCTGTGTTCGAAATCGGCTACACGCTCGGCGGCTCGCTCCAAGGCGCCGAGGGCGACGCGAGCATCGCCGCCGCTGCGCTGGGCCAGCATTTCCAGCGCCTCGGGCGTCACCTCGGGAGGATTCGCGATCCCCCGCTCGGAGTCGCTCAGCGCTCGCCGCAGCAGCGCTTCGACCTGCTCGGGCGCGAGCGGCTGCAGCTCGTAGATCTGCGCCCGCGAGAGCAGGGCCGAGTTGACCTCGAAGTAGGGGTTCTCGGTGGTGGCCCCGATCAGGGTCAGCGTCCCGTCCTCGACCGCCGGCAGCAGCGCGTCCTGCTGAGCCTTGTTGAAGCGGTGGATCTCGTCGAGGAACAGGATCGTCGGCCGCCCGCTCCCCCGCCGCCGCTCCCGCGCCCGCTCGATCACCGCCCGGATCTCCGCTTTGCCCGCGTTCACCGCCGACTCCTCCTCGAAGGCCCCCTGCGCGCCCGCAGCCGCGATTCGCGCCAGCGTCGTCTTCCCCGCCCCCGGCGGCCCGTAGAGGATCGCGCTGTGCGGCTTCCCACTCTCGATCGCCGTCCGCAGTGCCGACCCAGGTCCAAGTACATGCTCCTGCCCGATCACCTCGTCCAGCGAGCGAGGGCGCATCCGCACGGCAAGGGGCGCGTCGGCGGCGGGCCTCTCAGGCTCCGTTCCTGCGCCCTCGCCCGTGTCGAAGAGTTGATCGGCCACTGTGGCCGTAAAGGCTAAGCGGCGATCGGGCGTCCCGAGGAATCCCGAGTCTCGATGCGAGCGCCACCTTTGGGATCAGGATTGATCAGCAGCTCGCTTCCGTCGGCGTAGATCAACACGACGGGATTTCCTTCTAACAAGATCCTCGTGGCTATCTGGTCGTGTTCGGGGTGGTCGATTTCGACGAAATGCGTGCGGTTCGGGTAACGATCGAATCGATCAGGCTCCTGCCCCCAGGCGATCATCTTCTGGGTGGCGAGGGGCCGTGCAGTTTTTTTGTTCATGACCTCCTCCATTGTTCCACGATCTCCCCGGCTCTCCCCCGAGCTTCGTCATTGGCCGAGGCCATCGCTTCGTTGATCGAATTGAATTTGAGGATCACCGGATTCTGCTTTCCCGCTTGCTGCGTGTATCTATGCACGTGATGCTCGTTCACATCGTCGGCGTTGTCCCACAACCGCACCACAGTCCATGTCTCCTCAGCCACTTTGGCCTCGACCGTGACTGCATAGGTATACGGAGGCGGTGGCTCGCTCCGGCAGTAGCGAACACGCACTCCGGGCGCGACTACGTTTAGTACCTCTCGCGGGGTGGCAACCACCTCCTCCCAAGGGCCTGGGCCTGAAAACTCTCCCCCCGCAGGCACGTACAATCGCGCAATATGGAGAGCGCAACGGCAGTTCAGACGGCCCCGTCCACTTCGACCCTGGAGTCGTACAACCCGGCGACGGGGGAGCTGGTCGGGTCGGTGCCGACGATCGTGCCCGAGGAAGTGCAGGGGATCGTCGACGAGGTGGCGCGGGTCCAGCCCGCCTGGGCGGAGCTGCCAGCGAAGACCCGGGCGGCTTACATGCGCCGGGCCGCCGATGCGCTGCTGGACGACATCGACGAGATCGCCGAACTGCTGACCCTGGAGCAGGGCAAGCCTCGCAACGAGTCCTACACGATGGAGCTGCTGCCGACGGTCGACGCGCTGCACTGGTGCGCCAAGCAGGGGCCGAAGATCCTCGCTGACGAGAAGGTGCCGATGACGCAGGCCTTCACGCTCTCCAAGAAAGGTCGCTTCTCCTACGAGCCGCTCGGCGTGGTCGGCGTCATCGCCCCCTGGAACTACCCCTGGTCGATCCCCTTCGGCGAGGTCGCGATCGCGCTGATGGCGGGCAACGGCGTGGTGCTGAAGCCGGCCAGCCTGACGCCGCTGCTCGGCGAGCGGATCGCCAAGGTCTTCGAGAAGGGCGGCCTGCCGGAGGGCCTGGTTCGGGTCGTCCACGGCGGCGGCCGGATCGGCGACGCGCTCTGCCGCTCCAGCGTCGACAAGGTCTTCTTCACCGGCTCGGTCGAGGTCGGCCGCAAGGTCGGCGAGGTCTGCGCCGGCAAGCTCAAGGGCAGCGTGCTCGAGCTCGGCGGCAAGGACCCGATGATCGTCTGCTCCGACGCCGACCTCGGCAACGCCGTCTCCGGCGCCGTCTGGGGCGGCTTCGCCAACGCCGGCCAGACCTGCTCGGGGATCGAGCGCGTCTACGTCCTGCGCGACGTCGCCGACCGCTTTATCGAGGGCGTCGTCGCCGAGGCCGAGAAGCTGCGGGTGGGCAACCCGATCGAGTGGGACACCGCGATCGGCCCGATGACCTCCGAGGAGCAGTACGGGATCGTCGTCGAGCTGATCGAGGACGCGGTCGCCTCAGGCGCGACCAAGCGCTGTGGCGGCCCGGTCGATCCCCCCGGCCTCGCCGCCGGCCGCTACATCGCCCCGACCGTCCTCACCGGCGTCACCCACGAGATGCGGATCATGCGCGAGGAGATCTTCGGCCCGGTGCTGCCGATCGTCGTCGTCGACTCCGAGCAGGAAGCGATCGACCTCGCCAACGACTCCGAGTTCGGCCTCGGCGCCTCGGTCTGGACCAAGGACCGCCAGCGCGGCGCCCGGATCGCCCGGCGGATCGAGTCCGGGATGGTCTGGGTCAATGACCACTCCTTCAGCCACGGCGCCTGCCAGTGCGCCTGGGGCGGGGTAAAGGACTCCGGCCTCGGCCGCTCGCACTCCAAATTCGGCTTCTACGAGTGCGTCAACATCAAGATGAACGCCTGGGAGCCGGGGCTGACCCGCGACTTCTGGTGGCACCCCTACGACCAGACGCTGGGCGACGCGGTCCGGGCCTCGGCGCGGATCCTCTACGGCAAAGGCGAGGTCCGCGCCAAAGCCCTGCGCGAGGGTGCGGCGCCGCTGCTGAAGATCGGGCGCCGCACCATGAAGAAGCGGCGCTAGGCCGCAGCCGGCTCAGCCGCCGGCGATTTCGACCGTGCGCGAGACCGCGCCGAGGCAGGTAGCGGTCGGGCCCGGAGGATTTGCCGCCTTGACTTCGGCGTAGACCATCGCCGGGATCTTGAGGTTTTCGTTCAGTTCGTCGAGGTCGGCCTTCCAGTTGCCGTTCGGCTTCGACTTGACCCGGCTGAGGACACCGTTGCCCTTCTGCTTGAGGACGACGGTCCGTTCGCCGACGCAGCTGGGGTCGGCCGCTTTGACTTTGCCCTGGTAACCGCTGGCGCCGATGGTGATCGTCGACTTCACGTTTTCTTCGGGTCCGGCGGCGGTGACGGCGGAAACCCCGAGGGCGAGCACGGCTGCGGCGACGGCGACGAGCGCCCCGACCTGACTGGTTCTTCTCATCGATCCTCCTTATGAGGGGCGGATGCCCCTGGCGAAATTGCCGCGGCAGCCTACGCGAAGAAGCCGTCATCGGCGGGTGACGGTGCAGAATCCCCTCGATGCTCCCCGCGCGAGAGAAGGCCGGGTCCGCGATCTCGGTCGCCGGGCTGCGCCGCGATTACGGTGATCGGCCGGCGCTCGAGGGCGTCGACTTCGAGCTCGCCGCCGGCGACTCGCTGGTCGTCCTCGGCCCCAACGGCGCCGGGAAGACGACGCTGCTGCGGATCCTCGCCACCCTCCTGCGCCCGAGCGGCGGCGAGGTGGCGGTGCTCGGCTGCTCGCTCCCCGACGAGGCCTGGAAGCTGCGCGGCCGGATCGGCTACCTCGGCCACGAGCCGCTGCTCTACCGCGACCTCTCCGGGCGCGAGAACCTGCGCTTCCAGGCGCGCCTGCACGGGGTCGAGCGGACCGCCGCCGAGACGCGGATCGAGGAGCTGCTGCGAGCGGTGGGGATGGAGCGCCGGGCCGACGAGCGCGTCGCCGAGCTCTCGGCCGGGATGCGCCAGCGGCTCTCGATCTGCCGCTGCGTCCTGCACGAGCCCGAGCTGCTGCTGCTCGACGAGCCCGACTCCAATCTCGACGTCGAGGGCCGCGAGCTGGCACGCGAGCTGATCGGCCCCGGCAGCGGACGCACCCGCGTCGTCGTCACCCACGACCCCGAGCGCCACCAGGCCGAGGCCGACCAGGTGCTGCGCCTCGGGATCGGCGAGCGGGCGGTGGTCTCGTGACTCCCTCCCGCGCCGCCTTCGCCGCGATCCTCGCCAAGGACCTGCGCTCGGAGCTGCGCACCCTGCAGTCGCTGCCGGCGATGGCTCTGTTCAGCGTCACCACCTTCGTCATCTTCCGCTTCGGCCTCGACCGCACCAGTCTCTCCGGCAGCCTCGCCGCCGGCGTCCTCTGGGCGACGCTGCTCTTTGCCGCCGTGCTCGGCATCAACCGGCTCTTCGTCTCCGAGCGCGAGGAGGGCGGCTTCGACGCGATCCGGCTGGCGCCGATCGACCGCAGCGTCCTCTTCGGCGCCAAGGTCGCGGCCCTCGTCATCTACCTGGCGGCGCTGCAGCTGGTCGCGGTGCCGATCTTCGCGGTCTTCTTCCTCGACGGCGCCGCCGGCCTCGGGCCGCTGATCGCGGTCCTGCTGCTGACCGACCTCGGCCTCGCCGCCACCGGCACCCTGATCTCCTCGATGGCGGTCAACTCCCGCGCCCGCGACCTGCTGGTGCCACTGGTGCTGCTGCCGCTGTCGATCCCGCTGATGATCGCCGCCACCGGCGCCACCGAGCCGCTGCTGGCACTGGGCGGCCCGTCCTACCACCGCTTCGGCACCTGGCTGATGGTCCTCGGTCTATACGATCTGATCTTCGGCCTGGTCGGCTACGCCGTCTTTGACTTCCTGCTCGAGGACTGACCGGGCAACACCCGTCTTACCCAGCACCCCCTTCTTCCAGAGCATGTACGGCAAAGGACTGAAGCCCCTCTCGATCGCCTCCGTGGCGATGCTCGCCGTGGCGCTCTCGCTGGTCTTCTTCTACGCGCCCCTCGACGGCGACCAGGGCTTCATCCAGAAGATCTTCTACGTCCACGTGCCGCTGGCGATCACCGCCCTGTGCGGGTTCGTGGGCGGCGGGATCTGCGCGATCATGTACCTGCGCACCCGCGCGACGAAGTGGGACATGCGCTCCTACGTGGCCATCCACCTGTCGCTGATCCTCGCGGTCGGCGCGCTCGTGACGGGCTCGATCTGGGCGCGCGCGTCGTGGGGCGTGTGGTGGTCGTGGAGCGAGAACCAGCTCGTGCTGTTCCTCGTGCTCTTCCTGTTCTACTGCGCGTACTTCATGCTCCGCTACTCGGTCGACGCGGGCCCCGCGCGCATGAACATGAGCGCGGTCTACGCGCTG
>DASSMJ010000032.1:0-24364 GCA_035688955.1 Solirubrobacterales bacterium | reverse complement strand
GAGATCAGGTCGGTTCCGGGCGCGGCGTTACGTGCGGCGGCGACCTTCTCGGAGACCTTCTTGCCGGGCAGGTGGCCGCCCTCGCCGGGCTTGGCGCCCTGGCCGATCTTGATCTCGGCGACGTAGGAGCTGTTCAGCATCTCCGCCGAGACGCCGAAGCGGCCGGAAGCGACCTGCTGCCCGCGCCAGTTGCGGTACCGGCCGTACATGTCGCGGATCTCGCCACCCTCGCCGTTGATGCAGAGGACATTGATCGATTTCGCCGCGTCCGCGTAGGCGCGGAAGGCCGGCTCGGACTGCGAGCCGAAGCTCATCGAGGAGATCACGATCGGGTAATCGTGGTGCCCGACGCCGGCGTCGACGTTGGCCGGGTCGACCGCCGGGCGGTCGCCCTTTAGGGCCATGATGTGGCGCATCGAGATCGGGTTCTGCTTCTCCAGGTCCCGCACTTTCTCCGAGTACTCCTCGTAGGTGCCGCTGCCGTTGGCGGTCGCGATCGCCGCCTTGTAGACCTTGGGGTAGAAGCGGAACGTCTTCGCCGGTTTCGCCGCCGCGTCGTCGCCTGAGAGCGCGTGGGCGCGGGCGTTGGTGTCCTCGTCGAGGTCGGCGAAGCCGGTCCCGGCCTTCTCCGAGGCGGCGTAGAACTCGGTCTGGAAGATCTCCGCCAGCTCCGGCTTGATCCCGATCGAGCTGAACTGGCGCGCGTAACCGCGCACCTCGTGGATGCCGATCGTCGAGATCACTTTCTCGATTCCTTTGCGCAGCGCCGCGCAGAGGTTGGAGACGTCGTTCTCGTAGTCCTCGACGCAGATTACCTCGACCATCACGTACGGGCAGACGCCGTTGGCGCCGAGCCCGAGGGCCAGCATCACGTCGTGGACGTTGCGGATCGCGGCCGAGCGCAGGACGATCCCGCAGCGCCGGCGCAGGTTGGTTTCGCCGGTCTCGACCTTGAAGGTCTTCAGCGCCTGATCGACCGCCGAGACCGCCAGGTGCGGGTCGAGGTAGCGCCGGTCGGCTTCGTACACCGTGCGGTCGGTGAGGACCAGCAGCTCACAGCCGTTGCGGACCTTCTTCACCGCCTCCTGCTTGATCCGCTCTATTGCCCCCTGGGTCGTCTCCGACTCCAGCAGGGAGATGTCGACGGCGGCGTTGCGGCCGCTGAACTCCTCCCAGAGGTCCTCGAGCAGGTAGGTGTCGTGCTCGCGGGCGATCGTTCGGTAGGCCTTGTCCGCCAGCGGCGCCAAGCCGTGGTGGCCGCCGAGGATCACCGGGAACCCGAGTTCGACGGTGCCGGTGTCCTCGCCCGCGTTCTCCAGCGAGGGACGCCGCCCGAACAACGTCCGGGTCGAGAAGTGCTCGAGCTCTCGTTCGCGGTCAAGCGCCGGGTTGGTGACGACGGCGACCGTCTCCTTGAAGTAGTCGGCGAGGTTCTGCCGCTCGGGCGAGAGGGCCGCCAGCGGCCCGTCGTAGCCGAGCGAACCGACCGGCTCGGCCCCGTTGGAGGCCATCTGCTGGACGAGTTTGACGTCGTCGCGCTGCCAGCCGAAGCCGGCGAGCACGCGGTCGGAGACCTTGACCGGCTCCTCGGGGCCGGCGTCGGAGTAGCCGGGGACGTCCTTGCCCTCGAGCGGGCCGCCGGTCTGCAGGGCGCGCTCATAGCCCGCCTCGGCCTCGATCCCGTTGCGCTTCAGCCAGCGGTCGCGGACGATCCGCAGCATCTCGTCGTGCGGGTGCAGGGTGGTCTTGCGCTCGGCGCGGTCGATCAGCACCAGCGCTTTCTCGCCCGGCGCCAGCGGCTTGGGCTCGGAGCACATCTTGTTGACCGGGACGACCCCCGGCTCGGAGCTGAAGACGTAGTCGTCTTCGGTCTCGACCTGCCAGAGCGGGCGCAGGCCCATCGCGTCGGCGGAGAAGACGCACTCGTCGGTGTGGCGCGCGATCAGCGCGACCGGACCCTGGGCGAACGGCCCCATCGCCTGGTGCAGGTACATGTAGAAGCTGTGCAGGTCCTCCGGGAGGCCGCTGATCTCCTCGACGATCGGCGGCACCACCATCTCCATCGCCTCGGCGAGACTGAAGCCCTCGCGGCTGACCAGGGTGTCGATCGTGCGGTTGAGGTCCTGCGAGTCGGAGGAGTCGGGCTGGATCGGGACCGCCAGCATCTTCGCCTCCTGGCGCAGCTGCTGGATCGTGTTGATCTCGCCGTTGTGGCCGAGCACCGAGAACGGCTGCACGCGCTTGAACGAGGGCCAGGTGTTGGTCGAGTAGCGGTTGTGGCCGAAGCAGCCGATCGTCTCGAAACGCGGGTCGCGCAGGTCCGGGTAGTACTCGCCGAGCACGTTCGGCGCGCCCATCACCTTGTAGACGCAGGTGGTGGCGGAGAGGGAGGGAACGTGGACGCCGAGCTCTTTCTCGAGGTCGATCATCAGGTCGAAGAGGACGTCGTCGCGGGTCTTGGCGTCGGTGACGAGGCCGGCGACCTGCCAGAAGATCGGCTCCTCCTCGCGCGCGGTCGGCCCGAGCGCGGGGGAGTTGACGACGCCGACCCGCTCGGCGAGGACGCGGAAGCCGCCGGCGGCGAGCAGCTCGCGAGCGTCGTGCTTGACCTTCTCGACGTCCTGGGAGCGCTCGATGAAGATGTGGGCTACGGCGAAGGCTTCGTCAGTCGCCAGCGACGGGTCGTGGCCGCCGGAACGGACCTCCTCGGCCCAGATCCTGCGCGGGATGTCGAGCAGGAGGCCGCAGCCGTCCCCCTCGCCGTCGACGTTGCCGGCGCGGTGGAGCATCTTCTGCAGGGCGGGAATCGCCAGCTCGATCGGTTCGTGGCTCGGCGTCGAGTCCTTGCGGACCGAGGCGTAGATCGCACAGGCGTCCTTGTCCTCGACGCTGGGCGGTGAGACGAGCGGGCGGTAGGGGCGCTCTGGTGAGAAGCGCTCGACGGGAGCGCTGCGATCGGACTGGCTCTTCAATTTGACCTCCCGGGTTCCACGCCTTCTTCGAGCGGGCGCGCGACGGGTTAACGAGTTACGGGATTATAGGGGCCGGTCAAGTCCCCGACCAGGCGCCGCTCAGCCCCAGGACATCGGCTCGTAGCCGCCGTCGGGCTCGACCCCGATCAGCAGCGCCGTCACCTTGGCGTCGGAGCGGTTGAGGATCTGGCGGCCGGCCGGGGGATCGATCGAAGCGAAAGTTCCTGCAGGCGCGGGGTGATCCTCGCCGTCGAGCCGCAGCACCGCCTCCCCCTCCAGGATCGCGTAGAGCTCGACCTGACCGCTGCCGGCCTCCGTGTGCTCGGGGATCTGCCCGCCCGGCTCGATCTCGACCAGGTTGAAGCCGAAGGCGCTGGTCCCGAGCGCCTTGCGGGCGAGCAACCAGGTGCAGTCGCCCGAGCCCTCCATCCGCTCGAAATCCTGGCGGTGCTTGATCGTGTAGTCGGCCAAGGTTAGGTTCGACCATAACCGCCGATGACCGATTCGAGCAAGGACTCAGTGCAGGCGCTGCGCGCGGCGATCGACCGCTACAACACCGCCTGGAACGCGCACGACCTCGACGCGATCGTGGCGATGCACGCGGCGGACATGGTTTTCGACAACCACACCGCCGGCGAGTCGGCCGAGGGCGAGGCGGTGCGCGACCACATCGGCGCGATCTTCGCGACCTGGCCCGACATCGTCTTCGCGACGCGCCGCCTCTATGTCCGCGAGGGCCTGGTGGTGCAGGAATGGACCGCGGCTGCGACCCACACCCAGACGATGCGCCGCGGCGACCTCGTCGTCGAGCCCACCGGCAAGCGGATCGAGTGGGACGGCCTCGACGTGATCCCCTTCGAGGACGGCCTCGTCAAACGCAAGGACGTCTACTCCGACAGCGTCTCGATCCTCCGCCAGGTGGGGCTGCTGGATTAGCGGCTCCAGTCGGGCTCGAAGGCGTTTTTGACGAGGACCTTCACCCTGCCGTTCGCATATGGAACGGAGACGACATTGTGCTTCACGCCCGGGTCGAAACCGCCGGTGTAGCCGAGGATTTCCTTTCCGTCGGCAGATAGAGCGGTGCCGACGAAGCCGCTCTCCCCGCTTTCGGCGACCGCGCGCTGCGCCCCGTTCTTCGGATTGACGGCAACCGCGTAGCTCGTGTCCTGGCCCTCGAACTCGGCCAGCAGTTGGTTGCCGCTGGCCGACCAGGCGGTTGGGAAGAGGCCCTGCAGCAGCGGGTCGACCTTGGTGTGGGTGAGGCGCTTGACTCCCTTGCCGTTCGAGTTCATCAGGTAGAGCTCGTTCTTCGGGCCGTATTGGCGCTTCTTCGCGTCGAGGGTCTTGACGAAGACGATCTTCTGCGGTCCCCAGAGCGGATAGGCGGAGTTGTGGTCCTTGGTCAGGCGCACGGGCACAACCGCCTTGACGCTGACCGCGCCGGGGGGCAGCACTTCGATCCTGTAGATGTCGCTGCGCGGCGGGAACTTTTCCGCGCTCGCCATCCCGTAGACGAGTTCGCCGCCGTCGGGCGAGAAGCTGACGCCGTTGAAGTAACCCTGCGCGATCGTCCGCTGCGCTCCCGTCACGGTGTCGATGAGGACGAGGCGCTGCTTGCCCAGTTCCGGTCCCAGCACCGCAACCACCAACTTCGAATCGGGCGACCAGGCGAAGACTTCCGGTTGCCGCCAATCTTTGACCAGCACCGTCGGCGGCGCGCTGGCGTCAGCGGGAGCGAGAACCATTTCCGGCTTGCTCTTCAGCGATGACCCCTGGCTCAGCAGGGCGACGATCTTGCCGTCGGGCGAAACGTGCGGGTTGGAGCCGGCCACCAGCTTCTTCGCGCCTGAGCCATCGTCGGCGGCGGCGAAGACCGTCGGCTTGGCCGGGTTCTTGACGTAGGCCAGCGTCGCCTGCGCGGCGACCGGGAAGGCGAGCAGCGCGGCGAGGACGAAGGCGGGCAGGAGCAGGGAAAACTTCCGGGAGGTCGGCATGGCGCCGATCCTAACCCGGCCCGACGACGGCAGCCACCACCAGCCCGCCGCTGACGCCGATGAAGGAGACGACGGCCAGTGCCCGGTACCAGAGGCGCTTGTCGACATCCGGTTCGAAGGCGAGGGGGACGAAGAGGAACGGGTTGACGAGGGTGCCGAAGACGAGCGCCGCCGCGACCGCCGTCGGCAGGTCCGGCACCGCCAGCCCGACCCCGATCAGGATCAGGCCCATCATCACGTAGTCGAGGTGCACCTGGCGGATCCGCTGCGGCGCCACGATCCCGATCCGCCGCAGCCACTCGGGCCGCTCGTCGCGCACCACCATCGCCCAGCCCAGCAGCCCTCCGAGCGCCAGCTCGATCAGCCCGATGCGAATTACCCAGTCCATCGGCTCAGAGCTCGGGGACGTCGGCACCGAGCGGGCTGAACGGCAGGCGCTTGACCTCGGCCCAGCCCGCGCAGCGCTCCTCCAGCGCTCCGGCGACCTTGCCGGCCTCCTGCCAGGTGGTCCAGACGAGGACCGTCGGGCCCGCGCCCGAAATCGTCGCCCCCAGCGCCCCCAGCTCCCGCGCCGAGTCGACGATCTCCATCGAGCGCGGGTAGAGCTCGCGGCGGCGGTCCTGGTGGATGGAGTCGTGAAGGCCACGGGCGAGCAGGTCGAGGTCGGCGCTGCGCAGGCCCAGCACCAGCATCGCCGCGGCGGAGACGTTGGCGACCGCGTCGGCCAGCGGCACCTGCGCCGGGATCGCCTCCCGGGCGCGCTCGGTCGAGACCTCGTCGGGCGGGATCACGACGATCCCCTCCAGCCCTTCGGGCGGGTCGAAGCGGGCGGCGGTCGGCCCGTCCTCACCCATCCCGCAGACCACGAAGCCGCCGAAGATCGCGGCGGCGACGTTGTCGGGATGGCCCTCGATCTCGGTTGCCCGCGCCAGCATCTCCTCCTTGGAGAGCGCCAGCTCGTAAAGATGGTCGGCGGCGAAGAGCCCGGCGACGATCGCCGCGGAGCTGGAGCCCAGCCCCCGGGTCAGCGGGATCTCGCTGCGCAGCCGGAAGGCGATCCCGTCCGCCGGGCGCAGGCTCTCGAAGGCCCGCACGATCAGGTTGTCGCGCCCGGTCGAGACCCCCAGCCCGCCGTCGTCAAAGGAGAACTCGCCGCTCTCTTCGACCTCCAGCTCCAGGTGCATCGCCATCGCCGCCGCCATCGCGTCGTAGCCCGGGCCGAGGTTGGCCGAAGAGGCAGGAACGCGGACGAGCCGGTGGCGCGCGGTCATCGCCTCAATCAAACACTGCCCGCTCGACGGCGCTGAGGTCGTTCTCGCAGTTGATCACCGAGGGGGCTTTGGAGAGGGCGGTGTCGGGGTCCTTGAGGCCGTGGCCGGTGAGGACGCAGACGATGGTCTCCGGGGTCGGGGCGCCGTCGACGGTGGGCAGGCCGTGGGCGAGGAGGCCGGCGACCGAGGCGGCGGAGGCGGGCTCGCAGAAGACGCCTTCGTTGTCGGCGAGCCAGCGGTAGGCGTTCAAGATCTGCTCGTCGGAGACGGCGGCGACGCGGCCGCGGGAAGTCGTGAAAGCGGTCATCGCCTCCTCCCAGCGGGCCGGGTTGCCGATCCGGATCGCCGAGGCGACGGTCTCGGGTTGCGGCACCGGCTCGCCGCGCACGAGCGGCGCCGCCCCCTCGGCCTGGAAGCCGTAAAGGATCGGCGCCGTCTTCAGCTCCTGGAAGCCGCGCCAGTAGGCGGTGACGTTGCCGGCGTTGCCGACCGGGATCGCCAGAGCGGCGGGAGCCTCCCCCAGGTCCTCGACCACCTCGAAGGCCGCCGTCTTCTGGCCTTCGATCCGGTGCGGGTTGACGCTGTTGACGAGCTCGATCGGGTGCTTCTGGGAGAGCTCGCGGACGATCCGCAGGGCGTCGTCGAAGTTCCCCTGCAGGGCGACGACCCGCGCCCCGTGCATCAGCGCCTGGGCGAGCTTGCCGATCGCGATCTTCCCCTCCGGGACGATCACCGCCCCACGCATTCCGGCCCGCGCGGCGTAGGCGGCACAGCTGGCGGCGGTGTTGCCGGTCGAGGCGCAGATGATCGCCTCCGCCCCGCGCCCCTTGGCCCGCGAGACCGCCACCGTCATCCCCCGGTCCTTAAAGGACCCCGTGGGGTTCAGGCCCTCGAATTTGAAATAGGCACGCGCCCCGATGCGCTCCGAGAGGCGCGGCGCTTCGATCAGCGGCGTCGACCCCTCGTTCAGGGTCACCACCGGATCCCCCGGCTCGAGCGAGAGCCGGTCGCGGTAGCGGTCGATCAGCCCGGCCGCCACTAGTACTCCTCCTCGATCACGCGTATCGAGCGCGGCGGCGCGCGCAGCTCGTCGAGCTCGCCCAGCCCCTCCAGCGCGGCGGCGAACTTCGACTCGAGGCACTCATGGATGACCATCACCAGCCGCGCCTCGTCGCCGATCCCGCGCTGGACCACGCTCTTGACCGAGATCTCGTGGTCGCCGAGCACCGCCGCGACCCGCGCCAGCACGCCCGGCTGGTCGGCCACCTCGAGGTAGAGGTAGAAGGAGGAGCTGACGTCCTCGACGATCGGCAGCTCGACCCGGGTCTCGTGGACCGGCGCGTCGCCGGCGAGGATCGAGACGACGTCGCCGAGCACCGCCGAGGCGGTCTGCAGGCCGCCGGCCCCCGGTCCCGACATCGTCACCTCGGAAATCGCCGGCGCCTCGACCATGACCGCGTTGAACGGACCCTCGATCGGCGCCAGCGGGTGGCCGCGATAGAGAAAGCAGGGGAAGACGCGGACGCTGACGCCGCCGTCGCGCCGTTCGGCGACGCCGAGCAGCTTCAGCGAGAGCCCCAGCTCCTTGGCGTAGGCGATGTCGTCGGGAAGGATGCCCTCGATCCCCTCGTAGGTGACCTCGGAGAGGGTGACCGGGGTGTGGAAGGCGAGCCGGGCGAGGATCGCCATCTTCGCCGCGGCGTCGGCGCCGCTGACGTCGTCGGTCGGGTCGGCCTCGGCGTAGCCGAGCTCCTGCGCCCGCGCCAGCACGTCGTCGTAGCCGGCGCCGCTGGCGGCCATCTCGGTGAGGATGAAGTTGGTGGTGCCGTTGACGATCCCGAAGACCTTCGAGATCTCGGTCACGCCGAAGCTCTCCTGGATCGTGCGGACGATCGGGATCACCGCCGCGACCGCCGCCTCGAAGCGCAGCTGCACCCCGGCCTCGCGGGCGACCGCGAAGAGCTCGTCGCCGTGCTGGGCAAGCAGCTGCTTGTTGGCGGTGACGACCGGCTTGCCGGCTCGCAGCGCCGCCAGGACGTGCTCGCGCGCAGGCTCGGTCCCGCCCATCAGCTCGATGATCAGGTCGGAGCCGGCGAGGATCTGCTCGAAGTCCCCGTCGCCGCGGGTCAGCACCCCGGCGAGCTGCGGCCGCCGTCCGGTTGCCGCCTCGACCGCATCCGCCCGCTCCGCCAGCAGGTCGGCGAAGGCGGCGCCGACCGTGCCGCGTCCGAGCAGCCCGATGCGGACCGGTTTGGAGCCTTCGGAGGACATCGGCGTCTAGACGTCCCTCGCCGTCAGGTCCTCGTAAGTCTCGCGGCGGACCACCACCCGGGCCTCACCGTCGCGGCAGAAGACGACCGGCGGCCGCGGCACGCCGTTGTAGTTGTTCGCCATCGCGTAGCCGTAGGCGCCGGTGGCCGGGGTGACGAGGACGTCGCCGACCGCCGGCTCGGCCAAGCTCGTGTCGCGGACGATCACGTCGCCGGACTCGCAGTGCATGCCGGCAATCGTCACCAGCGTCTCGGCCGGCGCCGCGGCCCGATCGGCAACGAAGGCTTCGTACTGCGAGCCGTAGAGCATCGGCCGCAGGTTGTCGGACATGCCGCCGTCGACGGCGACGTAGGTCCGTACCCCGGGGATCTCCTTGACGGTGCCGACGCGGTAGGCGGTGACGCCGGCGTTGGCGACCAGCGAGCGCCCCGGCTCGACCAGGATCCGCACTCCCTCGCCGAAGACCTCGGCGACGCCGCGCACCTTGACGTCGACGTAGGCGTCGATCGAGGGCGGCTCGTCCGCGGCGGTGTAGGCGACGCCGAGGCCGCCGCCGACGTTGACCACCTGGCACCAGTCGCCGGCCAGCTCGCCCAGCGCCCGGATCGCCAGCGTGTAGGGCTCAAGCTCGAAGATCTGGGAGCCGATGTGGGCATGCAGCCCGACCAGCTCCAGCTTCTCGGAGGCGAGCACCCGCTCCACCGCCCGCGCCGCCAGGCCGTCCTCGAGCCCGAAGCCGAACTTCGAGTCGAGCTGGCCGGTGGTGATGTAGTCGTGGGTCGAGGGCTTGATCCCGGGCGTGACCCGGATCAGCACCCGCTGCGGTTCGTCGAGCAGCCGCTCGCAGCGCTCGATCTCGTCGAAGGAGTCGAGGATCAGGTGGCGGATCCCGGTCCGCGCCGCGAAGAGGATCTCCTCGTCGGACTTGTTGTTGCCGTGCATGTGGATCCGGTCGGGGTCGAAGCCCGCCTTCAGCGCCATGTGCAGCTCGCCGCCGGAGGCGACGTCGACCGAGAGCCCCTCCTCGGCAAAGAGCCGGTAGGCGGCGGTGCAGGGCAGCGACTTGCTGGCGAAGAGGATCTCGTGGTCGGCGCCGCGACTCTCGAATGCCTCGCGGTACTCGCGGGCGCGGGCGCGGATGTCGTCCTCGGCGTAGAGGTAGGCCGGGGTGCCGAACTCTTCCGCCAGCTCGACCACGTCGCAGCCGGCGATCTCCAGGTGCCCCTCCTCGTTCACCCGGCTGCCGCGCGGAAACACGGGCGAACCGGCGACCTGATCACTGGCTACCGACCCCATTTGTCCCTGCTCCGCCATAGGACGGGCATTGTGGCCGATCAGCGGCCCGAAGGGTCGCCGCCCCAGGAAGCTATTTGCCGAGGATGCCTTCGACCGTCTTCGAGGTTTCGTCGACGACCTTGCCGACCGTCGATTCCGGCCCGGCGACGCTTTCGACGACTTCTTCGGTCACGCCGGTGACGCCGGTTTCTTCGAGGGCGCCGCCGGTCACCGTCTGATCGACGGTTTCGACCGTTTCGTTGACGGTGCTGGTGACTTTCGAGGAGGGCGTCGAGGTAGTGGTTTCGCCGCCGCTTTCGCCGCCTCCCCCGCTGCCACCGCCGCCGCTCGTGCTGCCGCCGCCGCCCGACGCGGTGCCGGATCCGCTGCCCGAGGTGCCGGGAGAAGACTGAGCCGGTGCGGAATTTTCGCCTCCGCCGCCGGTTGGCGTGCTGCCGCCGCCTTCGCTGCCGCCACCGCCCCTGGAGGGCTGCTCGCTGCCGCCGCCCGCGCTGCCGCCGAGGCCGCCTGATCCGTCACCAGCCGATGGTCGGCCGCCCCCACCACCCCCGGCTTTGCCGCCGGTCGGGCCGGTCTGGCCTTTGCCGGATGCTCCCCCGGCTCCGCCGCCGCCGCCGTTATCGGCGACCGGCGCCGCGCTCGAAACCGCGGCCTCGTCCTCGCCTCCGCGCACCAGGCCGGTGATCGGCAAAACGCCGAAGACCTGGCCAGAGACCAGCAGGACGAAGGCGGCGATGGCGACGGCGATCAGGCCCGTCCCCGAGACCGCCCCGATGAGATAGGTGCGCGCCTGGCGAATCATCAGAAGTAATTGTGCCTATAGATAGCCCATCGGGTCAGTCACGGAGCCGTTTATACGAACCTCGAAGTGGAGGTGCGGACCGAAGCAGTATCCGGTGCAGCCCGTGTACCCGATGACATCCCCTTGACTAACCGACTGGCCAAGGGAAACCGCGAAAGAGCTCTGGTGGGCGTAGCAGGTGGAGAGCCCGCCGCCGTGATCGATGCAGGTGAAGTTGCCGTAGCCGCCGCTTTCGGCCTCCGACTGCTGGAGGTTGACGACGCCGTCGTCGGCCGCCCGGATCGGCGTGCCTTCGCCGACCGCGATGTCGATCCCCGGGTGGTACTCGTAGCTGCCGTTGATCGTCCGCGAGCCGAAGCCGGAGACGACCGGCCCGTCGACCGGCCAGATCAGCCCGCCGCCGCCGTAACGGATAGGCCCCGCCGGCAGCGGGGTCGAGCCGGTTTCCGCCAGCTGGGCGGCGATCTTGCCCTGGATTTCCGAGAGGTCGCCGTCGAGCTCGTCCTCGTGGGAGCGGATCTTCTTCAGCGCCGCTTCGCGCTCGGCCCGAGCGCTGAGGAGCTGCTGCTGGTGGCTCTGCAGCGCCGCCCGCGCCGTCGTCAGCGCTTCCTTTTCCGCGGCGATCGCGTCACGCGCGGATTCAATCCGGTTTTTGGTGTCGCGCAGCCGCGCCACCAGGTCCTTGACCTGGTCGCGCAGGTCGCGCACCCTCCCCACCACCTGCTCGTCCATCCCGTGCAGGCGATCGAGGTATTCGGTGCGGGCGGCGAGGTCGTCGAGGCTGTTGGAGCCGATGATCACGGTGACCACGTCCGGGCTGCCGAGTTCGTACATCGCCACCAGCCGCTCGCGCAGCGCCACCAGCGCCCGCTTCAGGTGCGCGCGCAGGGTCACGAGGCGGTCGTGGGCGGCGTCGAGCTCGGCGACTGCCTGGTTCAGTTCGGTCTGCTTGGCGACCAGCCGTTCGCGCACCGCAGCCTCGCGGTTGCGGATGTCAGCGACCTCGGCGGTCAGCCGGTCGATCTCGTCCCCGTAGCGGGAGATCGTCGAGGTCAAGACCCCCTTGCGTTCTTCCACCTTCTCCAGTTGCGACTGCTTCGCTTCCAGTTCGGACTGAAGGTCCTCGGCGAAGGCCGTGGGAGCAGCGAGCATGAGCAGGGCCGCGGCAGCGCAAAGCGCCGACACAACGGAACGGTGGAGGAACATCGCAAACGAGGCTAGCCAAGCGACCTTTTCGGCTCAGCTACTCGAAAGTTCCTGCAATCGGGCTTGCGATCAGCCGCCTGGCGCGTTCTCGACGCGCAGGAGCTCTTGGGAGGCCTCTTCCTCCATTTGCAGGGTGGTGTGCTCGATGCCGTATTGCTCCCGCAGCGTCAGCTCGAGTCGGCGGCGGATCAGGTCGCGGTCGCTGGCCTGGGCGACGACGACGTGGGCCGCGATCGCGCCGAAACCCGAGGTGACCGTCCAGACGTGGAGGTCGTGGACCGAGCGCACCCCCTCCTCGCCGCAGATCGCCTGCCCCACCGCTTCGACGTCGATGCCGGCGGGGGCGGCCTCCATCAGGACGTCGACCGGCTCCTTGATCAGCCGCCAGGAGGAGGCGAGGACGAGGCCGGCGATCAGCAGCCCGACGATCGGGTCGACGACAGGGGAGCCGCCGCCGAGGACGAAGGCGCCGGCAACGACCACGCCGAGCGAGCCGAGGGCGTCGGCGGCCGAATGGCGCAGCACCCCCTCCAGATTGAGGTCCTGGCGCTGGCCGCCGGCGAGGACGAGGGTGGCGACGACGTTGCCGGCGAGACCGAAGAGCCCGAGCGCGAGCACGCCCCAACCGTCGATCTCGGGCGGGTCGGAGAAGCGGCCGATCGCCGCGACCGCGACCGCGACGCTGACCGCGACCAGCAGCAGGCCGTTGACCAGCGCCGCCAGCACCTCCGAGCGCTGGTAGCCGAAGGTGCGGCGGCCGACCGCCGGCAGCGCCGCCAGGCGGGCGGCGATCAGGGCGAGGACGATCGAGCCGACGTCGGAGAGCAGGTGGCCGGCGTCGGCCAGCACCGCCAGCGAGCCGGTGAGGATGCCGCCGATCGCCTCGGCGAGGAAGAGCCCGACGTTGATCGCCAGCGCCCACCGCATCCGCCGCCGGCTGTCGGCGCGGCGAGCGTCGAGGGCGTGGCTGTGGCCGCCGGGTCCGTGCACGCAGCGAGCTTACGCCGACGGGACGAAAGTACCCCTATATGGAGGAGAATCGTCCCGTCGGCGGAGGAGAGGGCCTTTACGCCGCCACCGGCTCCTTCTTCATCGTCTCGGCGGCTACTTCGGCGGCGTAGCCGAGGCGCTCGGCGTATTCGCGCGCCTGCATCCGGGAGATGACCATCCGTTGGATCTCGGCGGTGCCCTCGAACAGCTGGTAGATCTTGGCGTCGCGGAACCACTTCTCCAGCGGGCAATCGGAGCTCTGCGCGTAGGGACCGACGAGATCCATCAGCGTCGTCGTCGCCCACATCGTCACGTCGCCGGCCTTCAGCTTCGACATCGAACCCTGGCCGCCGGTCATCGGCACGCCGTTGCGCCCCATCCAGGCGGCGCGCTGGACGAGCAGGCGGGCGGCTTCGATCTCGGTCGCGACGTCGGCGAGCGTCTGCTGGATCCGCTGCGCGCTCAGCAGCGGCACGCCGCTTTCTTCCTGGCCGTCGAGGTACTCGAGGGTCCACTCGTAGGCGGCCTGGGCGATGCCGAGCGCCGAGGCGCCGACCAGCGGCCGGGTCACCTCGAAGGTCGCCAGCGCGTCGGCGCCGCGGGACTTCTTGCCTTCGCGACCGCGCTGCAGCTTCTTCTCCAGCTTCTCGTCGCCGCCGAGCAGGCAGTCACCGGGGACGCGGCAGTCCTCGAGCACGACCTCGGCGGTGTGCGAGGCACGGATCCCGAGCTTCGACTCCTTCTTGCCCTGGGAGAGCCCCGGGGTGCCTTTGGGGATGACGAAAGAGGCCTGGCCGCGGGTGCCGAGCGCCGGGTCGACGGTGGCGACGACGACGTGGACGTCAGCGATACCGCCGTTGGTGATGAAGACCTTGGTGCCGTCGAGGACCCATTCGTCGCCGTCGCGCTTGGCGGTCGTCTTCAGGCTCTTGACGTCGGAGCCGGCCTGCGGCTCGGTCACGGCGTAGGCGCCCATCTTGATCTCCTCCGCGCTTCCGAAGCACTCGGGCACCCAGCGCATGATCTGCTCGGGCGTACCGGAGGAGGCGATGCCCGCGGCGGCGAGGCCGGAGCCGGAGATCGCCAGGGCGGTGCCGGCGCAGCCCCAGTGGAACTCTTCGGCCGAGATCACCTGGAACTGGCCCTCGGGATCTGCGGCCGAGCGCTGGATCGACTCAAGCGTGCCGAAGCCCTGCTTGCGCGCCTCTTTGATCGCCTCCCAGGGGATGCTCTCCTCCTCGTCGTGCTTGCGGGCGCCCGGCCGGATCACCTCGCGCGCGAACTTGCGGCAGCGCGCCTTGAACTCTTTCTGCTCGTCATTGAGTGCGAAATCCATCTGTCTGCCTCGTTTCCTCTCCGCCGGTGCCCGATTGACTGGTCAGTCAGCCAGTTTTCGGGAACTGTACTCCTTCGAGCGGCAAACGCTCGCTACGTTTCCAAGCGGTGAGCCCCAAGCGCCCGATCAACGCCGACGTCCCCGCGCCCGAGGACAAGGAGCCGGATAAGGCGCCGGCGCCGAAGGAGAAGCCGCCGCGGCAGCCGAAGTCCCAGACCCCGAAGTTGCTGGGCGCCCTCGTCCTGCTCGCCCTCGTCTTCATCGTCGCCGCGATCGTCGGCAGCACCGGCGGGGGCGGCCCGGACGAGGGCGGAAGCTCCCAAGGGGGCCGCTCGAGCGCGCAGGCTCCCCCCGACGAAGCCGAGGCTCCGGCGCCCACCGCCGAAGGCCTCCCCTTCCCCAGCCTCGCGACCAACAACACGACCCGGATCGGCGGCCCTGACCCCGCCGCCAATGCCGCGGGAGCCGCCCTCGCCGTCTTTCCCTCCACCACCCCATCGCAGCGGCCGGCGGCCGTCACGCTCGTCGACGAAGACGACCCGCGGGCGATCGCGGCCGCTGTTCTGATGGCGCCGCCGATCCGCGCGCCGATCCTCTTCAAACAGGACGGCGAGCTGCCGGAAGATTCCGCCGAAGCTCTCGAAGCCATGGCTCCGACCGGGAGCGACGCCACCGACGGGGCCGGCCTCCTCAGCATCGGGGCCACCGATCGCGAGGACTTCCCCGAGATCGACAAGGTCCAGATAGTGCTGGGTGCCCGTCCCACCCCGTACGGATCGGCGTCAGCGATCGCCCGGGTCCGAGAAGAAGCCGCCGGCCCACCCAAGCACTTCGTGATCGCTCCTGTGGATGCGCCGGAATTCGCCGCTCCCGCCGCCGCCTGGGCGGCTCGCTCCGGCGACCCGGTTCTGTTCACCGAAGCGAAGAGCCTCCCCCCGGAAACCGCCGGGGTGCTGCAGGGCCACCCGAAGGTGCCGGTCTACGTCCTTGGTCCTGAAGCGGTCATCGACAAGGGCGTCTTCAAGGAAATCTCGAAGATCTCCAAACGCGTCAAGCGCGTCGCCGGCAAGGACCCGGTAGCCAACGCGATCGCCTTTGCCCGCTATCGCGACGGCAGCTTCGGCTGGAACGTCAACGACCCCGGCCACGGCTTCGTCCTCGCCCGCAGCGACTCGCCCGCCGACGCGGTCGGCGCGGCGCCGCTCTCGGCCTCCGGCACCTGGGGGCCGCTGCTCCTCACCGACGACGCCGCTACGCTCCCGGCAGCCCTTCGCAGCTACCTCCTCGACGTGAAGCCCGGATACACCACCGACCCCACCCGCGCCTTCTACAACCACGTCTGGTTGATCGGCGACCAGGAGGCGATCTCCGTTTCGCAGCAGGCGGAAGTGAACGAACTGGCCGAACTGGCGAAGATCGGCGGCGGCGAATGAGCGAGTCCGAGAACCCGCAACTGCTCGGCGGCGCGAAGGAGCTCACCGCCGAGGACATCCGCGCCCTGGCCGGCCCGGTCACGCCCCACTTCTCGCTGCAGATCCGCAACCGCATCCGTCGTCTGATCGAGCCGCTGCCCGCCGGCCACCCGGCGCGAGTGGAAGGCGAGAAGCAGATCGCCCGCCTCGAAGAGCTCTCCCAGCACAGCGGCGAGCCGCGCGACGGGCTCGGGATCTCGCATTGAAGTACCTGGCTCCCGGCGTCTGGCGACTGCGGGAACTGCCGCGACCGCTGATCAACATCTACCTCGCCGAGGACGTGCTGATCGACGCCGGCCGCCGCTGGGACAAGCGGCGGATCTTCTCCGAGCTCGAGGGGCGGGAGATCTCGATGGTCGCCCTCACCCACGTCCACCCCGACCATCAGGGCTGCGCGAAAGCGGTCTGCGAGGCGCGCGGGGTGCCGCTCGCCTGCCACGCCGACGACGTCGACGCGATGGAGGGTCGGCGCGCGGTGGCGGCGACCGCCAAGCCCGGCGCCAAGGCTTTCGCGCGGATGTGGGAAGGCCCACCGCACAAGGTCGACCGGGTGCTGCGGGAGGACGACGAGGTCGCCGGCTTCCGCGTCGTCCACGCTCCCGGCCACGCTCCCGGCGAGGTGATCTTCTTCCGCGATTCCGACCGGGTCGCGATCTGCGGTGACGTGATCCGCAACATCACTTACGTGACGATGCGGACCCGGCTGGCCGAGCCACCCAGCGACCTCACTCCTGACCCGGCCGAGAACCGCCGCTCGATCCGCAAGCTGGCTGAGCTCGACCCGACGCTGATCCTTCCCGGCCACGGTCGCGCCGTGAGCGACATGGCGGCCTTCCAACGCTTCGCCGCCGGCCTGCCCGGGTAGGGGGCGCAGATGAGAAAACTCTTGAAGCGGCGCCCGTCGCCGGCGATGGTGGTAGCGCTGATCGCGCTGGTCGCCGCCCTCGCCGGCACGGCCTACGCAGCGCAATCGATCAACGGCGGCGCGATCCAGAAGCAGACGATCGGCGGCGGCAAGCTGAAGAAAGACACCCTCACCGGGTTCCAGATCAACACCAACAAGCTGGGCACGGTGCCGTTCGCCAAGGTCGCGACCCACACCTTCTGGGCGGTCGTCCACAACCCGGCCAGCCCTGGCAACGCGGCGCTGGCGCGGGCCAGCGGGCCGAACATCAGCGCGACCGAGGGCGGCGGCGCGGTCACCGTGACCTTCCCCTTCAACGTCTCCACCTGCGCCGACGTCGCTGGCGCTAACAATGCCGGCACCACGACTCCGCAGCCGGGCTACGCGCAAACCAACACCTCGCCGTCGAATCCGAACGCGATCGAGGTCAGGACCCGCGGCAAAGACGGCTCCAACGAGGACGGAGATTTCCACCTCATCGTCATCTGCCCGTAGGATCGGCGCGTGACCGAACGGCCCAGCGTCGAGGAAGGGGTCGCCAAGCCCGAGCACGCGCGGGAACTGGCGATCCAGCGGCTGAAGATGAAGCAGGACTTCAAAGGCATCGCCGCCGGTGGTGCCTTCGCCGTGCTCGTCTGCATCGTCATCTGGCTGCTCGGCGGCGCCGGCTACTTCTGGCCCGTCTGGGTGATTCTCGGCATCGCCATCGCCGTCATCTCCCAGGGCTGGAAAGCCTACGGCCCCAGCAACCGCATCACCGAGGCCGACGTCCAGCGGGAGATGGAAAAGGGCTGAGTCCCTCCGGGGTCTCCAGGACTTCCATCTCGCGACTCTGTGAGAAAGCACCTTGAGGGTGCTTTTTCACAGAGTCGTGGCTCCCGCCGCCGGGCCGAAGGCGTCGATGATGCGGTTTTGGAACTCGCTCAGCTCCTCGGGGGAGATGAAGTAAGTCGGCGGGGTGAGGAAGAGGCCGTCGGCGCGCTCGGCGGTGGCCTCGACCCGGGCGCGGACCTTGTCTAGAGGGCCGGCGGCGCAGTAAGCCTCGACCATCTCGTCGCTGATCGCGGCTGGGACGGCGGCGAGGTCGCCGCGGCGGAAGGCCTCGCCGGCGGCGACGGCGTTGTCGGCGAAGCCGTGCATCTCCCATAGGGGCATGTAGGTCTTGACCGTTGCGTAGAAGGAGATCGTGCGACGGGCCATCTCGATCGCCCGCCCCTCGTCGTCGTCGATCGCGCAGCAGACGGTCGGCAGGTAGTCGAAGTCGCTCCGCTTGCGGTCGGATCGATCCAGTCCCTTCTCGAACGCGGGGACGATCACCTCGTCGATCCACTTCAGGCTCTGGATCGGGTGGCCGATCAGGCCGTCGGCGACGTCACCGGCCATGCGCGCCATCCCCGCCTGCACGGCGGCGGTGTAGATCGGCGGCGCCTCGCGCGGCGCCGGGTGAGGCCGCACCCAGCCCTTGATGTCAATGTCGTAGTACTCGCCCTCGTAACGGATCGGCTCGCCGGCGCTCGCCTGGCGCATGATCAGCCGCGTTGCCTCTATCGCCTCACGCAGGTGCGGGGCGGGGCGGCCGTAGTCAGCGTTGTGCCAGGTCTCGTTGAGGCGCTTGACCCCAGCCCCCATGCCCAGTCGGAAGCGACCACCCGACATCTCGTCGATGTCCAGCGCGCTGATCGCGTGGATGAAGGGGCTGCGGGTGAAGGCCCAGACGATCCCGGTGGCCACCCCGATCCGCTCGGTCTTCGCCGCCAGGTAGGTCGCCTGGGTGACGGCGCTGCGGAACAGCTCCGGCGCCCAGACGCACTCCACGCCCGCCGCCTCGGCCCGCAGCGTCTCCGCCTCGAGGTCGGCGACCGAAGTGCCGATCGCGGCGACGGAGATGCGGTCGAGCGCGCCCATCGTCTGCTGGCCGGCTCAGGAGCTGGCCGGGGCGGTCTCGCCGGCGAGCACGGCGTCGGCAACGCGTTCGCGGTGCCACTTGGCGTCGCCGAGAGAGGCGGCGTTGCCGCGGCCGCGCTTGAGGAAGAAGTGGAGGTCGTGCTCCCAGGTGAAGCCGATGCCGCCGTGCACCTGGATCGCCGCGTCGGGAACGCGCCAGCCGGCGTCGGAGGCGTAGGCCTTGGCCGTCGCCGCCGCCAGCGGCAGCGACTCCGGCTCGGCGTCGGCTGCCCAGGCGGCGCCGTAGACGGCCGAGCGCGAGTTCTCGGTCTCCAGCAGCATCTGGGCGCAGCGGTGGGAGACGGCTTGGTAGGCGCCGATCGGGCGCCCGAACTGCTGCCGGTCTTTCGCGTACTCCACCGACATCTCCAGAGCCCGCTGCGCCAGCCCCGTCGACTCGGCGGCGATCGCGACGCAGGCGCGGAGGAAGACCGGGATGTAGTCCTCACCGGCCCCCGGCAGCGTCGCCTCCGGACGCACACCTTCGAAGCGGACCGAGGAGATGCGGCGGGTGGGGTCGATCGACTCCTCGGGGATCACCGTCACCCCGGCGGCGCCGCTGTCGACGATGTGGCGGTGGCCGTCGGCGGTTGCGACGAGGAAGAAATCGGCGCTCGCCGCGTCCATCACCAAGGTCTTTTCACCCGAGAGCGTCTCGCCGGCCACCATCGAGAACTTCATCGGCTCGCCGGTCCCGTCGGCGTCGAACAGAGCCGGGGTCCCGCGCAGCGACCCCTCGGCCAGCGACCGCAGCCAGCGGTCCTTCTGCTCGTCGGACCCGCCGGCGCTCAGTGCCAGCCCGGCGATCGTGTTCGAGAGCAGCGGTGAGGGTGCGAGCGCGTAGCCCATCTCCTCGAAGAGGACGGCGAGGTCGACGATCCCGAGCCCCTGTCCGCCCCACTCTTCGGGCAGCGCCAAGCCGGCCCAGCCGAGCTCGGCCATCTCCTTCCAGCCCGCCTCGTCGAAGCCGTCCCCGCTGACCGCGATCTCGCGGACCCGCTCGGATTTGAAGCGCGAGGCGAGGAAGTCGTGGGCGGTCTGCTTGATCGCCTGCTGCTCGTCGGTGAGGTCGAAGTACATGCGCCCGTATCCCTCTTAGCGAAGCCTTGGCAACCCGAGCACCCGCTCGGCGATGATGTTTTTGAGGATGTCGGTGGTACCGCCCTCGATCGAGTTGGCGCGGGAGCGGAGGAAGCCGTACTGCCAGGCGCCGCCGGCGACAGCGTGCTCAGAGCCCCGCGCCAGCAATGAGTAGGCGCCCTCGATCTCCAGCGCCAGCTCGGTCAGGTCCTGGTTGATGTCGGCCCACTGCCACTTGCCAAGCGAACCCTCCGGCCCGGGGATCCCGGACTGCATCGTCTTGGTCAGGCCGCGGTAGGCGTTCAGCCGCATCGTCTCCACCTCGATGTGGAGCTGGGCGATCCGCTGGCGGAAGTAGGGATCATCGGCAGCGGTGCCGCCGTTCGAAGGAGTTTGCTGCGCCAGCTTGCCGAGCCGACCGAGGCTGTTCTGGATCTGGGAGATCGCGCCGAAGGCGAGCCCGGCGCGCTCGTTCATCAGCGTCGTGATCGCCACCGCCCAGCCATTGCCGACCCCGCCGACGACGTTGGCGTCGGGGACCCGTGCCTCCTCGAAGAAGACCTCGTTGAACTCGCCCTCGCCGGTGATCTGCACCAGCGGCCGCGTCTGCACCCCCTCCTGCTCCATGTCCATCAGGAAGTAGGTGAGCCCCTGGTGCTTCGGCGCGTCTGGATCGGTGCGGGCGACCAACATGCACCATTTGGCGTACTGGGCGAAGGTCGTCCAGACCTTCTGGCCGGTTACCACCCATTCGTCGCCGTCCTTGACCGCGCGGGTCTTCAGCGAGGCGAGGTCGGAGCCGGACTCGGGCTCGGAGAAGCCCTGGCACCAGATCTCCTCGCCGGTGAGGATCGGCTCCAGATAGCGGGCCTTCTGCGCGTCGGTCCCGTGGGCGATCACCACCGGACCGCCCATCGCCAGCCCCAGCACGTTGGCCGGCGCCGGCGCTTCCTGGCGGGTCGCCTCGGCGGCGAAGATCGCCTGCTCGATCATCGTCGCGCCACGGCCGCCGTACTCCCGCGGCCAGGAGATCCCGGCCCAGCCCGCCTCGTGCAGCTTGAGCTGCCACCCGCGCCGGAAGGTCATCACCTCGTCGAGCCCGGCCCCCTCCGGCTCGGGACCCGGGTTGTTCTCCTGCAGCCAGGCGCGAACCTCGTCGCGGAAGCTCTCCTCCGATGGCGACAGCGTCAGGTCCATCGAGAGCGGAGCATATAGAGGTTCACTGGCCGCCTGGCCAGGGAGTTATCTCAGGGCTGCCCGCAGAGCCACGGGCCATAGTCAGTGGTGGTTTCGTAGCTCGCGTCCCAAAAATCTTCGGGAGGCTTCTTCTTCGTCCAAGGGCGTTCTTCGGCGAGACCGGCGGGGTTGTTTTCGCTCCGTTCGAGGCCGGATTCGAAGGCTTCGATCATCCCCCGCACCTCTTTCTCATCCCCTTCAGGCGGCGGCAGCGACTTGAAGAAGTTGATTTTGTCGCGGATGTAGTCGAAGACCACCGCTTGAGTCAGAATTTCTTCTTCCCACGGCTCGCCGCCGCCGAAAAGCAAACCGTGTTCGTCGGCGTACTTTTCCATGTCGCGTTCCTCCGGCTTGTATTCCCTTTCGCAGAAGGCTTCGGTTACGTGGACGAACTGTTTTTTCGTCAGCGTGCGCTCCTGCGAATCGGCGCTGCTGCCGCAGCCGGCGGCGACAACGGCGGCCAGGCCAGCAAAGGCGAGGACTATGAGTACTAAGTTAACCCTGCGCATTTCTGCGCGGAGTATAGGCCCCCTAAATCCGCTGGATCAAGGTCCCCGTACCGAGGCCGCCGCCGCAGCACATCGTCACCAGGCCCATCTCCTTGTCGGAGCGCTCCATCTCGTGCAGCAGGGTGGTGATCAAGCGGGCGCCGGTCGAGCCCAGCGGGTGGCCAAGGGCTATCGCGCCGCCGTTGACGTTGACCCGGTCCATGTCGGGATCGAGCTCCCGTCGCCAGGCGCCGACCACGGAGGCGAAGGCCTCGTTGATCTCGACCAGGTCGATGTCGTCCATCGTCATCCCGTTGCGCTCGAGCAGCTTGCGCGTCGCCGGGATCGGGCCGGTGAGCATGATCACCGGGTCGACGCCGACCGTGGTCTGGTCGAAGATCCGCGCCCGCGGCTTCAGCCCCAGCTCGTCGGCCTTCTCCCGCGTCGTCAACAAGACGGCGGCGGCGCCGTCGCTGACCTGCGAGGAGTTGCCGGCGGTGATCTTGCCGTCCTCCTTGAAGGCCGGCTTCAGCTGCGAGAGCCCCTCGAGCGTCGTCTCGCGCAGGCCCTGGTCGGTGACGTAGGTGTCGCCGTTGACCTGCATCGGGATGATCTCGCGCTCGAATCGCCCCTCCTCGGTCGCCTGCTTGGCGAGCTGCTGGGAGCGGACGCCGAGCTCGTCGAGCTCGGAGCGGCTGATCTCCCACTGGTCGGCGATCATCTCCGCCGAGAGGCCCTGCGGGATCAGGTCGTAGCGCTCCATCAGCTCCGGCGAGAAGGCAAGCCCGTGCTCCTCCATCACCTTGTAGGAGTCGGCGAAGGAGATGTGGCCCATGTGCTCGACCCCGCCCCCGATCGCGACGTCGTGGACGCCGGAGGCGACCAGGGCGGCGGCGAAGTTGACCGCCTGCTGGGCGGAGCCGCACTGGCGGTCCACCGTGGTGCCCGGCACCTCCTGCGGCAGGCCGGCCTCGAGCCAGGCGTTGCGGCCTATGTTGAGGCCCTGCTCGCCGAACTGCTGGACGCAGCCGGCGATCACGTCGCCAACCTCGTTCGGGTCGATCCCGGCGCGGTCGATCACCTCTTTGTAGGTGCGGGCGAGGAGGTTGGAGGGATGGAGGCCCTTGTAGTAGCCCTTCTCCGGGTGACCGCGGCCGATCGGCGTGCGCGCCGCCTCGACGATGACGACTTCCTGTCCCCCGAACTTGCCGTTGCCGTTGCCCATGACTGCCCTCCGTTCTCGAAGATCTCCTTTGAGGGTAGCCGATTGACTGGTCAGTCAGCCAAGGGTGAACCCTCAAGTCACGGCACGGTTGATGCGTGATACAAGCCCGGCCAATGAGCGCGAATCAGGGGTACTCGAGTCCGGGAATCGCGGGCAGCGGGGCGATCGCCACCGGCCTTGCCGCGGTTTCGACCACGACCGCAGACACCATTCTGCTCGCCCGCAGCGAGGCCTCGGCCTGGCGCGCGGAGGAGAAAGTGGTCGCCGCCTGCGCCAAGATCGAGGGGGCCGAGCCCTCGCGGCTGCGGGTCACCACCGACCCGGCGGACCTCGCCGACTGCGACATCATCGTCGAGGCGATCGTCGAGGAGGTCGGGCCGAAGGGCGAGCTGCTGAGCCGCATCGCCGCCGCCTGCCCCGACGCCGACCTCGCCACCACCACCTCCTCGCTCAGCATCGCCGAGATCGCCGAGGCGGCCGGCACCCCCAAGCTCTTCGGCTTCCACGTCTTCAACCCGGTGCCGCGGATGGCGCTGGTCGAGGTCTGCGTCCCCGACGGCGCCGCCGCCGCCCGCGAGAAAGCCCTCGCCTGGTGCGCCGCGCTCGGCAAGACCGCGGTCGAGGTTCCCGACGAAGCCGGCTTCGTCGTCAACCGCCTGCTCTTCCCCTACCTCTTCGATGCCGCCCGGATGGTCGAACGGACCGGCATGGAGCCGGGTGCGGTCGACACCTGCATGAAGCTCGGCGCCGGCCACCCGATGGGCCCGCTCGCCCTGCTCGACTTCGTCGGCATGGACGTCTCGAAAGCGATCGGCGACGCCCTCTACGCGGAAACGAACGAGCCGACCCACAACCCGCCGCCGATCATCACCAAGATGGTCGACGAGGGAAAACTCGGCCGCAAGAGCGGCGCCGGCTTTTACAGCTACGACTGAGTCAGTCGGCGCGAGCGGCGCCGCCTTTCGCCGCCATATCCCAGATCACGTCGGCCTCGCTGATCCCCTGACGGCGGGCGACGATCTCGATCTCTTCCCAGGGCAGCTCGGCCTCGGGCAACTCGTCCCAGCGAGCTAGGTCGAGGGCCTCGACCGCCCCTTTGAGGGCGGGTCCAAGGTGCTCCTCGGACCGCAGCAGCGCCCGCAGAACCTCGAGCTGCTTGTCGGTCAGGCGTACAACCCACATGCGGTACCTCCAAAGATTCGCGCAGCGGTAGGGGGTTGCCCGATGAAGCTAGGCGGTAACGCGGACGGAACCCTCGTCGCCGCCGCTGATCCGCACCGCCTCGATGCGGTTCTCCCGCACCGCCTCGACCCGGATCGTGTAGCCGTCGGCGCTGATCGTGTCGCCGCGCTTGGGCAGGCGACCGAGCTCGCCGAAGACGTAGCCGCCGACCGAGTTGTAAGCGTCGCTGTCGACCGGCAACTCGATCCCGGCGTCGGCGAGGTCACCGAGCGAGACGTGGCCGCGGACGAACCAGTCGCCGTTGGTGAGTTTGCGGACCGCCGCGGCGCGCGGGTCGGTCTCGTCCTCGATCTCCCCCACCACCTCCTCGAGGATGTCCTCGACCGTGACGATCCCGACCGTCCTCCCGTACTCGTCGACGACCACCGCCAGCGAGGAGCGCTGGACCTGGAGGTCGTGCAGGAGGTCGTCGAGCGGGCGCGTCTCGGGGACGATCAGGGCGTCGCGGATCACCGGCTCGATCGCGGCCTCGGGACCGTCGCTCATGTAGAGCCGGGCGAGGCTGTTGTTGTGGACGATCCCCTTCACCCGGTCGGGGTTGTCGTCCTCGATCACGACCAGGCGGGTGTGGCCGGAGGTGACGCAGCGGCGCAGCGCCGCCTCGACCGACTCAGAGGAGTTGACGGTGATCACCG
>DASSMJ010000031.1:0-75910 GCA_035688955.1 Solirubrobacterales bacterium | reverse complement strand
CCCCCCCACGACTCTGCGTGCCGGCTCAACCGAGCGGTTCCGTGGTTCTTTAGTCCGACCTATCCGGACAAAGGAACCACGGAACCCGAAACGGTTCGAGGAGGGGGTGGATGCCCCTCCGCAGGAATGTTCGGCGGCATGCAATCTGGTTCTTGCGCGGCGAAGCCGCGCAGCATCTTCTCCCCGGAGCGCAGCGCAGGGGAGGTCAATTCCGGAGGAGGGGCATCCACCCCCTCCCCGCAGACCTCCCGACAAAGAAAGCGGGGCGACCAGAGGCCGCCCCGCTTGCTCTTTTCTTGGGGGATATGTCGGAGTGGTCTAGGTGGGGATCTCCGACTCCTCGTGCAGCTGCAGGACGGACTGGCCGTCCTCGCCGGTGCGGATGCGGATCGCCTCCTCCACCGGCAGCACGAAGATCTTGCCGTCGCCGACCTCGCCCGTGCGGGCGTGCTTGAGGATCGTCTCGACGACCACGTCCTTGTCTTTGTCCTCGATCACCACCTCGAGCTTGATCTTGGGACGGACGTTGACCGTGAGGGTCGAGCCTCGGTAGCGCTCGACGATGCCCTTCTGGCGGCCCGATCCCTTGGCCTCGATGATCGACAGGGACGGGAAGCCCTTGTCGAGCAGCTCGGCCCGGATCGGCTCAAACGCCTCGTGGCGGATGTACGCCTCTATCTTTTTCATGCGCCCAGGCCTCCTAGGACTCGCTGGTCATCGGGGTGACGGTGGCCGGGGACCCAGCCGCAGCGGCTTTCGGCTTGTTGCCGTAAACCGCTCCGGTCGAGTACTCCGGCTGGGGGATGAACTGCTCCGGGTACCCGTACATCCCGTGCTCGGAGATGTCGAGCCCCGCATCCTCTTCCTCTGCCGTCACCCTCAGGCCGATCGTCTTCTTGATCAGGAAGAAGATCACGTAGGAGGCGACGAAGACACAGGCGAAGGCAACCGCCACGCCGAGCGCCTGGGCGCCGAGCTGGTGGAAGGAGCCGCTGTACCAGAGGCCGGGATCACCGACTTCATTCAGTTCCGCCAGGCGCGGGGAGGTGAAGATCCCGCACGAGAGCGTCCCCCAGATGCCGGCCAGGCCGTGGGCCGAGAGGGCGCCGACCGGGTCGTCGATCAGCTTCTCGATCGCCAGCACGCCGTAGACGACGATCACGCCGGCGATCGCGCCGATGATCGGCGCCGCCCAATACTCGACGTAGCCCGACGGAGCGGTGATCGCGACGAGGCCGGCGATCGCGCCGTTGCCGGCCATGCCGATGTCGATCGTCTTCGTCTTCAGGTACATCAGGGCGACCGCGGCGACGACGCCGGCAGCGGCGGCCAGGTTGGTGACGACGACGACTTCAGCGAAGCGGCCGCCGATCGCGCCGAGGGTCGAACCCGGGTTGAACCCGAACCAACCGAGCCAGAGGATCAGTACGCCGAGGCCGACCAGGGGCATCGAGTGCCCGGGGATCGCCCGCGGTTTGCCGTCTTTCGTGTACTTGCCGATCCGCGGGCCGAGCAGCAGCAGGGCCGCGAAGGCACCGGTCGCGCCGATCAGGTGGACCACCGTGGAGCCGGCGAAGTCCTGCATCCCGACGTTCACCTGCAGCCAGCCGCCGCCGAAGATCCAGTGACTGAGGATCGGGTACAGCACGGCGCTGAAGATGATCGCGTAGATGATGTAAGCGCTGAACTTGATCCGCTCCAGGGTCGCGCCCCAGACGATCGCCAGCGAGACCGCGCAGAACACGAACTGGAAGAACATGAACGCGGCCGGGGAGATCGAATACGTTTCGACGAAGGGGATGCTGCTGCCGGCCTGTTCGACCGACGAGCCGACGTTGAGGAAGAACCCGTGGGTCCCGGCGATCTCACCGAGCCCGCCGAACGCCAGCGCGAAGCCGCACGCCCAATAACAGAGCGAGGCGATCGAGAAGTTCACCAATACCTTGGCGACGCCCGCACCAGCGTTCTTGGCGCGGGAGAACCCGACCTCCAAGAGCAGGAAGCCCGCCTGCATGAACATCACCAAGCAGGCGGCGACGATCACCCACATCGCATTGATGCTGGCCTCTGGGGTTTCCAGGATCGCCGGCGCTTCAGCGCCGAAGGCGGCGCCGGGCACGAGCATCGAGGCGATCGCGGCCACCGGAGCGGCGATCATCAGCCTCCTTTTCATTCCACTTTCCTCCTAGCCCGACGGGATTCACGGCCCCGCCGGTCGCGGTTTTCACAACTGCGATCAAGCTATGGAGCGATCTCAAGGGGGTCTTTGGCCGTCTGGAGCAAATCTGCAGGGGGGCCTTTCTCCCCCGTGTCGGGCCCGAGGTAGGGTCGCCCCGTGCCGGCACGCCTGCGACCGACCGCCCCCAACGCCGCCGCCGCGATCCTGGTCGGCGACCCCGGCCGGGCGCTGATGCTGGCGCAGGAGCTGCTGCGGCAGCCGAAGATGAGCAACCACGCGCGCGGGCTCTGGGGGTACACCGGCCTCACCCACGAGGGGCACGAGCTGACGATCCAATCCACCGGAATGGGCGGGCCCAGCGCCACCGTCGTCCTCCACGACCTAGCCGAGCTGGGCGTGCGGCGAGCGGTCCGGATCGGGACCTGCGCCTCGCTGGGGGACCTCGAGCTGGGGACCCTGGCGCTCGTCGGCGAGGCCCGCGCCACTGGGGGCAAGGCCGTCGCGCCGGACGCGGAACTCGCCACCTCCCTGCGGCAGGCGCTCCCCGGGGCCCGGGAGGCGACGGTGGCAAGCCTCGACGCCCTCCACCATCACCTCGAGGAGGTGTCGCTATCGGCTGACGTGGCCGATTTGCAAACCGCGGGACTGCTCGCGGCCGG
This sequence comes from Solirubrobacterales bacterium, assembly GCA_035688955.1. Lineage (GTDB taxonomy): Bacteria > Actinomycetota > Thermoleophilia > Solirubrobacterales > 70-9 > VAYN01. Next base: position 73,072 of record DASSMJ010000031.1, on the reverse strand, counting down.
GCGGAAGCTCGGCGTCGCCCTCGCCGCCGTCCTCGTGGTTGCGGAGACGACCGCGGGAGGTGTCCTCGACGAGCCGGAGTCAGAGGCGGCGGCTAAACGAGCCGGAAGCGCCGCCGCAGCCGTACTCTCACCCTAAGGTTTAGGGTTAGCCTCCGCTTTCGCGGGCGACTTTTTCGCCTTCTCGCGCCGCAGGGCTCCCATTTCCCGGCTGAGGTCGTCGATCGCCTCCTCGACGTCCTCCAAGCGCTGTGAAAACGCCCGCAGCCGTCGCTCCACCCGTTCGACGTCGGTGGCCGAGGGCAGGTTGAGGGCGCTCATCGCCGCCTGCTGCGCCTCCAGGGCCTTCTCGCGAGCGCCGAGGGCAGCGGTAAAGGCATCGTGGAGGGTGGGGTTCTCGATCAGGGCCTGCGCCAGCTCGCCGAGCGCCTGCTCGGCCCGTGCCCGCAGCCCATCCTGCTCATCCTGCCCGTCCTCGAAGGTCAAGTCACAGCAGCTTAACGAGCGCATCCGCCCCTGCTGCGAATCTCCCGTTCGCATCTGTGTCGCAAAGGTTGATTAAGGCCATGTTGGGAGCGGCGGGAGCCGTTGTTGACGTAGGGACTAGTAGGTAGCCTGATCTTCGGTTCTGCCGGGGGAGGGGACTTCCGGCGCGGCAGGGACGTTTCGGCATGAGAAACAAGTTCGCACTGATCGTCGCAGCACTGGCCAGCTTGCTGGCGGTTACCGCCTTGGGCGCCGCTTTCGCGGGCGCGGCTCCGCTTTCCGAAAGCGCCGCGGTCAATCCCGGCCCGACGACGACCACCGCGATCCCCTCACTGCAAGCGCCGGCCTGCGCCAACGGTCTCGACGACGACGAAGACGGCCTCGTCGACAGCGAAGACCCTGACTGCGAAACGCCGGAAGACACCACCGAGGTCCCCCCGGCGACCACTCCAGCCGAACCGACCGAAACCGAAGCGCTCACTCCCGCTCCCACCCCCGCTGAACCCTCAAGTGGGGTCAAGCAGGGAACGGGCATCGGCGGTCAACCGGGACAACCCGGCACCCCCGGCACCACCCGCAACGAAGATCTCGCCGCCCCCGGCGGCAGCGCCAACGGCGGCGTCAGCGCCCCCGGCGCCAACGGCGGCGGCGACCAGCCCCTGCCGAAGGGCGGGGACGGCGGCTCGCAGTTTTCCCCCGGCGGCACCCCGACCGCGGCCAACCCGACGACGACGATCGCCCCCTTCGGCCCGGCCCCGATCGGCGTCCCCAACTTCGTCATCGACTCCTTCGAAATCCCGCCCTTCCTGCTGCCGATCTACCAGGCCTGCGGCACCGAATACGGGATCCCCTGGGAGGTGCTCGCCTCGATCAACAAAATTGAGACCGCGTTCGGCACCAACACCAACGTCTCCAGCGCCGGCGCCGTCGGCTGGATGCAGTTCCTCCCCTCGAGCTGGGAAGCCTTCGGCCTCGACGCCAACGGCGACGGGAAGAAAGACCCTTATAACCCGGTCGACGCGATCTGCGCCGCCGCCCACTACCTGAAGCTCGCCGGCGGTAACAAGGACCTCTACCAGGCGATCTTCGCCTACAACCATGCCGACTGGTACGTGCAGGAGGTCCTCCTCTACGCCCGCGCCTACGGCCGCCTCCCCTCCGACCTGGTCGGCTCGCTGACCGGCCTCACCGAGGGCGCCCGCTTCCCGATCGCCGCCAACGCCCGCTACGCCGACGACATCGCCGCCCGCGAGGCGCTGGCGAGCGGCGGCGACGACACGATCGGCGAAGCCGCCGACGTCATCTCCTCCTCCCCCACCCCCCGCGGGATCAACATCTTCAGCAAGGAGGGCGCCCCGGTGGTCGCCGTCAACGACGGCGTCGTCCGCAAGCTCGGCCACTCGGCCAACCTCGGCAACTTCCTCGTCCTCGAAGACACCTACGGCAACCGCTACACCTACGCCCAGCTCGGCGGCTTCGTCCGCCACCACCGCCTGGTCGTGATGCCGAGCGGCAAGTGGAAGCGGGTCCCGGTCGAAAGCCAGAACCTGCGCCCGCGCCTGCGCGCCTACCCGAACCGGGACGGCGAGGACAAGGGCGCCGGCGGCAACCTCGCCGCGGCGCTGGCGGCCAGCGACGAGGGCACGATCCAGGTCGGCTCAAAGGTGATCGCGGGCACCGTCCTCGCCCGGGTCGCCGCCGCCGAAGCGGGCGTCGACTCCCACATCAACTTCTCGATCCGCCCGGCCGGCAAAGGCGCCCCGCGGATCGACCCGAAGCCGATCCTCGACGGCTGGAAGCTGCTCGAGGCTACGGCGATCTACCGCGCCAAGGGCAAGAGCCCGTTTGACAACCTCAGCGGCGCCGGCGTCCTCCTGCTCTCGAAGGAGGCGCTGCAGAAGCGGGTGCTGGACGACGACGGGCTCGAAATCTACGGCTGCGGGCGCGAAGACATCAACGCCGGCCGGATCGACCGCCGCATCCTGGCGATGCTCGAGTACCTGCGGACGAAGGGGTTCAAGCTGACGATCACCTCGCTCGAGTGCGGCCACGGCTTCCTCACCACCTCCGGCAACGTCTCCGAGCACAGCACCGGCGACGCGGTCGACATCGCCGTGATCAACGGGGTGCCGGTGACCGGCAACCAGGGACCGGGCACCGAGACCGACGAACTGATCCGCGACGTGCTGCAGCTGCAGGGGACGATGCATCCGCACCAGGTGATCTCGCTCGAGGACCTGCCCGGCGAAACCAGCTTCGCCCTCGCCGACCACTACGACCACGTCCACGTCGGCTACCACCCGCTGGAAGGCGCGGCGGGCGCCCAGTTCAGCGCCCTGCTGAAACCGAACCAGTGGCAGCGCCTGATCTCCCGCCTCGGCCAGATCGAAAACCCCGACGTGCCGGTGGCGCCCTCGAAGTACGCGGAACCGGACGTGACCAACGGCGGTCTCTCGGCCGGCAGCGGCGACTGAGCCGGCGTCTCTAGGGCCGAGCGGCGAGAATCACGCCGTGGCCAAGCTGTTCGGGTTCGTCCAATTCGAGTTCGCGGGGACTTTGCCGCTGGCCGATGGGCGCTACCTGGCCGAAGCGTCGCCGGGGGAGAAAACGCAAGGCGAGGAGGCAGACCAGAGCGTCCTCGTCCTGCAGCGGATCGGCGCTCCGGCGAGCCCGCCTCGGCGCCGCCGCCGCAGCCGAGCCGAGACCGCTGAGCCCGCGCCGCAGTCGCTGCCCCTGACCCGGGTGACCGCCGTCCGCGCCTCCTCCCCGTTCGAGGATCAGGCCGGCGCGGCGCGCTGGCTCGACGAGGCCTGCGAGGCCGAGGACACGGTCGAGGTGCTGGCCGCCGAAGCCGTCGCAACCCTGAACCGGGCCCTCCATGCCCTCGCGGTCTCCGCCGCCGACCCCCACGGGCGGGAGGTGACGCCGGAGCAGGCCGTCCGGGTGCTGATCGGCTACGCCAGCGGCGAGGAGGCCGCCGACGGCCGCTACAGCGACGCCCGCCAGGTCGATCTCGATCACCCCGCGGCCACCAGGCGGCAGCGCCGCGAGGAAGAGCTGCGGCCGCAAGAACGGGTGGCCTCGGTGCTGCGTGGCCGCGAGCGCCTCGCCGTCTGCGAGACGCTGCTGCTGCGAGCCCGCGCTGACCTCGACGCCGGCCGCGAGGGCGAGGCGGCGCTGCAGCTGCGGATCGGGGTCGAAGCGCTGCTGGCGGAGATGAAGAGCGCCGTCAACGACCCCGGGCACGAGAAGGACATCTCCGCCCTGGAGGAGCAGCAAACGGGGATCAAAGAGGCAGCCTCCGCCGCATTGGCAGGGACCGTTGGCGATGAACAGCGCGAGCGGGTCGCGGACGCCCTTCGCACTGCCGAGCGAGTGCTGCGAAGACGCCGCGTGCTCGAAGTCTAACCCTAAGCTTTAGGGTTAGATAGCGAGATGGTGAGCGACGATCTCGTCGCGCAACGTCTCGGCGAGATGGTGCGCTTCGTCCAGCAGCACTCCCTCGACCGACGGGATGCCGATCACGGTCAGTCCCGCCGCCCGGGCCGCCGCTACCCCCGTCGGTGAGTCCTCGAGCGCGACGACCGATGGACCCGCCTCCACCCCGAGCCGACGACAGGCCTCGAGGTACGGATCCGGAGCAGGCTTCGGGGCCGCTACTTCGTGGGCGCTGAGGACGACGTCGAAGAAGTCCTCGAAGCCGGCGAGCTCGATCGAGCGGCGGACGAAGCGCAGCGGCGAGTTGGAGACGAGGCCGATCGGGACCTTGCCCTGGAGGCGCTCGAGCACCTCGCGGGCACCGAGCATGGCCTCTACCCCGTGCTCGAGCTCGGCGACGACCAGCTCGTTCAGCTCCTCGATCAGCTCCGCTGCGCGCCCGGGCTCGCCGAGGCGACGCTCGAGGATGCCCCCGGCGATCTCGGCCGAGGTGCCGACCAGCTCCAGCTTGTCGGCGGGGGTGAACTCGGTGCCGCGGAGGTCGAAGAGATCTTGCTCGGCCCGCGTCCAGACCGACTCGGTGTCGAGCAGGAGGCCGTCGTTGTCGAAGACGACCGCGTCGGGCAGGTTCGAAGGCATCAGCCGAGCGCCGCCACCAGCGCGGTCAGCTCCTCGTCGACCTCGCCCTCGAGCTTCAGTTCGGCTTCGGCGTCGTAGGGGGTCTCGCCTTTGGTGACGATCGCGACGCTGCCACCGGCCTCCAGGGTCAGCCGCGGCAGGCCGGCCACCGGGTGCACGGCCAGCGAGGAGCCGACGCAGAGCATCAGGTCCGCCTCCTCGGCCAGCTCGGTCGCGCGCTCCATCGCCTCCGCCGGCAGCAGCTCGCCGAACAGCACCACGTCGGGTTTGACCGCTCCCTCACAAGTCGGGCAGATCGCCACCCCGCGCAGGTCGAAGAGCTCGTCCACCTGATCGAGCCCGAACGAAGCGCCGCAGTGGGTGCAGGAGGAGGTCTCGATCGAGCCGTGCACCTCGATCACGTTCTCCGACCCCGCCGCCCGGTGCAGACGGTCGATGTTCTGGGTGATTACGCCCTCGATCAGTCCGCGCCGCTCCAGCTCAGCCAACGCCTCGTGCGCCGGATTCGGCTCTTTGTCCCCGAGCGCCTGAAAGCGCGGCCGGTAGTAGGACCAGAAGCGCTCCGGATCGCGTTCGAAGACGCTGATGTGGGCGACCTCCATCGGGTCGACGTTCGCCCACAGCCCCGTCTCCGGCGTGCGGAAGTCGGGGATCCCCGACGGGACGGATACCCCGGCGCCGGTGAGGGCGACGGCGCGGCGCGACCGGCCGAGCAGCTCGGCCAGTCGCTCCACTTCGCGCGTCGTTACCTGCCGCTCCACTTCGGGGTGCGCTTGCCGAGGAAGGCGGAGATGCCCTCCTTGGCGTCCTCGCTGAAGAAGGCAGCGGCGAACCCGGCCTTCTCGGCCTCGATGCCGTCGTCGATGTCGCCCTGGTGGGAGACGGTCTTGATCTGCTCGACCGCGATCGGCGCCTGCGCGGCCAGCTTGCGGCCCCACATCAGCGCCGTCTCGAACAGCTCGTGGTCGGGGACGATCCGGTTGACGAGGCCCAGCTCGAGCGCCTCCTCGGCGAGGATCGCGTCGCCGACCAGGTTCATCTCCAGCGCCTTGTTGGGACCGACGAGCCGGGCCAGCCGCTGAGTGCCGCCGAAGCCGGGGATGATCCCCAGTTTGACCTCGGGCTGGCCGAAGACGGCGGCCTCGGCGCCGATCCGCACGTCGCAGGCCATCGCCAGCTCGCAGCCGCCGCCGAAGGCGATCGAGTTGACCGCGGCGATCGTCACGACTCCGGCCTTGCCGAAGTCGCGGAAGAGCGCGTGCGCCCGGGTAATCAGCTCGGCGCCGCTCTCCTGGTCCAGCGTCGTGAACGCCTTGATGTCGGCGCCGGCGGAGAAGACGACCGGAACCGAGGAGGCGATCACCATCGCCCCGATCCCCTCGTCGGCCTTGACCTTGTTCCAGACCGTCTCCAGGTCCGCGATCACCTGCGGCGAAAGCGAGTTCATCGGCAGGTTGGCGAGCCAGGCGATCGCGACGTCGCCGCGGGTCTCCAGCTTCACCGTCTCGGCCTGCTCGCCCTCGTCGGCCTGCGGGTACGGGTAGAAGCCCTGGCCGGTCGAGAGGCCGTAGCGGCCCTGGGCAACCAGCCGCTTCAAGGTCACCGGCGGGGTGAAGCGATCGCCGTACTTCTCCTCCAGCCGCTCCATCGTCTCCAGCACCTGGTCGAGCCCGGTGACGTCGGCTTTCCAGAACGGCGGCAGCAGGCCTTTGCGCGGGTCGAGCCCGGCACCGGCCATCATCCCGAGGTCGATGTCGCGGACCGAGCAGATCCCCTCCTCGACCAGCAGGCAGGCCTCGATCAGGGCGCGGCTGGAGAACATCGCCACCAGCTCATCGCCGTCGGGTTGATTGTCGCCGGGGATGTTCTGCTCCCCGTCCTTGAAGAAGCCCTCGCCGCCGCTCTTCATCCCGAGCTTGCCTTCGCCGACGAGCTTGCGCAGGCCCTCGTGGACGTAGAAGCTCTCGCCGTAGGACTCGTGCAGGTGCTCGGCGACGTGGAAGACGGTGTCGAGCCCGAGCAGGTCGGTGAGGAAGAACGGCCCCATCGGCGCCAGCTGGGCGCCGGCGATCGCCTCGTCGATGCCCTTCAGCGACAGCCCCTTCTCCTCCTGGGCGCGCCAGATCTCCCCCATCGTCGCCATCAGGATGCGGTTGACGACGAAGCCGGGGACCTCGCCGCAGACGATCGGCTGCTTCTTGATCGCCTGGGCAAAGTTGTAGGCGGCGGTGGCGGTCTCCAGCGAGGTGTCCTCGCCGGCGATCACCTCGACCAGCGGCATGATCGAGGCCGGGTAGAAGAAGTGGAAGCCAACGACCTTGTCCGGTCGCAGCGTCGCCTCGCCGATCTCGGTGATCGAGAGCGAGGAGGTGTTGGAGGAGAGGATCGCGTGGCCGGGCGTGGCCGCGTCGAGCTCGCGGAAGACCGCCTGCTTGATCGCCATCTTCTCCGGCACCGCCTCGATCACGAAGTCGACGTCGCCGAACTCCTCGTAGGTGGTGGTACCGATCACGTTCCCCATCACCTCGGCCAGCCGCGCGTCGGCCTGCTCCTGGGTCAGCTTCTCCTTCTTGACCAGGCGGGCGAGCTGCCCCTCGGTGACGCCGCGGGCCTTCTCGACGGCCGCGTCGACGAACTTCTGGTCGATGTCCTTGACGACGACGGGGATATCGGCGGCGGCGATCGCCTGCGCGATCTCGCCCCCCATGGTGCCGCCGCCGACGACGGCGGCCTTGGATACGAACATTGGCTGAGGTTTCCTCCGGATTTCGGCTTGGCGATGCGGGAGACCGCAGGCTATAGAGATGCCTGCGGCTCCCGCTCGTCGGCTCCGTCGCCGGCCTCGATTCCCTCCTCTTCCTCCTCCGGCTTGAACCGCTGGTAGGCAAAGGCGCCCGCCAGCAGCAGCAGGCCGAGGGCGACGAACGACAGCGCCCGGGCCAGCTCTTCCAACTCGGAGAGGTCGTAGGTCCAGACCTTGACGATCGCCACGGCCAGCAGGGCGAGGCCGCCGAGACGGGCGTTGACCGACCTCCGCACCATCCCCCAGACGACCGCGCCCAGGCCCGTCGCGGTCCAGAAGGCCGAAAGCCAGGCTTGGCCGATCTCACGCGCTTCGCCGCCGGCGTTGTCGCCGATCACGTCGATGATCGCGACCGAGCCGAGGTAGACGAACCCGAGCGCGCCGAGGAAGCCGGACACCGTTGCGGCGTTCGGCTCGATCTCACGCCCCCAGTACCAGCAGGCGACCGCGGCGCCGGCGCAGCAGGCGATCGCGACCAGGGAGCTGCCGAGATCCGGAACCCCGTCGACGAGCGCGAATGGCGGCGCCTCGATTACAAGCGTGTGGACCAGCGCCAGCCCGAGGAAGCCGAACGCCGCGAGCAGCAGCCGCAGCGCATCCGAGAGCCCCGGCGCGGGGGCACGGTCGACGCGGGTCGACAGGTAGGCGAATGCGGCTGCCATGCCGGCCCAGACCGCGACCAGAGTCGGTCCGTTGCAGGCGTTGGCCGCCCCGATACTGGCGAGCGCGATCCCGCCGCCGGTCAGCAGCGAGCCGATTTCGCGATGGACCCCGAAGCGGATCGCGGCCCCGCCGAGCAGGAGATGCACGGCGGCGAAGCCGAAGATCCAGGCGTTAAGCGCGAGGTCCGACTCCCCGTCGAGGACGACGCAGCCGGCGAGAACGATGAAGACGCTGCTGCAGAGAAGAAGCAGCCAAGAAGGAACCGGCAGCGACTCCTCGTCGCGGCTCCGCAGCTCGTAGCCGAAGGCGGCGGCGGCGTAGAGGACCCAGAACCCGGCCAGGACCGCGAGCACGAGCAGGACGGGTTCACTCGGATCGGGGATCCCCTCGAAGGTGATGAACCCGCTGTTGTAGAGCCAGGCGATCAGCTGCGGCGCCGAGACGGCGAAAGCGCCGAGCGCCAACCAGTTCCAGCGCTGCCAGAGGAGAACCCCGACGCTGGCGGCCAGGGCGAGGGCCACGAAGGCGACCGCACCGGTGTCCATCTCCGCCCCAGCCAGGATCGGAGCCGCGAGGGCGCCGAGGATCCCGACGCTGGCGACCAGCATCGAGGACCAGCGGACCGCGATGAAGACGCCGAGGGCGCCAATCAGAGCAGCGGCCTCGAGGCCGATGACCGGGGAGATCAGGTCATAGGTCTGGGTGGCTATGACAGTGGTCGCGTATAGCCCCGGAAGCGCAACGGCCACCGCGATCCGGGCGACCTCGAGGCGGCCCTTCTTTTCGTGCATCCAGACGCCGAGCCCGAGCAGCAGTAACGAGCCGAAGGCGGCCATGAGGACGCGAACCTCCTCCGTGAACCAGCTGCTGTCGACGGCGCTGCGCATCAGGAAGACGACGCCGAGCAGCGTCGCCAAGCCGCCGATCCAGGCCAGCACCCGGCCCCCGAAGATCCGCTCGAACTCGATCCTCGAGATCGGGTTTTGGTCTCTCATCTGTTGATTCATCACTGTCCCCCAGAAATTGGTTATTGACCGACGGTCAACACCGTAGCAATCTTGTCAACCATCGGTCAACAAGCCGTTACACTCTCGGGTATGAGCGACCCCGCCTACCGCCGCCTCAACGTCGACGAGCGGCGCGCGCAGCTGCTGGAGCGGGGTGCCGAGCTGTTCACCAGCCACCCCTACGAGGAGCTCTCGATGAGCAAGATCGCGGCCGAGGTCGGGATCTCGAAATCCCTGCTCTACCACTACTTTCCGAGCAAGCAGGCTTTCTTCGAGGCGACTCTGGGCGCCTGGGCGCAAGAGCTGCAGGAACGGACCGCGCCGGACCCCGAGCTGCCGCCGCTCGAGCAGCTGCGGGGCAGCCTCGACGGCTTCCTCGAGATGGTCGAGGAGAACGCGGTCGCCTACCGCAACCTGATGGAGAGCGCGACCGGAGTTCCCGAGATCCGCGACCTGATCGCCGAGGTGCGGCGGGTGACGGCCGAGCGGATCCTCGCCGGCCTCTATGCAGATGGTCCTCCCGCCAAAGCGCGGATTGCGGTCAGCGGCTGGCTCTGGTTCATGGACGGCGCCTGTCTCGACTGGACCCGGCACCGCGACGTCGAGCGGGAAGAGCTGCGGGACCTCCTACTCGGGGTCCTGATGGGCGCCCTGATCGCCGCAGGCTCACCGCCGGAACTCCCTCAAGCTTCTTAGGACGCCCGCCGATAAACGGGGGAGTGCGCAGGGGCATCTCAACTCTTCTTGCGGGGGCGATCGTCGCAGTGCTGGCGCTCGGTCTCGGCTCCACCGCGGTCGCGGCAACGCCGACCGCGACGCTGACCTCCGACGGCCGCGCCGTCGCCCCGCCCTCGGCCCCGCCGGCGGTGAAGGCGATGATCGAAGCGGCAAACCGGATCCGCCATCGGCCCTACGTCTGGGGCGGCGGCCACCACAACTGGAACTCACGGGGCTACGACTGCTCTGGCTCGGTCAGCTACGTGATGCACGCCGCCGGCCTGCTCGAATGGCCGCTCGACTCGACCGGCTTCATGCGCTGGGGAGGCGGCGGTGGCGGCTCCTGGGTGCGGATCTACGCGAACAAGGAACACGTCTTCGCGGTGATCGCCGGCCTGCGCTGGGACACCTCCTACAGCGAAGACGGCGACCGCACCGGCCCCGGCTGGTCGGAACAGATGCGGCCCACCGGCGGCTTCCGCCTGCGCCACCCGCTCGGCCTCATCCAGACCACCCCGCTGGCCTAGTCGCCACGGGGGATAAGGCCCTCCTCCCCAGCTTTGTACGGCGGTACAAAGGCGAGATTCAGGTGGCGCCACTAGGCTCTGTGCTGCTCTTTTCTTAGGGACATTTGACCATGGGAGAACCCAACCGATGACTCGCATTCGCCAGCACAACGTGACCGCAGCCCAGTGGAGCTCCAACGGAGGGGCTCTCGGCGCGCAGGACCTGACCATTCCGGAGAACAACCCGTTCGGCCAGAACGTCTTCTCCGCCGCCGTCCAGAAGGACCGCCTACCGAAGGACGTCTTCGAGAAGCTGCAGACCACGCTGGAGGGCGGCGAGGCGCTCGATCCCAGCCTTGCCGACGCCGTCGCCGAGGCGATGAAGGAGTGGGCGCTGGAGAACGGTGCCACCCACTACACCCACATGTTCCAGCCGCTGACCGGCTCGACTGCGGAGAAGCACGACTCCTTCTTCGAGCCCGCCGGCGAAGGCCAGGCGCTCGCCGGCTTCTCCGGCAAGGAGCTGATCCAGGGCGAGCCCGACGCCTCCTCCTTCCCCACCGGCGGCGTCCGCGCCACCTTCGAGGCCCGCGGCTACACCGCCTGGGACCCGACCAGCCCCGCCTTCATCCTCGAGAACCCGAACGGGGCGCTGCTCTGCATCCCGACCGCGTTCGCTTCCTGGACCGGCGAGGCGCTCGACGCGAAGATCCCGCTGCTGCGCTCGATGGACGCGCTCAGCCGCTCGGCGATCAAGGCGCTGCGGCTGCTCGGCGATGAGGAGAGCCAGCGCGTCTTCACCACCGTCGGGCCCGAGCAGGAGTACTTCCTGATCGACGAGCAGTACTTCTTCGAGCGCCCCGACCTGATCGCGACCGGCCGCACCCTCTTCGGTGCCAAGCCGCCGAAGGGCCACGAGCTCGATGACCATTACTTCGGCTCGATCCCCGAGCGGGTGCTCGCCTTCATGATGGAGTCGGAGCTGGAGATGCGCAAGCTCGGTATCCCGGTCAAGACCCGCCATAACGAGGTCGCCCCCGCCCAGTACGAGATCGCGCCGATCTTCGAGAACTCGAACGTCGGCTCCGACCACCAGCAGCTGCTGATGCAGACGCTGGAAAGCGTCGCCCGCCGCTACGGGTTCGTCTGTCTCCTGCACGAGAAGCCGTTCGCCGGGGTCAACGGCTCCGGCAAGCACAACAACTGGTCGATGGGGACCGACACCGGCGCCAACCTGCTCAACCCGGGCGAGACGCCGGCGGACAACATCCACTTCCTGTTCTTCTGCACGGCGGTGATCCAGGCGGTGAACAAGCACCAGGGCCTGCTGCGGGCCTCGGTCGCCAACATCGGCCAGGACCATCGCCTTGGGGCAAACGAGGCACCGCCGGCGATCATCTCGATCTTCCTCGGCGGCGAGCTCGAAAAAGTCTTCGAGGCGATCGCCACCGGCGAAGGCGACCCGAACACGCCTGCCTCGTTCCTGGATCTCGGGGCGCAGGTGCTGCCGCCGCTACCGCTGCACGGCGGCGACCGCAACCGCACCTCGCCGTTCGCCTTCACCGGCAACAAATTCGAGTTCCGGGCGCTGGGGTCGAGCATGTCGCTGGGCTTCCCGAACACCGTCCTCAACACGATCGCGGCCGAGGCGATCGACGAGCTCGCCGGCAAGCTGCAGGCGAAACTGGACGGCGGCGAGCAGATGCCGAAGGCCGTGATGGAGATCGTCAAAGAGAGCTACCTGGCGAACAAGCAGGTCTGCTTCGGCGGCGACAACTACTCCGAGGAGTGGCACCAGGAGGCCGAGCGGCGCGGGCTGAAGAACCTGCGCACGACCCCCGACGCGCTGCCCGAGGTGATCGCGGCCAGCACGGTGTCGGCATTCGAGAACTACAACGTGCTCTCGAAGGCGGAGCTTGAGTCCCGCTACGAGGTCTGGGTCGAGCAGTACTGGCTGCGGGCCAACATCGAGGCGGAGACCGCCTTCTCGATCGCCAAGACGATGATCCTGCCGGCCGCCCTGCGCTACCTCGCCCTGATCGGCGAGTCCGGCGTCTCGGTCGTCGAGGGCGAGGTCCGCGGCCTCGTCGACGAGCTGGTTGCCGGTCTCGGCGAGCTGGAAGCGGCGAACGCCGACCCCGGCCTCGAGGGGCTGGAGATGGCGGTCCACGCCCGCGACAAGCAGCTGGCGGCGATGGCCAACGTCCGCGATTCCGCCGACAAGCTCGAGCGCGTCGTCGCCGACGACCTCTGGCCGCTGCCGAAGTACGAGGAGATGCTGTTCATCAAGTAGCGACCGCTTAGCCGCGCGGCCGGACTCGCATCCGCAGTCCGCCGCGCGGCGAGAGCGTCGGCATCTGCCGGATCGTCACGGTGCGGCCGGGCAGGGCCTCGAAGCGCAGCTGCTGCAGCAGCTTCGTCGCCACCAGCTTCACCTCGGTCTGGCCGAAGCGCTTGCCGATGCAGATGCGGGAGCCGCCGCCGAAGGGGACGTAGGCGCCGCGCGGCAGCGCCGCCTTGCGCTCGCGGGTAAAGCGCTCGGGGATGAAGGCCTCCGGTTCCGGGAAGACCTCGGGCAGGCGGTGGCTCGCCCAGGAGCAATAGTTGACATAGGCGCCACGAGGAACGGTGCAGCCGCTGAATTCATACTGGCGGACCGCGCGGCGAGGGCCGATCCAGGCGGGCGGGTAGAGGCGCAGCACCTCGTCGAGGACCATCTCGAGGTAGGGCATCTCCTTTTCCAGCTGCTCCGCGGTCGGGGGCGCGCCACCGAGCACCCGGTCCTGCTCCTCGTGCAACCGGCGCACCACCTCGGGGTGGCGAGCGAGCTCGTGGAGCATGAAGGTGAGGGTCGAGGTCGAGGTGTCGTGACCGGCGAACATCAGCGTCATCACCTGGTCGCGGATCTCGCGATCGCTGAACTCCTCGCCGCCGGCGCCGCGGGCGCGCGTCAGCAGGCTGAGAATGTCGCGGCGGCCTGAGTCGGGCTGGGCGCGGCGGCGGCGAATCTCGTCGAAGACGATCGCGTCGAGGACTTTGCGCGAGCGGACCAGCTTCTGCCAGGGCGAGCCGGGGCCGCGGACCAGACGCAGGTGGAAGTCAATCCCGTAGTAGCCGAGGGCGCGCTCGAAATGCTCGGCCGCGGCGGCGCCCTTGCCGGCCTCGTCGGGGTCGAGCCCGAGCAGCGCCCGCATCGCGATCCGCATCGCCAGGCTGCGCATCCACTCATAGACGTCAGCCACCTCGCCGACCGGCAGGGCGGCGATCGCCGCGTCGGCCTCGATCGTCATCGCCTCGGTCGCGGCGGCAACCTGCTCGCGATGAAAGGCGGGCATCATGATCGCCCGTGCGCGGTCGTGGTAGTCCTCGTCGACGGTTAGCAGGCCGTCTCCGAGCAGCGGGATCAGGTCGCCGAAGCTCGACTCGCGCCAGTGGAAGTTCTCCGGATGACCGACGGTGACGAAGTGGTTGGCCTCCGGCCCGAGCATGAAGACGACCCGTGAATGGAGCAAGCGCAGGCTGAAGATCGACCCGAACTCTTCGTAGGCGCCGAGCAGCAGCGGCAGCGGGTCATGGGCGATCTGGTGGGTGCGCGCCCAGCTGAAGTCGACGTAGCCGGGCGGAAACTTCCCCCTACCCTGCCACTCGTCCCAAAGGTCTACGACCACCCGTCGCACAGGGTTGCCGGACATCTCCGGCGGCCGCGCGACCGGCGCGGTGGTATCGAGCGTGGCCATCTGCTCATCGTAACTGGCTACCCAGCCAGTTTTTGTCCGACTACTAGAAACCCTGCAAGCCGGCAAGCGCGAGGAAGAGGGTGACCGTGATCCCGCCGAGGGCGAAGAACCCGCGCATCATCGTCCGGTGCATTGCGTCGAACCGGGCGTCCACAGATTCGAAGCGGATGTTGGTTTCCCGGCGCAGCTCCTTGATCTCACCACGAAGTTCGCGGATGTCTCCGTCGAGACGGCTGACTTGCTGATCGACGCGTTTGAAGCCTTCCTTCATCCGAGCATCTACTTCCTCGAATTTCCCGTCGACGCGGTGGAAGCCTTCCTTCATCCGAGCATCTACTTCCTCGAACTGCCCGTCGGCGCGCTGGAACCCTTCCGTCATCCGCTTGTCCAGACCATCGATCTCTCGATGAACGAGGCCGAAGCCTTCGGCCATGCGGCTGTTGAGGTCGTCGATCCTCTTATCGGTCTGGGGAGCATCCATCGTCTGCATGGATCCTAGCGTATGTTTTTGTCTGTAACGAAACAAGGCGCTACTGCAACATTTCGACGCCAGGTTCGTGCCGAAACTGGAACTCAGGCGTTGGCGGCGGCGAGCTGGCCGCAGGCGGCGTCGATGTCGCGGCCGCGGGTGAGGCGAACGGTGGCGGTGATCCGGTGCTCGGCGAGGATCGCGCGAAAAGCCTCGATCCGCTGCGGGGAGGAGCCGTCGTAGGTGCCGGTCGGGTTGTAGGGAATGAGGTTGACCTTGTAGGCGCGCGGGTCGAGCAGCTTGGCCAGTTCCCGAGCGTGCTCGGGCAGGTCGTTGACGCCGTCGAGCATCACGTACTCGACGAAGACCTTGCGGCGGCGGGCGGCGCGGTAGCGGTCGCAGGCGGCGAGGACCTCGGCGATCGGGTAGCGCTCGTTCACCGACATGATCTGCGAGCGCAAGCCGTCGTTGGGGGCGTGCAGGGAGAGGGCGAGGCTGATCGGCATCTCGCATTCGGCGATCCGGTCGATCCCCGGCACCCAGCCGACGGTCGAGATCGCGGTGCGGCGGTGGGTGACGCCGAGGTCCGGCAGCAGCTCGCAGGCGGCGAGGACGTTGTCGATGTTCATCGTCGGCTCCCCCATCCCCATGAAGACGACGTGGTCGATCGGCTCGAGGCGGCGGAAGTGCAGTGCCTGGTCGAGGATCTCGTCGACCTCGAGGTTGCGGCCGAACTTCATCTGCCCGGTTGCGCAGAAGCTGCAGGTCAGCGGACACCCTGATTGCGAGGAGAGACAGACCGAACGCCGCCCATCCCGGTAGCGCATCAGCACCGCCTCGATCGGCCGCCCGTCGCCCGTATGGAACAGCGTCTTCACGGTCCCGTCGTCGGACTTCGCCTCGGCAGCCACGCTCAAAGTCGAGAGCGGCACCTCCGCCGCCAGCCGCTCCCGCAGCGCCGCCGGCAAGTTCGTCATCTCCTCATACGACCGCACCCCGCGAGCCACCCACTCCCACACCTGCTTGGCGCGGTAAGAAGGCTCCCCGGCGAGGGTCGATGCAAGCAGCTCGCGATCCATCGAGCGAGTGTAGGTCAGCCGTGGATCTTTTCCCCGCGTTCGAGCATGCCGACGAACTTCTGCAGGCGCCGCTCCCTCGTCTCGGGCTTTTTCGCCTCCTCGAGCCGGTAGATGATCGCGTAGCGGTTGGCGCCGTCGAGCGAGGCGAAAAACTCGGCCGCGGCAGGGTTGGCATCGAGCTCGCGCTGCAGGTCGGGCGGGACCTGGACGGTCCGCTGACCCTCGTAGGCCGCCTCCCAGCGACCATCGTCTTTCGCGGCCTCCACCTCCGCCAGCCCGGCCGACCGCATCCTCCCCTCCGAGATCAGCGCTTCGGCCTTCTCCCGGTTGATCCGCGACCAGCGCCCGCGCGGGCGCCGCGGCGTGAAGCGCTGAAGGAAGTGCTGGTCGTCGAAGCCCCGCTTCTGGCTGTCGATCCAGCCGAAGCAGAGCGCCAGCTCGAGCGCCTCCGCGTAGGTGACGCTGGGCTCGGCCGCGCCTTTCTTGGCGATCTTCAGCCAGGCACCCTCGCAGGAGGCGTGGTTCTGCTCCAGCCAGACCTCGAGCTCGTCCGGCCCGGCGAAAAGATGGACCGGCAGCTCGTCCGCCGTCACAACCCCGCCGCGTCGGCCAGCAGGTCGACCTGCCGCGGATCGGCTGAGCTCGGGAAGAGGAAGAGCTCCTGGCAGCCGGCCCCCTCGAAGGCGGCGAGGTGCTGCTGGACGGTCTCCGCGTCCTTGGCGGCCGAGCCGGCGATGAACTTGGCGGTGTCCTCGCCCAGCCAGGCGTAGTAGTCGGTGAGGTAGGCGTGCGCGTCCTCCTCGGCCCGCTCACCGAGGGAGAAGTAGGCGAGGGCGGCATTCTGCGGCGCCTCGCTGCGCCCGGCCTGCGACCAAGCGGCCTCGAACCCCTGCCGCCACTCGGCGAACTGGTCCGGCGGGGCACCAGCCGCGATCCAGCCGTCGCCGAAGCGGGCGGCGCGCTCGAAGGAGGCCTCGACCGCGCCACCGACGAGGATTCGCGGGTCCGAGGGATGGTCGGGCCCCATCTCCTCCCCCTCCCAAACCTCCTTGATCCGCGCCAGCATCGCGTCGAGGTCGCGGCCGCGGGTGCTCGTGTCAACGCCGGAGATCTCGTAGTCATCCTCGCGGCCGCCGAGCCCGATCCCGAGCGTCATCCGGCCGCCGGAGATGACGTGGACGCTGTAGACCTGCTTGGCCAGCGCCACCGGGTTCACGCGCAGCGGCCCCAGTAGGACCGTCGTCGCCAGCCCGATCCGCTCGGTCACCGCCGCCGCGGCCGCCAGCGCGGTCAGCGGCTCCAGGTTGGGATAGGCGACGCGGTCGATCGTCCCCAGACTGGAGAACCCGCGCGCCTCGGCCCGCCGCGCCCACTCGGTCAGCTGCTCGCCGCTGGTGCCCGGCACCGCGTTGGGAAGACCGATCGCAAGGTCCATCTGAAGCTCCTTCCGGCGAGATGACTGAGGGTTCGGCAACCCTAGCTACCCGCTTTCGCCGACCGGGCTATTCAGGCACGAGCTGCTCGATCGCCTCGCGGGCGTAGGCGAAGACCCGTTTGTCGCCGGAGAGCCGGTAGCGCGCGTTGGCGCCCATCACCAGCGAATAGATCTCGAAGGCCAGGCGCTCGGGGTGCTCGAACCCCGCCGCCCGCGCCTGCCCCTCCAGGGCCGCAAGCCAGGCATCGAGGGCGGCGGCGATGGCGTCGCGGACGGGACCGGGCCGGTCGTCGAACTCGGCCGAGGTCGCGCCCCAGAAGCAGCCACCGGAGTAGGTGCTGAGCTGGTCGAGGTAGCGGCCGGTCAGAGCGCGCAGGCGCGGCGCCCCCTCGGGCAGCTCCAGGGCGGGCTCGACCACCCGGGCCCGGAAGCGGTCGGCGGCGGCGGCGATCGTCGCCAGCTGCAGCTCCTGCTTGGAGCCGAAGTGGCCGAACAGGCCGCTCTTGCTCATCTGCAGCTCTGCCGCGAGCCGGCCGATCGTCAGGCCCCCCAGACCCTCGACCGAGGCGAGATCGATCGCGCGGTCGAGGATCGCCTCGCGCGTCTGCGTCCCCTTTTCGGTGACGGGAGTCACAGACAGGCATTATAGAAAAGCACGAACGTTCGTTTGAAACTGGTCGTGGGGAATGCCCCACGCGGACTACGGAGGAGATGGAATGAGCGACTACGTGGTGAAGAGGATCGACGAGATGGAGGCGATCTTCCTCGGCGGCTACAAGCGGGCACGGGCGGAGCTGGGCGTCAGCTCCTTCGGCATGCAGGTGATCGACCTGCCGCCGAGCTATGCCGACTACCCCGACCACGACCACGCCGAGGAAAACCAGGAGGAGGTCTTCATGGCGATTCGCGGCGGCGGCGAGATCGAGATCGAAGGCGAGCGCTTTCCGCTGGATCCCGATCACATGGTCCGGGTGGGGCCGGCGACGAAGCGAAAGGTCTGGCCCGGCGAGGAGGGGATGCGGATGGTCGTGATCGGCGGCGTGCCCGGCGGCGTCTACGAGGCGCCCGACCGCAGCAAGCTCGGCGAACCCGACCCGATGCGGAGCTGAGCGCGACAGCGACGGCCCGCTGACATAGGCTGGACGGGACGTGCGTCGCGTCTCCGTCCTTTTCGTCTTGCTCGCCCTGGGCGCCCTCGCCCTGCCGGCCGCCGCGCCCGCGGCGGGCGCCCAGAGCGACAGCGGCGACACCGTGGTCGTGGTCAGCGGCGACGTCACCGTCCCCCGCGGCGAAACCGTCGACGGCGTCTTCGTCATCAGCGGCGACGTGCGGATCGCCGGCCGCTCCGACGGCGACGTCGTCGTCCTCGCCGGCGACGCGCTGGTCAGCGGCCGGATCGACGGCGACCTGGTGATGGCGAGCGGCACGGCGCGCCTGCTGCCGAGCGCCTATGTCAGCGGCGACGTCAACTACGGGGGCGAGCGGCCGGTCGTCGCCGGTGCCGCGGTCGTCCGCGGCGACGTCAGTGAAGAGGACTGGCCGAACTCGCTCGATTTCGTGCCCCTGGTCGGTGCCTTCGTCTTCTGGCTCGCGGTGACGATCTCGGCCGCCCTGCTCGGGGTCCTGCTGCTGCTGATCGCGCCGCGCGCGGCCGATGCGATCTCCGCGCGTTCGCGGGAGCGGATCGGGCCGCTGATCGCGATCGGCATCGCGATCACGATCTGCCTGCCGGTGGCGGCGGTGATCGCGGCGGTAACCCTGGTCGGGCTGCCGCTGGCGATCGGCATCCTCCTCGCCCTGCTGCCGCTCGGAGCCGTCGCCTACGTCGCCTCGGCCTGGGCGCTGGGGCGGCGGATCGTGGAGGCGCCGCGGGGCCGAATCGCCGCCTTCCTCGCCGGGCTCGCGATCCTGCGGGCGCTGGCGCTGGTGCCGATCCTCGGCGGTCTCGTCGGCCTCGCCGCGATCGTCTTCGGCTTCGGCCTGCTCGGTGCCGCTATCGGCGCCTCTCGCGAGCCTCGTCAGCCGAAATGGGTTCAAAGCCCGAGCAGCTGAGCACCGGCAACCGCGGATAGCGCGGAAAGGCGGGGTCGGTGCGAGAGCGCTCGCAGAGGGAGAAGACCGAGCCACGCGTGTTCGGTACCAGCCGCTGGTGGCGGCAGCGGTCGCAGAGGCCGGCCTCGGGTCGAGATCCCATCTTCGGCCGAACCTAGCCCATCGCTTCCGCCCGGAGCCGCAAACTGCGGGCTGCGCCCCGGCGAGTCCCGCCCCGCTTGGCCCTAGCCTTTGTGCGTGACCAGAGCAGCGACCCTCTTCGACGCCGACGCCGCCTCCTACAGCGGGACGGTCGAGGTCGTCGGCGTCATCTACCGCGCCGAGGACGACGGCTACGCGGTGCTCGAGGTGCAGGAGGTCGAGAGCGGCGAGGGCTTCGCCCTGGTCGGGCCGGTCGCCCACCTCGACCCCGGCGCCCGGGCCGAGGTCAGCGGCGAGTGGCAGACCCACAGCCGGTACGGGCGCCAGCTGCGGGCGCAGGGGGCGGTGCCGCTCGACCCCGCCGACCGCGACGGCCAGATCGCCTACCTTAGCTCGCTGCGCCACATCGGCCTGAAACGCGCCGAGAAGCTCTGCGACGAATACGGCGAGGGCGTGCTGCAGGAGATCGCCGCCAACCCCGAACGGGTCTTCGGCTCGCTGCGCGGGGTCAGCGGCGACCAGGCTGCCGCCGCAGCGCAGTCCTGGTACGCGAGCCGGGCGATCCGCGACCTCCATGTGCAGCTGGCGCCCCACGGCCTGGCCCACCTGGCGGCGCCAATACACGCCCGCTACGGCGAGCGCTCGATGGCGATCCTGCACGAGGACCCCTACCGGTTGACCGAGGTACCTGGAGTCGGCTTCGCCCGCGCCGACAAGATCGCCCTCGCCGCCGACGTGCCGCCGGAGTCGAGCCGCCGCGCCCAGGCCGCCGCCCTCTACGCGCTGATCGAGGCCGAGCAGCAGGGCAACAGCTACCTGCCGTTGGCTGAGCTGGCGCGGCGCACGGCCCGCTTGATCGGCCTCAACCCCGATCCCGACGTGCTCGTGCAGGCGCCCGGGCTGGTCGAGGACGAAGGCCGGATCTACCGCGAGGCGACGCGGGCGAGCGAGCTTGCCGTCGCGGCGACCCTCGCCACCCGGGCTGCCGCCCCTCCTCACCTCGACCACGACCCCGGCGAAGAGCCCGGCGAGAAACTCACCGACGAGCAGTGGGCCGCCGTGCGCGGGACCTTCGCCGCGCGCGTCTCCGTCCTCACCGGAGGCCCGGGGGTCGGCAAGACGGAAACGACCCGGGCGATCGTTGCCGAGGCCGAAGCGGCGAACCTGACGATCGCCCTCTGCGCTCCGACCGGGCGCGCGGCGCGGCGCCTGGAGGAGACGACCGGGCACGAGGCGAAGACGATCCACCGTCTGCTCGAGTGGATGCCCGGGCGCGAGCCGGCCTTCCGGCCGGGCAAGCCGCTGCCGGTCGACCTGGTGATCGTCGACGAGTCCTCGATGCTGAACCTGCGACTGGCCCAGGTGCTGCTCGAGGGCCTGGCCGAGACCACCCACGTCGTCTTCGTCGGCGACGCCGACCAGCTGCCGCCGATCGGCGCCGGCAAGCCGTTCGAGGACCTGATCGCCTCCGGCGCGGTGCCGGCGGTGCGGCTGACCCAGATCTTCCGCCAGGCGGCGCGGTCGATGATCACCACCGCCGCCCACGAGATCAACCAGGGCCGCCCGCCCCACCTCGAGCCGGGGGCGGAGCAGGACCACGACTTCTTCTTCATCGAGCGAGGGACGCCGGAGCGGGCGCTGGAGACGGTGGTCGAGGTGGTCTCCGAGCGAGCGCCGGCGCGCTTCGCCGTCGACCCGATCCGCGAGGTCCAGGTGCTGGCGCCGATGTATCGGGGGCCGGTCGGGATCGACGCCCTGAACGAGCGGCTCCAGGCCGAGCTCAACCCCGACGGCGAGCCCGCCCTCGACAAGCGCTTCCGGATCGGCGACCGCCTGATCCAGACCCGCAACTCGCACGAGCTCGGCCTGATGAACGGCTCGATCGTCTTCCTCCGCGCCGACGACCCCGATGACGAGCAGATCGTCGTCGACACCGACGATGGCGGCAGCCTCGTCATTCCCTACGGCGAGACCGGGACGTTGCGCCTCGCCTACGCGATCTCGGTCCACAAGGCGCAGGGCTGCGAGGTGCCGGTGGTGGTCGGCGTCTGCCACCGCTCGCACTCGCGGATGCTCAACCGGCCGCTGCTCTACACCGCGATCACCCGGGCCCGCAACAGCTGCATCCTCGTCGGCGACCAAGCCGTGCTCCACTCCGCCGTGCGCCGCGACGACAGCGGCGGTCGCCACTCCGGCCTGGCGGAGCGGCTGCGCGGCTGAAGTGACGAGAGCGGGCGATTCTTCCGCTCGCACCTAACCTAGGCGGGTGGAGAAGAAGCGCCTTCCGTGGCTGGAGATCGGGATCACCCTGGCGGGGATCGCGTTGCTGGCGGCGCTCGTGGTCGCGGTCGAGCCCTTACGCGAATCGGTTGTCGCCCTGGTGCAGGGAGACCACGAGGAGGTGCGCGCGCAGATCGACCGCCTCGGCCTCGCCGGGCCGCTGCTGATCCTCGCCCTCGCCCTGCTCCACAGCGTCGTCTTCTACCCGGCCGAGATCGTCGACGCGGCGGCCGGGTTCGCCTACGGCTTCTTCCCGGCCATGGCTCTGGTGATGACCGGGTGGCTCCTCAACGGGTTGCTGTGCTGGGTGGTCGGGCGCTCGATCGCGCGCCCGCTGTTCGACCGCTGGTTCGGCGAGGAGCGCTTCGAGCGGGTTGAGCGGGCAATCGAGCGCGGCGGTGCGACGCTGCTGCTGGCGATGCGGCTGATCCCGATCCTCCCCTTCAGCATCGTCTCCTACGCGGCCGGGGCGGCGCGGGTGCCCCTCTGGCGCTTCGTCTGGACGACGGCGCTCGGCTACCTCCCGATCACCGCGATCTCGGTCTACTTCGGGACCAGGCTCGAAGGCCTCTCCCTGACCGACCCCTTGGTGCTCGGCAGCGCGCTGGCCCTGCTGCTCCTACTGGCAATCGGCCACCGCGTCGCCCGGCGGCCGAGGGCTAGCTCCGCTCGACCCGGAAGCGAAAGCGCGCCGGCGTCGGATCGGTGAGCCCGGCGGCGCTTCGCGCCACGACCCGAAGGACGTGCCTGCCGAGTCGGACCCGCCGTGACAGCTGCACCAGGCAAGGGCGGTAACTGGCGCGGTCGAGCTTGCAGAGGAAGGTGACGCCGCTCTGATCGGAGCCGAAGCGGAAGGACACGCGAGCGCGGGCGGCGCTGGTCCGAACGAGCTTCGGCGGGTGACGGAGGATCGCGGTCGCCGGCGGAACCGCCTTTGGAACGGGGGCAGGAGCCGGCGGGACCGGCGGCGCCGCACCCGGTGCCCCGGTGGCACCCCCGCCCGCGCTCGGTGCCGGGCTCGCGGTGGCGCTTGCACCCGGGAAGAACTGATCGGGACCGTCCCCTCCCGCGATCGGGCCGGGCAGGCCCTCGATCGCCGCGAAGGCGTTGACCAGGCCGGCGCCGACGGCTTCGGGCGGCGCCGACCCGACCGGCGAGGCGGAATCGGTCAGGGCGGTGCGAACCTGCTGCTGGGGCAGGGTCGGTTTCGCCTGGCGGACCAGGGCGGCGACGGCCGCCGCATGCGGGGCCGCGGCGGAAGTGCCGCAGAAGCGCCAGCTTCCGGTCGAGTGAGAGGCGAAGAAGCTGGTGACGCCGCAGTCGGTGGCAGCCAGATCCGGCTTCGCCACCACTTCCGGCGCCCCCAGGGGCAGCGCCGGCGTCAGCCCGTTCACCGGACCGAAGTAGTGCGTCACCGGCCCGCGGGAGGAGTAGCGCTCGACTTTGGAGCTGTCGCCGGCGGGCACCGCGGCAACGGCGATCGAGCTTGCGGCGCCGGCGTGGCCGAAGACCGACGGACCGACCACGTCGCCGCCTTTGGATTCGGGGTACTCGACCGCGCTGACGCCGCCGCCGTTCTGCATCAGGATGAACTTCAGCCGCGGGCTGAAGCCGAGGAAGCGGTTGATCGCCAGGTTCACGGTCCGCGAAGCGCCGGAGGTGTTTTCCCACTGGAGAATCTCGACCGGGCGCTGGGTCCCCGTCGGTCCGCTGTTGGCTTCGTAGGAGGCGGTGAGGATCTGGCCCGTGCTGGAGAGGAGGAAGGCGTCGAAGTCGGTGGCCACGCCGTTCCACGGTTCGGCCCACTGCAGGTCGAGCGTCAGGGTCGCCCCCGGCTGCACCGTGATCCCGAAGCCGCGGTCGATCCCGGCCCCGGGGTCGAAGTCCATGCAGTGGCTGCCGTTGAACCCCGCGAGGTTGGCGACGCTGGTCGGGCAACCTTCCGAGTCGCGGAAGGCGGGCGCTTCCCAGGAGGAGATGTTGCGGCCGCTGAGGTCGACGAGGTTGTCGTTACCGGTCGCGGTCAGGTAGGTGACGCCGTCGGCAACGGCTTCGTTGACGGCGACCGCCACCGGCCCGTCCTGGAAGAACGGCTCTTCGAACCAGGCGACGTCGTCGACGATGACCTCGGCGCCCGTCCCGCCTTCGGAAGTCGGCCGGGCCAGGGTCGCGATGTTCTGGGCGAAGGAGTCTTCGCTCTGGAAGGCGGTGGCGAAGGCGAGCGCGGCGTGGGGAGCAAGGTCGTGGACGATCTGCAGCATCGCCCGGCCCTCGTCGGACCCTTCGCCTTCGAGCTCCTGCAGGACGTCGACGGGCAGCCGCTGTTCCGAGCAGCTGCTCGCCGGGCCCGGGAGGTCGTTGGCGAGGATGTCCGTGGCGGCATCGGTCGCGGCGCCGCCGGCAATGTCATAGGAATCGGAGAGGACCCCGACCGTCAGGCCCTTGCCGCGAAGTTCGAAGGCTTCCCGCGCTTCGCCGACATGCAGCTGCGCGAGGCCTTCGGAGACCACCGAGCCGCCTTCGCAGGGGCTTTCGCCCGCCGCCCGCAGCAGCGGCTCGCGCACTGGCCAGACGGAGCGCACGCCCGGGACCGCGGCAAGCGCCGGCAGCACCGCCGGGTCGCTTGTCAGCGTCACCGTCTGCTGGTCGCGGTCGAGGCTGACCACCTCGGCACCGGCTTCGCGCAGGGCCGAGAGGGAGGCGAGCGCGCCGTCGTCGAAGCGGGCGGTAACGAGGATTCGGTCGCCGTCGCGGACGAGGCTGGCCGGCCGGTCGGGGACGAGACCGAGGGCTTCGGCCTGAGCGTCGGGCGCCCTGTTGGCGACGGCGGGCCTTGCCAGCTCGCTCAGCACGGGGGCGAGCGGACCCTTCGCCTTCGGAGGCAGCGCCGCGGCCGAGGCGGGGAGTAAAAAGAGCGCGAGGACGGCGATCGCGATCGCCGGTCCTCTCGAACGAAGGTTGAAGCGCGGCCCCCGGAGCATCCTCCAGATGGTTATCGGCCAGGCGGGCCGCTTCCCTGAGCCCCCGGTTCTAACCGTCACCGGCGGATGTTCCTGCTACGGTGCCCTGCGTTGGGCCGGTAGAAACCGGCGAAAGTTGTGCGTAGCGCTCGCAGTCGTTGCTTTTGCATCCTCCGCGTTCGCAGCACATGAAGTGGAGGCAATGCATGCCTACTGGAACTGTTAAGTGGTTCAGCGACGACAAGGGCTACGGGTTCATTACGCCCGATGACGGCTCGAAGGACGTCTTCGTTCATCACAGCGCGATCATGGGTGAGGGTTTCCGCTCGCTCACCGAGGGCGCCAAAGTGAGCTACGAGTCCGAAGAAGGCCCCAAAGGCCCGGCCGCCGCGAGCGTTCAGCAGCAGTAATCGCTTAAGACGCTCTTCGCAGTCCGAAGCCCGCCATCTGGCGGGCTTCGTCTTGGTTGGAGCCGATCGCACCAGTTCCCTACCCTCTCTCCCCTCGCATGAGCACCGCACGAAAAGACCTGCGCAACGTCGCCATCATCGCCCACGTCGACCACGGGAAGACGACGCTGGTCGACGCGATGCTGTGGCAGACCGGCACCTTCCGCCAGGGGCAGGACGTCGCCGAGCGGGTGATGGACTCGATGGACCTCGAGCGCGAGAAGGGGATCACGATCCTCGCCAAGAACACCGCGGTCACCCGCGACGGGGTCAAGTTCAACATCGTCGACACCCCTGGCCACGCCGACTTCGGCGGCGAGGTCGAGCGGGCGCTGACGATGGTCGACGGGGCACTGCTGCTGGTCGACGCCTCCGAGGGCCCGCTGCCGCAGACGCGCTTCGTCCTGCGCAAGGCGCTTGAGCGCAAGCTGCCGATCATCCTCGTCGTCAACAAGGTCGACCGCCCGGACGCGCGGATCGCCGAGGTCGTCGACGAGGTCTACGAGCTCTTCATCGACCTCGACGCCGACTCCGAGCAGATCGACTTCCCGATCGTCTACACGAACGCCAAAGCGGGCTGGGCCGCGTTGGAGGAGGGCGTCGAGGGCAGCGACCTCTCCCCCCTGCTCGACCTGATGCTGGAGAAGATCCCGCCGCCGCAGTACGACGAGGGGACGCCGCTGCAGGCGCACGTGACGAACCTCGATGCTTCGCCCTACGTCGGCCGCCTGGCGATCTGCCGGGTCCATCAGGGGACGATCCGCTCCGGTCAGCAGATCGCCTGGTGCCGCGCCGACGGCAGCGTCGCGCGCGCGGCGGTCTCCGAGCTCTACGTCACCCAGGGGCTCGAACGGGTCGCCGCCGAGGAAGCGGGACCGGGCGAAATCATCGCCGTCGCCGGGATCGAAGAGGTGACGATCGGCGAGACGCTGGCCGATCCGGAGGATCCCCGGCCGCTGCCGGTGATCACCGTCGACGAGCCCTCGCTCTCGGTCGTGATCGGCATCAACACTTCACCGCTGGCGGGGACGCAGGGCGGCGATAAGCTCACCGCCCGCCAGCTTCGTTCCCGGCTCGACGCCGAGCTGGTCGGCAACGTCTCGCTGCGGGTCAACGACACCGAGCGGCCGGACGCCTGGGAGGTCCAGGGCCGCGGCGAGCTGCAGCTGGTCGTGCTGCTGGAGATCATGCGGCGCGAGGGCTACGAGCTGACCGCGGGCCAGCCGCAGGTGGTGACGCAGGAGATCGAAGGGCAAATCCACGAGCCGGTCGAGCGGCTGGCGATCGACGTCCCCGAGGAGCACGTCGGCGACATCACCCAGATGCTGGCGGCGCGCAAAGGCCGGATGGAGCAGATGGTCAACCACTCGACCGGATGGGTGCGGATGGAGTACCTGGTGCCGGCGCGCGGCCTGATCGGGTTCCGGACCGAGTTCCTCACCGCCACGCGCGGAAGCGGTCTCCTCCACCACGTCTTCGACCGCTGGGAGCCCTGGGCGGGAGAACTGCGCACGCGCCAGACCGGCTCCCTCGTCTCCGACCGCCGCGGCCAGACCGCCGGTTACTCGCTGATCAGCCTGCAGGACCGCGGCAAACTGTTCGTCGGCTCCGGCGAGGAGGTCTACGAAGGGATGATCGTCGGCGAGAACTCCCGCTCCGAGGATCTCGACGTCAACCCGACGAAGGCGAAACAGCAGACCAACATGCGGGCGGCCAGTGCCGACGTGCTGGTGCGGCTGGCGCCGCCGACGCGGCTCTCTCTCGAAGGGTCGCTGGAGTTCGTGCGCGAGGACGAGTGCGTCGAAATCACCCCTGACGCCGTCCGCCTGCGCAAGGTCGAGCTCGACAAAAACGCCCGCCTCAAGGCGTCGAAGCAGCGCGACCGCGCCCCCGCACGCTGAGCAGCCGCCCGACGCGCCGCATCACCTCGTCCGGTTCCCGTTCCAACCGAGGGCCGGTGACGCGAGTCATCTGAATTCCGGCGAGCAGCAGATCCTCCTGCCGCTTGCGATCCCGCTCGAACGCCGCCCGCGTGCCGTGGGTCTCAAAGAGGTCGAGTTCTACCGCGAACCGGTGCTCGGGCCAATAACAGTCGAGCTCGAACCCGAGCTCGACATAGTTCGTCCGCGGTTGCGGCAGACCGGCCTCGAGCACTAGCTCGAGGAACCGCCGCTCGAGGCCCGAGCGCGTGAAGCTGGTGGGCCGATAGAGCGAGATTGCCTTGCGCAAGCGAGCGTGCCCGTGGTGCCCGACCGTGCGCCCGAGGAGCTCGTCCACCGCTCTTAGATCGAACAGCTCCCGCTCTTCGGATCGCTCCACCATCTTCTCCAGCCAGTCGAAGCGAACCGTCGCGGCAAGATCAAGCAGCGTGCGCGGCAGGGAGGTCACGGGTACCCCCTCACGAATCGTCCGATCCCGATCGGTAAGCATGCGAGCCTCGTGAAGTCGGATTGGCGGCCGCGGCTTCCGCCGCACCGGCGTCGTCACGGAGAAAGGGGCGGCGGAGCTGCCGGAGATCTCCCAGAGCCAGGCAGCCGAAAGGTGACTGAGCAGCGCCCTGGGGCCTGAGGCGAGCACCGCCGCCAGGCATTCACCATAAGGCGAGATCCGGGTGTGCCCCACGGCGAAGACGCCACGGTGCAGGCGATGCAGGTGACCGGCGCCGACGGCGTGGTGCACAGCGCTTCGGGAATAGCCCAGCGGTCCGGTCAGCTGACGAATCGAGACAATTCCATGCTGGCGTTTCGCCATTTCAGCCAGCGATTCGCCCTGAGCCGGAGAGTGCGCCTGCCCTTTGTTTCGCATAGCGAACAAAAGGTCCGGCGGACCTCTGTCTCTCCCCCCACCCAGCCGGTTGTTCGTCCTTTGGCGGCGCTACTTGCGCAGAAAAGCCGCCAGCCCTCGTAGGGGCCGGCGGCTTTTTGGGAGCGGTTGGTCCTGCGCTAGACCGTTGCGGCGGCCTGCTCGGACTGGCTCTGCTCGGAGGCCGGGGCGCTGGGAGCCGGCGCGGGGGCGCTTTCCTGGCGCGGCAGCAGCACTTCTTTGGCGATGACGAGGCGCTGGATCTGGCTCGTCCCCTCGTAGAGCTGCATGATCTTCGCGTCGCGCATCAGTTTCTCCACCGGGTACTCCTTGATGAAGCCGTAGCCGCCGTAGACCTGGACGGCGTCGGTGGTGACCTCCATCGCCGAGTCGGCGGCGAAGCGCTTGGCCATCGAGGAGACCTTCGAGTTGCGGACTCCCTGGTCGAGCAGGAAGGCCGAGTTCCAGGTCAGCAGGCGGGCGGCCTCGACCTTGGTCGCCATGTCGGCGATCATGAACTGGATCGCCTGGTGCATCGCGATCGGGACGCCGAACTGGACCCGTTCTTTCGAGTAGTCCGTGGCGTACTCGAGGGCGGCGCGGGCGATCCCGACGGCCATCGCCGAGACGCCGGGGCGGGTCCGATCGAGGGTCATCATCGCCAGTTTGAAGCCCTTGTTTTCCTCGCCCAGAAGGTTCTCGGCCGGAACCTCGACTTCGTCGAAGGAGATGGTCGCGGTGTTGGAGGCCCGCTGCCCCATCTTGTCCTCCTTCTTGTCGACCGAGACCCCGGCGAGGTCGGCGTCGACGACGAAGGCGCTGATGCCGCGATGACCGGCCTCAGGATCGGTCTTGGCGAAGACCGTGAAGTAGTCGGCGTAGGTGCCGTTGGTGATGAAGCACTTGGAGCCGCTGAGGACGTACTTGTCGCCGTTCTTCACGGCCTTGGTCTTCATCCCCGAGACGTCGGAGCCGGCGTCCGGCTCGGTCAGGCCGAAGGAACAGAGCTTGGGGGATTCGGACAGCATCCCCAGGTACTTCTTCTTCGTCTCCTCGGAGCCGCCGAGCGTGATCGGGGCCGAGGCGAGGCCGTTGGCGGCCAGCGAGGTGCCGATCCCGGAGCAGCCCCAGCCGAACTCCTCCTCGATCAGGCAGCCGGAGAGGTAGTCGAGGCCGGGACCGCCGTAGGCCTCGGGGATGTGGGTGTTCATCAACCCGACCTCCCAGGCCTTCTCGATCACGTCCTGCGGCCAGGCGCCGTCCTTGTCGTACTCCCATGCGACCGTCCGCATGTCTTTCTCGGCAAAGCTGTGAGCCAGCTCGCGCAGGTCCTTCTGCTCATCGGTGAGGGTGAAGTCGACCACCGGTCGGTGCTCCTTTTCTTCGCGGTTCGCTTGAAGTCCGTGGGAGCGCCGGCAGGAGGCTGACGTTCCACCGATTGACTGGTCAGTCAACCGGCCCTCAAGGTTAGCGGACGGCAGCCCGGAAGCAGCGCTTTACCCTTATCCGATGCACCTCTGGCTCGCTCTGACGGCGCTGCAGAAGGGCGTGGCGGTCCTGGCGTTCACCGGCTTGGCCGCGCCGCTGATCGGCCTGCTCCTGAGGCGAGTCGGCGGCGGCTGGGAGACGATGGGCCGCGGCCCGTTCGCGATCCTCAACGAACCAGCGCGGACGTCCCGTGGCGCGCCCACCCCCGTCGACCCGGCGATTCAGGCCGCCGAGGTGCGCCAGATGCTGGAGGCCAAATCGGAGCGCCGGCGACGGCGCGGCGAGGCGCCGCTCGACGTCGAGGCGGAGGCCGAACGCCTGCTCGCGGCCGCCGAGCAGCCCCGTGGCACCGAGGCGATCGATGCCGAGCTGCGGGCCGAGGTGCGCCAGCTCGTCGTCGTCCGCAACGAACGCCGTCTGCGCGAAGGCCTGGAGCCGCTCGACGTCGAGGCGGAGACCGAACGGCAACTGGCCGATCTCATAGGATCGAGCTGATGGCGGGCGCCGAGGAGAACCTCTACGAGGTTGAGGAGATGCTCAACCAGCCGGGGACCTACTTCAACCCCCAGAGCGAGGTCGTGGTGATCGTCGACGACTCCGCCTCGCTCGACCAGGAGGTCTTCGACAACCTCGAGGGCCACGAAGGTGCCGAGTGGGTCCGCGTCTCCGACGACGTCCCGGTCGACGAAGACGGCCGCGACCGCGCCCTCGAGAGCTTCGGCACCCAGACCCAGGCCGAGGACCTCGCCCCCGACGCGCTCGAATCGAGCGAAGACGACTTCGAAGAAGCCGAAGAACGCCCCGAGGACCGCAGCGTCCCTGAGGACGAGGAGGAATAGCCGGTGCTGACCGAGGGCGACAAGGCCCCGAACTTCGACCTGCCCGACCAGAATGGGGAGCGGGTCAAGCTCTCGGACCTGAAGGGCGAGACCGTCGTTCTCTACTTCTATCCCCGCGCCGACACCCCCGGCTGTACCACCCAGGCCTGCGGGGTGCGTGACCGGCGCGCGGACTACTTGGAGGCGGGGGCGCGGGTGATCGGGGTCTCGCCTGACGAGGTGAAGGCGATCGACAAGTTCGCCGGCAAGTACGACCTCGACTTCACCCTTCTCGCCGACGCCGACCACTCGGTCGCCGAGGCCTACGGCACCTGGGTCGAGAAGTCGATGTACGGCAAGAAGTACATG
Source organism: Solirubrobacterales bacterium (assembly GCA_035688955.1). GTDB lineage: Bacteria > Actinomycetota > Thermoleophilia > Solirubrobacterales > 70-9 > VAYN01. The sequence goes on along the minus strand of DASSMJ010000031.1, from coordinate 42,737 downwards.
GGCGTGCAGCGGGCGACGTTCATCATCGGCCCCGACGGCAAGATCGCCAAAGTCTTCCCGAAGGTCTCGCCCAAACAGCACGACGACCTGGTGCTGAAAGCACTGGGCGAGCTCGCCGCCGCTTGATCAGGCGCTGACGATCACCGCGACTATGAACGCGGTGTAGAGCGCGAACCAGCCGATCACGGCCGGCAGTTTGAAGCGCCGCGCCAAGTGCAGGCTCTCGTAGGCGAGCAGGCCGCCGGCGAGGCCGAGGCCGATCGAGAGGACGGCGTGCCAGTTCAGCTCCCAACTGGTGAAGATCAGCCCGATCCCGACCGGAATCATCGACTGGAAGACCATCGCCCCGGTGATGTTCCCCAGCGCCAGGGCGTCCTTGCCTTCTCGCACCCAGAAGAAGCTGTTGACCTTCTCCGGCAGCTCGGTCGCCAGCGGTGCCAGGATCAGGGCCAGCACCAGCGGCTCGGCACCGATGCTCTCGGCCAGGTGGAGCAGCTCCTCGACGAAGAGGTGAGCACCGCCGACCATCGCTCCCAGCCCGACGAGCAGCTGCAGGACGCAGAGCAGCATCGACGGGTCTTCGCGTTTTTCGGCCCGTCGCTCGAAGATCAGCGGGTTGAGCGACTCTTCGCTCTGCACCTCTCCTCCGCCCCTGAGAGTGAGAGCGATGTAGCCGACGTAGGCGAGGAGGAAAACGATGCCGACCCCGATCCGCAGCGGCGCCGGCGGTCCCCAGGCGAGCCCGCCGGCGATCGCGAAGAGGACGAGGAAGAAGAGGAGGTCGCGCTCGAGCGTCTCGCGGTGGACGTTCAGCTGCAGGCCCTGGTCCCGTTTTTCCCGGTAGAGGTAGGCGAAGAGGCCGACCAGCCCCATCGCCAGGGTCGCGAGCAGGAAGGGGGCGCCGACGATCGCGCCGATGGCGACGTCTTCGGAGCCCTCCTTGACCCCCAGCAGGGCGACGATCGCGATCAGCGTCTCCGGCATCGCCGTCCCGACCGCGGCGAGGATGCTGCCGACGGCCCCCACCCCGACCTCGAGCTTGTGCCCGATCCACTCGACCGCGTTGGTGAACAGCAGGGCGCCCGCGAGGACCACCGCGAAGGCGAAGAGCAGAAGGACCGCGTCCATCGAGGCAGGCTACCCGCTGGCCTCGATTTTCAGCTCAGGCGAAATAGAAGGCGAGGCCGAAGACGAAATACACGGCCAGCAGCTGGACGCCCTCGAACCAGGTCGACTCGCCGTCGGCGGTGACGTGGTTGCCGACCATGATCGCCAGCAGGATCGCTCCCAGCTCGAAACCGTTGAAGACGAGAGCCAGCGGATACGGCCCGATGAAGAACGAGGCGATGACGAGGACCGGGGCGACGAAGAGGGCGACCTGGGCGCTGGAGCCTACGGCGATGTTGACCGCCAGGTCCATCTTGTTCTTCATCGCGACCAGGACCGCGACCCAGTGCTCGGCGGCATTGCCGACGATCGCGACGACGATCACGCCGATGAAGAACTCGGAAAGGCCGACCGCCTCTGAGGCCTCGGTGATCGAGCCGACCAGCACCTCCGACATCACCCCGACGAGGACGCCGGCGATCGCCAGGGCGATCACCGAGGTCCGGGTCGACCAGCCCCAGGTGTCTTCCTCCTCGTACTCCGGGTTGAAGAGGTCGCGGTGCGTCTTCAGCGAGAAGAAGAGGCCGATCACGTAGGTGACGATGAGGACGATCGCGACAGCCAGCGAGAGATGCTCGACGGTCCCGCCGTAGTGGATCGCCTCCGAGCCCGGCGCCGGCAGCCCCTTGCCCTCGACCAGCTCGAAGATCGCCGGCATGATCAGGGCGCCGCCGGCGAGCATCAGCATCGTCGTCTGGATGCTGGCGCTGGTGCGGCTGAACTGCTGTTTGTCGCGGCCGATCCCGCCCGCCAGCATCGCCGCGCCGAGGACGAGCAGCATGTTGCCGATGATCGAGCCGACGATCGAGGCCTTGACGACCTCCTGCAGTCCCTGCCCGAGGGCGAAGAGAGCGATGATCAGCTCCGGCGCGTTGCCGAAGGTGACGTTGAGGAGGCCGCCGATCCCCGGGCCCGAGCGCGCCGCCAGCTCCTCCGTCGCCCGCCCCATGAGCGCCGCCGTGGGGATGATCCCCAGGGCCGAGGCGGCGAAGACGATCGTCGCCGCGGCCCCGGCGAGCTCGAGCGCGACCGCGATCGGGATCAGCGGTGCCAGCAGGTAGGGCCAGCCGTGAGCGCTCCTGAGGAAGGAGGCGTTCAGGCGCGGCGCGCTCGAGTTCACGACGGGGTGGCGCGTCTGCTCGTTATTCGAGCAGACGCGCGCACTTCTGCAGGTCGGCCGGGGTCTTGGCCTGCTGCAGGCACTGCACGTATTCCTTCTGGCTGGCCGAGCCGGCTTCGGAGCCACCGCCCGAGGACGATTCACCCCCGGAGGAGCCGCCGGTCAGGCCTTCGAGCAGACCGCCGATGCCTTCGTTGCCTTCGACTCCCTGCAGAAGTTCGAGCGGGTTGACGCCGATCTTCTTGAAGAGCGCTTCCAGCGGCTTGGCGTTGTCGGGCGAGGAGAAGCTCTGCTCCTCGTTGACCCCGCTCAGCGACAAATCCATCTCTAGTTCGACCTTTTCGCCCTTCGCTTCGGGCGGTTCGATCGCCAGTTCCATCGCGAACTTGCGGACGATGTCGTCGTCGCCGACGGCGATTTCGACGTGCGACTTCTTGATCGCCTTCGAGATCATGCCCTTGGCTTCTTCGAGTTCGCCGATCGGCAGCGGGCCGGCGGCTTCCAGCTGCGAGCTGCAGGCCGGGTCTTCGGTCAACTTGACGAGCGCGTTGATCGCCCCGTCGACGTTGAGGTCGCCGCTGACCTTGGTAGTCGAGGTGCCGTCCACGTCTTCAGTGCCTTCGTTTTCGAGGTTGTCAGCGAACTGGCTGAACTTGATCCCTTCCGCCGCCTCCTGGCAAGCGGTGACGTCGGCTTCGGAGCCTTCCTGCTGCTGGGCCTGTTCAAAGGCCGAGGTGAGGAAGCCGTAGGTCGTCGGATCGACTTCGTAGGGGGTCCCTTCGTATTCGATGAAGCCGCGGTCCTTGAGCAGCGTCACCTTGCCGTCGAAGTCGATGTCTTCTCCCGAGGCGGAGCCTTCGGCTTCCGCGGTCATTTCCAGCTGCGGCAGTTCGGTCTTGTCGCCGGCTTCGAACGGCCCGGAGAGGCTGAGGTCGATTTCCCCGCCTTCGTCGCCTTCGGCGGTGACGTTCAGCGAGAGGTCGATTTCGCCGCTTTTCACCCCTTCGAGGCTGGCGTTTTCGACGACCTTCTGCGGGTCTTCGTTGCTGCTGTCGCTACTGCCGCCTCCGCAGGCGGCGAAGATGCTCGCCACGGCGGCCAGGGTCGCGAACAGCGCGAAAAATCGGATACGGCTCAAGAGATGGGGCTCCTCGTGATCGAAAGAGAACAGGGACCGAGTCGCGGATTCTAGGGTGGCGGCGGCGGATCCTGCCCCGCGCGTCGCATCCCCGCCTCGATTTCCTCGATCACCAGGCGCATCACCTCCACCCGGGCGAAGCGCTTTGACTCGGCGGGGACGACCCGCCAGCGGGCGTGCGGCCGGTCGGTCTTCTCCAGCATCTCCTCCACCGCCGCCTCGTACTCGGGCCGCTTCTCGCGGTTGCGCCAGTCCTCGTCGGTCAGCTTCCACGATTTCAGCGGGTCCTCCGCGCGGGCTTCAAAGCGCTTCAGCTGCTCCTCCGGAGAGATGTGGAGCCACAGCTTGACGAGGATCGAGCCCTCGTCCGCCAACGATTTCTCGAAGGCGTCGATCTCGCCGTAGGCCCGCCGCCACTGCTCCTCGCCGGCGAACCCCTCGACCCGCTCGACCAGGACCCGGCCGTACCAGGAGCGGTCGAAGACGGTCATCCCGCCCCACCCCGGCAGCGCCGGCCAGAAGCGGCCGAGGAAGTGATGGCGCTTCTCGTCAGCGGTCGGCGCCGCGAACTGGGAGACGCGGACGTGACGCGGGTCGAGCGGCGCCACCAGCCGCTTGATCGCGCCGCCCTTGCCCGAGGCGTCCCAGCCCTCGAAGACGACGACCAGCGGCGGCCCGAGCTTGCAGTGGCCGATCAACCCGCCGAGGGTCAGCCGCAGCTGCGCCAGCCGGTCGCCCAGCGCCTTCAGCTCCTCCGCTTCCTCCTCGCGGCTGAGCTTCTGCGTCAGATCGACTTCGTCGAGGCGCCCCATGCCTGCTCTCTACCCGTTCATTCGCCGGAATCGCCGCGCGATTCTTCGATCGGCACCGGCTTGTTCTCGGTGGTGACGTTGACGAGGAGGGGGAAGAGCAGCGCGCCGAGGAAGATCAGGACGACGCCGGCGCCGACCAGCCAGCGGGCGCCGGTCAGGTGGCCGAGGATGCCCACGGCGAAGCCGGCGAGCATCAGCGCGATGTAGGGGCCGGGGCTGTGGGGCAGCAGCGCGGCGAGCGGCAGGAAGAGATCCGGCACGGGTGCGTGATTATCATCGCTGCGTGCCCGAAGGCTCTGTCGCAGAGGTGAAGCGCTCCCTGGCCGAGGTCGGCTACCTCGCCGACGAGCCCGCCGCGCTGGTCTCCTTCCTCGCCCAGAAGCTGGGCAAGCCGGTCCTGGTCGAGGGCCCTGCGGGGGTCGGCAAGACCGAGCTGGCGAAGGCGCTCTCGCGCGCGACCGGGCGCGAGCTGGTGCGCCTGCAGTGCTACGAGGGGCTCGACGAGGCGAAGGCGATGTACGAGTGGAACTACCGCAAGCAGCTGCTGCGGATCCAGGCCGGCGGCGAGGATGGCTGGGGAGACGTCCAGGACGACATCTTCAGCTCCGAGTTCCTGCTCGAGCGGCCGCTGATGCAGGCGATCGCCAGCCCCGAGCCGGTCGTCTTGCTGATCGACGAGATCGACAAGACCGACCAGGAGTTCGAGGCGATGCTGCTCGAGCTCCTCTCCGACTTCCAGATGACGATCCCGGAGCTGGGCCGGATCGAGGCGACGACGATGCCGATCGTCGTCCTCACCTCGAACGACTCGCGCGAGCTGACCGAGGCGCTGAAGCGCCGCTGCCTCTACCTCTGGCTCGACTACCCGAATCTCGAGCGGGAGATGGAGATCGTCCGCCTCCACGCTCCTGAGATCTCCGAGACCCTGGCGCGCAAGCTGGTCGAGGTGATCGACATGGTCCGCAAGCTCGACCTGAAGAAGCCGCCCTCGATCGCCGAGTCGATCGACTGGGCGCGGACGCTGCTGCTGATGGGCGCCGAGGACATCGACCGCGAGACCTTCATCCAGTCGATGTCGATCATCGTCAAGCACCGCACCGACATCGACCTCGTCGCCGAGCGGGTCGGGGTGAAACTTGCCGACCCCCTACGGACCGAAGGCTGAGGCCGGGCCGCCGGGGCTGGCGGCGAAGCTGCTCGGCTTCTGCGAGGAGCTGCGCAGCGAGGGGGTCGCGGTTGGGACCTCGGAGATGCTCGACGCCTTCGCCGCCCTGAGCGAGGTCGGCTGGACCTCGCGGGACGACTTCCGCGAGGCGCTGGCGGCGACGATCGCCAAGTCCCAGGACGACCGCCGCGTCTTCGAGCTGCTGTTCGAGCGCTACTTCTTCCGCACCGCCGAGGCCGAGGCGGTGCAGCGCGGGGTGACCGAGCACGCCGAGGGCGGCCCGCCCGCGGGCGACGGCGATCGCTTCGACATGAGCGAGCTGAGCGAGGCGATCCGCGAGGCGATGGCGGCCGGCGACGAGGACCAGATGCGGGACCTGGCGCGGCTGGCGATCGCCGCCTTCGGCCGGGCCGAGGGCTCGGGCGTGGTCGGCGTCGACGTGCAGCGGATCCGCCGCACGCTCGGCCTCACGGCCGGGCAGCAGCCGCCGGCGCCGGACGGCAGCGAGCGGCCGCCGATCGACCGCGACCAGCTGACCGGGTTCGAGCGCCACCTCCGGCGCGAGCTCGAGCGCGACCTGATCGAGCGCACCGAGACGCTTCCCCCCTCCCGCCCCCTGGCCGAGCTCGACCGGGCGCTGCCGACCAGCCCGACCCAGGACTTGGCCGCGGTCCATCGCGCCGTCTCGCAGATGAAGCGCCGGCTGGCGACGCTCGGCCACGAGCAGCGCGGTCGCAAAAAGGGCCAGTTCGTCGACGTGCGGCGGACGATGCGCGCCTCGCTGGAGACCGGCGGCGTGCCGCTGCGGCTGCGCTACCGGCCGAAGCGCCCTCGGCGGCCGGAGATCTACGTCCTCTGCGACGTCTCCACCTCGGTCACCTCGGCCAGCGTCTTCTTCCTCTCGGTCCTGCACGCGCTCCACGACTCCTTTCGAAAACTGCGCAGCTTCGTCTTCATCGAGCGGATCTCCGAGGTGACCGACGTCTTCGAGCACGAGCGCGACTTCGCCGTGGTCGCGCAGCGGATCTCCAGCGAGGGTGGCGTCGCCGACGTCTCCGGCTACACCGACTACGGCCGCGTCTGGCTCGAGTTCCTCGAGGAGATCTCCGAAGACCTCGATCCGCGCTCGACCGTGATCGTCCTCGGCGACGCCCGCACCAACGGCCGCGAGCCCCACGCCGAGGTCTTCGCCAAGGTCGCCGAGAAGGCGGGCCGGTTGTTCTGGCTCAACCCCGAGCCGAAGCTCTACTGGAACTACGGCGACTCGGTGATGGCCGCCTACGAGCGCCACTGCGACGGCGCCTTCGAGTGCTGGACCACCAAACACCTGGAGAACTTCGTCAACGTCGTCGCCGGCGCCGCTCCCGCCGCCGAATGAGAGCGCTTCTCCTCCGCCACGGCGAGTCGGTCCACAACGCCGCCCGCAGCGGCGAGCCGGCGCCGCACTCCGAGAGCGATCTGCTCACCCCGAAGGGGGTCGAACAGGCGCACGCCGCCGGCGCCGCCCTGCGCGAGCACGGCGTCACCCGCCTGCTGAGCAGTCCGCTGCGGCGGGCGCGGGAAACGGCGGCTGCCGTAGGCGACGCAATCGACCTCGAGCCCGAGGAGATCGACTACGTCGGCGAGTTGACCTCGGGCGAAAGCTTCGAGCAGGCGGTCGCCCGCGTCCGGCGACTGAAGGCCGAGCTCGAGGCGGGCACCGACGGCGAGCTGCCATTGCTCGTCACCCACGGCATCTTCACCCGCTTCTTCCTGCTCGATTCGGTGCTTGGCGATCGCTTCGAGGCGGAGATGGCGGCCGGGCTCTGGAATCTCGGCTCGCATAACTGCGGCCTCTCGGTCTTCGCCTACGGCGAGAGCCGCGACCCGCTGGGGAACACGATCCCCGGCTGGACCTGCCTCACCTGGATGGAGCGGCCGTGGAGTCGGCCTTGACGTCACCTTTGAAAATCTGAACGACGTCCGGTGAGACCTGCTCCTGCGGAGTCACGATCGCCCCCTCCGGCGGTAGGACCTGCCCGTCCAGCAGCGGGTCGTCGGTCTCCCGCATCCAGGCGTCGAGACGTCCACGCATCTCCGCCAGCACTTCCCCATTAGCCGGCTCCTCGGCGATGTTGTTTCCCTCCTGCGGGTCCAGCACCAGGTCGTAGAGCTGCTCCTCGGGGATCACCTGATCGCCCCATCCCGCCTCCACCAGGAGGTCCTTGGTGTCGCTGTCGTCGCAGTTAGCGAGCACCGGATGCGGGTATTCGTCAAATCGCCTTATGTACTTCCAACGCTCGGTCCGGACGGCCCGGTGAGGCTGGTAAGCCGCGTGGTAGGTCGTCTCGGTGAAGATCGCCTCGTGGAGACTCTCGACCTCCCCCCGCACCAGCGGCATCAGCGAGGTGCCCTGGAGCCAGTCGGGGTGCTCGGCCCCGGCGAGGTCGCAGAGGGTCGGGAAGACGTCGAGGTGGCTGACCGGGGCGTCGACCACCTTGCCGCCGCCGAAGCCGGGGCCGCGAACGATCATCATCACGCCGGTGCCGCGGTCGAAGAGGGTGGCCTTGGCGCCGGGGAAGGCGATGCCGTGGTCGGTCGTGCAGAGGACCAGGGTGTCCTCGACCAGGCCGAAGTCGTGCAGCGCGTGGAGGACGGCGCCGATCCCCTGGTCGAGCGAGCGGGCACTGGCCTTGAAGGCGGCCATGTCGCGCCGGGTTGCCACCGTGTCCGGCAGGTTCGCCGGCGGCAGCGAGTAGAGGGTGTCGCGGACCGAGGTCGGGGCCGAGAAGTCGCGGTGGGTCTCGAAGAAGCCGACCGACATGAACCAGGGCTGCGGCGGCGCCTCCTTCAGCGCCTTGATCGTCAGCGGCGCCACGAAGGAAGCGTGGTTGGAATCGACCGGGACGACCTCGTCGTAGCCGATCACCCCCGGGTCGAGGGAGATGTGCTGCTCGCCGATCAGGGTCGAGTGGTAGCCGGCCCTGCGCAGCGTGTGGACCCAGTGCTGCCCGTAGTCGTTCAGCTTCCAGCCGCGGTGGGCGAGGCCGAGCATGCCGTTGTTGTGGCAGTAGAGGCCGGTGAGCAGGCTCGCCCGGCTCCCCGAGCAGGTCGGCGCGGCGCAGAACGCCTCGCGGAACAGCACCCCCTGGTCGGCCAGCATCTGAATGTTCGGGGTCGGCACCTGGAAGCCGTAGGGCTGGACGTAACGGCCGGTGTCGTGCGAGTGGATGTAGAGAATGTTGGGCGGCATTACGGTCTCTGCAGGTTATCGAGCAGGCATGGTTTACCTGTTTGTTGATAGGGATAGTTAGGAAAGAGTTGAAACCTAATTGCTCATATCTCGTCTGCGCCACGCCCCGCAGCGGCAGCACGCTCGTCTGTCACGCCTTGGAGGAAACCGGGGTCGCCGGGCGGCCCGAGGAGTACTTCGAGGCGCTGCGCCACAGCGGCCGCCCCCGCCGGCCGGAGGAATACTTCCTCGGCGTCGAGGACCAATCGATCCGCGACCACCTCGGGGAGCGCAGCGTCGGCAGCGAGCCCCAGCCCCGCTCCCCCCTTTGGAGCCGCGCCGCCTACGACCGCTACCTCGAGTGGGCCTTCGAGGCCGGGACCACCGACAACGGCGTCTTCGGGGCGAAGCTGATGTGGGGCTACTTCGGCGAGTTCGTCAGCCTCGTCCGCAACATCCCCGAGTACCGCGACGTGCCGCTGGCCGAGCTGCTGCCCACTGTCTTCCCGGACCTGACTTTCGTCCGCGTGGTGCGGGCGAACAAGGTGCGGCAGGCGGTCTCGCTCTGGAAGGCGGTGCAGACCGCGACCTGGCGCGAGGACCAGGCCAGCGCCACCGCGGCGTCAGTCGAGGGCGACGGCGGTCCCCCCTACCGCAGCTTCATCGAGGAGCACCGGCCACAGCTGCGCTTCCACTACCGGGCGATCGACCACCTGCTCGACCAGCTGCTCTGGGAAGAGGCCTCCTGGGACGCCTTCTTCGAGCACGCCGGGATCAAGCCGATCCTTGTCCTCTACGAGAACTTCGCCGGCGACTACGAGACCAGCACCCTCAACCTGCTCGAGCGCCTAGACCTCTCCCCGCCCGAGGGCTTCGAGTTCGAGCCGCGGATGAAGCGGCAGTCGGACACGATCAACGACGACTGGACCAGGCGCTACAGCGAGCTGCGCCTGGGGCGGGACTTCGATTTGGCGCCCGCAAAGGTCGAGGAGCGGGTGTCCTAAGCGCGCCCGACCTGCACCCTCACAGGGTAGGTGAGGGTGCAGGTCGGGCGCGCAGGTTCGCCGCCGTCCGCGTGAGGACGTCCTTCACGTGGCGGGGTTCGTACTTGACCTGGTAGTGGGAGAAGCGCAGGGGCGTTAGACCGGCGGCGGTGTGGGTCTGGAAGCGCAGGGCGTCGCGAGTCTGGGCGGCGGGGGTGCGGTGGTAGCGCCAGCCATCCGTCTCGACCACGAGCCCTAGCTCAGGCCAGAAGAAGTCGACCTCGAATTCGTTGACCATGGCTTTGGTGAGCGGGGTCGGTAGGCCGGCCGCTGCCGCCAGCGGGCGGAAGAGCAGTTCGAGTTCGTCGTCGGAGAGGCGGAAGGTGTGTTTGTCGAGGATCCGGTGTAGAGGGCGGACGCCGGGCTCGCCCGGGTGATCCTCGAGCGCCTTGCGTAGAGCATCGGCGTCGATGACGTCTCGCTTGTCGGCCTCGTTGACAGCGCGCTCCAGGGTCTTCGGCCCTGCCACGGTCGCCAGGTCGAGGAAGGTCTGGACCGGCTGGGTGAGGGGGATGTTCCGGTGCATGGTGACTGCGCTCGGCGGCAGCGTGGGACGGCGGTGGCAGCGGACGCCTGGGACGCGCGCTTCGGAGGCTCGCCTGACGCTGATGTCGATGTAGTCGTGGTGCTCGTCGCCAAAGCGCCAGAGAGCGGCGGCGCTGCGATGGCTCAGGGCGGCGTCGGGTCCACAAGCGAGCACAGCGGCCATCCAGCGCCCCTCGCGGCTCAGGCGCGGCCGTCCTACGGCATAGACGCCGCGGACGACGGGGTGCAGGCGTCCACGTTGGATGCGGTGTTTGATCGCCTTCGCGGTGTACCCGAGCGCAAGCAGATCAGCGCGAGTCAGCACTCCGTGCTGCCGTCGCGCCAAATCCCAGGCTTGCCGGCTTCGCGACTCCGAGATTTGGTCCCCCATAGGGGCCCAAAGTTCGGAGAGGCGGTCGCTCTCCCCCTCCCGGCCCGACGTACCTGCTCTGCTTGCCGGAGTTTGCGGGGCTTAGCGGGCTACCCAGGCGTCGGGGGCGGCGGTTAGCTCGCCGACGACGCTGGGGAGTTCGCCCGAGACCAGGTCGGCGAGGGTGACCTCCTCCAGGACCGAGCGGAGGCTGGCGCGGACGGCGATCCAGACTTCCTGCAGGTGCTTGGAGTTGCCGCGGTACTCGATGTCCTCGGGCGGGGTCGACTGGACGTGGGCGATCGGGCCCTCTACGGCGCGGACGATTTCCGCGACGGTGACCTCGTCGGCTGGGCGGGCGAGCCAGTAGCCGCCCTTGGCGCCGCGGCGGGCGCGGACGATCCCGTGGTGCTTCAGCTCCAGCAGGATGTGCTCGAGAAACTGCAGGGGGATGTCCTGGGCGTCGGCCAGGCGCTCGCCCTTGACCGGGCTCTCCTCTTTCTGGGCGGCCGCAAGCTCAGCAGCGGCCCGCACCGCGTAGTCGGCCTTCGCGGAAACTCGCATGTATTTAGTTAATCAGTCGGCGGGCAGGGTGCGGCTGAGCGCCCCTGCCTGATCAAGCTCTTGCCCTGGTTCCTGCTCAGCCTCCTGCAGGCGCTGCGCCTCGCGGCGGCGGTTCAGCCAGTGCGGCGCGTAGAGGACCAGGCCGAGGCCGATGGCGGCGATGCCGGCGGCGATCGGCCAGACGCTCGGATCGCCCTTCTGCACCGTGACGATGCCCGAGCCGACCAGAACCAGCCCCAGCGCGGTGCGGATGAAGCCCTGCGGCGCCTTGTCAGACAGCGCCGCCCCGATCACCACTCCCGGAATCGACCCGAGCAGGATGTTGCCGGCGAGGACGAAGTCCACGTTGCCGCCGATCCAGTGGGCGATGCCGGCCGCCCAAAGCAGGATCGCGGCGTGGAAGACGTCGGTGCCGACGACCTTTTTCGGCGCCAGCCGGTAGACGGCGATCAACAGGATCGCGATCACCGTGCCCGAGCCCGCGGAGGTGATGCCGATGACGAAGCCGGTGGTGGCACCGATCACGATCGCGGCGATCTTGTGGCGGCGCTCGACCTCGAAGCGGTCGCGCTCGTCGATCAGGTTGCGCAGGATCAGCGCCCGCGCCAGGGTGATGATTCCGACCATCAGCAGGGTGCCGCCGAGGACGGCGTAGACGAGTTCGTCGAGGCGGTCTTCGCCGACCTGCGTCTGCAACCAGGAAACGAGGAGGACACCGCCGACCGCAGAGGGGACGCTGCCCATCGCCAGCCACTTGACCAGCTCCATGTTCACCGTCTTCATCCGGAAGTGGCGCCAGCCGCCGACGGTCTTGGTCACGGCCGAGTAGAAGATGTCGGTGCCGATCGCGGTCGTCGGCTGGATCCCGAAGATCAGGATCAGCAACGGGGTCATCAACGAGCCGCCGCCCATGCCGGTCATACCGACGAGAATGCCGATGCCCAATCCGAAAAGGACGATTGCCGGGTCCATAGAAATTGCTCCGCGCTGTTCATCTCGACTTTCCTGACCACGTTGGTCAGGAGCGCGGAATTCGCCAGGATACCAGCATGCAGTTGGAAATCGCGGGGGTGTCGCACTCCTACAGCGACCTTCGCACCCTCGATTCGCTCGATCTGACGAGCGAGGAGCACGGAGTGCTCGGCCTGGTCGGCCCCTCCGGCTGCGGCAAGTCAACCCTTCTGGAGCTGATCTGCGGCCTGCAGGAACCGAGCGGGGGAAGGATCTCAGTCGCGGGCGCCTGTGATGCCGAGGGACGGCTCGCCCGCTGCGCCTTCATGCCGCAGCGCGACCTCCTCCTCCCTTGGTACTCGGCGATCGACAACGCGGCCCTGGCGTTGCGCAACCAGGGGATGGGACGAGATTCCGCCCGCGCCGCGGCCGGCGCGCTCTTCGAGCGCTTCGGGCTGGCGGGGTTCGAGACGGCGCGACCGGCCGAACTCTCCGGCGGGATGCGCCAGCGGGTCGCCTTCCTGCGCACGCTGATCGCCGGCAAGCCGGTGCTGGCGCTCGACGAGCCGTTCGCCGCCCTCGACGCGATCACCCGCTCCGAGATGCAGGAGTGGCTCGCCGCGGCGCTGCGGGCGGACCCCCGCACCGTGGTCCTGGTCAGCCACGATGTCGAGGAGGCGCTTTACCTCTGCGACCGGGTGGCGGTGCTGTCGGCCCGGCCCGCCCGCATCGTCGCCGAACTCGGCGCGCCGGCGCCACGAGCCGCCGATCGCGACGCCGCCGTCACCGACCCGGCGTTCGTCCACGCCCGCGAGGAGGCGCTGCGGGCGCTGCGGGAGGGCGCGCGGTGAGGCGCTGGCTGGCGCCGGCGGCGCTGCTGTTGCTCCTGCTCGCCGCCTGGCAGGTGGCAGCCGACACCGATGCAATCGCCAATCTGCTCAACCTCGAGCCGTTCCTCGTCCCCTCCCCCTCGGAAATCGCCAGCGCCCTCTGGGAGAACCGCGACCTGCTCGCCGACAACGCCTGGGTGACGCTGCGCGAGATCGTCCTCGGCATCCTCCTCGCCTTCGTGGTCGGCGCCGGCTCGGCCGTCCTCATGCACCGCTGGGCGATCCTCCGCGACGCCGCCTACCCGCTGATCGTCGCCTCGCAGACGATCCCGATCGCCGTCATCTCGCCGATCCTGGTGATCTGGTTCGGCTTCGGGATCACGCCGAAGATCGTCATCGTCGCCCTGATCTGCTTCTTCCCGATCACCGTCAACGTGCTCGACGGGCTGCGCTCGGTCGACCCCGAGTCGCTGAAGCTGATGCGCAGCCTCGATGCCTCCCGGCGGCAGCTGTTCTGGCGGGTGGAAGCGCCGACGGCACTGCCGAATCTCTTCACCGGGCTGAAGATCGCCGTCGTCGTCGCTCCGATCGGCGCGGTCTTCGCCGAGTGGGCGGGCGCAGACGCCGGGCTCGGGCGCCTGATCCAGTCCGACCTCGCCTACTTTCAGGTCGCGCGCCAGTTCGCCGCCGTCGCCGTGCTCGCGGCGATCGCCCTCGCCCTGATCGGGCTCACGGTCCTCGCGGAGCGGCGCGTCATCCGTTGGCGGTAGAACTCCCTCGATGAGCCGCCACCGCATCCCGGCGATCTTCGCCGCGCTGACCCTGCTGATCCTTGCCCTCGCCCTCACCGCCTGCGGCGAGAAGAGCGAGGAAGGGGGCGCGGAACGCGAGAGCTTCTCGCTGACGCTCGACTTCTACCCGAACCCCGACCACGCCGGGATCTACATGGCGCAGGACCAGGGCTACTTCGAAGAAGCCGGCCTCGACGTCAGCATCGCCGCCCCCTCCGACCCGGCCGCCCCGATCAAGCAGGTCGCCGCCGGCCGCACCGACCTGGCGATCTCCTACGAGCCCGAGGTGGCGCTGGCCCGGCAGGAGGGGCTCGACGTGGTCGCCGTCGGCGCCCTCGTCAACCGCCCGCTGACCTCGCTGATCTGGCTGCAGAAATCCGGGATCAAAGGGGTCGCCGATCTGCGCGGCAAGACGATCGCCACCGCCGGCATCCCTTACCAGGACGCCTTCCTGAAGACGATCCTCGCCCGCGTCGATCTCACCCCCGACGACGTCAAGGCGGTCAACGTCGGCTTCGGCCTCCTCCCCGCCCTGATCGGCGGCTCCGCCCAGGCGATGCTCGGCGGCTACAGCAACGTCGAGGGCGTCGACCTGCGCGAACGCGGCAAAGCGCCGGTGGTGACGCCGGTCGACCAGCTCGGCGTCCCGACCTACGACGAGCTCGTCTTCGTCGCCAACCGCGCCAAGCTCGAAGAGGAACCGGAAAAGATCCGCCTCTTCCTGGCGGCTCTGGAGCGCGGCACCGAAGCGGCGCTGGAAGATCCGGCCGCGGCGACGAAAGTCATCACTGAAGCGAATCCCGACCTCGAACCGAAACTGGCCGACGCCGAGGTGAAAGCGACGCTGCCGCTCCTCGCCGCCCGCAGCGGCGATCGGCCCTTCGGCTATATGGACCCGGGGGAGTGGGAGACCTTCACCGGCTGGATGCGGGACAACGGGCTGCTGGATTCCCTGCCGAAGACGAGCGAACTGCTCGACAACGGCTACTTGCCCTCGGGCGAAATCCCCGAATAGCCGAGCGCGCCTTCGGCGATCAGCCTGCTGACCTCGCGCTCGGGCATCGCCACATGGAAGAGGTGGCCCTGCGCGTAGTCGCAGCCGAGGCGCTGCAGCTCCGAGAGCTGGACCTCGTTCTCGACCCCCTCGGCGATCACCTCCAGCGACAGCGCCCGCGCCATGCCGATGATCGCCTCGACGATCGCCGTCGCCTCCTGCTCGATCCCGAGCGCGTCGACGAAGGAGCGGTCGATCTTCAGCGCGTGGAAAGGAAAGCGGTTGAGGTAGGCGAGCGACGAGTAGCCGGTGCCGAAGTCGTCGAGCACCAGTCGAACCCCGAGCTCGTTCAGGGCCTGCAGCGAGGAGATCGCCGTCGCCGACTCCTCGACCAGGACGCTCTCGGTGATCTCCAGCCGCAGGTGGATCGGGTCGAGGCCGGTGCGGGCGAGGACCTCCTCGACGTTGGCCGGCAGGTCGCGGTGGGCCACCTGACGGGCCGAAAGGTTGACGGCGACGTCGAGCGGCCGCGCGTCCGGGCGCAGGGTGTGCCACTCGAGCGCCTGGCGGCAGGCGCGCTCCTGCACCCAACGGCCGATCGGATCGATCAGGCCGCTGTCCTCGGCGATCGAGACGAAGTCGGAGGGGTCGAGCATCCCCCGCTCGGGATGGCGCCAGCGGACCAGCGCCTCGAGGCCGTTGATGTCTCCCGTGCGCAGGTTGACGACCGGCTGGTAGTGGAGGGCGAGCTCGTCGCGGTCGAGCGCGTGGCGCAGCTCCCGTTCCACCTCGAGGCGGCGGATGGCGCCGGCGCGCATCTCGGCGTCGAAGAGGACACAGCGGGAGCGACCGCCCTCCTTGGCCCGGTACATCGCCGCGTCGGCGTCGCGGATCAGCAGCTCGGCGTTGACCGCCCGCTCCTCCCCGGCCCGGGAGACGGCGACGCCGATGCTGGCGCTGACGAAGTGGTCGACGCCGTCGAGCGAGAAGGGCTGGGCGAAAGCGTCTGCGACGCGATCGGCGATCGCCACCGCCTCGCCTTCGTCGGCCAGCCGGTCGATCAGGATCCCGAACTCGTCGCCGCCGAAGCGGGCGACGACGTCGCCCGGGCGCAGATGCGAGCGCAGCCGCGGCGCCACCGCGCGCAGCAGGGCGTCGCCGGCGTGGTGGCCGAGGCTGTCGTTGATCAGCTTGAAGTGGTCGAGGTCGAGGAAGAGGATCCCCACCGGCGAGCCGGAGACCGCCGCCTTGCTCAGCGACTCGGCGAGCGCGTCGACGAAGCTGAGGCGGTTGGGCAGCCCCGTCAGCGAGTCGTGGAGGACGCGGTAGCGCAGCGCCTGATCGGCGTTGTGGCGCTCGATCGCGTCGGCGAGGACGTTGGCGGCCGCCTGCACGAAGGGGACGTCCTTGGCGCTGAAACGGTGCGGTTCGGTGGCGTGGACGTCGAGGACGCCGAAAGGCCGGTTCTTGCCGTCGATCACCACCGCGAGGCTGCTGGCCGCGCCGAAGACACGGAGGACGGGCGGCATCGTGTGGCGCGTCTCCCGCTCCCAGTCCGGGACGATCGCGTGGGTGCCGGAATCGAGCGCGGCACCGGCGTGGGAGTCGCGCGAGGCGGAGACCCGGCGCCCGGCGCCGACGACCGACTCCTCCAGTCCGGCGCGCAGGTTGAGCCGGCGACCGTCGCGGCCGAGCTCCCAGATGCAGGCGCTGTGGACGCCGGCGACCTGGCCGATCAGCTCGGTTGCGATCTCCATCAGCTCCTGGGGGTCGCCGTTCTGCAGGGCACGCTCGCCCAGCCGGGCGACGACCGCCTGTTGGGAGAGGGCGCGCTGCAGCTCCTCCTCGGTGTTTTTGCGCTCGCTGATGTCGTAGAGGACGCCGTGCCAGACCGGCACCCCCTCCTCGTCGGCCTCGAGCACCGCCTCGTCGATCATCCAGACGACCTCGCCGTTGCGGCGCCGCAGGCGGTATTCGACCGGGGCGGTATCGCGTTTGCCGAGGTGCTCTTCGGTCTCGGCCGCCAGTGCCTTCTGACGGTCGTCGGGGTGCAGCAGGCTGGCCCAGAGGTCGGGGTCGCCGATGAACTCCTCCGGCCGGTAGCCGAGGATCTCCTCGACCTGGGGGCTGACGTAGCGCCAGCGACCCTTCTCGCCCAGCTCCGCCGTGTAGATGATCACCGGCAGCCGCTCGACCAGGCGCTGGAAGTCGCCCCCGCCGGCGGCGAGCTGGTCGACAAAGCGCCTGACCTCGTCCTTGGGCCAGTTCCTGTCGGGCGAGGAGTGCATCTCCTCGCTCATCGACAGCCCGCCGAACCCGCTTGAGCGGGAGTCGGGCGGTTCGTCTCAGGCGGCGAGGCGCAGCGGCGGGCCCTGCGAAACCGTGCGGTAAAGCCCGGACAGAGTGAGAGCCCCAACCAGGCCCCGGTAGGGCTCATACGGCGCGTAGAACTCTTCGACCTCGGGGACGGTCGCCCGGCGCCCGAGACCGGCCAGACGGCCGACCAGCTTGATGTAGCCGAGGTCCCCCGCCGGCAGCGAGTCGACTTCGTTGCGGCCGAAGAGGCCGAGGCACTGCACCGTCCAAGGGCCGATCTGCGGCATCGCCAGCAGCCGCCCATCTGCTTCCGGGCTGTCGATCCGGCAGCGACCGGCGGCGACGTCCCGGGCCAGCCGCCGCAGCGCCACCGCGCGTTTGCCGACCAGTTCCATCGACTCGAGTTCGGCCGGGGCGCGGCCGGCGATCGCGATCGGGCCGGGGACGTCGCGCAGGGCGCTTCGCCCCACACCAAGGCAGGGCCCCCAACGACCGGCGATCCGCCGCTCGATCAGCGCCGCCCGCTGGGCCTCGATCAGCTGCCCGACCACCGCCGCGGCCAGCGCCTCCCAGGGCCACGGCCGCCCCTGCGGCCGGAAGTGCGGCTTGCGCCGGATCAGCGGCCCGACCAGCGGGTCGCGGCGGAAGCGGCGGTAGAAGTCGGCGAGGTCGGCGTCGACCCAGAGGGCCCGCCGCATGCAGGCGACCGCCTCCTCGAGCTGCCCGGGGCCGGCGGGACCCGGGCAGGGCGGCTGCTCAATCCGTGGCCGGGTGATGCTGTTGGGATCGACCGCCTCGGCGCGCACCCGGACGGTGTCCTTCGCCGGCTGCCAGGCACGCACCATGACGGGGCTGCCGCCGACATGGAGGAGCCGGGTGGCGACGCCGCTGCGGACGCGCAGCGTCCGGTCCGTGCTGCCGCGCGGCATCCGAAACGGCGAGGGGGGCCGAACGTCGGCTTCAGCGACCGAGCAGGTGGACATCGACCAGAAAGGAACGGCTGGCGACGACGTTCTGGGTCTCGCGCCGGCGGCGGGGGAAGCGCCGCGGCGAGCGCGCCCTCGAGGCGGCGCCGCTGACCGCGCGGACGGCGGCGACGGTGGCGGCCCCGGCCAGCACTCCCCCGGCGGCGGCGAGGGCGGCGCTGCGCACCTCCGGCCGCAGAGCCAGAGCCGAACCCGAAGGCTCGCTGTAGGTCGAGGGCAGCGGCCGCACAGGGTCGGTCGCGTCCCGCGGACCGACCTCTTCTTCGGCGATGACCTCGCCGTCTACCTGCAGCTCATCCACCGGGGCGACTCTAGCGAGGGCCGGGGTCGGCTCGACCCAGGTGTTACGTAAACCACGGAAACTCGGCTAGTCCGCCGCCTCGAGTGGGCGTTCGTAGACGCGGTAGCGCTTGACGATCTCTGCGCTCATCGCTTCCAGGCCGCGGTTCATCGCTTCGTTGGTCTCGAGGATCCAGCCTGCCTCGCCGTGTTTCTGCGGCGCCCGCTCGGCCGTGTCGAAATGCTCGACGTAGAGCGAGGCGGCGACGCCGGTGTGCTGGTGCTCGGGCTTGACGCCGAGGAAGCCGACCCGCACCCGGTCGCAGATCCGGTGGCGATTGAGGAAGTACCACCAGCCGAGCGGCAGCAGCCTGCCGTTCATCTTCCGCAGCACCTGGTTCAAGTCCGGCAGCGTGATCGCCACGGCGATCGTCTCTCCGTCCTTTTCGGCGACCATGAACCAGTCGCGCGAGTAGGCCAGGTGCATGTCCATCGTGTAGGTGTCGAGGTCCTGCTTGGAATAAGGGACGAAGCCCCAGTTCTCCGACCAGGCGGCGTTGTAGATCTCGGCGAAGCGGTCGATCTCCTGACGCAGATGGCGCCGCGACATGCGGCGGATCGTCACCCCGTGCTCCTCGCGGGCCCGCTTATCGAGGTCGAAGAGGATCGGCAGCATGTCCTTGCGGTCGGAGATCTCCAGCGCCCAGGAATAGAGGTCCATCGCCTTCGCCAGGCCCGCTTCCTCGCAGCGCCGCTGGTAGTAGGGGGGGTGCCAGGGCTGGCGGATCAGCGGCTCCAGCTCGTGTCCCTCGATCAGGACGCCGCTCTCCTCGTTCATCGAGAAGTCCATCGGTCCGACCATGCGGTCGCAGCCGCGCGCCCGCAGCCAGGTCGCGGTGGCGTCGAGCAGCGCCCGCAGGACCTCGAGGTCGTCCTCGAACTCGAGGAAGCCGAACATCCCCCAGCGGCTCTCGTGGTACTCGTTGAAGGCGCGGTCGATCTGGGCCGTAACCCGGCCGACGACGCGACCGTCGCGCCAGGCGAGGAAGTACTCGGCCTCGCCGTGGGCGAAATAGGGGTTGAGCTTGCGGCTGAGGAAGGCGGCGCGCTCCAGTTTCAGCGGCGGCACCCAGGGCGTCCCGGCGTGCAGCCGGTAGGGCAGGTCGATGAAGCGCTTGAGCGGCCCGGCGCCCCGGACCGTGCGGATCGACACCGTGCTCACCGGCCGCAACCTACACTCTCGGGTGATGAGCGAGACCGCGAAGGCTCCGGTCGACGTCTTCGAGAAGGCGCGCAGCCACGACCGCCTCGAGCAGCTCGAAGCCGCCAAGGAGCACGACCTCCTCCCCTACTTCCGCCTGCTCACCTCGCAGGCAGGCCCCGTCGTCGAGATGGAGGGCCGCGAGACGATCATGCTCGGGTCCAACAACTACCTCGGCCTGACCGGCGACGAGCGGGTCAAGGCGGGCGCCCGCGAGGCGCTGGAGACCTTCGGCACCGGTGTCACCGGCTCGCGGCTGCTGAACGGGACCACGCCGCTGCACCTCGACCTCGAGCGCGAGCTGGCCGAGTGGATGGGAGCCGAGGACGCGATCGTCTACACCACCGGCTACCAGTCGAACGTCGGCTGCATCGGCACGATCCTCGGCCCCGGTGACACGGTGATCTGCGATTCCGGCGACCACGCCTCGATCCTCGACGGCGCCCGCCTCTCCGGCGCCAAGCTCCGCCCCTTCCGCCACAACCGGATGGACAAGCTGGAGAAGATGCTGGAGCGGGCGGCGGGCGACGGTGGCGGCGTGCTCGTCGTCGTCGACGGCGTCTTCTCGATGGAGGGCGACGTCTGCGACCTGCCGCGGATCGTCGAGCTCTGCAAGGCATACGGCGCGCGGCTGATGGTCGACGAGGCCCACGGAGCGGGCGTCCTCGGCGCCCGCGGCGCCGGTGCCTGCGAGCTGTTCGGGCTGGAGCGGGAGGTCGACCTGCGGATGGGGACCTTCTCCAAGAGCCTCGCCTCCTGCGGCGGGTTCATCGTCGGCCCCGCCGACGTGATCGAGTACCTGCGGATCTCCTCGCGCTCCTTCGTCTTCAGCGCCTCGGCCGTGCCGGCGGCGGTCGGCGCCGCTCTGGCGGCGCTGCGGGTGATCCGCGAGGACGGCCCCCTGCTCTTCGAGCGCCTGCTCGCCAACGCCGAGTACCTGCGCGAGGGGCTGCGGCACCTGGGGCTGAAAGTCGTCGAGCCCGGGACCCTTCCCGACGGGAGCGTCGCCACCACGCCGGTGGTGCCGGTGATGGTCGGCGACGACTGGCAGGCGGTGCTGCTCTGGAAGGCGCTGTTCGACGCCGGCGTCTACACCAACGTCGCCATCCACCCAGCTGTTCCTCCGGGCGGGGCGCTGCTGCGGACGAGCCTGATGGCGACCCACGAGCGCGAGCACCTCGACGGCGCGCTCGGGACGATCGCCCGGGTCATCGGGGACTTCCCGGACCTTCCCCGCACTTAATTTTTTGGTCACGAATTCTTGACATCCCCCACCGGGGGTAGTTTCAGCCTTGTCCAGATCCGGACAAGCTTGCGCAAGGGCCGAAATTGTTGCTCTTAGCGAATGGGTCGGACGTCAAAACTGTGACGGCGGGTTGACGTTGCCTACCCGGAAGACATAGCTTGGCCTCCTCGCCGAACACCCGGGCGGGGCGTTCGGAAAAGACGAAGTCGGTCCGGTAGGTCCAAGGCCTCGGGAGGCCTTCGGTCATCCGGCCGGGCGCGACATACCCCAGTTAATCGATTCCTTGAAGGGAGGAGTCCCAGTGGAAGCTGCCTCAACGGCACCACCATCGACTATCGCCTCACCAGAGGCTCCGCAGCACATGAGGGCACTTGAACGAGCCAACATGGTGCGACTGGCAAGAGCCGAGCTGAAGCGCGCGATCGCGCGGGGCGACAAAGATGCCGCAGAGGTGGTTCGCAGTTGTCCTTGGGAGACCGAGAGCATGACCATCGCCGAGCTGCTGACCAGCCAGCGCCGGTGGGGTCGAACCCGCGCCCGCAAGTTCCTGGTGCCCCTCTCGCTGAACGAGAACAAGCAGCTGGGGACGCTTACCGAGCGGCAGCGACGGATGCTGGCGCAGGAGCTGGCGACTCGCTCGGTGGACCGCGAAGCGATCACGGCCTAGGCCGCGGGTCAGCCGCGCATTCCGCCGATCCGGTAGCTCAGTCCACCGGAAGCCCTCTGGAATGCGCGGCGGGCCAGGAAGAAGGTGAGGGCGAAGGCCACCGCCCCCACCGCCAGGGCCACGGCCAGGATCTGGTTGCCGACGTAGAAGACCAGGCCGGTGACGACGACGAACGCCGCTCCCGCCAACAGCGTCGTGTGGGAGCGGTAGCCGGCGAAGTGCTCGCGGATCGCCACCTCGAGTCCTCCCAACCCCGCCAGGGCGACACCCACACCGATCGCGGTCGGGTTACCGCCGATCACGCCGATCACCAGCGAGACGATCCCGGCGAGGATGACCAGCTCGGCCAGCGGCGCCTTCCCCCAGGGGGCAGGAGGCAGCTCGTCAGGTGAAGAGACCCGCTTCGCGGGCCGGGACTTCGCGTTCAACGGCCGCAAGCCGCCCGGCTAACGGGCATCCCGAGGAGACCTTGACGCGCCACCAGCCCATCAGCATTCCGATCGGGCCGAGGCGGGGGCGCGAGTGCCAGGCGCCGCAGCCGGGCTCGCCGACGTCGGCGCGGAAGATCCGCACCCACTTGAATTCCTCCGGCTTCTCCAGCATTTCCCGCAGCAGCTGACGGTTCGCGGTCTCGACCGCCGATCGCTCGGCGACGGTGACGCGGGCTTCGCCGATACGGGCGGCGAGGCTGTCGCGAATCTCCTCCAGCTCGCCCAGGTCGAGCACTCGCGGCACCGCGGAGCGGGCCTCGATGTCGTGCGGAATCTCGGTGTGACCAAAGGCCTCGCCGAAGAGGGCTCCGAGCTCCGCCTCGAGGCGCGAGATCTGGCGGCGCAGCTCCAGCCGCGCCTGGCGCTCGTCGACTCCGGACCCGAGCCCGGTGAACTCATCCTGTCTCAGCAACGCGGGCATCATCAGAAAGTGTAGGTCAGGCCCCCTCCAGCGTCGAGGCGGCCATCCACAGCGCCTCCTCGACGGCGATCTGGGGAACGCCCTTGACCTGGACGGCGACGATGGCGATGCGGCGGCTGGCGCGTTCGACGCCGCGACCCTCGCCGGTCGGCCCGAACAGAACCGCGACCGGGTCGGCCTCGTCGGCGATCGTCAGCGTCCCCCGGGCCAGCTCCCCGGGATGCCCCGCCAGCGACTCCCCGGGGGCCGAGTCGCGGATGCAGATCCCGCCCTGCAGCCGGTCGGCGTCGAAGGCCCGCAGCGCCACCCCGGTCTCGACGATGGCGATGTCGAGCGCGTCGGCGGGCAGGCCCTTGCTGCGAAAGCCGCCGTCGTGGAGGCGGTCAAGGGTCAGCTGCTCGATCGGGGTCCGGGTGCGGTCGGGGTCGAGCCCGATCTGGCGGTAGAAGACCCGATAGGCCCAGGGGATCGGGCGTTCGCGCAGGCGGATCGCCTGCGCGCCGTAGGTGCGGTCGGAGAGGTCGCGGAGGCGGTGGCGCACGGCGTCGGGACTGCGCCCGGGCTTGGCGTCGACCTCGACCCAGGCGATCCCGAGCCCGGGGAACTCGGAGGCGATGTGGGGAGCGACCCAGCCCTGCCGCGGCGCCGGCACCCAACCGATTCGCTCCGCCGCGGCCTCACTCATCCTCAGTCGCCTTCCGCCCTCGCGGTGGCGGCGAGCAGCCCTTCGACCTTGGCTTCGAGCTGAGCGGAAGTGAGGTCGCCGATGCTGGCGTCCTCCAGCGTTCCCCCGGGGTAGACGTAGGCGAAGGTGGGACAGCCGCCGACCCCGTAGAGGCTGGCGACGGCGCCGTCGCGGTCATAGCCGACAGGCATCGTCCAGCCGCGCCAGCGGATCAGCTCGCGCAGCGTGTCCCTGTCGTCGCGAATGTCGAGCGAGAGGAACCCCACTTCTCCACGGTAGCGCCGATAGAGGCGCTCGACCACATCCTGCTGCTCGGCACAGCCATCGCCTTTGCTGAACCAGAACGAGATCACCAGCGGCCGGTCGAACAGGTCGCAGACGCGGATCGATTCCGGCGTGTCGATCCGGCAGGCGGGGGTGCGCTGCGCTTCCTCCGGGCACGGCAGCTCCGAGGTTTCGCAATCGTCCTGGGCGACGTTGGCGTCGCCTTCGAGGCGCCCCGCGCCGGCGGGCACGGCGAACTCCGGCAGCGGCCAGCGGTCGGGCAGGCGGTCGAGCCCCAGCGTCGCCCCTCCCCCACCGCCCTCGAGCGTGTTGACGGTGGCGACGACGATCACGGCGAGGAAAAGCAGGCCGACGAGGATCGAGTAGCGGTCCCTCATCGGCGCTCCAGCCGCAGCAGGACCGCCGGCAGGACGAGCAGGACCCCGGCGAGGGCGGCGGCCAGATCGACGACGGTGACCAGGCCGAAGTCCCGCAGCATCTGGACGTCGCTGGCGACCAGCACCGCGAAGCCGGCGATCGCCGTCAGGCCGGAGGCGAGCACGGCGGCTCCGGTCCGCGAGTAGGCCCGACTCAGCGCCTCCTCCACGCCCACTCCCCCGCCGCGCTCCTCGTGGAAGCGCCCGACCAGCAGGACCCCGAACTCGGTCGCGATCGCGATCGTCAGCGCCCCCAGCGCAGCCGACATCGGGTTGAGCGGGATGCCGGTTATCCAGAGCAGCAGCGAGGCCCAGCCGGTCGCCAGGACCGTTGGCACCAGCGGGATCAAAGCCCGCTGCCAAGAGCGGTAGACGATCAACAGCGCCGCGGCGACCAGCGCCAGGCCGGCGAGGGTCAGCCAGTACCTGCTGCTGGAGAGGTCCGAGGCCGACTGCGCGGCGATCACCGGCAGCCCCGTCAGCTCAACCTCGACCCCCGGCGGTGGCTCCCCGATCTCAGAACGCACCCGTTCGATCAGCCTCTGCTGGTCGGCAAGCGACTGAGCCCTAATTCCGAACGAGATCAGCGCCTCGTTCCCGACCTCCCCCGTCCGCGGATCGACCGGCGCCACCTGCCGCAGCGCGTAAGGGGAGAGCGCCGCCAGAGTGGCTTCGATCCGTTGCTTCGTCGGCTTTTCATTGCCGCGGACGAGGAAGTCCGAGAGAGCCGGCCCCGGGCAGATTTCCGCCGTGAGGCAGCTCGGATCTTCCCCCGTGAACCCGTTCTCTTCCAGCACCCGCTTCTTGAACCCTGCCATCCACCGGATCGTCGCCGGATCGGTGAAGTCCGGCGCATGGATGCTCACGTCCAGCTCGCCGGACACGCCAGTCGTCTCCTGCAGCTCGTTCAGCCCTTCGACCGCCTCGATGTTCTGCGGCGCCAGCGACCGGATGTCGGAGACCGTGTCCACCCTGGTCCCCGCGATCCAACCGACGACAGCGAGAGCGATCCCGATGCTCAGAACGGCCTCCGGATAGGCCCGCGCCACACCGAGCAGACGATCCATGGGCACGCGCCTCCGGTCGCTCGGGAGAGGACCTGCCCGCCGTAGCGACAACGTCCCTAGTCCAATCGTCAGCGACAGCCCGAAGGCAACCGCGATTCCCACGATCAGCAGCCAGCCGAAGCCGCGCACCATCGGAATCGGTGAGAGCTGGAGGGCAAGGAAGCCGGCGATCGTCGTCAGAGCAGCGACCGCGATGGTCGGGCCGCCGGCAGATGCCGCCTCGCGGGGGGAGCCCGACTCGTTGTAGCGGGCCTGGAACTGGATGCCGTAGTCGACGGCGAGGCCGATGAGGATCGGCAGGGCGCCGATCGAAGCCATCGTCAACGAGCCCCCGACCAGCGCTAACAGGCCGAAGGTGATCGCCACCGCCATCAGCGCTATCGCCAGCGGCAGCAGCGGCCAACGCGATTTGAAGACGAGGAAGAGGACCGCTGCCATCACGGCCACCGCGATCGCGAAGAGGACCAGCAGCGCCTGCTTCAGGGCGCGGGCGACTCCGTCGATCACCACCGGAGCACCGGAGACGACGTAGCTGCCGCCTTCGAGCTCGAAGCAGGGAGCCGGCTTGCCTTCTTCTTTGCAGGCCTTACGCGGCGTCGTGTCGGCGACCGCTGCTTCGATCAGCCCGATCGCCCGGTGGCGTTCGGATTCACTCAGATCCGGCTTCAGGCGGATGAGGATCTGGGCCGAATCGGCGTCGGGGAACAGGTAGGCGAGCCGTGCCTTCGGCGTACCCCGTGGTCGGGCGAGGTCGAAGACCACGGTGGCGACGAATTCTTCGTTGTCGATGCTGGGGGCGCTGGTGATCCCGTATTTCGTCGCCACCGCCAGCAGGTATTCGCGGAACTTCGCCGCCGGCACGTTTTCGGCCAGCCGCCGCAGCTGCGTTTCGATCTGGACGACGGACTCGTTGAGAAAGGTCGCCGGCCCGGTGAGGAACTCGACCGCTTCCATCTCGGCCAGTTCGGCGCACGGCCCCGGGATCGCCTTCGCCCCCTTCGGCACCTTGCCGGAGAGGCAGCCCTCGAGCCGCAGCAGCCTGAAGATGTTCTGGGTGAGGAGCAGCTGCGGCAGTTCGCCCTTCGCGAGGACGACCACCGGTTCTTCGCCGAAGTCGCGGCGGACTTCTTCGGTTGCCTCGTAGGTGGCGGACCCCGAGTCGGCCAGGGTGCCGACGCCCGCGTCGGTCGGAAGCTGCGTCGCCCCAGCCGCTGCGGCGATCGCGATCACGACCGTTGCTACGAGAAGCGCCCGCGCGTGCTCAGCCGACCACGCCGCAACGCGCCCGAACCAGCGTCCTGCGGCCAAGCTCAGTCCATCGAGAGCGGGCCCGTGACGTCAGCGTTGAGGAACTGGCTGACGAACGGGTTGCTCGAGTCGAACAGCTCCTCTTTGGGGCCGGACTCGACGATCTTGCCGCTCCAGAGCACGGCGATGAAGTCGGCGATGCGGCGGGCGGTGCCGAGGTCGTGGCTGATCACCAGGTAGCAGCCGCCGTTCTCGGCGTGGACCTCGCGGATCAGCTCGCAGAGCAGCGCCGTGCGGACCGGGTCGAGCCCGGAGTCGGGCTCGTCGAACATCACGATCGCCGGGTCGAGGACCAGCGCTCGAGCGAAGCCGGCGCGCTTGCGCATCCCGCCGGATAGCTCGTTCGGCATCTTGTAGGTCGCCTCGGTGAGGCCGACCTCTTTCAGCCGCCGGTTGACGATCTCGCCGATCTCTTCCTCGCTTTTGTCGGTGTGCTGCCGCAGCGGGAAGGCGACGTTGTCGTAGATGTTCATCGAGCCGAAGAGCGCCCCGTCCTGGAACAGCAGGCCGAACTTTTTCCGCACGTCGAAGAGTTCGTCATCGGTCATGTTCGGGATCGACTCCCCGTGCACCAGGACGTCGCCCGAGTCCGGGTAGAGCAGGCCGACGATGTGCTTGATCAGCACGCTCTTGCCGGTGCCCGAGGGGCCGAGCACCATCGAGACCTGGTTCTCCGGCAGGCCGAGGTTGAGGCCGTTGAGGATGCGGGCGCGGCCGAACTGCTTGACCAGGTCGATGATCTCGATCGCGTCCTCGCCGCCATGGTCGCGCTTGCGTCCGGTGTGGAATTTGTAGGGGTCGTGCTCGCGCGGGTTGACGCCGGGGATGACGAAGTCGCGCCCCATCACCGCCCCGTCCTCGCTCACGTAGGGGCCTTCCTCCACCGAGTTCTCTTCCCGACGGATGTCGTCTTCCATCATCTGCTCTTCGTTGCGAACGTCATCCGGCGACACGTCAGCCTCCTATCGGCGCGCGGGGGTTGGCTCCCCAGAAGACCAGGGTCCCAAGCATCCCGATGATGTGGACTAAGACGATGTTGAGGACCATCGACTTCGCCGTCGCGGTCCCCACCCCGACCGGGCCGCCCGAGGCGGTGTACCCGTAGTAGCACCCGACCATCACGATCGCGGTCGCCATGACCATGCCCTTGATCAGGCTGAAGATCAGGTCGGGCGGGTTCTGGAACATCCAGAAGATCAGGAAGTAGCCGCCCGAGGAGACGTCGCCGATCTGCTGGACGACGGCGAGGTAGCTGGCCAGGTACATGATCCCGATCCCGACCAGGTACATGAACGGGAAGGCGATCCAGGCGGCGAGCAGGCGGGTGGCGCAGAGGAAGGTGACCGGCGGCACGCCCATCACCTCGAGCGCGTCGATCTCGTCGGAGATCCGCATCGCCCCGAGCTCGGCGACGATCCCGGTCCCGACCTTGGCCGAGAGCATGTAGCCGAAGGCGTAGGGCATGATCTCGCGCAGGTCGCACCAGGCGGAGAAGACGCCGGCGTAGGCGGGCGCGCCCTGGGCGCGCAGCAGGTAGGCGCCCTCGATCCCGCACTGGAGCCCGAGGATGAAGACGAGGCCCCAGATGATCAGGGCCGAGCCGAGGATGAGGATGCCGGCCTGGCGCAGGCTCTCGCCGAAGAAGCGCAGGACCCGGCCCGAGTAGACGAGGCCGGCGACGCGGGAGCTGAAGCGGGCGATCTCCCCGAAGGAGTCGAGCCAACCGCGGGGGATCGCGAGCCAGGCGTTCATCGGATCGTCTGCAGCTCCGGGTGGGTGGCGAGCAGGGTCTGGGTGAAGGCGTAGTTGAAGGCGAAGACGCCCATGAAGGCGATCACGACCGCCTCGTTGACGGCACGGCCGACGCCGGCGGCGCCGCCGGAGGCCGTCATCCCCTTGTAGGAGCAGACGACGGCGATGATCGCGCCGAACAGGGTGCACTTGATCACCGATCCCCAGAGGTCGGTGATCGAGGCGTTGGAGAAGAGGGTGGCGAAGAAGCCGCCGAGCGGCTGGTGGTAGAGGAGCTCGGTGAGGATGCCGCCGCTGATCCCGAAGACCAGGGCGTAGATGTCGAGCAGGCCGGTGATCAGCATCAGGGCGAGGAAGCGCGGGACGACGAGGTTCTTGATCGGGTCGACGCCGAGCACCTGCAGGGCGTCGAGCTCCTCGCGGATCTTCCGGGCACCCAGATCGGCGGTGATCGCGGTGCCGGCGACGCCGGCGACGACCACCGCGGTCACGAACGGCGCGAACTCGCGGATCGAGGCGAGGACGAAGAAGCCGCCGAGGCGGTCAAGGGCACCGAAGAGCGAGAGGAAGTTCGCCGCCTGCAGGCCGGGCGCGCCGAAGCCGAAGGCGACGGTCGAGACCAGCAGCGGGAACCAGCAGAGCTGCAGGGCAAAGAGGAACTGGCCGATGAACTCCTCGCCGTAGGGATACGGCGGCTTGACCGCAGAAACAATCGTTCGCGCGGTGAGGATCATCATCTCCCCCACCTGTTCGAACAGGGACTTGGCGGGCGAGAAAGCCCTGTTGACCGCGGTTCCGACCATCTGCTCCTCCTCCAAGCCGGCCACGCACCCGCGCGAGACCCCACTCGGTGCGCAGGAGTCTAGGGGATCGACCCCTCCCCTCTGTTGGCCCCTTGTTGAGATCCGGCTAACCCCCCGCCGCGACGGGAAACGCCTGCGAGAGCGGCCAAACCCCGTGCTATGTTCGGGCCGCTTTGCGGGGGACCGGAAGACATTCCCGGCGCACCCGCCGCCAGGCCATCGCGACCGGGTTCGCCGCGCTGGCGGCGGCGGCGCTGCTCAGTGCCTGCGGCGGTGGTTCTTCCGCGGCCGAGGAGGAACCGAAGGGCGACTTCCACGTCAAGGTGACCGAAGCGAGCTTCCCGACGCGGCAGGCGCTCGGCCAGACGACGCTGCTCACGCTCGGCATCCGCAACACCGGCAAGCGGACGATCCCGGGGCTGTCGGTCAGCTTCACGATCGCCGGCAAGCAGGGGGTCGACTCCTCGCTGCCGTTCGGCGTGCGGGACCCGCAGCCGGAACTGGCGCAGCCGGAACGGCCGGTCTGGATCCTGGCGCAGACCTACCCGCGCCTGCATGGCTCCACCGATCCCGGCGGCGCCTCGACCTCGAACCGCAAGACCTTTGCCTTTGGCGAACTCAAGCCCGGCAAGAGCACGAAAGCGGTCTGGAAATTGAGCGCGGTGCGACCGGGCAAGTTCACCCTTCTCTACCGGGTCAACGCCGGCCTCGGCGGCGAGGCGAAGGCGACGACGACCGGCGGCGTCAGCCCCGGCGGCTCGTTCCAGACCGAGGTCACCGACGCCCTGCCGGAAACCGAAGTCAACGACAGCGGCGAAATCGTTGAAGTCAAGGAAGGCAAGTAGGGCCTCGAGAGCCGCGGCGCTGCTGGCGCTGCTGCTGACCCTGGTGCTGCCCGCCTGCGGTTCGGCGAGCGACTCCTCCAGCGAACGCGAACGGCCGCGGAGCGGCAGCGTGGCGCTGAAGAAGATCGGCTCCTTCGATCACCCGGTCTACGTCGCCGGCGCCCCCGGATTTCCGCAGCTCCAATTCGTCGTCGAGCAGCCTGGGCGGATCTTCGTCCTGCGTAACGGGCACCGCCTCCAGCGGCCATTCCTTGATCTGCGCTCTCGCGTGGGCTACGACGGTGGCGAGCGGGGGCTGCTCTCCGTCGCCTTCTCTCCGGACTACGCAACCAGCGGGCGGTTCTACGTCTATTACACCGACAAAGGGGGCTCGATCCAGGTCGACGAGTTCAAGCGCCGGAGCGCCACCCGGGCAGCGCTCGGCTCGAGGCGCGCGGTGATCACCATCCCCCACCCCGTCAACGCCAACCACAACGGCGGCCAGCTCCAGTTCCACGGCGACCTCCTCTACTTCGGCACCGGCGACGGCGGCTCCGGCGGCGACCCGCCCAACAACGCCCAGAACAAGGACGTGCTGCTCGGCAAGCTGCTGCGGATCGATCCGCGCCCCTCCGGCGGCAACCCCTACTCGGTTCCCTCCGACAACCCGTTCGTCGGCAAGCCCGGGCGCGACGAGATCTACAGCTACGGCCTGCGCAACCCCTTCCGCTTCTCCTTCGACGGGGGGCGAATCGCGATCGGCGACGTCGGCCAAAACGAGTTCGAGGAGCTCGACTACACGACCGTCGCCGGGGCGAGCGGCGCCAACTTCGGCTGGGACGCCTTCGAGGGCTTCTCCAAATACGAAGACGAAAGCAGCGGCACGCCCGATCCCGGCAACGCCGTCAAGCCGATCCTCGCCTACAGCCACGCCCGCGGCGGCGGCAGCTGCTCGATTATCGGCGGCTACGTCATCCGCGACCCCCGCCTTCGCTCCCTGCAGGGGCGCTACCTCTACACCGACTTCTGCGACGGGCAGCTGCGCACCCTCGTCCCGCACCTGAACCGCGCCAGCGACGAGCGCAAGCTCGGCCCCAGCGTCGCCAGCCCCACCTCCTTCGGCGAAGACGCCCGCCACCGCCTCTACGTCACCTCGCTCGAGGGGCCGGTTTACCGCATCGTCCAGCGGTAGGGCACAGAAATTTTCCACTTCTGCCACACACTTGTAGCATCTTTTTGTCTACAGTTGCCATGATGGCAGTCATGGCACCCAGAGAAGCCTGGACCGACGAGCGCCTCGATGACCTCAAGGAGGGCATGAACGAGGGCTTCCGCGAGGTCAGAGCAGAGCTCAAATGCACCCGGACTGAGCTCAAGGGCGAAATCAACGAACTCCGGGCCAGCATCGAGAGATTGAATGACCGCTTCGACAGACTGAACCTTGCGCTCGTCGCGGGCCTGATCGGTCTCATCGCCACTCGTTACCTCGGCTGAGGCTTGCGCTTCGCTCCGACCCGGGTACATTTGGCTGACCAGCCAGACGGGCGACGAAGGGAGCAGTGTGGAGAGCGCGACGGCAACCGGCAGGACCAATGGGGCCGGCACCGGCACCGATTCGTTCGAGGTTCACAACCCTGCAACCGGTGAGGTGATCGCCAGCGTCCCGATCTCCTCGCCGCAGGTGGTGGCGGAGACGGTGGCCCGGGTGCGCACGAATCAGCCCGAGTGGGAGGCGATGGGGATCGAGGCGCGCTATCACTGGCTCGGCAAGCTGCGCGACTGGCTGCTCGACAACCGCGAGCGGGTGGTGGAGACGATGCAGCGGGAGACCGGCAAGGTTCGGGCCGACGCCGAGAACGAGCCCTCCTACCTCGCCGACCTGATCAATTTCTACGGCACCCGCGCCGCCGGCTTCATCGGCGAGGAGAGCGTCCGCCCCCACTCCCCGCTGCTCGCTTCGAAGAAGCTGCGGATCCAGTACCGGCCCCATCCGGTCGTGGGAATCATCAGCCCCTGGAACTTCCCGCTCATCCTCTCCCTCGGCGACGCGATCCCGGCGCTGCAGGCAGGTTGCGCCGTGGTGGTGAAGCCGTCTGAGTTCACCCCCCTCGGCCTGATCGAGGCGATCGAGGCCTGGAAGAACGAGATCGGCGGGCCCGACGTGCTCGATTGCGTGCACGGCACCGGCGAGACCGGCGGCGCCCTCGTCGACGAGGTCGACTTCATCCAGTTCACCGGCTCCGACCGCACCGGCCGCAAAGTCATGGCGCGGGCGGCGGAGACGCTGACGCCGGTCAGCCTCGAGCTCGGCGGCAAGGACCCGATGATCGTCCTCGCCGACGCCGACATCGACCGCGCCGCAAATGCCGCGGCCTGGGGCGGGATGATGAATTCTGGCCAGATCTGCCTCTCCGTGGAGCGGATCTACGTCGAGGAGCCCGCCTACGACGAGTTCGTCGACAAGCTCGCGATCGAGGTCGGCCGGCTGCGCCAAGGGGTCGACGATGCCGGCAGCCCTAATGACGTCGGCGCGATGACCTCGCCGAACCAGACCGCGATCGTCGAGGACCAGGTCGCCGACGCCATCGCCGCCGGCGCCCGCGCGCTGACCGGTGGCAAGCGCCCCGAGGGGGCCGGCGACTACTTTGAGCCGACGGTCCTGGTCGATGTCGACCACTCGATGAAGGTGATGCGCGACGAGACCTTCGGGCCGGTGGTCGGGGTGATGAAGGTGCGCGACGCCGAGGAGGCGATCCGCATGGCCAACGACACCCGCTACGGCCTCGGCGCCTCGGTCTTCGGCGAGCGGGAGCGGGCCGAAGCCGTCGCGCGCCGCGTCGAGTGCGGCGCCGTCAACGTCAACGACGTCCTCATCAACTACTTCGCGATGGACGTGCCGATGGGCGGCTGGAAGCAGTCGGGCATCGGCTTCCGCCACGGCGAACCGGGGATCAAGAAGTACTGCCGCAGCGAGTCCCTCGTCATCACCCGCTTCGGCGGCAAGCGCGAACCGACCTGGTACCCCTACACCAAATCCCGCCGCTTCCTGCTCGGCCCGATGACCCGGTTCTTCTACGCCCGGGATTGGAAGCGCAAACTCGGGCTCAAACGCTGAGGGACCAACCGCCCCCGGTAGAGGGTGCCGACATCCTCTTCCGGAATTGCGCAGCACGCCGCTGCGCGGCTTAGCTGCAATCGAAGAGCGGCCTTCGGCCGCAAGAACCAGATTCCATATCGCCGAACATTCCTCCAGAGGACGTCGGCACCCTCTAACGACAGAGCTCCGGTTGACGCCGTCTGCCAGAGCGTGGAGAGAAGGGGGTCGGTACCCCTCCGCAGGAATGTTCGGCGATATGCAATCTGGGGTCTGCGGCGGAGCCGCAGCATCTTCTCCCCGGAGCGAAGCGGAGGGGAGGTCAATTCCGGAGGAGGGGTGCCGACCCCCTTACCGCAGCGGCTGATGTTGACCTCGGTACCCTCGTAGGTTCATGCCGGAGCGGGATTACATAGGTGCGGTCAGCGAGCGCGTTGTTGTTTTTGACGGCGGGATGGGCGCGACGTTGGAGCAGTTTGAGCTGACGCAAGAGGATTACGGGGGGCTGCAGGGCAAGTGCCACGAGGCGCTGGTGCTGAACCGGCCGGATGTGATCGAGGGGGTTCATACCTCGATGCTGGAAGCCGGCGCCGAGGTGGTCGAGACCGACAGCTTCCAGGGCTCGCGGCTGAAGCTGGAGGAGTGGGGGCTCGGCGAGCACACGCTGGAGATCAACACGAAGGCGGCGGAAATCGCCCGCCGGGCCGCCGGTGAGGATCGCTTCGTCGCCGGCTCGATCGGGCCGACCGGGTTCCTCCCCGCCTCCACCGACCCCACCCTCGGCGACATCTCCTTCGGCCGCCTGGTCGAGGTCTTCGCCGAGCAGGCGCAGGGCCTGGTCGAAGGCGGTTCGGACCTGATCATGATCGAGACCGCGCAGGACATCCTCGAGGTCAAGGCGGCGATCTTCGGCGCCCGCGAGGCTTTCGCCAAGACCGGGCGCCGACTGCCGATCCAGTGCAGCGTCTCGCTGCTCCCTAACGGCGGCAAGATGCTCCTCGGCACTGACATCCAGTCGGTCCTGACGACGCTGACGGCGCTCGAGATCGACGTGATCGGGCTCAACTGCTCGACCGGGCCGGAGGACATGCGCGATGCGATCCGCTTCCTCGGCGAGGCCTCCCCTCTGCCCGTCCACTGCATCCCCAACGCCGGGCTGCCCTTCCAGGGACCCGACGGCGAGACGATCTTCCCCGAAGAGCCCGAGCCGCTGGCGGCCACCCTCGGCGAGTTCGTCGAGCGCTTCGGCGTCGGCATCGTCGGCGGCTGCTGCGGCACCACGCCGGCCCACATCGCCGCGATCCGCGAGCGGGTCGGCGATCGCACGCCCGCAGCGCGCCCCGCCCCCGGCCCGATCGAGGTCTCCTCGATGATGACCTCGACCCCGCTGGTGCAGGAGCCGCGGCCGACCTTGGTCGGCGAGCGGGTCAACTCCCAGGGCTCGAAAAAGGCTAAGGAACTGCTGCTGGCCGACGACTACGACGGGCTCGTCCAGGTCGCCGAAGACCAGGTCGAAGGCGGCGCCCACGTGCTGGACACCTGCGTCGCCCTGACCGAGCGCCAGGACGAGGACGAGCAGATGAAGGCGGTGGTGAAGCGGGTCTCACTCACCCAGCCGGCGCCGATCCAGGTCGACTCGACCGAACCCGAGGTGATCAAGGCAGCGCTGGAGCAGATCCCCGGCCGCGCGATCGTCAACTCGGTCAACCTCGAGGCGGGGCGCGGCAAGGCTGACGTGGTGATCCCGCTGGCGAAGGAACACGGTGCCGCCCTGATCGCCCTGACGATCGACGAGGAGGGGATGGCGAAGACGGCCCAGCGCAAGGTCGAGATCGCCGAACGCATCCGCGACATCGCCTGCGGCGAGCACGGCCTCGACCCCGAGGCGCTGATCTTCGACGCCCTCACCTTCACCCTCACCACCGGTGACGAGGAGTGGAAGCCCTCGGCGGTGGAGACGATCGAGGGAATCCGCCGGATCAAGGCGGAGATACCCGGCGTGAAGACCTCGCTCGGCGTCTCCAACGTCTCCTTCGGCGTCTCGCCGCGGCCGCGCGCGGTTCTGAATTCAGTCTTCCTCCACCACTGCGTCGAGGCCGGGCTCGACCTGGCGATGGTCAATCCCAACCACATCACCCCCTACTCGGAGATCCCCGAGGAGGAGCGAGAGCTGACCGACGATCTCGTCTTCAACCGCCGCGACGACGCGCTCGAGCGCTTCATCTCCCACTTCGAGTCCAAGGGCGGCGAAGAGGAGGCCGAAGTGGCCGACCCGACCGAGGGCATGGGGCCCGAGGAAGCCCTGCACTGGCACATCCTGCGCCGCAAGAAGGACGGGGTCGAGGACTGGATCGACCGCTCGGTCGAGAAGATCGGCGCCGTCCCCACCCTCAACGAGGTGCTGCTGCCGGCGATGAAGGAGGTCGGCGACAAATTCGGCGCCGGCGAACTGATCCTGCCCTTCGTCCTCCAATCCGCCGAAGTGATGAAGCGCGCGGTCGCCCAGCTCGAGAACTACCTCGACCGGATCGACGGCCACACCAAGGGCAAAGTCGTGATCGCCACCGTCTTCGGCGACGTCCACGACATCGGCAAGTCGCTCGTCAACACGATCCTCACCAACAACGGCTACACCGTGATCGACCTCGGCAAGCAGGTCCCGGTCGACGCGATCATCGAGGCCGCGGTCGAGAACGAAGCCGACGCGATCGGCCTCTCGGCGCTCCTCGTCTCCACTTCGAAGCAGATGCCGACCTGCGTCGCCGAGCTGCACCAGCGCGGGCTCGAGTTCCCGGTGCTGATCGGCGGTGCCGCGATCAACCGCGACTTCGGCCGCCGCACGCTCTACCCGAAGGGCAAAGAGTCAGACGAGGTCTACGAGCCCGGCGTCTTCTACTGCAAGGACGCCTTCCAGGGCCTCGACACGATGGACGCGCTGGTCGACTCCGAGGCGCGGTCCGCCCTCGTCGAGCGGATCAGGACCGAGGCCCAGCAGCTGCGCGAGAAGCCGGTCGTGGTCGACGATGCGCCGCCGACCACCGACGACAGCGTCCGCTCGGGCGCCCGCACCGACGTGCCGATCCCGCAGCCGCCCCACTGGGGTGTGCGCGAGGTGCCGGTCGATCTCGCCGACGTCTTCCCCTACCTCGACCGCCACGTCCTCTTCAAGCTCCATTGGGGCGGGCGCGGGATCAAGGGCGAGGCCTGGCGCCAGCTGGTCGAGGGCCACGACGGCGAGGAGGGCTTCGCGCCGCGCCTGGAGCGGATGTGGCGCGAGCAGGACTACCTGCGCCCACGCGCCCGGCTGGGCTACTTCCCCTGCAACGCAGACGGCAACGAGCTGGTCGTCTTCGACCCGGAGGACCCCGATCGCGAACTCGAGCGGTTGGTCTTCCCGCGCCAGCCGCGTCACGACCGCATCTGCCTCGCCGACTTCTACCGGCCGCTCGACTCCGGCGAACGGGACGTCGTCGCCCTGCAGGGCGTGACCGTCGGCCCCGAGGTGACGGAGCTGATCGAAAAGCTGGAGTCAGAAGGCGAGTTCGCCGAGCAGCTCTATGTCCACGGCCTCGGCGTCCAGTCGGCCGAGGGCCTGGCCGAGTGGCTGCACTCCGAGGTCCGCCGCCAGCTCGAGATCGAGCTCGATCAGGGCCGCCGCTACTCGTGGGGCTACCCGGCCTGCCCCGACCAGTCCGAGCACGAGAAGGTCTGGCGCCTGCTCGGTCTCGAGGAGATCGGCATGACCCTCTCCGGCGGCTACGCGGTGACGCCGGAGCAGTCGACCGTCGCGATCATCGCCCACCACCCGCAGGCGGTCTACTTCGGCATGAAGTCCGGCTTCATCCCCGAGAGCAAGACGCCGGACGAGCTGATCGCCGGCACCGAGCGCGGTGGCACGGTGCCGCCCGAGTCCGAGCCCGAAGAGGCGGCGGAAGACGGGGACGAGGGCTCCAGAGAAGCCCCCGCCCCCGAGCTCAGCCGCTGAAGCGTTCCGGCATCTCCGCCGGGTGCAGCGCCGGGCGCTGCCAGTTGCGACCCTCGTAGGCCTCCTCGAAGCCGGCCCGTTTGAGGTTGCGGGTGACAGCCGACCAGGAAGCCAGGTCGCATTCGCCAACCTCGACGAAGACGGTGTGGCAGCCGAACCGGTGGGCGTCGAGCAGCCGCCGATGCAGCAGGGCCGCGTTGCAGCCCTGCCCCCGCGCCTGCGCCAGCGTCTGGCCCGCGCCGAGCTGGGCGACTCCGTCGCTGATCAGCATCGAGCCGGTGGCGACCGGGATCTCTTCCGGCCCCAGCGCCGCCGTGTAGCAATGCCAACCGTCCCGCTGCGGCAGGGAGAAGAACAGCGTCCCCGCCACCAGCGGCATTTCCAGGGCTTCGGCCGCGATCGTGCTAAGGCCTTCGCCTTCAGCTTCGTCCTGTCCCAACCGGTAGATCACGATGCCCGGATCGACGTGGAAGTCCGGCGGCGAGCCGTCGCGGACCAGTTTCACCCAGCCCTCTCCGCGCTCGTAACCCCGCTCGCCCAACCAGGTCTCAGCCACCACCGCCCCCGGCCGGCCGCAGGCCACCGGGATCCGATAGTCGACTTCGCGGGCGCGCATCCATTCGATCGCCTCCCCGAGGTGGCCGTCCTCGATCGCCCCCGGCTCCGCTGCTCCCTGGATCTGCTGCAGCAGATGGATTTCGGGCAGGTCCCCGAAAGCCGTGGCCAAGACCGGGCCGAACCGCTCTACTTCAACCCCTGATTCGGAAATTGCTTCCGGAACTACCGAATCCCACATGTCGCGCCGAAAGCGCTGCGCGACTCTCTCCAACACTGCCGAGTCGTATCTCACGGCTCCCCTTCCCGAGTTCGCGTGAGTTATTAGGCCGATTGCTCGACTCTATGCACATTACTGGGAACAGGTCAAGGAACCTTGTCGATCTTTCCATGAACTCACGCGTGGGGCGTGGACGGGACTTCTAAAAGGAAGGGCTAGACGACGCCTTCGCGCTCGCTGCTGGGGCGAGCCCGCGGCTGCGGCTCGAGGCGAACGGGGGCCGTCGAGAGCGCCTGCACCCGCAGATCGCTCCAGGTCAGGCCCTCGCGGACCAGCGCCGGCAGGCCGAGCGCGACGGCCGTGGCGATCTCCACCGCCTGCAGGATCACCCCGTAGGCGAGGGCGTCGGCGGTGCTGATGCCGAAGCCGGTGTGGAGGACGCTGATCACCGCCAGCTGGAAGACGCCGATGTTGGACGGCGTGGCCGGCACGACGGCGGTGACGTTGACCGCGAAGAGGACCGCTGCGGCGGCGCCGATGCCCGCCTTGCCGTCGAGACCGAGCGCGTAGAGCAGCGCCCAGCAAGCGCAGAGCTGGATCGCCCAGGCGCCGAGCTGGGCGGCGGTGGCGGCCGTCCCCCGGCGGGGATCGCGAAAGACCGTCAGGCCGGCGCGAACCTGGATCAGCGCCCGGTGCACGGCGCCTCCGAGCCGGGCCAGGCGGCCGTTGCCGTTGCGCCGCATCAGCAGCGGCGCCAGGAGGACGATGAGAAGAACCAGCAGGGGCACGAGGCTGAAGACGAACAGCTGCTTGGTGCCCGAGTGGAAGAGCGGCGTGGTCGAGACGATGATCACCCCGAGCAGGACGAGGGCGACCAGGTTCAGCATCGTCTGCGAGACCAGGGTGCCGAGCAGAACGGGGAAGGTTTCCCGCATGCGGCCGCTCCGCCGCGCCAGGGTCAGCGCCCTTGCGGGCTCGCCGAGGCGGGCCGGCAGCGTGGCTGACATGAGGACGCCGATCATCGTCGCCGAGGTTACGTCGCGGCGGCGGATCGGCCGGTTCGGCAGGGCGGCGCGGGCGATCCAGTACCACGAGGCGGCACGGAAGAAGAGTGAAGTCGCCATCAGCGCGCAGGCGATCAGGACCCAGGTGAGGTTGGAGCGGACGATGCTTTCGACGACCTTGTCGACGCCGATCTTCTGGGCGGCGAGCAGGGTCAGCCCCACCCCCATCACCCCGGCGATGCCGAGCCCGATCCGGCGGGCGACGGCACGCCCTTTCTTCCCGGCCTGCGCCGGCGCCGGGTCGAGCGAGGGCAAGCGCTCGGCGGGCCGCTTCGGGTGCCCGTCGGCAGGACGAAACCCGCTCCAGTGGGCGAATTTTTCCCCCGCCGTGACCGGCTTCGGCGCCTCGATCGCCCGCTCGTAGACCGCGCTCACCTGGTCGGCGACGCGCGGCCAGGCGTAGCGCTGGGCGCTGCGGCGAGCGGCACGCCCCATCTCCCGCAGGCGCTCGGGCTCGTGGTAGACCCGCTGCAGCTCCTCGGCGAGACGCTGCGGGTCCCCGGGAGGAACGAGCAGGCCGTCGTGGCCGTCGCTGACCACGTCGCTGTAGCCGGCGATGGCCGAGGCGATCACCGGCGTCCCCGCCGCGAAGGCCTCGGTCAGGACCATCCCAAAGCTCTCTCCCGACAGCGAGGGCGCGCAGAGGACGTCGGCCTCATGGAGCTCCCGCCACAAGCGCTCGCCGGAGACGCGGCCGCGGATGTCCATGAAGCGCAGCAGCTCGGGGTCGGCGACATAGCGCAGCACGTCCTCGCGGTCGGCGCCGATCACGGTCAGCCGGCAGGGCACGTGCTCGACCAGGGCGTTGAAGGCGGTGAGCAGGATCGGCAGGCCCTTGCGCTCCTCCGGCCGGCCGACGAAGAGGATCCTCAGGTTGTCGCCGGGCGGGACGGGATCGGTCGGCGCGACCTCGACGTCGACGCCGTTGGGGATGATCGTGTACTCGCCTCCGAACCAGCGGCGTCCGGTCCAGGCGGCCGCCTCGGAGACCGCGATCCGCGCCGAGAGCCGGTTGAACACGCGGCGGGCGCCGACCGCGTTGGCGATGTAATTCGGCAGCGCCTTGGTCGAGTAGGCGTGAAAGGTGCCGACGACGGGGTCGTGGGCGCCGAGGGTGGCGTTCCAGCCGACCAGCGGCACCAGCGGCTCGTGCACGTGGATGACGTCGAATTCGCCGCGGCGGACCTGGAGCCGGGGAGCGACCACTCCCCCGGCCGGGAACGGGGCGAGGTTGGAGACCGAGCCGTTGGCGCCGAAGCCCATCGTGCGCCCAAGGGGAATCAGGTAATCCGGCAGCTCGCGGCCTTCGGCCGGCGCCCGGTGCAGGGCGCGGCTGACCCGCCCGGGCGGGTCGACGGGAGCGAGGACGCGGACATCGTGGCCTCGACCGAGGAACTCCTCGGCGAGAGCCTCAACGTGCCGGTTCACGCCCCCCTGGTAGGACCAGGAATATGGCGAGACGAGACCTATGCGCACGGGCAACTAAGGGTAGATCATCGCCCGGCACCCGCCCAGGGGCTCGGGGGCAGGGAGGTGGATGCTTAGAGCTGCGTCGCCAGCAGGCCGAAGATGCCGACTATCAGGGTGCCTATGAGGCCCCCGCCTACCTGGATGATCGTCCGCTTCAGGGCGCCGATTTCTCCACGCACTTCACCGATTTCTCCACGCACTCCACCGATTTCCCCACGCACTCCGTTCACCTCGCGGCCTAGCTCCTTCCGAAGCTCTCTGACTTCGCCGCGAACCTGCTCGACCCGACCGTTGAGGTCGTCGAGGCGGGAATCGGTCCAGGTTGCTCGCATCAGCTCCATGCCTCCAAGCCTAGGGAGGGAAAACGCAATTTTGGGTGACAGCAATGTAACATTTCGTCTACAAGAAGAGATTAGCCGCTGCCTGCGGCGTTTTCAGCCCAGGCGTAGCCGGTGAAGACGAGCAGGTAGGCGGCGCCGATCTCCAACAGGAGAGCTCCGGAGTCGTTTGCGAGGGTGCCGATCACGGTGGCGGCGAGTGCGCCGACGAGGCCGGCGCGGATCGCCGGTACGTCGTGCACCCAGGCCCGTAGGCGGTCTCGCTTCAGGTAGGCGAAAACCGCGAGCGCCAGCACCACCGGCAGGAACGCGAGCAGCACGGGACGGCCGAAGCTATGGGCAGAGAGCTGAAGGCGCCGCTGGGCGACGTCGCCGAGGTCACCGAGGCCGCCGGCGTCGAGGACCGAGCGGGTGAGATGGGCGTTGGCGCCGCTGAGGAGGTCGACCAGCGCCAGCAGGGCGAGGACGAGTAAGGGGGCCACGATCACGATCAGCAGGGCGCTGCGCCTGCCGCGGCCGGCGATCGCGACCGCCGCGGCGGCAGCTCCCACGGGGAAGACGATCGCCGCGCCGACGTCGGCGCCGAAGCGGCCGGCCGCGAAGACAAAGGCGGCGATCAGGCCGATGGCCACGAACGTCGCCGCCGCCGCGCGCCTCGAAAGGCGGCCGAAGAAGCCGACGAGAGCCGCCCCCGTCCCCGCCACCACCAGGACCGCCAGCAACGCCTCCAGCTCGTTGCCGATGCCGTAGAAGCGCACCCCGAGCCCGGGGTTGGGGCCGAGCAGCGAGAGCGAGGTGAGGGGCGAACCGAGGATGACGTCGACCGCGTAGGCGAGGACGGTCAGCGCCGACGCCGTCGCCAAAGCGCGAAATCCACGGAGAGCGGCAAGCGTGACCGCGCCGAGCAGCGGCGCCGCTAAACCCACCAGCAGCCGTTCCGCCGTCTCTCCCGGCTCCAGGGCGGCGCCGAGCAGGAGGACTAGCGGCAGGTAGATGATCGCCAGGCCAGTCACCCGCACCGCCATCGGCGCCGCCCGCCCGCGGCTCGCCAACCCCACCAACAGCAGGACCCCCAGCCAGATCGCGATGTTGATCCCGATCACCGGGCCGCGGCGGGAGGAGATCACGTCCATCCGCGCGGCCAGCGAGTCGATCGCCGTCGCATCGACGGTCCCTTCGCTGCGGATCGCCTGCCCCGACATCTCGCTTGGCACCGCGACGCCGAAGCGCTCGAGGATCGTCGGCGCGACGTCGGTCGAGAGCACGTAGCCGTCCATCCGCGTGCTGTCCGAGGTGAGATTGCCGTCGAATCCAGCCCCGGCAATGCCGATCGGCAGCGGCGCATCCGAGTTCCCGGTGGGGCGCGCGATCGCGATCAGCAGGTCGTAGCTCGCCGCCTGCGGCAGCTGCCCGAGGGTGGCCCCGCGCACTTCGAAGGATCCCCGCGGAACGCCGGCCCCGGCCAGGGTCGAGGTGAGCAGGCCGGGCACGATCTCCGCCGGCGCCGATTCGGCGCGTTCCACCACTTCCCGCCACCAGCGTCCGCGACCGCCGTTCAGCTTCGGCAGGGGCTCGTCGTAGAGAGAGTCGAAGACCCGGTTCCCCTGGCCGACGTCCAGATAGGTCTGCTCCGGCGGCACGGCTCCCAGCCCAGCGCTCATCACTCCCGGCGAAAGCCCGGCAGCCGCCAGCTCCTCGACGGAGGTGCCGCTCGGCACCCAGACGAGCACGACCTTGCCGCTCGCCGCGGCTGCGGCCGGGATCGCAAGCGCCACGAGAAGCAGCGCTATCGTGGCTCCCATGGCCGACCGTACTTTCGCCAAGTTCAGCTTCTTCAAGATCGATCCAGCCTGGCGTCGTCGGGACCCCGAGCTCCGTGCGGCGGACAAGCGGGAGTTCCTCGCCGCCTGCGAGGACTTCGCCGTCGACCGCTCGCTGCGCGCCTACTCAACCATAGGAACGCGTGGCGACGTCGACCTGGTGCTGCTCACCCAGAGCCCGAACCTCAACGACATCCATACCTTCCACGTCGTCCTCGGCCAGAGCGGGCTGGCCAAATGGACCACCACCCCCCACTCCTTCCTCTCGATGACGAAACGCTCGCCCTACTCCGAGGAGCAGGCGCGGCCGGAGATCTGCACCACCGAGCGCAAGTACCTCTTCCTCTACCCGATGGTCAAGCAGCGCCGCTGGTACGGGCTGGCGCCCGAGGAGCGCGGGCGGATCATGAAAAGCCACATCGAAGTCGGCCGCCGTTATCCCGACATCACGATCAATACGACCTACTCCTACGGGATCGACGACCAAGAGTTCGTCGTCTGCTTCGAGGGGGACGACCCCGGCGAATTCCTCGACCTGGTGAACGAGCTGCGGCCGACCGAGTCGAGCGAGTACACCGAGAGCGAGACGCCGATCTTCACCTGCGTGGCGATGTCGGTGGGCAAGGCGCTCGACGCGCTCGACGGCCTCCGGGCGGCGGTGCCGGCGACCGCCGGCAACTGACGATCCCTATATTTCCGCGTT
>DASSMJ010000030.1:0-114570 GCA_035688955.1 Solirubrobacterales bacterium | reverse complement strand
GACGGAGATCGCGCCCGGCACTGAGAGGCCGATGAAGACGTCGGCGCCGGAGAGCAGCTCGTCGGCCGTGCCCCGGAGGTTCTCGGGGTTCGTCGTCTCGGCGTACTCGCGCTTCGCGTCGTTCAGGCCGGGGCGCCCGCGGTAGAGCGCGCCGCCTTCGTCGCAGCCGACGATCCACCGCGCGCCGGCGCTCTGGACGATGCGGGTGACGGCCATGCCGGCGGCACCGCATCCCGTCGTGACGATGCGGACGTCCTCGATCCGCTTGCCGACGACGCGGAGCGCGTTGAGCAGCGCGGCCAGCACGACGATCGCCGTCCCGTGCTGGTCGTCGTGGAAGACGGGGATGTCGAGGCGCTCGCGCAGCCGGCGCTCGATCTCGAAGCAGCGCGGTGCGGAGATGTCCTCGAGGTTGACGCCGCCGAAGGTGGGAGCCATCAGTTCGACCGCGCGGACGATCTCGTCGGCGTCCTGGGTGTCGAGGCAGATCGGGAAGGCGTCGACCCCGGCGAACTCTTTGAAGAGCATGCACTTGCCCTCCATCACCGGCATCGCCGCCTCGGGGCCGATGTTGCCGAGGCCGAGGACGGCGCTGCCGTCCGAGACCACCGCGACCGTGTTCTTCTTGATCGTGTACTCGAAGGCTTTGCTGCGGTCGGCGTGGATGTCCATGCAGACCCGGGCAACGCCTGGCGTATAGGCCATCGAAAGGTCGTCGCGCGTTTTCACCGGGTACTTGTTGCGCATGTCGATCTTGCCGCCCCGGTGCATCTGCATCGTCCGATCGACGTAATCGATCACCCGCGCGCCCCGGGTCGACCCGATCGCCCGCAGGATCCGCTCCCAATGGTCGCGGTCCGTCGCGTCGATCGTGAACTCCCGCACCCGCTTGCCCTCTGGCCCCGCGCCCGGCACCAGGTCCACGCCCTGCAACTGCCCACCCGCCTCGGCGATCGCCGCGGTCAGCCGCCCAAGCGGCTCCTTCCGCGCATCGAGCTCAACCCGGATCGTGACGCTGTATTGGGCGCTGACGGCCATGAGCGGCTATCGAATCAGATTGGAAGCGCCGGCCCGTCTCTCGACGGGCGGCTGCCATAGGGTTCCGCGACTAATGAAGCTGCGTTGCGCCATCTGCCTTTTCCTGCTGGGGGCCCTCGCCGCGATCGGGGCTGCTCCGGTTGCGGCGCAAACGCCCTTACCTCCCGGGGGATTTCGACTGCCGGCGAGCAACGCCTACTCGATCCACGCGCTCTCCTTTGACGGCGACCCGTTTGGCAAACGCGACGCTTTCGTCCTCTTTGTAGGCCGTAAAGGGGCAAGTGCCACCTATTTCCCGCGCCGTCACGTCGAGGTGACCGATACGACGATCGCCGCCGACCTCGGCCGCCTCGGCTCGATCGACCTCCATTTCGTTCCCAGCAACCAGACGACGAAGGCGCACCCGCGCTGCGAGCCGCAGCAGTCGATCGAATTCGACTCCGGCTCCTACCAGGGGCGAATCGACTTCGAGGGGGAGGAAGGCTTCACGGAGGTCCACGCGTCGCGGGCAGCTGGAGAACCGCAGATGGGTCTGAACCTGATCTGCCCAGGTGGACCCGCGGTCGAGGGCAGCGGTGGTCATGCCCCTGGGGCCTACCTGCATGTCCACCGTCGCTGGTCGGTCGGAAGTGTGGACCTGCAAGCGAGGACGAATTCTCCTAGCCGCCCACCCCGCTTCGAAGCTTCGATTCAAGAACGAGGTTCTGACGTGCCGGTGATCCGCACCGTCGCGATCTCCGGTGCTCCCGCGGCCTTCGAGTACGACGTTTCCACGCAGATCGCACGGCTGGCGCCGCCGAGGCCATTCGCAGGCGTGGCCCGCTTCGAAAGAAGCGAGAAGAGGCCAGGACGTCTGCGCGGAGGTTTCTCCGTCGATTTTCCCGGCCGGTCTGACGTCTCCCTGTCCGGCGCCCGCGGCGGCTTGTCTCGTTACGTCGCCAACCCAGGCCAGGTGTTCAGGTCATCCTTGCGCCGCCGGATCGACCTCCCTTGATGCCCCGGCCTCTGCTCGCCTTCTTCGGCGCGCTGGCCCTACTCCTGGCACTGCCCGCAACGGTGGGAGCCAGCACCGGGTTCGAGCCATCGGACCCGATCCCCTCTCCGGCCGCCTTCGCCGTCCGTGGGACCCACGGCTACACGATCTCCGTCTTTGCGGACCT
Source organism: Solirubrobacterales bacterium (assembly GCA_035688955.1). Taxonomy (GTDB): domain Bacteria; phylum Actinomycetota; class Thermoleophilia; order Solirubrobacterales; family 70-9; genus VAYN01. The sequence continues at coordinate 112,372 of DASSMJ010000030.1, read as the reverse complement.
GGGCCGAGGCCCGCAGTCCTCCCGGGTCCTGGTCAGTGCCCTCGGACGCCATGGGCGCGTCTCGGTCTCCGCGCGGGCCGACCTCACGGAGGAAGGGATCAGGGCGGACCTCGGAAGGTTCGGCCGCGTCGACATGGCTTGGGTGCCCAATGGTCAGCCGGAAGAAACGAGGACGCGCTGCAGGAGCTTCCCGCCGACCGCCGTCTGGTTCGCCGGTGGCGAATACGTCGGCAGCTTCAGCTTTCACGGCGAGAAGGACTTCACCAGCGTTGAAGTCAGCGCGGTCGACGGTCGTAAAGGTTGGTGGCGCTACCTGCAGTGCGGGTATGTCACCAACGAAGGCTATCCGGGCTCCGGCATCCTGCTCGACGCCGAACGGTCATCGCAAGGTGCGAAGGAGGGCTCGTACCGGTTCCTCTCCATAGTGCAGAACCACCCGGGTGAAAAGGTCAGCTACTACGCCGAAATAGGAGAAAAGAGCGGTCCGCTTCAGGTCTCCAGAGCGGTCTACGGCCTGGGGGGCCGCGGAACGCTCCGGGTCCGACGCCAACTGGAGAAGGCAGAAGTCAGGCCGCCGTTCCCATTCAGCGGCCGCGGCGTCTTCGAGCGGGTAAAGCGAAGAGGCCCCGGAACCTGGCGCGGCAACCTCAGCGCTGATTTTCCGGGACGGACTCGCGTGTTACTAGCCGGCCGCGCCTGGAGCGCAACCTTGGTGCACGGGTTCCGCGAAAGCGAACCACAGCGCCTCGCCCACTCGCAGCGACCGATAGGACTAGCGTCAATCCCGTTGCCCTCGACCCCCAAATAGCGCGAAAAGCAGCTGGCTAGGGGGCGAGGTCGAGGCCCTGTCGACTTAGTGGCCAGATGGGCCACAAAAACGACACCCCCACCTCCGCGGCAGCGCGAATCGCCACGCGGCAGCACGGAATCGTGACGCTCGCGCAGCTCGAGGAGGTGGGGGTGACGCGCGAGGCGACGTACAAGCGTGCGCGCCGAGGCCAGCTCCACCGCATCCACCGCGGCGTCTACGCCGTGGGACACCGGCCTCCCAGTCTCCACGCGCGCTTCATGGCCGCTGTCCTCGCCTGTGGCGAGGGCGCGGTCCTGAGCCACGGCTCCGCCGCCGTCCTCTGGGAACTCCTGCGGCCCCTCGACAGCCCCGTCCACGTCTCGACTCCAAGCACCTCGGGCCGCCTCCGTCGCCCCGGAATCCACCTCCACCGTTGCCCCTCCCTCGGCGCGCTCCAAGAGCCGTCCTCCTCGCCCACCTTCACCCATCAAGGAGGTGGGCGAGGAGGACGGCTCCAGACCACCCGCCGCCACAACATCCCCGTCACGAGCATCCAGCGCACGATCGACGACATCGAGGGAGTGCTCCCGTCCTCCCTCGTCCGCCGCGCCAAGCGCCAGGCCGAGCAAAAAGGCATTCGCCTAATCGACACCGAGCCCAAGCGAACCCGCAGTGAGCTCGAGGACCTCTTCCTCGCGATCCTCGACGGCGACCCTCACCGGCACCACATCCCATCACCCGAGGTCAACGTCAAGCTCGGCCGCCACGAGGTCGATTTCCTCTGGCGCTCCCAGCGCCTCGTGGTCGAGACCGACTTCTGGGCCTACCACCGTGGTTCTACCGCCCACCATGAGGACCGTGCCCGCGATCTCGACCTGCGCGAGCGGGGCTGGACCGTCCTTCGCTTCGACGAACTCCAGCTCGAAGAGGAACCGGAACGCGTGGCAGGCGATGTGGCGCGAGCGCTCGGCGTCTAGCCGTCGACCGGCTGAACCACGGGGTGCTCGCCGGTCGGGGCGGGGTCGCCCTCTTCGGGCTCTACGTGGAGCCGGGGGAGGATGCGGTCGAGCCACTCCGGGAACCACCAGGCGCGCTTGCCGAGCAGCTGCATGATCGCCGGCACCAGGACCGAGCGGATGATCACGGCGTCGATGAAGACCGCTGAGGCGAGGCCGAGGCCGAAGAGTTTGATGATCCGGTCTTCGCCGAGCATGAAGGAGGCGAAGACGGCGACCATGATCGCGGCGGCGGCGGTGATCACGCGGCCGGTGAGGGCGAGCCCGCGGGTGACGGCGAGGCTCGCGTCCTTGCGGTGCTCCCACTCCTCGTGGATGCGGGACATGAGGAAGACCTCGTAGTCCATCGAGAGCCCGAAGACGATCGAGAAGAGGAAGATCGGGAAGAAGGAGATGATCGGACCGGTGCTGTCGACGCCGATCAGGCTGGCGCCCCAGCCCCACTGGAAGACGGCGACGATCAGACCGAACGCGGCCCCGATCGAGAGCAGATTCATCAGCACTGCCTTCAACGGCACCCAGATCGAGCGGAAGACGATCATCAGCAGCAGGGCCGAGAGGAGGACAACGACGCCGATGAACAGCGGCAGCTTCTGCGCGATCGCGTTGCCGAAGTCCTCGAAGATCGCGTTGATGCCGCCGACGTGGATCTGCGCGCCGCTCGCTTCCTCCACGGGCGGGATCGAGTCGTCGCGGATGCGGTCGAGCAGATCGGTGGTGTCGGCGCTCTGCGGCGAGGTCGTCGGGTAGAGCTGGAAGACCCCGACCGTCTTATCGGGGTTGAGCGTGACGTCGGTTACCGCTTCGACGCCTTCTTCGCCTTTCAGCTCGGTCCGCAGCTGCTGCAGCGCTTCGTCGTTCCCCTTCTCCGGCAGTTCGGCGGCGATCACGAAGGGGCCGTTGAAGCCTGGCCCGAAGCCTTCGGCGAGCAGGTCATACGCTTCGCGCGTGGTCGTCCCGGCCGGGTCGGTGCCGGCGTCGTTGGTGCCGAGGCGCAGCGACAGGGTGGGGATGCAGAGGGCGATCAGCAGCGCGCCCGAGAGCAGGGCCGCGATCCACGGCCGCCGCTGGATGCGCTCGCTCCAGCGGAACCACCAGCCGCCTTCGTCGATGCTGCGGGCTCCGCGGCCGAAGAAGGGAAGGCGGATCCGGTTGACCCAGCCGCCGGCTATCGCCAATAGCGCGGGGAGCAGCGTCAGCGCCGCGATCATCGTGAAGAGCACGGCGATCGCCGCTGCGGTCGCCACGCCGTAGAGGAAGGGGAGGCCGAGCAGCATCATCCCCATCAGCGAGATGATCACCGTGATCCCGGCGAAGAGCACCGCCCGCCCGGCGGTGTCGACCGCCGCAATCGCCGCTTCGCGCTTGTCCATCCCCTCGTCGAGCCCGTTGCGGAAACGGGTGAGGATGAAGAGGGCGTAGTCGACCCCGACCCCGAGCCCGATCATGAACGCCAGCTGTGGCGCGAACTCGGCCGTGTTGAAGACGTGGGTGAAGAGGGTGATGACGCTGACCCCGACGCCGAGCGCGAAAAGGGCGGTGAGGATCGGCAGCCCCATCGCGACCACCGAGCCGAAGCTGATCAACAGGACGACGACGGCGGCGAGCACGCCGATCATCTCCGAGCCGCTTTCTTCTTCTTCGCTTCGGACTTCCTCCGCCGGGCTGCCGCCGACCTCGACCTGTAGCCCGTCGCCGCCGGCTGCCCGCGCGGTGTCCATGATCGTCTTGACTTCGTCGTCGCCCAGCTTGTCCGTGGTGACGTTGAACTGAGCGGTCGCGTAGGCAATCTTGCCGTCGTCGCTGATCGCCGCCGCGCCGCCCTTTTCGTAGGGGCTGGCGACTTCGCTGACGTGGGGGAGGGCTTCGACCTTCTGGAACACCGGTTCCATCGCGCTCTTCACCGCCGGCGCCTGGACCCCCGATTCGGCCTTGTAGACGATCTGCACCGTGTCGCCTGCCTGGGCGGGGAAGCGGGTTTCCAGCAGGTCGAGCGCGTCCTTCGAGTCGGAGCTCGGGAGGCTGAATTCTTCATTGAAGTCGGAGCCCGCCGCACCGGCGATCGCTCCCATCGCGACGAGGGTGACGATCCAGCCGACGATGACGACGGCGCGGTGGCCCGTGATCCAGGTGGCAAAGCGTCTCATTGGCGCGGGCAACGTACCAATAGGACCTGACGCCTGGGTGTGAACGTGATCACGTCGCTGCTGAGCAATAGATTCTTCTCAGATGCCCGAACCCCAAATCGCCCGCTTTCGCCGGGTAGTCAGCTCTGCCTATGCCGCCCTCGAGGCGCGCCGCCAGGAGGTCAATGACCTCAACGTCTTCCCGGTCGCCGACGGCGACACCGGCGACAACATGGCGATGACGCTGCGCGCCGTGATGGAAGAGCTCGACCGCCTCGACGGTCAGGAAGTCGACGAGGTCGGCCGCACCGAGCTGGTGCAGGCGCTGGCGCGAGCGGCGCTGATGGGCGCTCGCGGCAACTCCGGGGTGATCTTGAGCCAGATCGTCCGCGGCGCCGCCGAGGAGCTCGCCAGCCGTCCCGGCGAGTTGATCGACCCCACCCTCGTCGCCGCCGCCTTCGCCCGCGCCGCCGACGCCGCTTACGACTCGGTGCGGGAGCCTGCCGAGGGGACGATGCTGACCGTCTTCCGCGAGATGGCGCACTCGCTCTCGCGCCAGCTCGCCCACCTCGAGAAGGACAAGCAGCGGCTCGGCCGCGAAGCGAGCGAAGAGGAGCAGGACGCGGTCCTCGCCGAGGTGCTGGAGCGAGCGATCGCCGACGGCGAGCGCGCCGTCGCCCGCACGCCCGAGCAGCTCGAGGCGCTGCGCGAGTCCGGCGTGGTCGACGCCGGTGGTCACGGTCTCGTCCTCATCCTCGCCGGCGTCGTCGCCGGCCTGCGCGGCGACGGAGCCAAGGTGCCCGAGGTCCAACACCACGAGCCCCCGCGCCGCAGCCTGCCCAACCACGAGGACAGCCGCTACCGCTACTGCACCAACTTCATCGTCTCCGGCAAGGGCCTGCAGAACCGCGAGTACCTGCCGCGCCTGGAGAAGCTGGGCGACTCGGTGCTCGTGGTCGGCGACGACGTCACCCTCAAGGTCCACGTCCACACCGACGAGCCGGAGTCCGCGGTGGCGGTCTTCGACGGGGTGGGAGACGTGACCAACCTCGACGTCGCCGACATGCGGGCGCAGATGGCCGAACGCGACGCCCGCCTCGGCGCCGGCGGCCGCACCGGCGTCGTCGCGGTCGCCGCCGGCGACGGACTGCAGCGCCTCTTCGGCGAGCTCGGCGCCCACGTCGTCCCCGGCGGCGAGACCCTCAACCCCTCCACCTACGAGCTCCTCGCCGGGATCCACAGCGTGCCCTCGGAGGAGGTCCTCGTCCTGCCCAGCTCCTCCAACGTGATCATGGCCGCCGAGCGCGCCTGCGAGCTCTCCGAGAAGCCGGCCCGGGTGGTCGCTGCGACCTCGCAGCAGGCGAGCCTGCTGGCGCTGGTCGAGCTCGATCCCGCCGCGCCGCTGGACGAGAACGCCGAGCGCCTGGGGGAGGCGATCGAGGACGTGGCGATCGGCGGCGTCGCCCCGGCGGCCCGCGCCGACGCCCAGGGCCGCTTCAAGACGGGCGACGCGGTCGGCTTCGTCGCCGGCGAGATCGTCGCCTGGGGCGGGGCGGGCACGACGCTTGAGGCGACGCTGCAGCACCTCGCGGCCGAGGCGGAGATCGTCACCATCATCGCCGGCGAGGGAGCCCCGATCGCCCTGGAGGAGATCGAGGTCCACGTCCCCGACGGCGTCGAGGTCGAGACCCACGAGGGGGGACAGCCGAGCTGGTGGTGGCTGCTGGCCGCCCAGTAACCCGCGCCTTCGCCGGCGCCGGGGAGCTTTCCCGCGCCGATCTGCTCGACGCCCCCGTCCACTGGCCGCGCCCGAGCGTGCTCGCGCTGGGCCTGAGCTCGCTCAAGGGCGTCGGCCCCAAAACCGCCGAGGCCGCGGCCGAGGCCGGCATCCGCACCGTCGGCGACCTGCTCTTCCACATCCCCCGCCGTCACCGCGACCTGCGCATCCGCAAGCTGGGCGATCTCGAGCCCGGCGAGACCGCGACCGTAGCCGTCGAGGTCCAGGGCTCCCAGCCCCGTCCCTTCCGCAAAGGCCGCCTGCGGATGGTCAGCGTCAAAGTTGGCGACGAATCGGGCCACGTGAGGGCGACCTGGTTCAACCAGCCCTGGGTAGCCGGCAAGCTCACCCCCGGCACCGCCCTCCTCCTCACCGGCAAATACTCCGGCCGAGGCTTCGCGGTTCGTGAATGGGAGTTGGCTTCTTCCGCGGGTGAGGGAGAGACGGGGCCCGAAGGGATGGTCCCTGTCCACGGAGCCTCGGAGGCGATCCGTCCCGGCCAGATCCGCGAGTGGGTCGCCCAAGCGGTCGTCTTCGCCCCGAACGCGATCGAGGGTCTGCCGAGCGAGATGCGGGCGCGTCGGCGGCTCTGCGGCGTCGGCGAGGCTCTGCGCGTCGTCCACTTCCCCGACGACCTCGACGAAGTCGACGAGGCACGCAAGCGCCTCGGATTCGAAGAGCTGTTCCTGCACCAGGCGCTGCTGGCGACCCGCAAGCGCAGCCACCGCACCGCCCGTCCGGCGCCGCGCTTCGGCAAGCCCGGCGACCTCGTCGGCCGCTGGCTCGAGTCGCTGCCGTTCGAGCCCACCGGCGACCAGCTCAAGGCCTTCGACGAGATCGAGGGCGATCTCGACTCCGGCGAGCCGATGCAGCGGCTATTGATGGGGGAGGTCGGCTCCGGCAAGACCGTCGTCGCCCTCTACTCGATGCTGCGGGCGCTCGAAGCCGGCTATCAGGCGACGCTGATGGCGCCGACCGAGACGCTCGCCGAGCAGCACGCCGTCACCCTCGGCCGCCTGCTGGCCGAAGAGGCGACCCCGTTCGCCCTGCTGACCGGCTCGACCGCGGCGCCCCGCCGTCGCGAAACCCTCGACCGCCTTGCCAGCGGCGAGCTCGGCCTGCTCGTCGGGACGCACGCGCTGATCGAGCCCACCGTGCGGTTCGCTCGCCTCGGTCTCTGCGTGGTTGACGAGCAGCACCGCTTCGGCGTCTCCCAGCGCCGCGCCCTGGACGAGAAGGGCGTGGAGGGGATGGCGCCGCACGTCCTCCATATGACCGCGACGCCGATCCCGCGCACCCTTTCCCTCACCGCCTACGGCGACCTCGACACCACCGCCTTGCACGAGCTGCCGGCCGGGCGCCAGCCGGTCTCCACCCACCTCGTCTCCGAAGAGCAGCGCGCCGAGGCCTTCGAGTTCCTGCGGCGGCAGATGCGCGAGGGCCGCCAGGCCTTCGTCGTCTGCCCGCTGGTCAGCGAGTCGGAGAAAGTCGCCGGGAAAGCCGCGGCGGTAGAGGCCGAGCGGCTGCGGAAGGGAGAGCTGCGCGAATTCCGCGTCGGCCTCCTCCACGGCCAGATGCACTCGACTGAGAAGGCGGAGGCGATGCGCGCCTTCGCCTCCCACGAGACCGACGTGCTCGTCTCGACCACGGTGATCGAGGTCGGGATCGACGTCGCCAACGCGACGGTGATGGTGATCGAGGGGGCCGAGCGCTTCGGCGTCTCCCAGCTGCACCAGCTGCGGGGGCGGGTCGGCCGCGGCGAGCACCCGAGCCAGTGCTTGCTCTTCGCCGAAGAGGCGGGCGAGCTGGCGCAGCGGCGGCTGCGGGCGGTGGCGGGGGAGGGCGACGGTTTCAAGTTGGCGGAGATAGACCTCGAACTGCGCGGCGAGGGGGAGATCCTCGGCACCCGCCAGAGCGGCCTGCCGCGCTTTGCCGTCGCCAAGCTGCCGGAGGACGGGCCGCAGCTGCTCGAGGCTCGCCGCGAGGTCCTCGACCTGCTGAGCCGCCACGGCTCACTCTCCGATCCTGCCCTCGGCCCGCTGCTCGATGCCGCCCATGGCCGCTTCGGCACCGGCGCCTCTGATCCCATACCGCTATGAGGGTGATCGCCGGAGAGCTGAAGGGGCAGCGGCTGGTCGCGCCTCGCGGCTGGAAGGTGCGGCCGACCTCCGACCGCGTCCGCGAGGCGATCTTCTCGGCCCTCGGCGAGCGCGTCGTCGGCGCCCGCATGCTCGACCTCTACTGCGGCACCGGCGCGCTGGCGATCGAGGCGCTCTCCCGCGGTGCCGCCTCGGCGCTCCTCGTCGACCAGGACACCCGGCCCGCGCTCGGCAACGTCCAGCGACTTGGACTGGCTGACCGGGCCGAGTTGCTGAGGACCGACGTCGGGCGCTGGCTGGCCCAGGTTTCAGCGGCCGATGCAGCGGGAAAGTTCGATCTCGTCTTCGTAGACGCCCCGTATAGACTCGCCGACCGCGTGACCGCCGACCTGAACCAACACCTTCCCGAGCTGCTCGCCGAGAGCGGCCGTGCCGTGGTCGAGAGCGGCGCCCGCCGGCCGTTGCGGATCGAGTCGCTGGAGCCGCTGCGCCAGCGCCGCTACGGCGCCGCCGACGTGACCATCTACGAGGCGCGGCCGTGAGCGAGCAGAACGGGACGGTCGTCTGCCCGGGCAGCTACGACCCGGTCACCAACGGTCACGTCGACATCATCACCCGCACCTCGCGGGTCTTCGACAAGGTCGTCGTCGGCGTCGTCAACAACCCGGTCCGCAAGCAGAAGACGCTCTTCACCGCCGCAGAGCGCAAAGCGTTCATCGAAGAGGCGACCGCCGACCTCGCCAACGTCGAGGTCCAGATCTTCGCCAACCTCCTGGTCGAGTTCGCCCGCGAGAACGGGGCCAAGGCGATCGTCAAGGGCCTGCGGGCGATCTCCGACTTCGAGTACGAGTTCGAGATGGCGCAGCTGAACCGCAAGCTCGACCCGGGGATCGAGAGCATCTACGTGATCGCCTCGCCCCACTACAGCTTCCTCTCGTCCACCGGGGTAAAGGAGATGGCGACCTTCGGGGGCGACGTTTCCGACCTCGTTCCATCGCCTGTCGCCGCCGCGCTGGCTGACCGCCTGAGCGACAGGTAGGCTGTGCCGAACCAGTCCGTCGCAGTGGGCGCCGCCTTGCAAAAAACGCCTTCATCGAACCCATCCGCACCAAAACCCCCGCATACACGTAGGCTTACGACCTGAAAATGGACGTTCTGGTCCTCATTGACAAGCTGGACGACGTAGTCCACAACGCCCGTCCCGTCCCTCTGACGGATCAGGTACGCGTGGATCGCGAGGAGATCTATGACCTCCTCGATCAGATGCGCGCGACGATCCCCGAGGAGATCAAGCAGGCGCGGTGGATCGTCAAGGAGCGCCAGGAGATGCTGGCGGAGGCCAAACGTGAGGCGGAGCGGATCGTCCGCGAGGCCCGCGAGCAGCAGGCCCGCCTGATCTCCGACGAGGAGGTCACCAAGCAGGCCGAGCGCGCCGCCGACGAGATCGTCGAGGACGCTCGCACCCGCGAGCGCGAAATCCGCCTCGGCGCCGAGGACTACGCCGACGAGATCCTCAACACCCTTGAAGTGAACCTGCAGAAGTTCCTCGCCGCCGTGCAGCGCGGCCGCGACCGCCTCGCCGGCCGCGAGGAGGAACAGCCGCAGCCCGAGCTCGACCAGCAGCCTTAGCGGCCTGTCGACTTTGTGGCCCCATGGGCCACTAAAGCGACATCACTCGAGTTTCAGGTCCTTCAGCGCCGCCCAGCGGGGGTCGGTGGCTTCTTCGTGCTCGTGGGGGTTGTCGTTGAGGCTCTCGCCGCAGACGGGGCAGAGGCCGGCGCAGTCGGGGCGGCAGAGGATTCGGGTGGGGAGGGCGAGGATCGTCGCGTCGTGGGCCCAGCGGCCGATGTCGAGCTCGTCGTCGGAGACGTAGGGGCTGCGCAGTTCCGGGTCGTCGGTGCCGGCCTGGTCGATCTCCCGCGCTTCGACCTCCAGGTCCAGCTGGCCCGGCTCGAGGCAGCGCATGCACGGTCCCTCGAGATGCACGGGAAAGATGAGGCGGAAGGCGAAACCGTTGCTCGGACGCGAGACCTCCAGCCGCACCGTCGGCGCCCAGGGCTCGGGCTTGTAGGTCTGACCGGCGAGCTCGAAGGGCTCGAGGGCGACCGGCACTTCGATCCGCTTCCCCTCGCCGTGGACCAGCGTCAGGCGGGAAAGGTCGATGATCGTCTGTGGCGTCTGCGCCATATCCGCTCCTCCGCTGCGTCGGGGACTGGTTGAGCCGTACGATGGCTCCCTTCACCGAGGTTACGTAATGGGCCGATTCGACTGGAAGCCAGACACCTACCTGGAGCTGATCCGCTCCGAGGTCCCGCGCTATGACGAGCTGCAGGAGCAGGCGATCGCGGCTGTTCCCTTCCCGCCCGAGCGGGTCTTGGAGCTGGGGATGGGGACGGGGGAGACGACCCGGCGCCTGATCGAGGCATACCCGGACGCCTGGGTGATCGGCCTCGACGCCAGCGCCGACATGGTCTTCCGTGCCCGCGAGGCCTACGACGACGTGCAGCTGGCGCGGATGGAGGACCCGCTGCCCGAGGGTCCCTGGGACCTGGTGATCGGCGTCCTCTCGATCCACCACCTGCGCAGCGAGCAGAAGCAGAACCTCTTCCGCCAGGTCCGCGAGCAGGCCCGCTCCTTTGTGATCGGCGACATCGTCAGGGCCGACGTCGAGGTCGCGCCGATCGACGAGGGCTACGACTTCCCGGAGACGGCGGCGGATCTCGCCCGGTGGTGCGGGGGCGAGGTGGCCTGGGAGGCCGACGACCTCGCCGTCGTGCGGGCTACGTACTGAGGCGCTTTTCTTCACCCCTGGTTAGGAAAAGCGCCTCTGGGGTCGGTCGGCTACCATCCCGCGACCGATGGCCGTCCCCAAGAAGAGAACTTCCAGCGCCCGCCGCGACAAGCGGCGCGCCCAGCACAAGGCCGGGAAGGCGACGCTGAACCGCTGCCCGCGCTGTCACAGCCCGCGGTTGCCGCATCGCGTCTGTCCGACCTGTGGCACCTATGCCGGCCGCGAGGTCGTCGCGCAGCGGATCGCCGATCCGACCGCGCCCCACACCCACGAGTAGCCCGTGACGGGTGGCCGTGCGGTGACCGTGGCCCTCGACGGGCACGGCGCTGAGCAGGGATTCGACGTGCTCGCGCAGGGCGCGCGCCTGGCCGCCGCCGACGGGATCGGCGTCCGCGTCTTCGGGCCGCAGCGCGCCCTCGGTCTGGGTGGCGCCGACGGGATCGAGGTCGTCGACACCGCGGAGGCGATCGGCAACGAGGAGGACCCGGTGCCGGCGGTCCGCGCCAAGAAGGAGGCCTCGGTGGTCCGCGCCGCCCGCGACGTCGCCGAGGGCAACTCGGCGGCGATGGTCAGCTGCGGCTCGACCGGGGCGACGATGGCGGCGGCCACCTTCGGCCTGCGCCGCCTCAAGGGCGTGCAGCGGCCGGCGCTCGCCGTGCAGCTGCCCGTTCCCGGCAAACCCGTCCTCTTCCTCGACGTCGGCGCCAACGTCGAGGTGCGTGCCCAGCACCTCGTCCAGTTCGCTTTCCTCGGCGCCGCCTTCAGCGCCGCGGTCCTCGATGTCGAGGACCCCTCGGTCGGCCTGCTGACGGTCGGCGAGGAGTCCGGAAAGGGGCGCGAGGAGGTGGTCGAGGCGCACCGGCTGCTCAGCGAGGCACCGGGGATCGCCTTCGCCGGCAATGTCGAGGGCCGCGACCTGCCTGCCGCCAAGGTGGACGTCGTCGTCACCGACGGCTTCACCGGCAACGTCTCGCTGAAGCTGCTCGAGGGCACGGCGAAGACCGTCGCCGGCGCGGTCGGCGACGCCGCCCGCTCCAACCCGTTGGCGGCCGTCGGGGGGCTGCTGCTGAAACCGGCCTTGAACGGGCTGCGCAAGGAGCTCCACCCCGACAGCACCGGCGGCGCGATCCTGCTCGGCCTGCGCGGGATCGCCGTCGTCGGCCACGGCAGCTCCGGGCCGGAGGGAATCGCCAACGCCGTCCGCCTCGCCGCCCGCTGCGCCGAGGTCGACGCGGTCGGCCGCACCGCCGCGCTCCTCGCCGAGGGCGGCGCCGGGCGCGGCGCCCTGGCCGCCGGAGACGGCGCGTCCTCAGCACCGTGATAAACAAAGTCACCCGATGACCCGCGAGGAAGTCCTCACCCTGGTCCGCGAGCACCTCGCGGAGGAGCTCGAAGTCGAGATCGACCGAATCGGCGAGGGAACGCGCTTCAAGGAGGACCTCGACGCCGACTCGCTCGACCTCTACGAGCTGGTGATGGAGCTCGAGGACCGCTACGGCGTCACGGTCAGCGAGCAGCAGGCGACCCAGATCAAGACCGTCGGGGATGCCGTCGGCTTCGTGCTCGAGCACGCGCCGGCCTAGGACGTGGCGCGCGACGGGGATTCGCCGGTCGCTGCCCTCTCGGCGCTGATCGCCGAGCTTCCCGAGGATCTGCGCCGCCAGGCGCTGACCCATTCCTCCTGGACCGAGCGCCGGGTCGATTCCTTCGAGCGCCTCGCCTTCCTCGGCGACAGCGTTCTCGGCCTCGCCGTCGCCACTCGCGTCTACGAGAGTTTCGAGAAGCTGGCGGCCGGCGGCCTGACCAAGGTCCATAACCAGGCGGTCAGCGGCGTTTCCTGCGCCGACATCGGCTTGCAGCTGGGGGTGCCGGAGATGCTGCGGGCGAACGAGCCCGAGGGTGTGGTCGGGGCGATCCCGGCTGAGATCCTGCTCGAGGGCGGCCGGCCGCTGCCGGAGGCGACCGAGGCGCTGATCGGCGCCTGTTACGTCGCCTTCGGGTTCGAGCGCACGGCAGCGGCCGTGGCCGCGGCCTTCGAGCCGCGGATCGAGCTGGCATCGGAGACGAGGATCGATTTCAAGTCCGCTTTGCAGGAGCTTTTGGCCCAGCGCGGCGCGCGCGTAACCTACGAGGTGGTCGCGGCGACGGGTCCCCCGCACCGGCGAACCTTCGAGGTGGTCGCGATCGTCGACGAGGATGAGGTCGGGACGGGGAAAGGGCGCAGCAAGAAGGCCGCCGAGCAGGTCGCGGCGGAGGAGGCTTTGGCGCATCTTGGGGGTTAATCGCCCCGGGTTCGCGTCCGAGGCGAGCGGGAGCCTTTGGGGGATGCGAGGAGAGCACAGATGTATCTGAGATCGATCTCGATGAAGGGGTTCAAGTCCTTCCCGGAGCGGACGACCCTGGAGTTCTCGCCGGGCGTGAGTGTGATCGTCGGTCCCAACGGCTCGGGCAAGAGCAACATCACCGACGCGGTGCTGTGGGCGCTGGGCGAGCAGAGCCCGGGCGCGATCCGGGGCGCCTCGATGCAGGACGTGATCTCCGCCGGCGGCAAAGGGATCGGCCAGCGCCGCGCCGCCGAGGTCGAGGTGACGATCGACAACTCCGACGGGCGCGCCGCCACCGAGTTCTCCGAGATCGCCGTCGAGCGGCGGCTCGATCGCGACGGCGACAGCGGCTACCGGCTGAACGGCGCCCGCTGCCGTCTCACCGACGTCACCGATGTCCTCTCCGACACCAACCTCGGCCGCGAGATGCACTCGGTGATCAGCCAGGGCCGGGTCGAGGCGATCGTGCTCTCGAAGCCGCGCGAGCGCCGCCTCCTGATCGAGGAGGCGGCGGGTCTCGGCAAGCACCGCAAACGGCGGCGCCGGGCCGAGCTGAAGCTGCGGAGCGCGCGCGACAACCTCGATCGCGCGCTCGACGTCGAGCGCGAGGCGCGGGCGCGGTTGCGGCCGCTGAAGCGCCAGGCGCAAGCAGCCGAGCTGGGGGCGCGGATCGAGCGTGAGGAGCTGGGCCTGCGGGCGCAGCTGGTCTCCGAGGAACTGCGCTTCGGCGCCGACCGTGCCGCCGCGGCCGAAGCGGCGGCGAAGAAGGCGCGGACGGTGCGGGAGGGGCTGGAGCAGCGACTGTCCGAGGTTTCGCAGCGACGCTCCGCCGCCGAGGAGCGCTTCGCCGCCCGCGACCGCGAGCGGACCCAGGCCTGGGGTCTGCTGACGAAGCTGCGCGGCGACCAGGAGCGGGTAGCGGTGCGCGTCGCCAACCTCTCCAGCCGCGAGGCCGAGCTGGAGGCGGGGTTGGAGAACCTGCGCGCCGAGCTGGGGCCGCTGACCCTCGACGTCGGGCCGGGATCGGCTCCCGGCGAGCGGGCGAGGAAGCTGGAAGAGGAGCTGGGGGAGATCGACGCCGGACTGCGGACGGCGGGGGATGGACTTGCCGTCGCCCGCTCCTCCGATGCCGCCGAGTCTGCGCGTGAGACGGCGCTGGGCGATGTCCGCGCCGGGGCCGAGCGCGCCTCCCGCCATGCCAAACGGGCCGAGGGACTGCTGGGCGAGCGCCATCGCGAGGCGATGCGGGCGCGGCTGGCGGCCGGTGAGGCTTTGCTTGACGACGTTCGCTCGGCGCTGAAGGCGGCCGAAGCAGCCGGTGCCGCGATCCGGGCCCGGGTCGAGCGGATCGAGCAGAAGGTGGTCGGCGGCAAGGACGACGGTGACGAGATCGCCGAGGAACTGCGCGCCTGCTCACAGCAGGAGTTCGAGCTGCAGGCGGAGATGAAGCAGACCTCCGACGAGCTGACCCGGGCCGAGGTCGAGGCTGCTCACCTCGGCGACCGCCGGGCCGAGGCCGAGCGCGAGCTGGCCTCGATCGCCGACCGGCTGGGTGAGGAGATTCACCCGGCAGCCGAGGCGCTGAGCGACGAGGGGCGGGCGGAGATCGATCGCAAGCTGGAGCGGCTGGAGCGGCGGCGGGCGCAGATCGGCCCGGTCAACCCACTGGCCGAGCAGGAGTACGACGAAGCTCGCGAGCACGTCGAGGCCCTGCAGGCCCAGCGCGAGGACATCGAGCGCTCGATGCGGGAGCTGGAGTCGCTGATCCGCGACATCGACGAGGAGATCGAGCGCGCCTTCGAGCAGACCTTCGAGGCGACGGCGAAGAACTTCGAGGAGATGGTCGAACACCTCTTCCCCGGCGGTCGCGGCCGGCTGCGACGAGTCAGCCTGCGGCCCGTGCGCGACGAGGAGTCTGCGCCGGTGGACGGCGAGGCGGCGGCCGAGGCTGAGCCGGAGCCCGAGGAGGAGGAAGAGCAGCGCGACGAGTTCGGGGTCGAGATCGAGGTCACCCCGGCCGGCAAGTCGACGCGGAAACTCTCGCTGCTCTCCGGCGGCGAGAAGTCGCTGGTGGCGCTGGCCTTCGTCTTCGCCGTCTTCCTCGCCCGGCCCTGCCCCTTCTACATCCTGGACGAGGTCGAGGCCGCCCTCGACGACGCCAACATCGACCGCTTCCTGCAGTTGATCCGCCGCTTCTCCGACCGCGCCCAGTTCGTCATCGTCACCCACCAGAAACGGACGATGGACGCCGCCGACGTGCTCTACGGCGTCAGCATGGGCGGCGACGGCGTGACCAAGGTCGTCTCCCGCCGCCTCCCGCGCGAAGTCGCGGAAGAAGAGGGCGGCGAAGAAGAGTCCGGCGGCAGCACCCTCTCAGCCGTCGCCTAACCGCAGTCCGCTCCGGGTACCGTTCCCCCATGAGCACGAGCTGGCAGGAGATCGTTGATCTGGGGGCGCGCAGTCCCAGCGCCGTCGCGACGGCGGAGGAAGAGGCGCCCGAGCAGCGGCGCGGCGTCTTCAAACGGCTGCGCGAGAGCCTTTCGAAAAGCCGCCAGGCGCTGACCGAGGAGATCTCGGCCAGCCTCTTCGACCGAATCGACGACGAGACCTGGGAGCTGCTGGAGGAGGCGCTGATCCTCGCCGACGTCGGTGCTCCCACCACCGCCGCAGTGGTGGAGCGGCTCGAGCACGAGGTCGAGTCCGGCGCGGTGCCGATGGAGGGCGTCGCCGTCCGCGACCGCCTGATCGAGATCCTCGCCGAGGTCGCCTCCACCGGCCGCGCCCCGATCGACCTCAGCGGCGAGCCGGCGGTCCTGATGATGGTCGGCGTCAACGGCACCGGCAAGACGACGACGATCGGCAAGGTCGCCTGGCACCTGAGCAAGGAGATGGGCCTCGACGTGATCATGGCCGCCGCCGACACCTACCGCGCCGCCGCCGCCGAGCAGCTCGAAACCTGGGCCGAGCGCGCCGGCGCCGAGCTGATCCGCGGCGAGGAGGGCGCCGACCCCGGCGCCGTCGCCTACGACGCGATCAACGCCGCCCGCGCCCGCGGCGCCGACGTCGTCATCGTCGACACCGCCGGCCGCCTCCACACCCAGAGCAACCTGATGGAGGAGCTGGCCAAGGTCCGCCGGGTGATCCAGAAGCAGATCCCCGAGGCTCCGCACGAGACCCTGATCTCGATCGACGCCACCACCGGCCAGAACGGCCTCCGCCAGGCCAAGGTCTTCTCCGAGGCGGTCGACGTCGACGGCGTCGTCCTCACCAAGCTCGACGGCACCGCCCGCGGCGGCATCGCCCTGGCGATCGCTTCCGAACTGGAGATCCCGGTGAAGCTGATCGGCGTCGGCGAGACCCTCGAGGACCTGCGCCCCTTCGACCCGGACGAGTACGCGAAAGCGCTGCTGGTGGACTGATCTTCCTCCCCCGGCTCAAGCGGCTGAAGCGCGGACTCGACTGCGCGGTCAGCCTTGCGGCCGCTACCGCCATCCTCTCGCTGGCGGCTTGCGGGAGCACCTCACCTGAACAACC
The DNA here is from genome assembly GCA_035688955.1 of Solirubrobacterales bacterium. Lineage (GTDB taxonomy): Bacteria > Actinomycetota > Thermoleophilia > Solirubrobacterales > 70-9 > VAYN01. The sequence continues at coordinate 95,915 of DASSMJ010000030.1, read as the reverse complement.
CGAGCTGAGAGCGAGTCGGGGGACTGCCTCTCTTCCCGCCGACTTCCCCTCCTCGCGATTCGAATCGCTGCGCCCGGTGCCTCCCGAGCGCTTCGTCGTCACGATCACGCCCCCGGGAGAGAATCGCTCCTGGGTCGTCGTCTTCGACAACAAGGGCGTGCCGCGCTGGTGGTACCACGCCAGTACGCGAGTGCTGTGGGGCCAGGTACTCGCCAACGGGAACCTGGTCTGGGCGCGCTCCTACGGTGACGGCTACGGCCTCGACCCGCGCATGGCGCACGAGATCCGCTCGCCCTCCGGGAAGCTCCTGCGCCTGGTCAGGACCAAGGGGTCGATCGTCGACGGTCACGAGTACCGCGAGCTTCCGGGCGGCAGCGTCCTGCTCGACAGCTACATCCCCGAAACGGCCGACCTGCGTCGTTTCGGCGGCCCGAAACGGGCAGCGATCGTTTCCGCCGAAATCCAGGAAATCACTCCGGATGGGAAGGTCCTCTGGCGCTGGAACTCGCGCGGGCACATCTCTCTGCGGGAGACCGGGCGCTGGTGGCGGAACGTCCTCCACAACCCGCGGCGACGCTTGCGGCGCGAGGCGTTCGACCCCGTCCACATCAACTCGATCGAGCCCCGTGGTGAGGACGAAGTGGTGATCTCCACCCGCCACACCGACGCCGTCTACGGGATCGACCGCGCCAGCGGAGATATCAACTGGAAGCTCGGCGGCACCCCGACCGGGAAATCGCTGCGGGTGGTCGGCGACCCCGCCACGAAGCTGCTTGGCGGCCAGCACGACGCGCGGATCGACCGCCGCGGCCGCCTCACCATCTTCGACAACGGCAAGGACCGCCCGCGCCGCCCGCGCGTCGTCTTCTACCGGCTGGATCTCGGTCATGGCAGGGCGCTCTACCGGGGCCAGCTCAATGACCCGGAGGTGAGCCGAAGCCATTGCTGTGGCTCTGCACGCGAAACGCACGACGGCGGCTGGCTGGTCAGTTGGGGCGACAACCCGTTGGTCACCGGCTTTGACCGCCAGGGCCGGATCGCGTTTCGCCTCCACCTGCCCTCCTCGACTTTCCGAGCCGTGCCGGTCCCCTAAGCTGCTCGGACATGTTCGACCAGCTCTCCGAACGGCTGCAATCGACCCTCTCCGAGGTCCGCTCGCGAGGGAAGCTGAGCGAGTCCGACGTCGACTCGGCGATGCGGGAGATCCGCCTCGCCCTGCTCGAGGCCGACGTCAACTTCAAAGTCGTCAAAAGCTTCACGAAGACGCTGAAAGAGCGCTGCCTGGGCTCGGAGGTGCTGGAGAGCCTCGATCCGGGCCAGCAGGTGGTGAAAATCGTCAACGAGGAGCTGGCCGGGCTGATGGGCGGCACCGGCAGCGAGCTGGCGATGGCCCAGAGCGGGCCGACCGTGATCCTGATGGCCGGCCTGCAGGGCTCCGGCAAGACGACCGCTTGCGCCAAGCTGGCGCAGTTCTTCGGCAAACAGGGCAAAGACGTCGCTCTTGCCGCCTGCGACGTCTACCGCCCGGCCGCCGTCGAGCAGCTGGTGACGATGGGCGGGCGCGCCGGCGCTCACGTCTACGAGCGGGGCACCGACGCCGACCCCGTCGACATCGCTTCCTGGGCGCTGGACGAAGCCCGCGCCGAGCGCCGCGACGTGCTGATCGTCGACACCGCCGGCCGCCTCCACATCGACCAGGACCTGATGGCCGAGCTGGCCAAGATCCGCAAGCAGACGCGCCCGCACGACGTCCTCCTCGTCGTCGACGCGATGACCGGCCAGGACGCCGTCGGCGTCGCCGAATCCTTCGCCGAGGTGGCCGAGTTCGACGGCGTCGTCATGACCAAGCTCGACGGCGACGCTCGCGGCGGCGCCGCGCTCTCGGTCAAAGCCGTCACCGGCAAGCCGATCCTCTTCGCCTCGACCGGCGAGAAGATCGAGGACTTCGACAAGTTCCATCCCGACCGCATGGCCCAGCGCATCCTCGGCATGGGCGACGTCCTGAGCCTGATCGAGAAAGCCGAGCAGCAGGTCGACGAAAAGGAAGCCGAGGAGCTGCAGGAGAAAATGCGGCGTGACCAGTTCACGCTGGAGGACTTCCTCAAGCAGATGAAGCAGGTCCGCAAAATGGGCCCGCTGAGCGGGATCATCGGGATGCTGCCGGGGATGGGGGCGATGAAGCAGCTGAAGAACGCCGACGTCGACGAGCGCGAGCTCGACCGCGTCGAGGCGATCATCCTCTCGATGACCCCCCGCGAGCGCAGCAACCCGGGGATCATCAACGGCTCCCGCCGCAAACGGATCGCCTCCGGCTCGGGGACGAAGGTGCAGCAGGTGAACAACCTGGTCAAACAGTTCGATCAGATGCGGGTGCTGATGAAATCGATGGCCAACGGGCGGATGCCGACGCCGCAGCAGATGGCCCAGCTGGCGGGCGGCAACCAGCGCCCGCCGCGCCCGAAGGCCAGAAGACGCTAACCCAGATCAGTCGACGCGTCCTCCGCTTCGCGTCCGGGCGCGTCTTTTCTGTAACCTCCTGCGCCGCATGGCAGTCCGAATCAGACTTAGACGAGTGGGTTCCAAGAAGAACCCGATCTGGCGCATCGTCGTCGCCGATAAACGCTCGCCCCGCGACGGGCGGACGATCGAGACGATCGGCCAGTACAACCCGCAGACCGAGCCCTCGACGATCAACATCGACGAGGAGCGCGCCCGTCACTGGCTCGAGCACGGCGCCCAGCCGTCGGAGACGGTGGCGACCCTGCTGCGGACCAAGGGCATCAAGGCAACCGGCTCCTAGCCGGTCGGTGCAATGACGGAGCTGCTCGAGTTCCTCGTCAAGGCCCTCGTCGAGGACCCGGAGGCGGTCGTGGTCGAGGAGCTCGAAGAGGACGGCGACCTCGTCTACGAGATCAGCGTCGCCGAGGGCGACCTCGGCCGGGTGATCGGCAAGGGCGGCAGGATCGCCAACGCGATCCGCACGATCGCCAAGGCCGCCGCGGTGCGGATCGACCGCCGGGTGATCGTCGACATCCTCGACTGAGGCGCCCCGCGCCTTGCGCCTCGACGTTTTCACCCTCTTCCCCGAGGCCTTCGACTGGTTCCAGTCGCAGCGCTCGGTCCAGAACGCGCTGCGGGAAGGCAACGAGTTCAACCTCTTCGACTACCGCGCGACGACGCCGCTGACGGCCGGCCAGGTCGACGACTCGCCCTACGGCGGCGGCGCCGGGATGGTCCTGCGGATCGACGTGGTCGATACCGCGCTGCGGGCGGCCTACGGCGAAGGGCCTCGGCCGCGGATCGTGCTGCTCTCGCCGACCGGACCGCTGCTGAGCGACGAGATCGCCGACGAACTCGTCGCCGAGCCCCACGTGGCGCTGCTCTGCGGTCGCTACGAGGGCTTCGACCATCGCGTCCACCAGCACCTCGCCGACGACGAGCTCTCGATCGGCCGCTACGTCCTCGCCGGCGGCGAGCTGCCGGCGATGGTCGTCGCCGACGTGGTCATGCGCAAGCTCCCGGGCGCCCTCGGCCACGAGGATTCGGCGGTCGAGGAGTCCTTCAGCCACGCCCTGGAGGGGATGCCGGAGTACCCGCACTTCACCCGGCCGCCGAGCTACCGCGGCTGGGACGTGCCCGAGGTCCTGCTCTCCGGCGATCACGAGAAAGTGCGCCGCTGGCGGCTGGAGCAGAGCAGGCTTCGAGCCGAGCAGTTCGAAAAAGACGCGGAGTAGCTACCATTCCGCGACCGCGCGGTTCCCGCACCCTGGGTCCGGCGGTTTTTTCTCGCAGTGATCTTCCTATGAGCTCCGTAATCGACAGCATCGAGCGCGCCCAGCTGAAGCAGGGCCTTCCCAACTTCGAGCCTGGGGACCGCGTCCGCGTCCACTTCCAGGTGGTCGAGGGCAGCCGCAAACGGATCCAGGTCTTCGAGGGCGTGGTGCTGCGGCGCCAGGGCTCTGGCGTGCGCGAGACCTTCACGGTGCGCAAACAGTCCTTCGGTGTCGGGGTCGAGCGGACGTTCCCCCTGCACTCGCCGAAGATCGAGAAACTCGAGGTCGCGGCGCGCGGTGACGTGCGACGGGCCAAGCTCTATTACCTGCGCGGCCGCATCGGCAAGGCCGCCCGCGTCGCCGAGCGGCGCTGGGGGATCGACGACGACGTGGTCGCGGCGCCGGCGGCGGCTCCGAACGAGAGCACCGCGGTCGACGCCGAGGGCGTGAGTCAGGAGGAGGTCGTGCCGGTCGAGACCGAGGAGGCACCGGCCGCTGAGGCTGAGGGCGGCGAGGAGACCGCGCAGGCCGAGGAGACGCCAAAAGCCGAGGAGACGCCGGAGGCCGAGGCAGAGCACGAGGTGGCGGCAGGGGCGGACGCGGAGGCGTCCGAGGACGGGGAGACCGAGGACACTTCAGCGCCTGAGGAAGCCGAGGACGAGGAGCCGGACAAAGCCGGCGACTCCGACGAGGACTCGGCAGCCTGAACCCCAGGATCCCGAAGCCGAAGAGCAAAGGCGGCGGGCTCCTCGAGTTGGCCGTCATCGTTGCGCTGGCCCTGGCGCTGGCGCTCGCGATCCAGGCCTGGATCGTCAAGCCGTACCAGATCCCTTCCGAATCGATGGAGCCGACGCTCGACGTCGGCCAGCGGGTTCTCGTCAACCGCTTCATCTACCACTTCAAGGATCCGAAGATCGGCGACGTCGTCGTCTTCCACCCGCCGGCCGGTGCCGACAACGGCACCGAATGCGGTGAGAACCATCCTGAAAACCAGTCCTGCGCGCTGCCGACGAAGGGCGAGTCGGACCAGAACTTCATCAAGCGGATCGTCGCCGGCCCGGGGGACACCCTCTCGGTCAAGAACGGGCACCCGGTGGTGAACGGAGTCGAAAAGAGCGACGAGCCCTACATCAACCCCTGCGGGACCGTCCCTGCCTGCAATCTGCCGAAAACGATCACGATCCCGGCCGACCATTACTTCATGATGGGCGACAACCGTGGGGCAAGTGACGACAGCCGGTTCTGGGGACCAGTTCCCAAGGACTGGATCATCGGTGAGGCCTTTGCCACCTACTGGCCACCCAACCGAATCGGCGGCCTCTAAGCCGGGCAAGCTCCACCGGCGCCGGCTGGCCCGCAGCCGCCGCCTGTTCGCCTTCGACCGCGGGCTCGGGAGCCGCTACGTCGCCGGCGCCGACGAGGCCGGCCGCGGTTGCCTCGCGGGCCCGCTCGTCGCCGCCGCCGTCCTACTCGACCACGAGTCGCTCTCCCACGCCGACCGTCGCGCTCTCAGCGGCCTGCATGACTCCAAGCAGATGACCGAGGAGCGGCGGCTGGAGATGTACCCGTGCGTGCTGCGGGCGGCCGAGCGGGTCAGCGTCGTCGTCCGCTGCGCGGCCGGGATCGATCGCCGCGGTCTGCACGTGACCAACATCGAAGCGCTTTCCCTGGCGCTGGAGCGACTGGCACCGCCGGCGGAGGAGGCGATCTGCCTCGTTGACGGTTTCCGCCTCCACGCCTGCCCGGTGCCGCATCGCCGGGTGGTGAAGGGGGACGCCACCAGCGCCGCGATCGCCGCTGCCTCGGTCATCGCCAAGGTCACCCGCGACCGCTACATGCGCGACGTCGCCCCCCGGCATCCGGGATGGGGGTTCGACGAACACGTCGGCTACTCGACTCCGGAGCACCGCCAGGCGATCGAGGAAATCGGCATCTCGCCACTGCACCGGCGCTCGTTCCAGAGCGTGGCGTACTCCCAACTGGAGCTCGGCTAGAACGCTCCCTTGATGTGCTCGTAGTCGACCGCGCGGTCGGCGCGGTCGAGCACGACCCCGATCGCGTCGAAGCGGATGTCGTCGAAGCGCGGGAACTGGCGATGTTCGGCCAGCCAGGCGGTGCCGAGCCGGCGCACCCGCCGCTGCTTGGTGAAGTCGATCGAGAGGATCGGCTTCTCTGGCCCGAACCGGGTCCCGGCCCGAGCGGCCTTGACCTCGACGAAGACGAGGATCTCCCCGTCGAGCGCGATCAGATCCAGCTCGCCGTAGCGGGTGCGGGCGTTGCGCTCGACGATCTGCCAGCCGGCGGCTGCCAGGCGGGCGGCGACGAGGTCCTCGGCGATCTGTCCGGTGCGGCGGCGTGCTTGGGTCATGCCCGCCCAAGGCTCGGGAGGACACAGTTTCGCCCCACCCCTTGCGGAGAAAAGTTGCATTTTGCGCGCCATACGTGCGGATTTGCTCCGTAGCGTCGCCTCCGTGCTCGCCACCGCCCGGACCTTCACCCTCGACGGCATCTCCGCCCGCCCGGTTCGGGTCGAGGTCGACGTTCATCGCGGCTTGCCGAACTTCACGATCGTCGGGCTGCCGGACGCGGCGGTGCGGGAGGCGCGGGAGCGGGTGCGGGCGGCGCTGGTCAACTGCGGCTTCGAGTTCCCGCTGAAGCGGATCGTCGTCAACCTGGCCCCGGCCAGCCTGCGCAAGGCGGGTCCGGGCATGGATCTGGCGATCGCCGTGGCGCTGCTGAGCGCCTCAGGGCAACTGGAGTGGGAGAGGCTGGCGCGGGTGGCCTTGGTGGGGGAGCTGGCGCTGGACGGCGCAACGCGCTCGGTCCAAGGGGCGCTGGCGATGGCGGAGGCGGCCCGGGAGGGGGGAGCGGAGGCGATCCTGCTGCCGGCGGAGAACGGGCCGGAGGCGGCGCTGGTCGACGATCTCGACGTGATCGGAGTGGAGGCGCTCGGCCAGCTGCCGGCGCTGGTGGCGGGGGAGTGGGAGCCGCTGCGGCCGGCGCCGCTGCCGCTGCAACTTGGACCCTCTGTCGGCGCACCTGACCTGGCGGACCTTCGCGGCCAGCCGCACCTGCGGCGATCGCTGGAGGTGGCAGCGGCGGGCGGCCACTCGCTGCTGATGGTCGGCCCGCCCGGCGCCGGCAAGTCGCTTGCCGCCAGTCGCCTGCCATCGATTCTGCCGCCGCTCGCCGCGAACGAGGCGCTGGAGGTGGCGCGGATCGCCAGCGCCTGCGGGCGGTTGGGGGTTCTCCCCGGCGGCCGTCCCTTTCGGGCGCCGCACCACACGATCAGTGCTGCGGGTCTGATCGGCGGAGGCGCCCCGCCGCGAGCGGGGGAGGCAACGCTCGCCCATCGTGGAGTGCTTTTCCTGGACGAGCTATGCGAGTTCCGGCGCGACGCCCTGGAGGCGCTGCGGGCGCCGCTCGAGAGCGGCGAGGTCTCGATCGCGCGAGCTTCCGGCCAGCGCAGCCTGCCCTGCAGGTTCATGCTGATCGCCGCCGCCAACCCGTGTCCTTGCGGACGGGGCGAGGTCGATCCGGACTGCTCCTGCTCGCCCTTCGACGTCCAGCGCTACCAGGGCAAGCTGAGCGGGGCCCTCGCCGATCGGCTCGACATCCTGGTGGCGGTGCGGCAGCCGAGCGCCGCCGAGATCGGAGGGGCACCCGGCGAGCCTTCGGCGGAGGTGCGGGAGCGGGTCTGCGCGGCCCGGGAGCGCCAGGAGCTGCGCCTGGGCCCGGGCCGCTGCAACGCGGAGATGACGCCGGCCGAGGCCCGGGCCTGTGCGCTCGGCTCGAAGGCGGCGTCGCTGCTGGCAGACCTCTACGCCCGGCAGCGGCTGAGCGGCCGCGCCCACGACCGGGCGCTGCGCTTGGCGCAGACGATCGCCGACCTCGACGGGGTGGAGGAGATCGGCGTCGAGCAGATGGCGCAGGCGCTGCAGCTGCGCCGGAGGGACCATGGCTGAGCCGCGCGCCTGTGTGGAGTGCCTGCGACGCTCTTGGTTGCTGGCGGCGCTCGGCCCCTACGTGGAGAAGGTCGCGACCGGGGAGGTGGGTTCGCGCTCCCCTGAACTGTTGCGCTTGTCCAACGAGGATCTGGTCGAAGTTGCCGCCCCCAAAGCGGGGGCTCAGATGCTTGCCCGGATGGCGGCGCTTCCCGAGGAGCGGCTGAACGAAGAGCTGCTGCTCGCCCAGTGCTGGGCTTGTTGCCGCCACGGCGACTTTTACCCGGCCTCGCTGCGCGACGCGGCCGACGCTCCCTGGGCGCTGATCGGGCGCGGCGACTCAAGGCTGCTCGACGGGCTCGACCCGTTTGCCGCGGTGACGATCGTCGGTGCGCGGCGCGCCACCTCCTACGGCCGTGAGATCGCCCGCGACCTCGGTCGTGACCTGGCCCGGGCGGGGATGGTCGTGGTGAGCGGTCTCGCCTTCGGCATCGACGCCTGCGCTCACCGCGGCGCCCTCGACACCGGCAAGACGATCGCCGTCCTCGGCTGTGGGCCGGACGTCGCCTATCCGGCGAGCCACCTCTCGCTCTGGCGGCGGATCTGCGAAACGGGCCTGGTGATCTCCGAGCTGCCGCCTGGCGCCACCCCCTGGCGCTGGACCTTTCCCGCCCGCAACCGGATCATGGCGGCACTGGCGGGGATGACGGTGGTGGTCGAGGCGGCCGCCCGCTCCGGATCGCTTATCACCATGGACCTCGCCGCCGACCTCGGCCGCGACCTCGGCGCCGTGCCCGGCCCCGTCACCTCCCGCGCTTCAGTCGGCCCGAATGCCCTGCTTGCCGGCGGCGCCTGCGTCATCCGCAACGCCCAGGACGTCCTCGACGCGATGCTCGGCCCAGGGCGCCGGAGGCTGGAGGACCACGGGCCGGAGCTCGATGGCGAGCTGCAGGCGGTGCTCGCCGCCGTCGAGGGCGGGCATTCGAGCTGTGACGCCGTCGCCGGCTCTTCGGGCCTCTCCGCTGCCACCGCAGCCGCCGCGTTGGCGCGGTTGGAGCTGTTGGGCTACCTCGCCTGCTCCAATGTGGGTACCTACATGCGCACTTTGCTGTCGCCCCCTACCGGCTCCTCTCTCTAGGCTCAGGGCTATGCCTGACCAGCGCGTACCAGCTGTGCTCTCGATTGCCGGTTCGGATTCCGGCGGCGGCGCCGGCATCCAGGCGGACCTCAAGGCCTTCGCCCGGGTGGGCGTGCACGGGATGACCGCGATCACGGCGATCACCGCGCAAAACACCATCGGCGTGACGGCGGTGGAGGCGATTTCGCCGCGGATCGTCGTCGCCCAGGTCCGGGCCGTCGCTGAGGACATCGGGGTCGACGCGGTGAAGATCGGCATGCTGGGAACGGCCGAGGTGGTGGAGGCGGTCGTCGAGGCTCTCGGCCACGTGGGGAAGGCGCCGGTGGTGATCGACCCGGTGATGATCGCCGAGAGCGGGGCGGTGCTCCTCGACGAGGAGGCCCGGCGGGCGCTGGCGCAGGACCTGCTGCCGCTGGCCTCGGTGGTGACCCCGAATATCCCCGAGGCGCGGGCATTGACCGGCCTCGGCGAGGAAGCGACCCAGGCAGAGCTGGCAAGCGCGCTGGTCATCATGGGCACCGAGGCGGCGGTTGTGACCGGCGGTCACAGCGAGGAGGTAGTCGACGTCTTCTACGACGGCAACGAGGTGGTTGAAATCCCCGGTGAGCGGCATCCGGATGGCGCTGCCCACGGCTCCGGCTGCACCCACTCCTCTACGCTCGCAGCCTTTCTCGCCCTCGGCTGGCCGCCGCTGGCGGCTGCGGTGGGGGCGCGCGAGATCACCTCCGAAGCGGTGCGCGACGGCCTGCGTGGGATCGGCGCCGGGGCGGGGCCGGTCGACGTCTTCGACTTGGCCGAGCGGATCGCCGCCGACGCCCACGCGACGCGCTGACTAAATTGCCCGCCATGAGCACGAACGGCGACACCGCGACCAAGCTGCCCCGCCCACGTTCCTCGGTCGTCTTCGACGGTCCCGACCGCGCCCACGCGCGTGCCTACATGAAGGGGATCGGGTTCGACGACGACGCCCTCAGCAAGCCGACGATCGGGATCGCCAACACCTGGACCGAGGCGATGCCCTGCAACTTCCACCTGCGGGCGTTGGCCGAGCACGTCAAAGCAGGCGTGCGCGCCGCCGGCGGGACGCCGATGGAGTTCAACACCGTCGCCGTCTCCGACGGGGTGACGATGGGGACGCAGGGGATGAAGGCCTCGCTGGTCAGCCGCGAGGTGATCGCCGACTCGATCGAGCTGATGGCCCGCGGCTACCAGTTCGACGCGATCGTCGCCCTCTGCGCTTGCGACAAGACGATCCCCGGTTGCGCGATGGCGCTGGCCCGCCTCGACGTGCCGTCGGTGCTGCTCTACGGAGGGTCGATCGCGCCCGGCCACTGGCACGGCCGCGACGTCACGATTCTCGACATCTTCGAGGCGATCGGCGCTCACAACGCCGGCGACATGAGCGACGAGGAACTGCACGAGCTCGAGGGGGTGGCCAGCCCCGGCGCCGGCGCCTGCGGCGGCCAGTTCACCGCCAACACCATGGCCTGTGCCTTCGAGGCGCTGGGAATCAGCGCCGGCGGCTCGGCGATGGTTCCGGCCGAAGACGACGACAAGCCGACCGTCGCCGAGAAAATCGGCGAGCTGGTGATCAACGTCCTCGTCGAGGATCTGCGGCCGAGCAAGATCATCACCCGCGAGGCGCTGGAGAACGCGATCGCCTGCGTCTGCGCCTCGGGCGGCTCGACCAACGGGGTCCTGCACCTGATCGCCCTTGCCCACGAGCTCGGGATCGAGCTGACGATGGACGACTTCGAGCGGATCTCGCGGCAGACGCCGCTCTTCGCCGACCTCAAGCCGGGCGGGCGCTTCGTCGCCACCGACCTCTACGCCGCCGGCGGGGTGCCGGTCATCCTCAAGCGCCTGGCCAAAGCCGGCCTCCTGCACGGGGACGCGATCACCGTCACCGGCAAGACGATCGGCGAGGAAGCCGCTGCCGCCACGGAGGCACCCGACCAGGAAGTCGTGCGTTCGGTCGAGGACCCGCTGAAGCCCGAAGGCGGGCTGGCGATCCTGCGGGGGAACCTCGCCCCCGAGGGTTCCGTGGTCAAGGTCGCCGGTACCGAGCGGCGCCAGCAGACCGGCCCCGCCCGGGTCTTCGAGTCCGAAGAGGAATGCTTCCGCGCCGTCAAGGACCAGCAGATCAATCCCGGCGATGTCGTCGTCATCCGCAACGAGGGCCCGGTCGGCGGCCCCGGAATGCGGGAGATGCTGCAGGTGACGGCCGCGATCGTCGGCGAGGGGCTGGGTGAGACCGTGGCGATGGTCACCGACGGGCGCTTCTCCGGCGCGACCCGCGGGCTGATGATCGGCCACGTCGCTCCCGAGGCAGCCAAGGGCGGTCCGATCGCGGCGATCCGCGAGGGCGACCAGATCACGGTCGACATCGACAACCGCAGGCTCGATCTCGACCTCACCGACGAGGAGATCGCCAAGCGCATCGCCGACTACAAGTCGCCGGACCCGCTCTACACCCGCGGCATCATGGCCAAGTACGCGGCGACCGTCTCCTCGGCCTCCGAAGGCGCGATAACCAGCTAGCCGATTGCGGTGTCGTCGGTCGCGGCGCTCTCCAGGGGCCGCGACGACTCGATGAATTCTTCGAGCAGCGGGTTGAAGCGGGCCGGCCGCTCGAGCATCGGCAGGTGCCCCGTTCGCTCGAAGATCTCCAGGCGCGAGTGGGGGATCAGGCGGTGGTACCCGAGGGCGCCCTCGACCGGGACGATCTGGTCGCTCAGGCCCCAGACGACCATCGTCGGGATCTCGATTTCCGGCAGGCGCCGGCGCGTGTCGTAGCCCCAGATCTTGGTCAGAGCCTCGCTGAAGGCGGGGGCTTGCAAGCCGGGCCGAACCTGCTCGGCAAGCAGCTCGGGACGCAGCTTGTTGGGGTTGCGGAAGAGCCGGCCGAAGGCCAGCTTGCGTCCGCGCGGCCGCGTCCAGTAGACGCGCCGGTCGCCGCTGAGGAAGGGGATCGCGGCTTTGACGACGCGGGCGGTGGCGTCGAACGTCCGGCCCTGCCACTCGGCGAAGCTGATCCCGGCGGCGGAGATCAATACGAGGCGATCGAAGCGCTCAGGCTCCTCGATCACCGCCTCGGTGCCGATGAAGCCGCCCATCGAGTTGCCGACCAGCGCCCCCACCTGGTCGATCCCCAGCCGCTCGCAGAAGTCGTGGATCAGCCGCCCGTAGTTGGCCATCGAGATCTCCCAGGAGGGCATCGGGCTGTCGCCGAATCCCGGCAGGTCGATCGCGATCGCCCGGTGCGTGCGACCGAAGTAGGGCAGGTTCTCGAGCCAGTTGCGCCAGCAGCCGGCGATGCCGTGGACGAAGATGATCGGCTCGCCCTCGCCGATTTCGACGTAGTTGACCCCCTCGGCTCCGGGCAGGTCGATTCGGCGCAGGTGCTGCCGCCAGTCGATCTTCAGCCACTCCGGATCCGGATTGCCGTAGTCGGTGCCGGGGAAGGCGGGCAGGGGATTGCGCTCAGGCTCAGGCATACCCCATCCTTTCCAAAACCGGGATCTCGCGGATCTGCGGTGGCTGCAGGTGGTCCCAGAGGATCCCCCGGGGGCGGGCGTACTGGCGGTCGATCTCGATCACCGCCCGCGGCGTCGCGATCAGGTCACAGGGAAGGTCGTGGTCGGTGACCATCAGGTGCTGGCGGAGGATCTGGATCGGGTGCACCGTGGTCGCAACCGTGGTGTGGTCGTCGATCTTGCCGGCGGCGCTGAGGATCCCGTACTCGAGGTCGTGGTAGCCGCCGCCTTTGCCCACCCGAGCGCCGCTGAGGTTGACGGCGACCGAGCCGCTGAGGACGAAGTCGATCTCCGGCAGGTCGTCGAGGGCGACGACGCGGCCGTGCTTCAGCGCCCCCTTGATCGTCGCCGCCTCTTTCATCGCCGCCTTCGAGAGCTGCTTGGGGTCGAGGACCCGGAACGGGTGCGGGTCGCGCAGTCGCGGCACCGCCATGATCATTGTCTTGCCCTCTTCCAGAGCGATCCGCCTGGCGTGGGTCTGCGGCGAGTCGGGGTTGGCCTTGATCACCCGCGCCCGCTTCCAGAGCCGGTGCCCGGCGAGCTTCTCGGCCGCCAGTTTGGCGCCGGCGAAGTTGGGGATGCGGCCCTCGGCGCCGGGAAAGCGCGAGACACCCTCGCGCTCCATCGCCTCCCACACCTCTTTGCGGATCTCGTCCTTCGTGCGCACGGAGGCGAAAGATATCCGCCGCCGCTGCCGATACAACCAACGCACATGCGAACTTGCAGGGGAGAAGGCCGGTTGGAGCGAACTAAGGGACTGCCTAGACTTCAGGCAACGGGTTGAAAGCCACTCAGGGACGAGCTCCAGTCGAGATGGGTAAGAGAACTTCAATAGTGGCGTTGATCGCTGTCGCGATCCTGGTCGCCGTAGTCGGTGTCGCTTACGCCTACGACAGCTCGCAGAAGGACAAGATCGCCGAGGGAGTGACGATCGGCGGCGTCGACGTCGGCGGCATGGACGAAGAGGAAGCGGCTGCTGTCGTCCGCCGCAAGCTGCTGGCGCCGCTGCGGCACTCGCTGGTCGTCACCTTCGACGGCGAGCGCTGGCGCCTGCCTGGCAAGAAGCTGAAGATTCACGCCGAGATCGATTCGGCGGTCGAAGAAGCCGTCGAAGACAGCCAGGACGGCGGCTTCCCCGGCCGCCTGGTCCGCTACGTCAGCGGCGGCGAGGTCGACGAAAGCATCGTCCCCCAGGTCGCCTACTTCGAGCCGGCGATCAACCGCTTCGTCCGCCACGTCGCCGAGGAAGTGAACCGGGAACCGCAGAACGCCGACGTCGAAGCCGGCCCGAGCGAACTCGTCGTCGTCGCCGGCCATGACGGCCGCAAGCTGCGCGACAACCAGCTGGAGAAGGAACTGAAGGCGGCGGTGCTGAACGCGAACGCGCCGCACCGGATCGTCGCCAAGGTCCACGCGACGAAACCGGAAGTGACCAAAGGCGAGGTCGCCGCCCGCTACCCCACCTACCTGACGCTCGACCGCGCGACCTTCACCCTGCGCTTCTGGAAGAACCTGAAGTTGGCCAAGACCTACACCGTCGCCGTCGGCATGGAAGGGCTGGAAACGCCCGAAGGCCTCTACGCGATCCAGGAAAAGGAAGAAAACCCGGTCTGGCACGTGCCCACCTCGGATTGGGCGGGCAGCCTCGCCGGGCAGACGATTCCGCCGGGCCCGTCGAACCCGATCAAGGCGCGCTGGATGGGCATCTACGAAGGCGCCGGCATCCACGGCACCGAAGAGACCTACTCGCTCGGCAGCGCCGCCTCCCACGGCTGCATCCGGATGGCGATCCCAGACGTGGAAGAACTGTATGACCTGGTCGAAGTAGGAACCCCCATCTACATCGGCGGGTAGGGCGCGCAGGACGACGGGCGGTTGGCGCGAATCAACCTTCCGTGAACTGGCAGGACGCTCTTTCGCTGTATGACCGCGATCTGCGGACCCGCGGGTCGGCGGAGCGGACGCGGCGCGCTTACGGCGTCGACCTCGGCGGTTTCACCGAGTGGGCGGAGGAGCAGGGGCTTGGCCCCGGCGACGTTCGCCACCGCGACGTGCGGCGCTTCGGCGCCGGTCTTTCCAACGCCGGCGCCGCACCCGCCACGGTCGCTCGCAAGCTGGCGGCGATTCGCGGCCTCTACGGGTTCCTCGTCCGCACCGAGCGCGCCGGCTCCAACCCGGCCGAGCTGGTCTCCAGCCCTAAACGCTCCGAGAAGCTGCCGCACGTGCTCACCACCGAGCAGATGCGCTCGCTGCTGGAGCGGATCCCGGCACGGACCCCGCTGGAGCTGCGCGACCGGGCGATGCTCGAGCTCGCCTATTCCTGCGGATTGCGCTGCGAAGAGATCGTCAACCTCGACCTTGGCTCGCTCGATTTCGAGACCGAGCAGCTGCGCGTGCTGGGCAAGGGCTCGAAGGAGCGGCTGCTGCCGGTGGGGGAGCCCGCCCAACGAGCGGTGCGCCGCTATCTCGACAAAGGCCGGCGCGCCCTCTCCGTCGACCCGCGCGAGCCGGCGCTGTTCCTCTCCAAGAGCGGCCGCCGCCTCTCCAACTCCGACATCACCCGCCGCCTCGGCCTCTGGACCCGCGAGGCCGCCCTCGCCGCCGGCGTCTCCCCGCACGCACTTAGGCATTCCTTTGCAACGCATCTGCTCGAGGGGGGCGCCGACCTGCGTACGATTCAGGAGTTACTTGGCCATGCGTCGATCTCGACCACCCAGGTCTACACCCGAGTCGACGCAGCCCGCCTTCGCGACACCTACGCCGCCAGCCACCCCCGCGCATGAGCCAAACCCCCGCAAAGGAACGTAGTATCGCCTGATGGACACGGGCGTCAAAGAGGTGGAGCTGCGCGATCTGTGGCGCCGTTACAAGAGCGAGGGGGACGACACCGCCCGCGAGCGCCTGGTGGTCGCCTACTCGCCGATGGTCAAGTTCGTCGCCGGCCGGCTGGGCGCCGGGTTGCCGTCCCATGTCGAAGACGCCGACCTGATCTCCTACGGGCTCGTCGGCCTGATCGGGGCGATCGAACGCTTCGACCCCGAGCGCGGGATCAAATTCGAGACCTTCGCGATGACCCGCATCCGCGGCGCGATCATCGACGAACTCCGCTCGCTCGACTGGGTGCCGCGCTCGGTGCGCTCGCGCGCCCGCGAGATCGAAGCCGCCCAGGCAAAACTCGAGCATGAGCTGCAGCGGGCGCCGAGCGAGGCCGAGCTGGCGGCGAAACTGAACATGACCGAAGAGGAACTGCAGACGGCTCTCCTGGAGATCGCCAACTCCTCGGTCTACGCGCTGGATGAGCTCTGGACCGTCTCCGACTCCTCCGGCGACCAGGTCTCGCTGCTCGACACGATCGCCGACGATGGCGCCGCCGATCCACAGGAGGCCCTCGCCTCCAACGAGGTCAAAGACCGCTTAACCGAGGCGATCGGCTCGCTGCCCGAGCGCGAGCAGCTGGTCGTCGCGCTCTATTACTACGAGAACCTCACCCTGCGTGAGATCGGCGAGGTCCTCGGCGTCACCGAGTCGCGGGTCTCGCAGCTGCACACGAAGGCCGTGATGCGGCTGAAATCGCATCTGCAGCAGGCTTGAATCTGCCGGGGGCGGCGCCCGCCCGTTGCTACCTTGGCGACAGCATGAGCGCCGAGGCCACCTGCGCTGTCTGCGGCCGGACGATCCTGGCCGGCGAGCGCGTTCACGGTTTCGTCGACGGCGCTGAGGAGCAGGCGGTCTGCGAGCTCTGCCTCGCCCGCGCCGAGCGGCTCGGATGGCGCCCCGCCGGCGAGGCCGAGCCCGAGCGCCCGCCGAGCGAGCACGAGGGCCGCTGGCGCCTGCGCAGTCTCCTCCGTCGCAGGGATCGCCGTCCGAGTGCGCCTGATCCGGTCGAGCCACCCGCGCCTCGCCGTTCTCGGCCAGTCCGGCCGGCGCCCCCATCGGGTGCAGATGCGCCCACACCCTTCGAGCGCGCGATCGCGCGCTTCAACTCGAGCGAGGCGGGGCGGACCGTGGCTGGCCTGACCCGCACGCTGGGCGCGCCCCGGGCCTCGATCGGCCACGCCGCGGGGGCGCCGGACGAGGTTCGGATCACGGTCGCTTGGGAGCTCTCCTGGTACCAGTGGGGAGTCGACATCGGCGACGAGCTGCGGCCGGTCTTCCAGATCGACAAAGGGGGCGAGATCGACCAGCTCGATCCGGCGGCGCAGCAGTGGAACGCCCGGGTCGGCGACGACGGCAGCCTCGGTCTCGCCAGCGAGCCGGCGGCGCAGCGGTGAGCAGGCTGACGATCAACGTCGACGGGGGCGCTCGCGGCAACCCTGGCCCGGCGGCGATCGGCGTCGTCGTCCGCGGCGATGGCGGCGAGGTGCTGGAGGAAGTGGGGGAGAGGATCGGCGCCGCGACCAACAACGTCGCCGAGTACAAGGCGCTGCTGCGGGGCATCGAGCTGGCAGCAGCGCACGGCGGCAGCGAGCTCGAGCTGATCGGGGATTCGGAGCTGGTCGTGCGGCAGGTCGAAGGCCGCTACAAGGTCAAAAACGCCGGCATGAAAGAGCTGCACGAAGAGGTAAAGCGGGCGCTGCGGGGGTTCGACTCCTGGTCGATCCGCCACGTCCGCCGCGAGGGCAACGCCGAGGCCGACCGCCTCGTCAACGAAGCGCTGGACGGGGTGCTCGATGGCTGAGGGAGAGACGACGGGCTCCTCGCAGCCGATCGACCCCGGCGTCGATATCGGCCACGTCCACCTCAAGGTCGCCGACGTCGATCGCGCCCTCGAGTTCTACTGCGGGATCCTCGGCTTCGAGCTGATGCAGCGTTGGGGCGCCGACGCGGCCTTCATCTCGTCCGGCGGCTACCACCACCACATCGGCCTCAACTCCTGGTCCTCGAAAGGCGGCTCACCGCCCCTACCAGGGAGCACCGGCCTCTTCCACACCGCGATCCGCTACCCGACCCGCCGCGCTCTCGCCGATGCTCTTCGCCGCCTGAGCGAGGCGGGCTGGCCGCTGGAAGGCGCATCCGACCACGGCGTCAGCGAGGCGCTCTACCTCGCCGACCCGGATCGCAACGGCGTCGAGCTCTACTGGGACCGGCCCCGCGAGCAGTGGCCACGACCGGCGGAGGGCGAGGGCGTCGAAATGGGCACCTTCCCGCTCGACCTCGACGACCTGATCTCTGAGCTGTCGGCTTAGAAACCCCGGAGAAAGAGGGACGCGGCGTCGAGGAGGAGCGTCAGAGGCAACCGTGGCCAGGGAGAAACGACGGATGCCGACGGGAAAGGACTCCTACTCAACGCCGCGTCGGGGATGGATCAATGTGGGAACAGGCATCAGCTTACCCAATAGTTGGTAAGTGAAACCTAAATCCCTGAAAGTCGATCCGCGAAAACTCAGCGCACTGTCCCGCCCGATTTCGCACTAGGGGTGGACGACCGCCTGGCGACCGCGGGCGCGCCTATTGTTCCGCGCCCTTGTACGACGCCTCTCAGCAACTGACCGGCCGCGGGGCGCGTGCCCAATCTCTTCCGGAGTGGCCCGACGCCCGGCCGCTGCGCTCCTGGCAGGTCGAGGCGACCGCAGCGGTGCGGGCACATTCGGGCGCGAGCTTCCTCGCCTCGGCGACGCCGGCGGCCGGCAAGACCACCTTCGGCCTCCACATCGCCCACCAGATGCTGAGCGCCAGGTTCGTCTCCCGCGTCGTCGTGGTCGGCCCCACCACCCACATCTGCCGCCAGTGGGCCGCCGATGCCGGCCGCTATGGCATCGACCTCGAGCCGAACCGGCCGAACTCGGACGGCCCGGAGTCAGACGATTTCCACGGGGTTGCCGTCACCTACCAGACGATCGCCGCCGGGCCGGACACCCACCGGCTGGCGGCGGGGCGCCGGCCGACCCTGCTGATCGCCGACGAGCCCCACCACATGGGCGACCAGGCCGCCTGGGGACTGCAGACCCGCCGGGCCTTCGACGGAGCCCGCTTTCGGCTGCTGCTCTCGGGTACGCCCTTCCGCTCCGACAATTCGGCGATCCCCTGGGTCGCCTATGACGATGACGGCCTCAGCCGGGCGGACTACGCCTACGGCTACCCGCAGGCGCTGGTCGACCGGGTCTGCCGGCCGATCACCTTCCTGCCCTACGACGGCGAAATGGAGTGGCTCTCGGACGGCCGCCTGCGCAGCGCCGACTTCGATCTTGTCCTGCCGGCGGCGGAGTCGGCACGGCGGCTGCGAACGGCGCTGAGCCCGGAGGGCGAGTGGATGGGGGAGGTGCTGCGTGACGCCGATGCCCGCCTGAGCGAGGTGCGCGCCGACGGGCACCCCGACGCCGGCGGCCTGGTCATCGCCTCCAATCAGGACCACGCCCGGGCGATCGCCGCGCGGCTGGGCTCGATCTCGGGAGAGAGGCCGGAGCTGGTGATGAGCGACGAGCCCGACGCCAGCCGGCGGATCGCCGAGTTCGCCTCCTCGGACCGTCGCTGGCTGGTCTCGGTCCTGATGGTCTCCGAGGGAGTCGACATTCCCCGTCTGCGGGTCGGCGTCTATGCCACCGCGGCCCGGACCGAGCTCTTCTTCCGCCAGGTGGTCGGCCGCTTCATCCGGGCCACGCCGGGCCCGCGTCGCCAGATGAGCTACCTGCTGATGCCGGCCGACCCGCGCCTGAAGGCGCTTGCGCGAGAGATCGAGCGAGAGCGCCGGCATGCCCTTGAGCTCGCGCCGGAGGCCGAGGAGGAAGAGGAGGTGGAGCTCGACGAGCCGGAGCGCCGCCGGCCCGGCGAAGGCTTTGCCGCCCTCAGCTCGGGCGACGCCGAACTCGACGAGGCGATCATGAGCGAAACCACGCTCCAGCTCTTCCCGACCGATGACCCGAAGCCGGCGGTGAAGAAGACGATCGCCCTCGCCGAGCCTGAGCCGCCCGCTACGGGTCCGGGCTCCGAACGAGAGTCGGCCTACGCCGCCCGGGAGCGCCTGCGCGCCGAGCGCAGAAGCCTGGTCGCCAAAGTCGCCAGCCGCACCAGGAAGTCCCACCGGGAGATCCAAGCCCGCATCAACCGCGCCACCAGGGCCCCATCGGTCTCCAGCGCCACCATCGACCAGCTCGAGCGCGGCAACGAGATGCTGCGCCGCGAGCTATGGCGCTGAGGCTAGGCACCTAAGCGCCTCGTAGCAGTTACAAGAACAAGCGCGTGTCGGAGCGCTCACCTGAGCCAAGTGGAATTACCGAGATTTGGAGGTCGTTGATGGTCAGTGGCCGCCAAATACTCGACCCAGTAGCCCTAGCGTTTGTCGGTGGTATGGCGCATGGTGCCCCGCCCCATCGCAGGCCTCTTGTCCGGTCCTGACCCCGCGGGGACTCTTGTCTCCTCCTCAGTCGCGGTAATCGAGAAGAGTCCCTGCGAGTCTGGGGGTGCGTTCGTCCCCGAACCAGCCGGCCGTGAAGTGATTCGGGCCGGCCAGCCTGATCATTGGGCCGACCTCTACCCGTATCCAGGATCGGCGTTCGCTCGAAGCTTTACACGGCGACAGGCCAGGCTGCATCGGCTACGAGCCCCGGGCCGCCGCCAAGCTTCCAGAGCTCCTCGGCCGTGTGCGGCGCAATCGGTGCCAGCAGCCGGACGAATAGGAGAAGGGCAGCTACCTCCGCTTGAATGTCGGCAGCGGTCCGCTCCCGCCCGGTCTCGAACTGGGCTCCGAAGTGTTCGATCCGCGAGAACAGTGCGGCAAGCTCGCGCGTGACGCGGTGCATTTCCAGTCCCTCGAGGCTTCTCGTCACCTTCTCCAACCCGACCTCGCACCATCGGGCCAACCTTCGGCGACGCTTCACTGCTCGGTCAATGCGCGGCTCCCCTTCGGAGAACGCGCTGGCGTCCAGTCGGGGGTTCGTGTAGCCGACGATCTGCACCAGGAACCGCTCGGCATTGCTGACCAGTTCCTCGCTCCAATTCACATTATGTGCCGGCGCGGCTGCCTCAAGCACACCGATCCTGACCGCGTCGGCACCGTAGCGCCGCACCAGCTGTTGCGGATTCACCACGTTGCCCAGATGCTTGCTCATCTTTCGACCTTTCAGCGTCACCATTCCATGCATCAGGGCCCCGGCGTAGGGCTCGCCGTCAGCGAGGAAGTCGATGTGTCCGAGGTCGCGCAGAGCCTTCGTCACTGCTCGCTGGTCAAATATATAGCCCCCGATATCCGCCCCCTGGACGTAACGTGAGATTGGGAACCACCGCGATAGTTCGGGGTGGTCGAACATCCGCTCCTTACGATCAGATGGCGGCACCGCGAGGGGGATGTGCTGGAAGGTGGCATCAAAATGGCAATCAAGCGTGTCGGTTTCCCGCTTTGCGTCACCTTTGCAGCCTGGACACCGGCACGACACAAAATCCTCCGACTTGGCAAGGATGTTGAACTCGGCGCTGACCGGAAGGTGGGCTGGCAGCGTTACCGGGAGCTCAGAGTAAGGTACTGGCACGGTCCCGCAATCGGGACAGTGCACGATTGGGATCGGCGCGCCCCAGGCCCGCTGCCGTGAGATCGGGAATGCCGAGACCCGATATCGCGCCGCCGGACGAAGCGCCGTCGAGGCGATCTCGAGCCTTCTTCCCCGTTGTCGTACTTTCGTGCCGCCAGCCTCCCGGAACCCGGCGGGAGTCACCAGGATCGCCGCTGGCCCGTAGCGGCTATCGATCTGTGCCGAAATGAAAAGGGGCAGATCAGCGCTGTTCCTGTTCGTGCCAATGCGGTGACCAGTGTTCACTGGGGCTGGGGAATTGAGCGAGCCACCCACGGAAGCGCGGGCCTCGACACAATGATCACGAGCCAGATGGCGGGTACGTGCGTCGGTCCATAGGGAAAGCTGAGGGTGCTGCGGAGAGATCATCACTGCAACCGCCTCCTTGAGTACCTCCTGCTCCTCGGCAAAGACAGTGATTTTCTCGCCCCGCTCGTCGCATAATTCGAACTCGACGCCCTCGACGCGAGAAAGGAGCGAGCGCTGGGCCCCGAGTGCTAGCTTGTTCCATCCGGTCAGGCTGGTGAGACGTTCGAAATTCTCGTCGTTGTAGGCGCCCACATTGAGAAACCACTGGGGGGTGCTGACGACCCCGGTTGGTCGGTGGCAGCGCCAACAGACTCCTTCCTCGACCTGACTGGGGGCAAGTACCGTGTTGCAACTCTCGCACCAGTCGACCAAACCCTCGCGCCTGAAGACCAGACCCGCCTCACGGAGTACCAGAAAGAGCCACTGGCTCCATTTGTAGATCTCTGGGTCAGAGCTAAGAAATACTCGCTCCCAGTCAAATGAGAAGCCGAGCGCCTCAAACTGTTCGCACATCTTCCGCGCCGAGGACTCAACCCAGTCGCGGGGGTTCGAGCCGTTCGTGATCGCGCGCGTCTCGGCCGGCAACCCAAATGCGTCGAAGCCGATAGAGAACAAAACCGCGTCCCCCTGTGCACGCCGGAAGCGGGCATAAGCATCGCCGATCGAGTAGCTGCGCACGTGCCCCATATGAGCCTCGCCCGACGTGAATGGACACACCACCATCACACAGGTGTCGGTGCGCTCGCCATCGCTTGTGGGCATTCGGAAGGTGTTCTCCGAGCGCCACTTCTTCTGCCAGCGTCGCTCTAGGGTCTGGTAACTGGCGGCAGCAACTGGGGTCATCGACGCCACCAGTCAGATAGCCCAGCGTCTGAAGAATGCTGCCTCGAAGCAAGATACGCTCGACGGGAATCGAACCCGCGTCTGCGGCTCCAAAGGCCGCCGCTCTCGGGCCCCTCGAGAGAACTCTCCGCCTCGCGCAGGACAACATACGACATGCCTATAGGGCGCCGGCGCAGTGCTGCGTCAGCTAGTCGACCATGCCTATCCCGCACTTCAACGGAGGCTCCGTCGGGACCTCTGACCATTGAGCTACGAGCGCACATGGAATTCAAAATAGCGACAAACTCATATGTTTATTTAAAAAATTTTGATTAGTTCGAAATACTTGCTACTTTAGTAGCACTGTGATATCTGATAACGAGACCCGGCCGTCGTGGGGTGGATCAGTAAGGAGTGTTAATCCTGTGTGGCAGTATCGACAGCCGTGGTTGACAACCGAGGCATGCGCCAGTCGTGGCGGAAAGCCTTGAAGCTCTAGTTCACCGTGCGCTCGCGCGTCAAGCTGGACGCGCCGCCGCAATCACTGGCGATGACTTGCCGGGATACACCTCGCGGTTCGCCCATTGGGACCAGCAAGCAACCGTCCGAGCTAGGAGGCGTCGGGTTGTTGATCGGTTGGCTGAAGAAGAGGACTCCGGGAAGGTGTTCTTTCCACTCGGGCTGGTGCCAGCCGCGGATCACGCGACGGTCGCGGCGCTCGGATCAGGGGTTCGCCGAAAGCTACTGATCCATAGCCTGCACGTCTACTTGGAGTTCACGGCCGATCTTGAGCAGAGCATCGTCAACCCAGTTACCCACCAGATCAGTCGACAGCGGCTCGGGGTGGAGCTCCCTCCTGAGATGGAGGAGGACGCCTACAAGATCTATGTTGACGAGGCGTGGCATTCACGGTTCTCCGATGACCTGCAACGGCAAATCGAATGTGCCACGGAAGTGCCGCGGGTACGCTGTTCCTATCCCGTCTTCATGGAACGGTTAGCCCATATCGAACACCGACTCAGAGGCCCCGACCGACACATGGCCAGGATTTTTTTTGCAATTATTTCCGAGACCCTCATCTCATCGTTTCTCGCGAAGATTCCGAGCGACGCCTCGGTGGTCCAGCCGGTCCGCGACATGGTCAGCGACCATGCCGTTGACGAGGGGCGACATCACGCATATTTCAGCCAACTGCTGCGTTGGCTATGGCCGGCGCTCAATGGCCGTGAACGGGCACTGATCGGCGACCTCTTGCCGGAGTTTATCCACGCCTTTCTGGAGCCAGACGTTCGAGCAGTTACGACGATGCTGGTCGACTGTGGGTTGGATCGACAACAGATTGAAGAGGTGGTGCTCGATGTCTACAAAGATTGGGATAAAAGCGGCATTATCGAGATATCTGCGCGACACACGGTTAAACACCTCGCCGAAGTTGGAGTTTTTGCTGATTCAAAGACGCGGGAGTCCTTCCAGGAGGCGGGTCTGCTTGGCCAGTTATGAACTGAAAACGGTGGCAATCCATGCCGGCTAGCTCTTGGATGGGGCAGGCAATCGCTGCGGCCGCGGCTCACCAATACGATCACTTGGAGTCACAGCCGTGCCCGCTATCGCGAGGCGGTGCGCCTATTCGCGTCGGCGGGTTGGGTGCGTGTGTCGGATTGGCCGGCGCCAGAGAAGTGTATCTGTGGGCAGTCCGGGACGATTCCGCCTCGCATAGAGGACCGGCTGCTTCGTTGGGGTGTTCGGTTCTGTTGACGAGCTAGTCATGCGCTCGTTCTAGCGGGCCCAAATCCGAGAGCGGCCTTACCGCTTCCCGCAGAGGAGTAGCCCGCTGCCAAGTGGAACAAGCAGCAATGGCCACTCCCTAGGGTCTCGTGCGGCCATTGAGACAAGCTCCCTAAGCGCCGAACGCGCAGGGCCGGACTTCGACGGCGCCGCCAAGCTTCACCAAACGTGTCGAGGCGCAGAACGCGCCGACCCGTCGGTTGCAGGTAAAAAGCGGCTGAAGGGATTCGAACCCTCGACCTTCTGCATGGCAAGCAGACGCTCTAGCCAGCTGAGCTACAGCCGCATCGATGGGCATTTTAGCCGTGAAGGGCTGATCGACGCGGTAGCCTGGTCCGCCAGGGCCAGAAGATGCTTTTCCGCCAGATCATTCACGAGGACCTCGGATGCGCTTCCTACCTCGTCGCCGACCGGGAATTCGGCGTCGCGGCGGTGGTCGATCCGCAGTGGGATATCGACCCCTACCGGCGCCTGGCGCGGCTGCATGGCGTCCGCATCGGCCACGTGCTGGAGACGCACAATCATGCCGACCACGTGTCCGGGCACGGGCGGCTCTGCCGCAGCACGGGGGCGACGGTGCACGTGCACGAGCTGGCGGAGGCCGAGTACCGGCATGAGCCGCTGACCGACGGCTGGAAGCTAGAGCTGGGGGACCTGACGATCGAGGCGATCCACACCCCCGGGCACCGGCCCGAGCACACCTGCTTCCTGCTCAGCGACCGCAGTCGCGGCGGCTCGCCCTGGGCACTGCTTACCGGCGATTCGCTGTTCATCGGCGACGTCGCCCGTCCCGACCTCGCGGTGGAACCGCGGGAAGGGGCGGCGCAGATGTTCCGCTCGCTGCACGACCGCCTGCTGAAGCTGCCCGACGAGGTCGAGGTCTGGCCGGGGCACCTCGGCGGCTCGCTGTGCGGCGGCTCCGGCCTCGACCTCAAGACCTCCTCGACGATCGGGTTCGAGCGCCGCCACAACCGCGCCCTCGGCATCGAGGACGAGGAGGAGTTCGTCGAGGACCAGGTCGGCTCGCTGGGCGACAAACCGCCGAATATCGAGCGGATCGTCTGCCTCAACAAAGGCCCGCTGGTCGAGGACTTCGGCACGCCGGCGCCGCTCAGCCCGCACGAGGTCGAGGAGCTGGTCGAGCAGGGGGCGGTGGTGATCGACGGCCGCACCAACGAGCAGTTCGACGAGGCCCACATCGAGGGAGCGCTGAGCGCATCCTCCTACGACACCGGCTTCGCGACCAAGGTCTCGCGGGTGGCGCCGCCGGGCGCCGACATCGTCGTCGTTGCCGCCTCCAGTGGAGACGAGCGTGCCGCCGCCCAGCTACTGGCCTCGGTCGGGCTGCCGGTGCGCGGGTTCCTCGAGGGCGGGATGACCGCCTGGCGCACGGAGGAACGGCCGGTGCACCGGATCGAGCTGATCGACCCCGACGAGCTCGCGCGCCGGGTGGACGGCGGCGCCGGTCCGCTGGTCCTCGACGTCCGCAACAACTCCGAGTACGCCGCCGAGCACATCCCGGGCTCGATGCACATCCCCTATGGAGACCTGGCGGGGCGCCTCGACGAGCTCCCGCGCGAGCGCTCGATCGCGACCATCTGCCGCGGCGGAAAACGCTCCGGGCTCGCAGCCTCGATCCTGCAGCGGGCCGGGTTCGAGGTGATACACGTCGGCCGCGGCATCGGTGCCTGGCGCGATGGTGGGCATGCCGTCGAGGGCGAAGCCACGGCCGTCACTACGGCCTGAGGTCAGGTATTCCCGCAAATTGCGGGAGTAGAAGCACAAGATTCGTGTTCGGTTTTTTGACTTTGCCCTGACGTTTGTCAAAAGCGCGCGTTGAACTCATGCACGTGCATCGGGCGTCGTGGTCGCTGACTGGTCGTCTGCGGCGCCCGGTGCACGTGCGCTTTGGCTTGAGCTCGCCTCAGATTCGAGCCAGCCTGCGAGAATGGCCGCGATGGAGGCCTCACGCCGATACGACCTCGTGCTCTTTGGCGCCACCGGCTTCACCGGCGGCCTCACCGCCGACTACCTGGCGGCCAACGCGCCCGCAGACCTGCGCTGGGCGCTGGTCGGCCGCAACCGGCAGAAGCTCGACGCGACCGCCGCGCGGCTCGCTGCCGCCGCTCCCGAGGCGCCGAAGCCCGACGTGCTCGTGGCGGACGCGGCGGATCGCGAGGCGCTGCGCGAGGTCGCCGAGTCGACCCGGGTCGTGATCACCACCGTCGGCCCCTACATCCTCTACGGCGAGCCGCTCGTGGCGGCCTGCGCCGCTGCCGGCACCGATTACGTCGATCTCACCGGCGAGCCGGAGTTCGTCGACCGGATGTGGCTCGAGCACCACGCCGAGGCGGAGCGGACGGGGGCTCGCCTCGTCCACTGCTGCGGCTTCGACTCGATCCCGCACGATCTCGGCGCTTATTTCACGGTCCAGCTGCTGCCCGAGGACGTGCCGCTGACGATCAACGCATATGTGAAGAGCAACGCCCGCTTCTCCGGCGGGACCTTTCACTCCGCGATCAACGGCTTCGCGCGGGCGCGCCAGACGCTCGGCGCGGCGAAGGAGCGCCGCCAGCAGGAGAGCTGGCCGGCGGATCGCAAGATCCGCTCCGCTCCGGCCCGAATTCACCACGAGGGCGAGCGCGGTGGTTGGTCGGCACCGCTGCCGACGATCGACCCCCAGGTGGTGCGCCGCTCGGCGGCGACACTCGACCGCTACGGCCCTGAATTCACCTACGGACACAACCTCATCGCCCGCCACCTGGTGACGATCGGCGGCATCGCCGGCATGGTCGGGACCGCGGGGATGCTGGCGCAGCTACCGCCGACCCGGAAGCTGCTGCTGAAACAGATCAGTCCGGGGGAGGGGCCGAGCGAGGCCCGGCGGGAGAACAGCTGGTTCAAGGTCACTTTCGTCGGCGAGGGGGGCGGCAAGCGCGTCGTCACCGAGGTCAGCGGCGGCGACCCCGGCTACACCGAGACCTCGAAGATGCTTGCCGAGTCCGGCCTCTGCTTGGCCTTCGACGATCTGCCGCAGCGCTCGGGTCAGCTGACCACCGCGGTCGCGATGGGCGATGCCCTCCTTCAGCGACTGCAGAAGGCCGGGATCAAGTTCCAGGTCCTCGAGTCCGCCTGACGCTTTCCGCGTAGTCCGCCCGCCGAGCGGGTAGCCTCAACGCCATGGATGACCAGCAAGTACTAGAGCGCATCGACCAGCTCGTGCAGGAAGAGGAGGCGCTGCTGCACCGTCACGAGGGCGAGGGCCTCGACGACGACGAGCACGCCCGCCTCGAGGAGCTGCGCGTCCAGCTCGACAAGGCCTACGACTACCTCCGCCAACGCCGCGCCCTCCGCCGCGCCGGGGACGACCCTGACGACGCCAGCATGCGCGACGGCGGCACCGTCGAGAGCTACGAGCAGTAACCGCCAGCCCAGCCCGCCCCGCCGCCGCTACCCTTCAACCCGCCCCCGGCGCCTTGGCGGAGTGGCTACGCAGCGGCCTGCAAAGCCGTTTACACCGGTTCGATTCCGGTAGGCGCCTTCGGCTCTGAATTTGCGGTCTGAGGATTGGTGCGGAATTTGCGGGTCGATGAGGAGAGACTGTCCGCCGGGGGGCCTAGGGTGACTATTCGCGATGGCTCAGCAAGCACAGGAAGAGGCGCAATTCCGCAAGGTCGAGGGCGCGATGCTGCACGTCGAAGATGCTGCACGACGCCTTGCCGAAGCCGCCGACGAGCTTAAACAGGACGATGCTCCCGCATTCCTCATCGCGGCGCTGGAGACCGCGGCTGGAGCCGTTCGCGCAGATCACAAGCGCCTGATGAAGTCGGTCTACTGGCCGGCGGTGGCTGACGACCAGCAGGAACTCGCTCCCTCAGAGGACGCGCAGCAGCGACTCGCGTCATAGTCTCGCCCGATGGCGCTGACGGGGGAGGAGATCAGGGCCAACCTGACGCATTTCGTCGCGCGGTGGAGCGTCCGGGACGGCTACGAGAAAGGAGAAGCCCAGCTCTTCCTAAACGAGCTTTTCGCCTGCTACGGGCAGGACCTCGCAACCGTCGCTAGGTTCGAGCAGTTCCAGAACGGCGGTTTTATCGACCTCGCGTGGCCCGGGGTCTGCATCATCGAGATGAAGTCGGCGGGAGAGGCGGGGCGCCTGACCAGACACCGCGACCAAGCGCTCAGGTACTGGCGTGAGTCGGCAAGCCCGGAGGAGAACGTCCCGGCGCCACCGTACGTGGTGCTCTGCGCCTTCGAGAAGTTCGAGGTCTGGGAGCCCGGCCGGTTTCCCGGAGCCCCGCGCGTTGAGTTCTCTCTGGAGGAGCTGCCTGATCGCTACACCGCGTTGCAGTTTCTCGCTGGAGGAGAGCCAATCTTTACGGCTCGCCAAGAGGCGGTCACTCTGGAGACGGCCGGGAGGCTCGGCGAGCTGTTCCACCATCTCGAGGACCGCCGCCAAGGCGACTCGCACAGTCGTCGCCTCTTCATTCTCCAGGTGGTCTGGTGCATGTTTGCCGAGGATCTCGGCCAGATCCCGGGGCAGGGTTTCACTCGAGTGGTCGATGACTTGATTCGAAACCCTCAAAGGTCGAGCGCGGACGACCTCGGACGGCTCTTCGAGCTTCTGAATGACCCAAGCCCCAAGCGTCCCGAGCACGGGATCTACGAGGGCGTTCCGTATGTCAACGGCTCGTTGTTCACCGAGCCCAGTCGACTCGATTTGGAGCCTGAAGAGCTCAAGCTTCTACGGGAAGTCGCAGCGTCGAACTGGCGCAAGGTCCAGCCGTCGATCTTCGGCTCGCTCCTACAGGACGTCTTCGGCCGTGACAAGCAGTGGCAGCTCGGCGCGCACTACACGCACGAATCCGAGATCCAGAAGGTCGTTATCCCGACGATCGTCGAACCTTGGATGGAACGAATCGATGCCCTTGCGAAGTTTGCCGAGGCCCAGCGGGCACAGGCCGACCTGCTCAACTACGTCGTTCTCGACCCCGCCTGTGGTTCCGGCAACTTCCTCTACGTCGCCTACCGCGAGTTGAGGAAGATCGAGGTCGAGCTAGCCCGGCGCACGCAGGAGCTTGCCGTCTCTGAGGGCAGGCCGGCACAGCAGGGCCTCAGCGCCTTTTTCCCGTTACAGAACATGCGCGGAATCGAGCTGGAGCAGTTCGGCGTCGACCTCGCCCGGGTCACCCTGTGGATGGGGCACAGGCTCGCGGTCGAGGAACTCGAACTGAGCGAGAGCACGCTGCCTCTCGCTGATCTCTCGGGTGTGCGCCGAGCCGACGCCTTGCGAACCGCCTGGGACGACGCGAACGCGATCATCGGCAACCCGCCGTATCACGGCTCCCAGAACCTGCGCGGAATCCTCGACGAGGACTACGTCGAGTGGCTGAGGCGCGAGTTCGACGCCGGATTGAAGGACCTCTGCGTCTACTGGTTCAGGCGCGCGGCCGACCAGATGGGGCCAAATGACCGGGCCGGTCTGGTCGGCACCAACTCGGTCAGCCAGAACCGGGCCCGCGGCGCCAGCCTCAACTATGTGGTCGAGAGGGGCGGGGTGATCACGGACGCGGTGTCCCGTCAGAAGTGGCCGGGAGAGGCCGTGGTCAACGTCAGCATCGTTAATTGGATACAGCAGCCGACGGAGCCCCCGGAGCGTTTCGTCTTAGATGGGGAGCCGGTCGTCGGCATCAACACTCGGCTACGGGAGTCGAAGATCGCAATTGAGGAGTACGAGGCGCTGCCTCCGAATCTCGGGCGCTCGTTCCAGGGGCCGATTCCTGCGGGCGATTTTTACCTTGAGCCGGAGGAGGCGCAAGAGATCCTGGTGCGAGACGACGCCAACTATGCCGACGTCATCAGGCCCTACCTGATTGGCGACGACCTCACCGAGGAGCCTGAACAGCGTCCGCGGCGGTACGTCGTTGACTTCGGATTCAGGCCCTTGGAGGAGGCAATGGCCTTCCCCGCAGCGCTAGACATCGTGCGCGAGCAGGTGAAACCGGCCCGTGACGAGAATCGCGACAGGGGCTTCCGTGAAAACTGGTGGCGTTTCGGGCGTCCCAGGGGAGAGATGCGCAGGGCCATCGAGGAATTGCCTCGCTTCATTGCAGGAAACGCGCAGGGCAAGCGCTTCCTGTTCTGTTGGGTGGACGCTTCGGTTTGCCCCAGCAACCTCACCAACGTTTTCGCTTTCGATGACGACTACGCGATGGGTGTCCTCACGTCTTCGGTCCACGGCGCCTGGGCCCGGTCGGAGTCCTCGACGCTCCGGATCGATCTCCGTTACACCCCGACCTCGTGCTTCGAGACCTTTCCTTGGCCGCAGCCGGATCAGGCTGCGCGAGCGGAGATCGGCGACCTCGCCAAGGGTCTGATCGAACGCCGTCAAGCCATCTGCGTCCAGCAGGAGATTGGTCTGACGGTCCTCTACAACCAGCTCGAAGAAGGAGCTTGGGCCGATCTCGCCGACCTCCATCGGCAGCTCGACGAGGCGGTCGCTCGTGGCTACGACTGGCCGGCAAGCGTTGCGCACGATCCGGTTGAGGCAAAGGCGCGACTCGCTGAGCTGTATCGCCAGATCCGCGAGGGCTTGGCCTACGCGCCCTTCAAGTACCTCGCCGAAGAGACGACCTGAGGGCGCCCGCACGGGGACGGGCGCCCTTGCTACCTCCTCAGCGCGGGAAGGCGCGGTCGAAGATCGCGGGGTCTCCGAGGGATTCGAAGGCGATCAGCTTGCCCTCCTGGTCATAGGTGAGGACGTCGGCCTCCTCCTCGCTTTGGCCGTCGAGGGTGACCGTGGTCAGGACCACGACTTTGTCGCCGTCGGCGATAAAATCGTGGGGTTCGGTTTTGAGGCCTTTCTCGGCCAGTTTCGCCCAGAGTTCGGCGATCTCTCCTTTGCCTCTGTAGGTGCCCGAAAGCGCGCTGTCGCCGCGGGCCCGCCACTCGACCGAGTCGGCCATGTCCTCCATCGCCGCGGCGGCGTCGCCTTCGGAGAAGGCGCGGTAGGCGGCTTCGCAGGCTTCTTTGTGGGCCTGTGCATTCGTAACTGCTTGGCTCATCGCTGCTCCCTTCGCGCAGGGTGCGCTGGCGAGGCTCCGAGCGATCACCGGGCAGCGAAACCACCTCTCCTCGCTGCTTCCTTCGAAACTAACCGTCCTCCTCACCGGCGGCAATGCCCGCGATGGCCAAACACCCGGGTCCTTTTATCCAGACGGGGGAAGCCTCAGTCCGCTTCGTCCTCCCTCGGCATGACGCCGAGGGCGGCAAGAGCGGCTTCGCCTTTGAGGGTCGCCCGGAAAGGGACGCCACCGTTCGGCATTTCCGGTTCCTCGGCTTCGACCAACTCGAAGCCATGGAGCACATGCACGTGGTAGGTGACCCGCGCCAGCGTTGTCGCCGGAATGCGGAGGAGGGGAAGTGCCTCGGCCGGGCTGAGGGCGTCGTGCTCGGCGAGCAGTTCGAGGAACCGCACCCGGATCGGGTGGTCGAGCGCCTTGACCAGTCGATGGTCGAACTCGTCTCGCGGGGAAGAGGGGGGCATAGAGGGTGCTTCGGGATCGGCGCGGGGGGACCGAAATCCCGGGAGGGCGCCTGCACGCTAAGCGAAAGCCGGCGCCGGCGGCCCGCGGGCTGCTGCGGCCGCGAGACATGCAGTCACCCCGCCGGGCCTGCGCCCGACCCGTCTCCCGCGTAGCCTTTCAGGGGTGGCAGAGCAATCGGCGAGAGCTGATAACTCGGCTAGTCGGGGAGCGACGGAGCGGGCGGGGAAGCTCGCTCGCGCCTATCTGGAAGCGCTGCGCGCCGCCGATGCGCCCGGTGCCTACAAGATCGCCTCAGGGGCGCTGGCCGAGGGGATGTCGCTGTCGGCGCTCTACCAGCAGGTGATCGCTCCGGCGATGTATGAGGTGGGGCGGCTTTGGGAGAAAGGCGCGATTACGGTGGCCGACGAGCACCTGGCGACGGCATTGACCCATCGCGTGGTGGCGGCGTTGCGCCCGCCCTCGTCCGTCGGCGGCCCTTCCGGCGCGGTCGGGGGTATGCCCCGCGCGATCCTCGCGGCGGTCGAAGGCGAGCAGCACGCGCTTGGCCTGCGGATGGCGGCTGATGTGCTCGAGGACGCCGGCTACCAGACGATCTACCTGGGAGCCGACGTCCCGACCGGGGCGCTGCTGCAGGCCGTCGACACCTTCTCGCCGGATCTGGTCGGGCTCTCGGCGACGATGCCGGAATCGCGCAAGCTGCTGGAGGACGCGGTCGCCAGGATCCGGAAGGGGCACCCGCACCTCCAACTGCTGATCGGCGGCCGGGCAAGCAGGTCCCCCCGCATTGACGAGGGGACCCCGGTCGAAGACCTGGAGCTGCTGGAGGAGCGGGTGCGGGCTGCCTAGGTGTGGTTGGGGCCGTCGTCGGAGCCGCCGCCGCCGTGATCGCCGGCGGCGCCACCGCCACCGCCACCGCCGCCTTGTGGCTCGACCTGGGTCGCGACCAGGCCGTTGTCGGTGCGGCGCGCGTCGACCTCGACGGCCAGGCCGGAGCGCAGCGCGCCGAAGCCGGCGATCCGCTCGAAGCGGGTCGAGGAGGTGACCTTGATGCGGACCTTGTTGCCGCTCTGGGTGGCGATGCGGAAGGTACGGCTGCTCGCGTCCTTGGAAACGACGGTCCCGTCGATGTGTTGCAGCGCGGCCTGCGCCGGGAGGGCGATGACGCCGAGCATCATCACGGCAGCCAAGCTGGCGGTCGCCAAGAGAGCTGAAGTTCGTTTTCTACGCATGTTCCCTGCCTTTATCGAGTGCGGTTGTGGGTCGGCATACGGAGGGGCCGGTACCCGGGTTCACCCGCCTCTCTCAGGGTCGCTGCCAGTTGGGGCGCAGGTAGGCCTCTTCGAAACCGGCGCGGAGGATGTTGCGATAGCTGGCCGAGGGGCGGTCAGGCACCCGCTCTCCCGTCTCGACGAAAAGCGTTTGGCAGCCGGCCTCGACCGCGTCGCGGATGCGCCGGTGCAGGAGGGCGGTCTGGCAGCCGCGGCCGCGTGCCCCCTCGAGGGTGGCGGCGATGCCGAACTCGGCGAAGCCGTCCTCGACCAGCATCGCCGCGCAGGCCTGCGGCTCGCCCTCGACCCGGGCGACGTAGCAGCGCCAGCCCTCGCGCCCGGGTAGGTGGGCGAAGAACTCGGCGCCCCAGGCCGGCAGGCCGAAGCCGATCGCGGCGATCGTCCCGAAGGGCTCCTGGTCGGGGACGGAGAGCTCCACCACCTCGACGTCGTCGGGCGCCGGAAAGCGCGGCGGATGCGCGTCGCGGAGGAATTTCATCCAGGCATAGCCGGGCTCGAAGCCCTTATCCCGCAGTTGCGTCTCAGCTGCCGCGGAGCCGGACAGGCCGGGCGTGACCGGGACGTAGGGGGAGACGCCCTGCTCCGCGATCCAGGCGAGGGCGTAGGAAAGGTCGGCCTCGTCGGCCTGGGCTGCCCCGAGTACGAGGTTCATCACCCCGACCGTGGGCAGATCCCTGACCACCGTTGCCTGAACCTCGCCGAAGCGGGCCTGCTCGATGCCGTGGTCGGCCGCTATCTCGACCGGGACCGAATCCCAGATCTCGCGCCAGAAGCGTCGCTCCGCCCGGTCGAGGGCGGCGGGGTCGTACTCGATGCCGCGCTTGGTCTGGGGCGCCATCGGGAAGGAGCATAGGCTGAGAGCGATGGCGAGCGAGCAGCAAACGATGCCGAAGCCGGCCGACCAGGTGATCGTCCTCTTCGGCGCCACCGGCGACCTCGCCAAGCGCAAGCTGCTGCCGGGGATGTTCCACCTCGACCGGGTCGGGCTGATGCCGGAGCGCTTCCGCATACTCGGCGCCGCCCGGCGGGACCTGGGCGCGGCGGAGTTCCGCGAGCTGGCGCGGGAATCGGTCGGCAACTCCAGCCGCGAGGCGGAGGACCCTGAGGCCTGGCGGCGCTTCGAGGAGTCATTGCGCTTCGCCAGCGTCGGCGACGGGTTCGATGCCCTCAAGGGGGAGATCGGCCGCGCCCGCGAGGAACTCGACGATCCCGACCTTCTCTTCTACCTCTCGCTGCCGCCGCAGGCGATGGAGTCCACGGTCCAGCAGCTCGGCTCCCTGGGCCTAGGCGAGGGGGCGCGGGTGATCATCGAGAAGCCGTTCGGCACCGACCTCGCCTCGGCCCGCAAGCTCAACCGCGAGCTGCAGTCGGTCTTCGCCGAGCACTGCATCTTCCGCATCGACCACTACCTCGGCCGCGAGGCGGTCCAGAACCTGCTGGCGCTTCGCTTCGCCAACGGCATGTTCGAGCCGGTCTGGAACCGCAACCACATCGACCACGTCCAGATCGACATCCCGGAGACGCTCTCGATCGAGATGCGCGGCTCCTTCTACGAGGGCACGGGCGCCTTCCGCGACATGATCGTCACCCACCTGTTCCAGGTGCTCGGCTTCGTCGCGATGGAGCCGCCGGTCTCGCTGGAGGCGAAAGCCCTGGGGATCGAGCGCGAGAAGGTCTTCGACTCGATGCCGCCGCTGCGCCCCGACGACGTCGTACGTGGCCAGTACGAGGGCTACCGCGAGGAGGACGGGGTCGCCTCTGATTCCGACACCGAGACCTTCGTCGCGGTGAAGGCCTTCGTCGACAACTGGCGCTGGGAGGGGGTGCCGTTCTACCTGCGGTCGGGCAAGCGCCTCGCCGAGAGCCGCCACCTGCTGACCGTGGCCTTCAAGCAGCCGCCGCGGCGGATGTTCCCGCTCGACTGCGACCAGATCGCCGAGTCCTTCGGCCACGACCACCTCACCTTCGAGCTCGGCGACCCCGGCAGCATCTCCGCCTCCTTCCTCGCCAAGGTGCCGGGGCCGCGGATCCAGCTGGGCGAGGCCCACATGCGTTTCAGCTATGCCGACACCTTCGGCGGCACCGCCTCGGCGCTCGACCCCTACGAGCGCCTGATCCACGACGTGATGATGGGCGACCGCACCCTCTTCAGCAGCTCCGAGGCGGTCGAGCGCCTTTGGGAGGTGTCAGAGCCGCTGCTGCGCGACCCGCCGCGGGCGATTGCCTACGAGCCCGGCTCCTGGGGGCCGGCCGAGGCGGATCAGCTGATCGCGCCGCGTCACTGGCACCTGCCGAGCGACCACGTCTGAGCACGAAAGTACGGTCAGCAGCGTGAATTTTCGCCGTCCGCGGAGCCTTGCCGTGACCTTCACCGGCCCTGGGCGGGTGGAGGTCGTCGAGGAGCGTTTACCGCGCCCGAGTCGCCACCAGGAGCTGCTGGAGGCGCGCCGCACCCTGGTCAGCACCGGCACCGAGCGGACCTGCCTGGAGCGGGATTTCGCGCCTGGCACCCACTGGGACACCTGGGTCACCTACCCCTTCCATCCGGGGTACAGCTTCGTCGGAGTGACCACGGGAGGAGCGCGCGTCTGCGCCCACGCTCCGCACGCTCAGCGGGTGCTGGTGAGCAAGGAAGGCGCGATCGCGGTGCCGGAGGGGGTCAGCGACGAGGACGCTGCCTGGTTTGCGCTCGCTTCCATTGCCCAGCTTGGAATCGCCGCCGGAGACCTCAGGTCTGGCGAGTCGGTTGTCGTGGTCGGTGCCGGCGTCCTCGGCCAGCTAGTCGCTCAGCTGGCGCGGTTGGCGGGGGCCGGGAGGGTGATCGTCGTCGCCCGCGCCCGTCCCCGCCTGGAGGCGGCGCTCGCGCACGGAGCCTCCGACGTGGTGGCAGCCGACGTGGGCAGTGCCCGCGAGGAGGTGCTGGGCTTGACCGGCGGCGAGGGAGCGGCAACCGTGTTCGACGTAACCGGCAGCGAGCCGGTCTTCGCCGAGTCACTGAAGCTCGCCCGCCGCCACGGCACCGTCGTCCTCCTCGGGGACGCGGGGCATCCGGCTGAGCAGCGACTCGGACCTGAGCTTCTGCTGAACGGGCTGCGGGTCGTCGGGGCCCACTTCGACCATGCCGGGGTAGCGGACCAGCGGCGGATGGCGGATGAATTCTTCGCGGCTGTTCGCGACGGCAAGCTCGTCGTGGGCGATCTGATCACCAAGAGGGTCCGCCCGCGAGAAGCGGAGGCCTTTTACGCCTCGCTGGCCGAGCCCGACCCCGATCGCCTTGGGGTCGTCTTCGATTGGACCTCGCTCTGAGCCGGTATGACGTAGTCGTCGTCGGCGCCGGGGCAGCGGGGGGCTGGGCGGCGAAGGAGCTCAGCGAGCGTGGCCTGGAGGTCGCGCTGCTGGATGCCGGGCCGTTGTTCCCCGTGGCCGACGAGGGCGGGCTGGAGAGGCGGCCGGTCCAGTCGGATTGCTACGCCTGCACCGAGGAAAGCGCCCACCTCTTCGTCGACGACTTCGACAACCCGTTCCAGACCGCCGAAGGCACGTCATACCGCTGGATCCGCGCTCGCCAGATGGGAGGGAGGCTGCACGTCTGGGGGCGGACGTCCCCGCGGATGCGCGACGACGAGTTCAAGGCGGCGTCGGCCGACGGGGTGGGCCAGGACTGGCCGATCTCGGCCGCCGATCTTGCGCCCGCCTACAGCCGCGTCGAGGAGTTCCTCGACGTAAAGGCAGCGCCCCTCGTCAGCGCCGAGCGAAAGCTGAAGGAGGCGATCGAAGCCAGGTGGCCCTCGCGCGGAGTCGAGGAGACGGTATGGGCGTGCCGGGAGCCCGGGCGGATGCTGCAGGCGGCGCTGCGCACCGGGCGGGTCGCTCTCTTTGCCGAGACCATCGCCGAGCGGGTTCTCGTCGCTCCGGGTGGCGATCGGGCGAGGGGAGTGGCCTTCGTCGATCGCCGAACCGGGAGCCGCCACGAGATCGAGGGGCGCGCCGTGGTCCTCTGTGCCTCCGCCTTGGAGTCGACCCGCTTGCTGCTGAACTCGGCGACGGCGGATCACCCCGACGGCCTCGCCAACTCCTCCGGCGTCCTCGGCCGCTATCTGATGGACCACACCTACGGCATCTACTACGAGGGCCTGGCTCCGCCGCGAGGGGAGGAGGAATACGAGCCGCGAAGCCAGGGCGCTTTCATGCCCGGGTTCCGCAACCTGACCGAGGAGGCCGCCGGCTTCCTCCGCAGCTACGCGATCGAGCTGCAGGTGATGACCCGGCCCAAGCCGGCTGGTCGCTTGCGTCGCGGCGTCCGTGACGATTTCTGGATGAGCGCCTTCGGCGAGGTGCTGCCGAATCGCGACAACGGAGTGGAGCTAGATTCGAGCCACACCGACGAGTGGGGCATACCGACCCTCCGCGTGGACGCCCGTTACGGCGAGAACGAGCGGGCGATGGCGCGCGATCAGCTGCAGACGATGCGGGAGATGCTCGAGGCCGGCGGCTTCGAGATCACCGCTTCGGGGACCGAGCTCTCGCCCCCCGGACTCTCTGCGCACGAGCTGGGGACGGCACGGATGGGCGACGACCCGGAGACCTCGGTGCTCGACGCCCACAACCGCGCCTGGGAGGTGCCCAATCTGCTCGTGACCGACGCGGCCAGCTTCGCCTCCAGCGGCCACCGCAACCCGACGCTGACGATCATGGCCCTGACCGTAAGGGCCTGCGAGCGGCTGGCCGACGAGCTCAGCGCCGGCTGAGATCCTGCGGCGCCGGCTTCGTCCCCGGCAGTCGCCATTCCAGGCGCTTCTCCGGCCGGCCGCTGCGCCAGCAGAGCACGCCGCCCGCCCGCCTGCGGCAGGCGTATCCGCTGGGAGCCGTGCCGTTGTAGTAGCGCTTTTGAGCCAGGCCGGTGGCTTTCCCGCATCCAAGTCGCGCGAAGGAGAAGACGAAGCGCTGACGGTCGATCGTCAGCGAGTGGCAATCGGAGGCGACGAGGAAGGGGGCGGGTGAGAAGTTTGGAACAAACGGGGGCAGCGGTGCGGCCGGCGGATTCGCGTTGACGATCCGCCGTTCTTCTTCTTCGCCAGGGTGGTAGCCGAAGCTGAAGAGGTGGCCACCGGTCGATCCGCCGGTGATCCGCAACGGTCCGGCGGTTTCGTCGTAGGTTTTGTGGAATTCCTCCACCATCGACAGCGACTGGCCGCGGCAGCCTTCGAGGGGAAAGCTCTTCGCGGAGTCGGTGACGGTGCCATTGCCGCTCTGCGTGCCGCTGCTCCAGACGACCTGGTCTTCCGGGGTGGCGGGATTGCAGCGAGTTGCCGGATCCGAGTGGAGGCTGAAGCGGGCTTCCCAGGTGCAGCTCGTCTCGCCCGTTGCCGTTCCGCATTCCTCGAAGCTGACGGAGACACTCTCGATCATCGCCGCCGTGAAGTCGGCATTGGCCGTGGCGGTGATGTGGCCGCCGTTCCAGGAGGCCTCGTAGGGGTCGGCGGCCGAGGCGGCTGCCGGCAAGAGAAACAGCAGCGCCAGCGGGAGCAGGGCCAGTCGCCGGGCGATCGAGAGTCGAGTGGTCATCGGCAGCGCAAGCATAAGCGGACCCCAAGAACGGAAAAGGGCCCCCGTGGGGGCCCTGTATCCGGGAGGACGTACCACCAGAGATGTCTAAGTCGCTGGCTCGTCGGTCCTCGAGCTTTGGAAGTTCAATCCCCTAAACACCAGGAGAAAAAGAAAGTTGCACCGATTGCATCGACATGTGCAACAGATCCTTTAGATCTCTCTTCCAGGCGCGGACCGCTTCCCCTTTCCCGCTGCTAGATTCCGGCATCCCGGGCGTTTAGCTCAGTTGGGAGAGCGCCAGCTCGACAAGCTGGAGGTCACTGGTTCGAGCCCAGTAACGCCCATCGCCTATGTCGACGCCCTTGGGCAGGATCAGTTGGTGGTCGGTAGCGCTGATCCTCGTCGTTCTAACGGTGATCGTGACCGGGTTGGTTTTGCCAGGCCGAACGGGCGACCTCATCGCCGCTGGCGGCCTGATCGCCTTCGGGGCGATCGTCATCTTCGAAATCGGATTCCTCTGGTCGGCGCATGAAGACCAACGCGGAGGTCGGCTTACCCGGCGTTGACGTCAGGATCGACGCCTGACGCCGGGCCCATGCACGCCGGCTTAGACCTCGACCGGGAGCTTCACCTCGGTCAGGCGGAAGCTGTTTCCTGACGGGTCGCGGAAGCCGCAGTCGATGCCGTAGGGGCGCTCTTCGGGCTCCTCGGTGAACTCGATGCCGCGGGCTTTGAGGCGCTCGAATTCGCTGCGGCAGTCGTCGGTGGTGAGGAAGACAGTGCCGGCGAAGCCCTTGGCCATCAGCTCCTCTACCTGGGTGGTCGTCGTCTCGTCCATCATCGGCGGGCCGGGGATCGCCATCAGCACGATCGCCATCTCCTCCTGGCCGGGAGGGCTGACGGTGAGCCAGCGGAAGTCGCCCATCTCGGGCAGGGTCACGTCGGAGCGGACCTCGAAGCCGAGCTTCTCGGTGTAGAAGGCGAGTGCCTCCTCCTGGTCGTGGACCCACAACTGCGCGTTTGCGATTTTCATCGTTTCCTCCTTGGTCGGATCAGCTGTGGCGATGCTAGGTCGGGCCGGGCCGGCTGTCTTCT
Source organism: Solirubrobacterales bacterium (assembly GCA_035688955.1). Taxonomy (GTDB): domain Bacteria; phylum Actinomycetota; class Thermoleophilia; order Solirubrobacterales; family 70-9; genus VAYN01. Next base: position 56,629 of record DASSMJ010000030.1, on the reverse strand, counting down.
CGAATCGTGCGGTGTCGGGGGCGGGCATAGGCGCGGACGATGCAAGCGGGAACGCGGGCGTGGGCAGAGGCCGGAGGAGCGGCGTCGCGGTAGGCGGTCGGCGTCATCCCGTACATCCGCTTGAAGCTGGTCGTGAAGGAGCCGACGCCCTGCAAGCCGACCTCGAGGCAGATCTCCGCGACCGAGTGGTCGGTGTTACGCAGCAGCGCCGCCGCCCGCTCCAGCCTTCGGGTCAGCAGGTAGACATAGGGCGACTCGCCGAAGGTGCGCCGGAATTCGCGGCTGAAGTGGGCCTTCGAGAGGCCCGCCGCCCGGGCGAGGTCGTCGACCTCCAGCGGCTCGAAGTAGCGGGCGTCGGCCAGATCCTTGGACCGGAGCAGGTGGCGGGCGGGAGGGACAAAGGCCATCCGCCCAGACTACGCCGGTGCCTCAGGTGCGGACCGGTGCTTCGCAAGTGCTTTCGATCACCGCTACCTGGACCGTCCGCGACGCGGTCAGGGTGGCTTCGAGGGAGGCGAAGCATTCTTCCCGCGTCGCCGGCACCGTGGCCACGCGCCTGCTCCATTCGACGCTCCCCACAAAGCTGGTGCGGCTGAGGCGTTCGAGGAAGCCGAGGGCGACAGGCTTCTCGGCCAGCTGCGCACCTCGGGCGCGAATCGCATTGGCGGCTCGGGCGGCGGTGAGGAAGAGGGTTGAGCGCGTCTGGCAGCGGCTCGAGGCGAGCCGGGCCTTCGGAGCGCGATTCTTTGCCCTGACACCGATCCGCAGGCTGCAGGTGGTCCGGCTGGTTGCGGTGCGTCCTCGAGCGGTGGCGAAGCAGTCGATCCTGCGGTCGGCCAGGCGCTGGCAGGCCCCCATGTTCAGCCGCTCCACGTGGGTATTGCGGCGAACGAACTTGCGCGCGACCTTCAGCGCGGCGCCTCGCGCGGCGGCCTGGGGCAGGCGGTAGGGAGGAGGTGGGGCGGGCTCGACAGGGGCGGGCGGAGGGGGCGTCGCCGGCGTTCCGTAAGAGCAGGGGCAGGGATTGTCCTCGCAGGCGATCCCGTCGCTATCGCCGTCGAGTCCATAGGGATCGCCGGGCAGGAGGTTTTCCTGCGCTTCGGCCTGGGTCGCGAAATCGGCGCAGTCGTAATCGGTGCCCGCGACGGCGGTCCCCGGTGCGAGGAACGCGAGCGCGGCACTGCCTAGCAAGATGCTGAGAAAGAGCTTCATGGTCGAGTAAACCTAAAGACGTTCAGCAAACTCGGATGTAGGGGCCGCATCGTCCTCTAGGCTCGCCGCCTCGTGATCGGGACCTATGCAGCGGTGGTGGCGGTCTGCGTGTCGTCGCTGGCGATCGGGGGTGCGGCGGTTTCCCTCTGCGGTTGGCGACGATGGTCGTGGCCGGCCCCGGCGGTGGGGCTGGCGCTGCTGTGTGCGGTCTGCTGGGCGACGGTGCGGTTGCCTGGCGACGGAGTGGTTTCGGCCGTCGTCGTCTTGGTGCTGACGGTGGCGGCGCTTGTCCGTCTGCGGCGATGCGAAGGGACGGGGGAGGCGCTGGCTGTGGGATGGCCGGTGGCGTTGATCGCGCTGCTCGCCGCCTCACTGCCGTTTGCGGTCGAAGGGCACTTCGGCATCCTCGGCACCAGCTTCAACCCCGATATGTCCCAGCACCTGCTGACGGCGGACCGGCTGGCAGACGGGCAGACTTCGCAGCTGCTCCACCAGGGCTATCCGCTCGGCCCGCACTCGATCGTGGTGGCGCTGGACAAGGGGCTGGGAATTGGGTTGGTGCAGGGGTTCAGCGGGCTCACGGTCGCGGTGGCGATCCTCGCCTCGCTGACTGCCCTCGCTGCTTTCGCCGAGCTGCCGCTCCTGCCGCGTACGGCCGGCGCCCTGCTCGTCGGCCTCGCTTACGTCGTCGCCTCCTACTTCGCCCAGGGAGCCTTCAAGGAGACGATGCAGGCCCTCTTCCTCCTCGCCTTCGTGCTCGCGTTACGGGAGGGCGCGCGCGCCGGGGCGGACCTGCCGCTGCGCTTCGTGCCGGCGGCGCTGATCGCCGTCGGCTCCGTCTACACGTACAGCTTCCCTGGCTTGATCTGGCTCGGCGCCGCCGCGGTCATCTGGGCAGTGGTTAGCAGGCCGCAGATCAAGGCGCTCGGGATCGGGCTCCTCGCTTTTCTCGTCCTCATCGCACCCGAGATCGGCCGCATGGTCGACTTCCACAGCTTCGAGACCTTCGACCCGAACGGTCCTGGCCTCGGCAACCTGTTCGGCCAGATCTCGCCCTTCGAGGCCATCGGCATCTGGCCCTCGGGCGACTTCCGGCTCGCGCCTGGCGACGGCGCCGTGCCGGCCGCCGCCTACTACCTCGGTATCGCCTTCGCTCTCGTCCTCCTCGCCTACGGCGTCGTCCAGCTGTGGCGCCGCCGCGAGACCGCGATCCTCGCCGGGCTCGGCGCCGCCGCGCTCGCCTACGCCGCCACCCGCGTCGGCGGCACGCCTTACACCGCCGCCAAGGCGATCGAGGTCGGCTCGCCGCTGGTCGCTCTGGCGATCTGCCTGCCGTTGTTCGACCGAACGGTGCGCTTTATCCCCGCTATGGGGGGAAAAGGCGCACGGCAACGGTTGCTGCCAATCGCCGCTCTGGTCTTCGGCTGTATCGCAGGGCTCTGCTCGCTCCTCGCCCTCGCCAACGCCCCGGTCGGCCCGACCTCCTTCTCGTCCAGCCTCAGCGAGTACCGCAAGCAGGTTGGCGCCGGGCCGACGCTCGTCCTCGCCTCGCCCCAGCTACTCGAGGAGGAACACGGGACGCCCTTCCTCGCCTGGGAACTGCGCGGCGGGCGCGTCTGCATCCAGTCGAGCGACGACCGCGAGGTGCCGCCGGGGGTCCGCTTCGTGATCCGAGACGAAGACGGCTGGACCCTGAAGAAGGTTCGGCCGCGGCCCGGCAAGAGCCCCTGCCCGCGGATCGCCGAACGGCAGGCGCGGCAGGGCCCAGCTCGCTGAACTGGTCGACCGGGGCGTAATGGTCCGCGCCCGCGTACCATCCCCACGCATGGAGGCCGCGACCGAGAAGACGACCTACACGCTGCCCGACGGCAAGCCGCTGGAGCTGCCCGCGGGCGCCACCGGCGCCGACGCGGCGGCGGCGATCGGCCCCGGGCTCGCCAAGGCCGCCCTGGCGATCAAGGTTGACGGCGAGTTGCGCGACCTCGCGGCGCCGCTGCCGGAGGGCGGGGGAGGGGTGGCGATCCTCACCGACCGCGACGCCGAGGCGCTGGAGCTGATCCGCCACGACGCCGCCCATGTGATGGCCGAGGCGGTGGTGGACCTCTATCCCGGCACGAAGGTGACGATCGGCCCGCCGATCGAGACCGGCTTCTACTACGACTTCGAGTTCCCGCCCGGCACCCGGATCACCGAGGAGGACCTGCCGAAGATCGAGGAGGCGATGCGCCAGCACATCGGCGCCGACGAGGAGTTCTCCCGCCGCGACGTGCCCGTTGCCGAGGCGATCGAGATCTTCAAGGCCCAGGACCAGGGCTTCAAGGTCGAGCTGATCGAGGATCTCGTCCGCGACGAGGGCGTCGAGACCGTCTCGCTTTACCGCAACGGCCCCTTCGAGGACCTCTGCCGCGGCCCCCACGGCCCCTCGACCGGCCGCATCAAGGCGATCAAGCTGAGCTCGGTCGCCGGCGCCTACTGGCGCGGCGACGAGACCCGCGAGAGCCTGACCCGCATCTACGGCACCGCCTTCTTCTCGAAGAAGGATCTGGAAGAGCACCTGGAGCGCCTCGAGCAGGCCAAAGAACGCGACCACCGCCGCCTCGGCCCGCAGCTCGGCCTCTTCATGCTGCGCAAGGAGGCGCCGGGGATGCCGTTCTGGCTGCCGAACGGGACGACGCTGCTGCGGACGATCGAGACAGAGGTCCGCGACCAGCTGCGCAAGCGCGGCTACCAGGAGATCGCCACCCCGCAGGTGATGGACGAGAGCCTCTGGCACCGCTCCGGGCACTGGGACAACTACAAGGACGACATGTACTTCATGGAGGACGACGACCGCCGCTACGCGCTGCGGCCGATGAACTGTCCCGGGGCCTGCCTCGTCTACGCCGCCGACCGCCACTCCTACCGCGAGCTGCCGCTGCGCCTGGCCGAGTTCGGCCGCGTCTCCCGCAACGAGCGCGAGGGCGTGCTCCACGGCCTGCTGCGCGTCCGCGCCTTCACCCAGGACGATGCCCACGTCTACTGCACCGAGGAGCAGATCCCGGCCGAGGTGGCCTCGATCTGCGAGGCGATCGACGAGCTCTACGGGCGCTTCGGCTTCGAGGACGTCCACGTCGAGCTCTCCACCCGGCCGGAGAAGTCGATGGGAACCGAGGAGCAGTGGACGAAAGCCGAGGCGGCGCTGGCGGAGGCGCTCGAGAGCCAGGGGCGCGAGTACTCGCTCAACCCCGGCGACGGTGCCTTCTACGGGCCCAAGATCGATTTCCACATCACCGACGCGCTCGGCCGCTCCTGGCAGTGCGGCACCTGCCAGCTCGACTTCCAGATGCCCGAGCGCTTCGAGCTCTACTACACGGGCACCGACGACGCCGCCCACCGGCCGGTGATGATCCACCGTGCCCTGCTCGGTTCGATGGAGCGCTTCGCCGGGATCCTGATCGAGCACTACGCGGGCCGCTTCCCGACCTGGATGGCGCCGGTGCAGGCGATCGTGCTGCCGATCTCCGATCGCCACAACGATTACGGCCAGCGCGCCTTCGAGCAGCTGCGCGAACACGGTGTGCGGGTCGCCCTCGACGACCGCTCGGAGTCGATCGGCAAGAAGATCCGCGACGCCTCGACGATCGGCCTCTATCCCTACATGCTGGTGGTCGGCGACCGCGAGGAGGAGAACGGCGCCGTCGCCGTCCGCTCCCGCGTCGAGGGGGATCTGGGGGAGATGCCGATGGCCGATTTCGCCGCCCGCGTCCGCGCCGAAACCGAGGCCCGTTGAGCGCCGGATCGACGCGCGGCCGTTCTGTCTCTATACTGCGCCGAACTTGATCGCTGGCACGCAAACCCACCGCGGCTCCTGAGCGCCCCGTGCCCGACCCCCGTTTCGTCCTCTTGAAGTCCCAACTTCTCTCGCGATAGTGCCGGTTCCTCGCAGGTTCGACCGGCGCCCCCCCGAGCGCGACACGACGCGGATCAACGAGCGGATCCGGGTCCCGAAAGTGCGCCTGATCGGTGCCGACGGTGAGCAGCTGGGGATCCTCGACACCAACGAGGCGCTGCAAAAGGCGCAGGACTCGAACCTCGACCTGGTCGAGGTGGCGCCGAACTCGAAGCCGCCGGTCACCCGCCTGCTCGACTACTCGAAGTACAAATACGAACAAGAGCAGAAGCAGAAGGCCGCGCGCAAGCACCAGCAGCAGGTCAACGTGCGCGAAATCAAGCTGCGGCCGAAGATCGCGACCCACGACTACGAGACCAAGAAGGGTCACGTCGAACGCTTCCTCAAGCACCGCGACAAGGTCAAGGTGACGATCATGTTCCGCGGCCGCGAGCAGGCCCACCCCGAGCGCGGGCGCGACCTGCTGCAGAAGCTCTTCGAGGACCTCGACGGCCTGGCGACGATCGAGTCGGCGCCGCTGCAGGAAGGCCGCAACATGAGCATGCTGCTCGGCCCCAGCAAAGAGGTCGAGAAACTCAGCGAGCAGCAGGGCGAGGACGCCGCCCCGGCGCCCGGGTCCGACTCGGCCGAAGCTAGCTGAGGATCACGTCGGCGATCCGCTCGGCCGCCTGGCCGTCCCAGAGGGGCGGGGGCTGTGAGGGTGCGCCGCTGCGCTCGGCCAACAGGGCCGGGATGCGGGCGATCGCGCTCGGGTCGAGGCCCAGCAGGGTGTTAGTGCCGGAGGTCAGCGTCACCGGCCGCTCGGTGTTGTCGCGCAGGGTGAAGCAGGGGACGCCGAGGTAGGTCGTCTCCTCCTGGATGCCGCCGGAGTCGGTGAGGACGGCGCCGGCGTCGGCTACGAGGGAGAGAAAGTCGACGTAGCCGAGCGGGTCGACCAGGTGCAGGCCCGGGTGGTCGGGCTCGAGGCCCTCCATCATCTTGCGGGTGCGCGGGTGGACGGGGAAGACGACCGGTATCTGCTGCGCCAGGGCGGCCAGCCGCGCCACGGTCTCGCCGAGGAGTGGGCCGTCGACGAGGGCGGGGCGGTGGAGGGTGACGAGGGCGTAAGAGCCGGGGGCGACGCCGAGGCGCGACGCCGAGCCGGCTTCGCGGAACCGGCCTTCCAGCGCCACCAGGCTGTCGATCATCGTGTTCCCGACCATGTGCATGCGCTCCTCGGGGATGCCTTCGTGGCGGAGGTTGGTCACCGCCTCGGGGCTGTGGAGGAAGAGCCACTCGGCGAAGCGGTCGGCGACGATCCGGTTGACCTCCTCGGGCATCGTCAGGTCGAAGCTGCGCAGGCCCGACTCGATGTGGGCGACCGGGATCCCCATCTTCACCGCGGTCAGCGCCGCCGCCAGGGTCGAGTTGACGTCGCCCGGGGCCATCACCAGGTCCGGCTGCTCGTCGGCGAGAACCGCCTCCAGCCGCTCCATCGTCCGCGCCGTCTGGCCGGCGTGGCTGCCGGAGCCGACCTCGAGCATGTAATCGGGGGCGGGCACGCCCAACTCCTCGAGGAAGACCTCCGACATCAGGCGGTCGTAGTGCTGGCCGGTGTGGACGATCGTGTGGCGGCCCTCGGAGTGGCGCCGGCGCAGCGCCGCGATCACCGGCGCCGTCTTGACGAAGTTGGGCCGGGTTCCGACGACGTAGAGAATCCGCATGGCGGCGCCAGCGTATCCGCCCGTGGGGCGGGCAATGATCGAGCCGCCCGCACCGGAAAATCGCCGGTCAGCGCGGGTCTGCTTCAATAGCGGACCCGATGCCGAAGATGAAAACGCATTCCGGCGCCAAGAAGCGCTTCAAGAAGACCGCCAGCGGCAAGCTGCGCGGCCGTCGCGCCTTCTCCAGTCACATCCTGGAGAAAAAGTCGCCGAAGCGGAAGCGGCGGATGGCGAAGCCGGTGGAGATCTCGCCGAGCGATGTCAAAAAGGTGCGGACTCTCCTCGGGGGTGGCAAGTGAGCCGCGTCAAGCGGTCCGTCCACGCGCGCAAGAAGCGCCGCAAGGTCCTGAAGGAAGCGAAGGGCTACTTCGGTCGCAAGCACTCCTCCTACCGCTTCGCCAAAGAGCAGGTGCAGCGGTCGGGGATGTACGCCTACCGCGACCGTCGCAACAAAAAGCGGACCTTCCGCCGCCTCTGGATCACCCGCATCAACGCCGCCGCGCGGCTCGAGGGCATGAGCTACTCGGAACTGATGCACGGGCTGGGCAAAGCCGAGGTCACTGTGAACCGCAAGATGCTGGCCGAGATCGCCGTCAGCGACCGCGACGCCTTCCGCCGATTTGTGGAGCTGGCCCGGGAGGGTGCGGCCGCCTGAGGGCGAACCGACACTTCCTCTCTCCCGGGCGGGCCGTTTATCGGCCCGCTTTTTCGTTCCAGGAGAAGAAACCGCTTAGAAGAAGAGACACCGTCAACAGAACCCGATGATCGAAAGCCCCCACAACGAGAAGCTGAAACTGGTCCGCAAGCTGCGCGAGCGCAAGCACCGCGAGCGCGAGGGCCTGTTCGCGACCGAGGGCGAGGATCTGCTCGAGGCGGGGCTGGCGGCCGGGGCGCAGCCGCGGCTCGTGCTCGTGGGGGAGGGGTCGGATCTCGAGGGCGAGGAGGTTGATCCCAAGCTGCTGGCGGATGTCTCGGTGCTGGGGTCGAGCACGCGGGTGATCGCGGTTTGGCCGCTGCGCTGGGCCGAGGGGCCTTCGAAGCCCTGCTTCTACCTGCACGGGGTGAGCGATCCCGGCAACGTCGGGACGATCGTCCGCACGCTCGACGCCCTCGCCGGCGGCTCGTTGGTCCTGGGTCCTGACACCGTCGATCCCTTCTCGCCAAAGGCGACGCGCGCCAGCATGGGCTCGATCTTCAGCCGCCCTCCCCTGAAGGCCACTATCGACGCCACCCCCGAGCCGCGTGTCGCCTTAGTCGCGCACGGGGGGGAAGAACTCGACACGCTCGGGGGAGCAGCGACGGTTTGCCTCGGGGCCGAGCGGGAGGGGCTGCCCGACGAAGTGCTCGCCGCCTGCGATCGCAGGGTGACGATTCCGCTTCGCGACGGCGGTCCCGAGTCCCTCAACGTCGCCGCCGCGGCTGCGATCGCCGCTCAACGGATATCTTCGCTCGCCATGCAGGAGGCCCAGGGCGATGCTTGAGCGGATCGAGGAGATCAGGGCCGAGGCCGCCGCGGCGATCGAGGGCGCCGGCGGCAGCGCCGAGCTGGAGGAGATGCGGGTCCGCTACCTCGGCCGCAAAGCCGAGCTGACCTCGATCCTGCGCGGGATCGCCGAGCTGCCGCCGGAGGAACGCGGCCCTGTCGGTGGCGCCGCGAACAAGGCGCGCAAGGAGCTGGAGGCGCTGCTGGAGCAAAGCGCCGAGCGCCTCGCCGCCGCCGAGCTGGAAGCGCGGCTGGTCACCGACCGGGTCGACGTCACCCTGCCCGGGGCGCCGCCGCGTCCGGTCGGCCACGCCCACCTGATCGCCCGCACTACCCGCCTGCTCGAGGACACGATGATCGGGCTCGGCTACCACGTCGCCGAAGGGCCGGAGATCGAGCACGACTACTACAACTTCACGGCGCTCAACCACCCGCCCGGCCACCCGGCGCGGATGCTCCAGGACACCTTCTATGTCCAGTCCCACCCCGATGTGCTGCTGCGGACCCACACCTCGCCGATGCAGGTGCGCTCGATGGAGACCCAGCCGCCGCCGATCTTCGTCGTCGTCCCCGGCAAGGTCTACCGGCGCGACTCCGACGCCACCCACAGCCCGATGTTCCACCAGATGGAGGGGCTGGCGATAGCGGAGGGGATCACCCTCGCCGACCTGCAGGGGACGCTGCTGGCGATGTGCCGGGCGATCTTCGGCCCCGACCGCGAGGTCCGCCTGCGACCCCACTTCTTTCCCTTCACCGAGCCGAGCGTGGAGGTCGACGTCTCCTGCTTCCAGTGCGGCGGCACCGGCGAGCTGGCCGGCGGCGAGCGCTGCAACCTCTGCAAGGGCCAGGGCTGGATCGAGATCCTCGGCGCCGGGATGGTCGACCCGAACGTGCTCGGCTTCGTCGAGACCTACGGCTATGACGCCGAGCGGGTGCAGGGCTTCGCCTTCGGGATCGGGGTCGAGCGGGTGGCGATGCTGCGCCACGGTGTTCCCGACCTGCGGCGCTTCTTCGACAACGACGTGCGGATGCTGGAGCAGTTCGGATGATGGGCCTGTTGATGGAGGCGCGGCTATGAGAGTGCCGTTCTCGTGGCTGCGCGAGTACTGTGACCCAGGCATGGAGCCGGCGGCGCTTGCCGATCGCCTGGTGATGACCGGGACCGAGGTCGAGCGTCTCGACACGGTCGGCCCGCCATCGGCCGAGGGCTTCGTCGTCGGCAAGGTGCTCGAGCGCGAGCAGCACCCGAACGCCGACCGCCTCAGCGTTTGCCGAGTCGATGTCGGTGACGGCGAGCGGACGATCGTCTGCGGCGCCCCCAATGTCGATGCCGGTCAGACCGTCCCCGTCGTCCTGCCCGGCGGCACGATGCCCGGCGGGATGAAGATCCGCAAGGCGAAGCTGCGCGGCGTCCCCTCCGAAGGGATGATCCTCTCCGCCGCCGAGCTCGAAGTCGCCGAGGAAGCGGACGGGATCATCGTCCTCGACGACGGCCCGGCGCCGGGCACGCCGCTGAGCGAGGTGCTGCCGCTGGGCGAGCCGGTGCTGGAGATCGAGGTGACGCCGAACCGCACCGACTGCTTCGGGGTGCACGGGGTGGCGCGGGAGGTCCACGCGATCACCGGCGCGCCGCTCGCCGCCGATCCCTGGGCCGAGGACGCCCCGGCAGAGGGTGAGGGGGAGGCTTCCGACTACGCCTCGGTCACCGTCGAGGTGCCTGAGCTCTGCCCGCGCTTCACCGCCCGCGTCTTCACCGACGTCACGATCGCTCCCTCGCCGCTGTGGCTGCAGGCGCGCCTTGCCGCCGCCGGCCAGCGGCCGATCAACAACGTCGTCGACATCACCAACTACGTGATGCTGCTGACCGCCCAGCCGCTCCACGCCTTCGACCTCGACAAGGTCCCGAACGGGGCGCTGACCGTCCGCACCGCGGCCGAGGGCGAGAAGATGACCACGCTCGACGACGTCGAGCGCACTTTCGACGCCGAGACGGTGCTGGTCTGCGACGAGAACGGGCCTTCCGGCGTCGCCGGGATCATGGGGGGGCAGACCTCCGAGGTCTCCGAGGGGACGACCCGGGTCCTGCTCGAGGTCGCGACCTGGAACGGGACCAACATCCTCCGCACCTCGCGGCTGCTGGGGCTGCGCTCGGAGGCGTCGTCGCGCTTCGAGAAGCAGCTTCACCCGGAGCTGACGATGCGGGCTCAAGCGGTCGCCTCGCGCCTGATGGTCGAGCTCTGCGGCGCCAAGCTGGTGCCGGGGACGATCGACGTCGCCGCCCCGACGCCGCCGCCGCGGCGGCTGATCCTGCGGGCCGAGCGGGTCGAGGGCCTGCTCGGGATGTACATCTCCCAGGAGGACCAGCAGGCCTACCTGGAGCGGCTCGGCTTCGAGGTGCAGACGGCCGGCGATGACCTCGAGGTCGTCGTCCCGCCCGACCGCTACTACGACGTCACCCGCGAGGTCGACCTGATCGAGGAGGTGGCGCGGGTCCACGGCATCGACGAGCACCTGCCGACGACGCTGCCGGCGGTCGGGGGCGCGGTCGGCGGGCTCAGTCGCGAGCAGCAGCTGCGGCGGCGCAGCGAGGACGCCCTCCGCGACCTCGGCTTCGACCAGGTTGTGGGGTGGAGCTTCACCGACCCCGGCGAGGCCGAGCGCCTCCGCGTTCCCCCCGATGACCCGCGGGCGCGGCCGGTGATGCTCGCCAACCCGCTCTCCGAGGACCAGTCGGCGATGCGGACGCTGCTGCTCGGCTCCCTGCTCGACATCGCCTCCCGCAACGCGGCCCGGGGCAGCGCCGACCTCGCTCTTTTCGAATCCGCCCGCGTCTACCTGGAGGGAGAAGGCGAGTTCGCCGGGGATCGAGCGGCACCGTTCGCGGAGCCGCACCGGCTGGCGGCGATCGCGATGGGATCGCCGGGGCGGCGCTCCTGGCGTGGCGGCGGAGAGGCGGCGGAGTTCTTCGCGCTGAAGGGCGTGGCCGAAGCGCTGGCGCGCGGGCTGGGGGCGGAGCTTGCTTTCGCGCCTGCCGAAGAGCCGTTCCTGCACCCGGGGCGCGCCGCCGCGGTCTCGGTCAGCGGCAAGCCGGTCGGCTGGCTCGGCGAGGTCCACCCGCTGGTCTGCAAAACCTGGGACATCGACGCCGCCGTCGCTTTCGAACTCGACTTGGCACCGCTGATCGCCGCCGCCACTCTCGGCGAGGAGACCTACGAGGACGTGACCACCTTCCCCGCCGTCTACCAGGACCTGGCTGTGGTCTTACCGGCGGAGACGCCGGCGAGCGAGGTGCGCGAGGCGATCCTCGCGGCCGGCGGCGACCTCCTCCAGGCCGCCGAGGTCTTCGACCTCTACGAGGGCGAGCAGGTTGGCGAGGGGCGCAAGAGCCTGGCGCTGAACCTCGAGTTCCGCGCCGGCGACCGCACCCTCACCGACGAGGAGGTCGCCGAGCGGCGGGAGGCGATCAAGGCGAAGTTGGGCGAGATCGGGGGAACGCTGCGTGAATAGGAAGCGGGTCCTGGTCGCCGGCGCCTCAGGTTTCACCGGGGCGCTTGCGGCGCAGATCGTCCACGACCACCCAGGGCTGGAGCTCGTCGCCGCCACCTCGCGCAGCGACGCCGGCAAACGGCTGAGCGAGCTCTACCCGCGCTACCGGGCGCCGATCGAGCTGACCGAGCTGGATCTGGAGGCGCTTCCGGACGTCGATGCGGCCATCGTTGCCTACCCCCACGGGGCGGCGGCGCCGGCCGACGCGGCGCTGCGGCAGCAGGGCGTTCTCGTCGTCGACCTCTCCGCCGACTTCCGCCTGCGCGACCGCGAGACCTACGAGCGTTGGTATGGCGAGCACGGCGCCCCCGACCTTTTCGGCACCGGCGTCTACGGCCTTAGCGAGCTCTACCGCGAGCAGCTGCGCGAGGCGACGCTCGTCGCCACTCCCGGCTGCTATCCGACCGCCAGCGTCCTCGCCTTGGCGCCGCTGGCCGAACAGGGCCTGCTCGGCGAGGTCTTCATCTCCGCCATGCAGGGCACCTCAGGCTACGGACGCAGCAGCGACGACCTCGTCCACTTTTCAGCGATGACCGAGAACGCCTTCCCCTACAAGACCGAGGGGCACCGGCACCGGCCGGAGATCGAACAGGAGCTGGCGGCGCTCGGCAGCCCGGCGCCGGTCACCTTCGTGCCGCACCTGCTGCCGCTCGACCAGGGGGAGCTGGCCACCTGCTTCGCCAGCCTCAGCGAGGCGACCTCGAAGGAGGCGATCCGCGACCTCTACCAGCGGCGCTACGCCGACGAGCCCTTCGTCCACGTGCTCGACGGGCCACCGAACCTGCGCGCCGTCCGTGACACCAACGAGTGCCACGTCTACGTGACGGTCGAGGAGCGGGGGAGGGTGATGGCCTTCTCGGCGATCGACAACATCTGGAAGGGCGCCTCCAGCCAGGGCGTGCAGAACCTCAACCTGATGCTGGGACTCGACGAGACGGAGGGGCTGCTGTGAGCTTCTTTAGGTCGAGATGGGTTGATGCCCCCGACGGCATCGAGGAGCTCGATCCGAACCAGCTCGCGCCCGGCTTCCGCGCCGGGGGTGCCCACTGCGGGCTCAAGGGCGGCGGGCGCACCGACGTCGGCCTCATCGTCTGCGACGCCGAGCGGGTCGACTCGGCCCTGCTGCTGACCCGCAACGCCTCGGCGGCGGCGCCGATCCGCGTCTGCCGGGAACGCTGCGAGGCGGGCGACATCCGCGCCGCCGTCGTCAACAGCGGCAACGCCAACGCCGAGACCGGCGAGCAGGGGTTCGCCGACGCGTTGGCGATGTCGACGGTTGCCGCCAAGCAGCTGAGGTTGGAGCAGCCCCAGGTTGCGGTCGCCGAGACCGGGACGATCGGGGTGCCGCTGCCGCTCGACGCGGTCCTGGTCGGGATCGCCGAGGCGGCTTCTGTTCTCTCGGAGACGGGCGGCGAGGCATTCTCTGACGCGATCCTCACCACCGACCGCTGGCCTAAGCGCTGCACCCTGCGCGCCGGCGGCGTGACGCTTTCCGCCCAGGCGAAGGGGGCGGGGATGATCGAGCCGAACATGGCGACGATGCTCTGCTTCGTCCAGACCGACGCCGTAGTCGAGGACGCCGACGCGCTCCTGCACGAGGCCGTCGACGCCTCCTTCAACCGGATCACGGTCGACGGCCAGATGAGCACCAACGACACCGTCCTCCTCCAGGCGTCCGGCGCCTCCGGACAGCCGCTGCCGGATGGGTTGCTGGAGGCGGTCCTGAAGCAACTGGCGATCGAGATCGTCCGCGACGGCGAGGGTGCCGTGCGCACCGGGCGGATCGAGGTCACCGAGGCCGCCGACCAGGCCGAGGCCGAGCGGGTCGCCCGCGCGATCGCCAACTCGCCCCTGGTCAAGACCGCGCTCTTCGGTCGCGACCCCAACTGGGGCCGGATCGCCCAGGCCGCCGGGGCCGCCCTCGTCGGCGTCGAGCTGCCGGAGCTGGGGGCCGAGAACATCGACGCCGCCGAGCTCGAGGCGGAGGTCGAGGAGGCGGAGATCGGCCTGCGGCTCGGCCGCGGCAAGCACAGCGCCCACGTCTGGTTCTCCGACCTCGGCTACGACTACGTCAAGCTCAACGCGGAATACACGACGTGAGCTCCGCCACCAACAACACCCGCTACGACAGCGGCAGCGTCGCCACCCTCCTCGAGGCGCTGCCCTACATCCGCGAGTTCCACGGCCGCACGATCGTGATCAAGTACGGCGGCGCGGCGATGCTCGACGACGAGCTGCGCGAAGCCTTCGCCACCGACGTGGTCCTGCTCAAGTACGTCGGCCTCAACCCGGTGATCGTCCACGGTGGCGGGCCGGAGATCACCCGCTACATGGAGAAACTCGACTTGGAGGTCCGCTTCCACGAGGGGCTGCGGGTGACCGACGCCGCGACGGTCGAGGTGGCGCAGATGGTCCTCGCGGGGAAAATCAACTCGGAAATCGTCCAGCGGCTGAACCGCCACGGCCAGCCTGCGGTCGGCCTCTCCGGCGAGGACGGCAACCTCTTCGAGGTCAAGCCGGTCGCCAACGCCGAGCAGGTCGGCTTCGTCGGCTCGATCGAGCGGGTCGACGTCGACGTCCTCAACCACATCGCCGCCGACTACATCCCGGTGATCGCCTCCTCGGCATCCGACCGCGGGGGCCAGTCCTACAACGTCAACGCCGACGAGGCCGCCGGCAAGGTCGCCGCCGCGATCGGCGCCCACAAGGCCGTCTTCCTCACCGACGTCGAAGGCTGGCTCGCCGACCCCGCCGACCACGGTTCTCTGATCTCCCGCGCCACCGTGCGGGAGGTGGACGAGAAGCTGCCGAGCCTGGAAGGGGGGATGCGGCCGAAGCTGCAGGCCTGCGCCGACGCGATCCGCGGCGGCGCCCAGTCCTCCCACATCATCGACGGTCGCATCCCCCACAGCCTCCTGCTCGAGCTCTTCACCGACGCCGGGATCGGGACGATGGTGACGCCGTGAGCGACGTCGCCGAGGGAGTCGGGCTGGAGCAGACGCAGGCGCTCGAGCAGCGCTACCTGATGCGCACCTACAAGCGGGCGCCGGTCGACTTCGTCCGTGGCGAGGGGCCGCTGCTGTGGGACGCCGACGGCAAGAAGTACCTCGACTTCCTCAGCGGCATCTCCGTCTGCTCGGTCGGCCACTGCCACCCGGAGGTGGTGAAGGCGGTGCGCGAGCAGGCCCACCGGCTGATGCACGTCTCCAACCTCTACTTCAGCGAGCCGATGAGCCAGCTGGCGCAGCGCCTCTCGGACTCGAGCCTGGGCGGCCGCGTCTTCTTCGCCAACTCCGGCACCGAGGCGAACGAGTGCGCGATCAAGATCGCCCGCAAGCACGCCCATGGGCGCGGCGTCTCCGAACCGGAGATCGTCTCCTTCGAAAACGACTTCCACGGCCGCACCTACGGCTCGCTGGCGGCGACCCCGGGGCTGGCAACCAACCCGGCGCTCGGCCCGATGCTCCCCGGCTTCCGCTCGGTGGCGCACAACGACGCCTCGGCGCTGCGTGAGGCGGTCGGGGAGCGGACCGCGGCGGTGCTGCTGGAGGTGATCCAGGGCGAGGCCGGCGTCTACGTCACCAGCGAAGAGGCACTGCTGGCGGCGCGGGAGGCCTGCGACGAAGCCGGCGCGCTGCTGATCCTCGACGAGATCCAGACCGGTGTCGGTCGCACCGGCTCCCTCTGGGCTCACCAGCAGACCCCCGTCCGGCCCGACGTCCTGACCAGCGCCAAGGCGCTGGGCGGCGGCATGCCGATCGGCGCCTGCATCACCGCCCCGAGCTGCGCCGAGGTGCTCGAGCCCGGCGACCACGGCTCGACGTTTGCCGGCGGCCCCGTGGCGAGCGCCGCCGCCCTTGCCGTCCTCGATCTTGTCGACGACCCGGTGCTGCTGCGCCACGTGCGCGAGCTCGGCGCCTACCTCTGCGAGCAGCTGGAGGCGCTGGAGGGTGTGCGGGAGACCCGCGGCCGCGGCCTGATGATCGGCGTCGCGCTCGAGGAGGGACTGGACGCGGCGGCGGTCGGTGCCGATCTGCTGGAGCGTGGGCTCGTCGTCAACGCGCCGCGTCCGGACACGCTGCGACTGCTGCCACCGCTGGTGATCGATTCCGACCACGTCGACCTGGCGGTCCGCCTGATCGGCGAATCGCTTCTAGGCTTCGCAGCCGCATGAGCATCGGTCGCCGCCGAGACCAGTCGACGGAGCAGCAGCAGAAGCTCCGAGCCGCCACCGCCGAGCGCCTCGAGGCGATCGTCGAGGCGGCCGAGCGCGCGGCGGAGGGTGTGATCAACGACGCCGAAGCCCAGGCGCGGCTGTACCTGGCGCAGGCGCGCGCCGAGTCCGAGCAGGCCGCGAACGGCAGGGTCGCCGAGCTGGGGGACCTGGTCGACTCGCTGCTCGACCAGGCGGTGTCTCTACGGCAGGAGGCCGAACGCTTGCAGGCGACGCTGGAAGAAGCCCAGAGCCGACTTGGCGGCGGCGGGGTTGCCGACAACGGCAACGTGGCGCCCTCGCCCGAGCCTCAGAAGCCCCGGCTGCGGGCGATAGACGCAGAAGAGAGGCCGGCGCCGCTGCCCGAACGCAACCGCTCCGACGCCACTGGCGCCCGTCTGCTGGCGACCCAGATGGCGGTTTCCGGCAGCAGCCGCGAGGAGATCGAGAGCAGACTGCGGGAGCGCTTCCAGATCGAGGACACGAACGCGATCCTCCACGCGATCCTCGGGCCCGGGGACTGAGGAGGAGCGGCAGATGCACGAGGATCCGACGCGACTGATGGGCCCGGAAGACCGCGGCCCCCGCAGGGGCGGGTCAGACCCCGACGGCGGCAACAACACTCGCTGGCTGATCGCCGGCCTGATCGCGGTGATCGTCGGCCTGCTGATCGCGGTTCTCGTCATCGCCGGCAACGACAACGGCGGCGACACGACCAGCGTCCCGACCACTTCGACGGCCCCGTCGACGACCGAAAGCTCGACGACCACGACGGAAACGACCGAAACCACGGAAACGACCGAAGAAGAACCCGAAGCCGAAGAAGAAGAACCGGAAGAAGAAGAACCGGAAACCGAAGAACCCCCGATCGAAGAAGAAGAAGGCAGCGGAGGTATCGAAGCGCCTTAGTGACGGATCAGTCAATCTAGCTAGAAAGATATTGACTAATGATCTCGATGTCGGTTTACTGTGGCGGTGAAGTCAATGAAGATGTTCCTCTTCGTCGTGTCCATCGCCGGGCTCTGGGCCTCGGGAGGTGGCGTGGCTTCGGCGACTTCGCTCACATCGCCCGCGGGCACGATCTACACAGGCACGCTAAAAGGGGAACTGACCAGCGGGGGCTTCTGGAATCTCGGGAGTTCGTTCCAGGGCAACGTCAACTGCAATAAATCGACCTTCGAAGGGAGCGTTAGCTCTCACGGCGCAGGGGTTACAGTCAAAGGGACCTTTTCGAAATTCGAACTGTCCTCTTGCAGTTGCCCCGTTACCGTCCTCAAAAGCGGATCCTTCGAAATCCATGCAACCGGGGGCGGCAACGGGACAATGACAACCTCGGGCACACAGATCACAGTCCAATGCCTGGGGCTCCACTGCATCTACACGACCTCCAGCACTCTGCTCGGAACGATCACAGGAGGCACTCCCGCCCAATGGGAGACGGAATTCGAGTCGGTTCCCCGAACCGGGGGCGGCAGTGGATCGTTCTGCGGTTCCGCGGCGCAGATCAACGCGACCTACAAATTCACTTCGCCCGGCACTCTCTTGGTCTCCTAAGCGCACCGGCACGGAGCGTCTTCACGCCCTTGCGTGCGAGACTTCCGCCCGCGTGAGCTCCGATCAACCGCACTTCCAGCCCACCGCCACCTACGAGGCGGATCCGGCGAGCGTCCACCGCGTCCTCCTGCTCTACTCGGGCGGGCTCGACACGAGCGTGATGCTGAAGTGGATCCAGGACCACTACGAAGCCGAGGTCGTCTGCCTGACCGTCAACCTCGGCCAGCCGGGAGAGGACTACGGGGTGATCGAGGAGAAGGCGCGGCGGCTCGGCGCCGTCGACTGCCACGTCGTCGACGCTCGCGAGCGCTTCGCCGCTGAGTTCCTGGTGCCGGCGATCAAGGCCAACGCCGTCTACGGCAACGGCTACCCGCTCTTCACCGCGCTCGGGCGCCCGCTGATCGCGCAGCTGGCGGTTGAGTACGCGCAGCGGACCAACTGCGACACGATCGCCCACGGCTGCACCGGCAAGGGCAACGACCAGGTGCGGATCGAGGCGACGGTGGCGACGCTGGCCCCGGAGCTGAAGACGATCGCACCGGTGCGCTCCTGGGAGATGGGGCGTGAGGAGGAGATCGCCTATGCCCGTGAACATGGGATCCCGGTCAAGGGCGGGACCGAGGTCGCCCCGTACTCGATCGACGACAACCTTTGGGGCCGCTCCTCGGAGGGTCGCTGGATCGAGGAGCTCGACCACGCGCCCGAGGACGACGTCTTCCAGCTCGTCACCCGTCCCGAGGAGGCGCCGGACGAGGCCGAGACGGTCACCGTCGGCTTCGAGGAGGGTGTGCCGGTCAGCCTCAACGGCGAGCGGCTGGGCTTGGTCGAGCTGCTCGAACGCGCCGCCGAGATCGGCTGCCGCCACGGCGTCGGCATCGTCGACCACATCGAGGACCGGATCGTCGGCCTCAAGGTGCGCGACATCTATGAGGTGCCGGCCGCGGCGATCGTCCTCACCGCGCACGAGGAGCTGGAGCGGCTGGTCGGGACGATCCACCAGAACCAGTTCAAGCCGGCGCTCGACCAGAAGTGGGGCTACCTCGTCTACGGCGGCCTTTGGTGGGAGCCGCTGCGGACCGATCTCGACGCCTACATGGACGCCGTCAACAGGCAGGTGACGGGTGAGATCGGCCTCCGCCTCTACAAAGGCAGCGTGCGGGTCGTCACCCGTTCTTCGCCGAACGCCGTCTATGACGCCCAGCTCGCGACCTTCTCCGAGTCCGGTGGGCTGTTCGACCAGAACGCTTCGCCCGGCTTCATCGAGCTCTGGTCGCTGCAGTCGCGGATGGCGCACCGGCTGCGCAACCAGGATGGAGGAGGCGACTGATGTACAACCGGGTCGGCAAAGCCTCGGTCAAGTTCGCCTATCGCTACCTGCGCCGTCGCTACCGCCGCGAGGCTCGGATCGCGCTGGGGGTCGGGGTCGGCCTGGTGGCGGTTGCCGCCGCCTACCTGGCGAGCCGCGAAGTGCCGGAAGGCTGAGCCGCAACTTCCCTTGCGGGTTATCGGCAACTTGCAGGGCTTTTGAGGGTCGCTCGCTAGCCTCAGCCGCTCGTGCGGCCGGTTGGGCTCTCAAAGGATCTTCCGCGGATCTGCGTCGCGGCGACGCTCTGCGCGCTGCTCGCGGTCCTGATCGTCTGCGCCGGCAGCGCCGGGGCGACGAAGGCGGGCGCGCTCGAAGCGAAGCTGGCGGACGCCCGCAACGAGGCAAGCTCGCTCTCCTCGCGGCTGCAGGCGACGACGGCTGAACTGGGGAGCGCCGAAGCGGAAGCCGCGGAGGCCGAGGCGCGGGAGGAAAAGCTGAGCGCGATGCTGGCCGAGGGCCGCAGGCGGGCGGCGGAGCTCTCGCGGAAGCTGCGCCTGACCCGGCAGCGACTGGCACGCGAGAAGGCCCGGCTGCAGCGTTCGCGCCGGGTGCTGGCCGAGCGGCTGGTGGCGATCTACGAGAGCGGGACCCCGGACACGGCGACCCTGGTCCTGGAATCCAGCGACTACCAGGACTTCGTCACCCGCAACGACTACCTGCGGGCGATCTCCGAAGCCGACAGCGCTCTCGCCGACCGCGTCGCCGAAGTGCGCGCCGCGGTCCACCGGCAGGTGCTCGAGGTGGGCGACCTGCGGGCCGAAGCGATCGCCTATGACGAACGGCTCGAAGCCGCTCGCTCCGAAATCGCCGCCGTCCGCGCTGAAGCCGAAGCGTCGGCAGCCAAGCTGGCCGGCCTGAAGGCCGAGCGCGAAAGCTCGCTGGCGACGCTGAAAGCCGACATCTCCGACTGGGTCGACGAGATCCAGGAAGCCCGGCTGGCCGAATCCGAAGCCGAGGCCGAAGAAGAAGTCGGCCGCTGGCTCGGCGGTCCCTACTCGATCCCGACCTACATCGTGATGTGCGAGTCAGGCGGCAACTACAGCGCCCTCAACCCGTCCAGCGGGGCCGGCGGCGCCTACCAGATCCTGCCTTCAACCTGGGAACTCTACGGCGGCCAGGGCGAACCGCAGAACGCCCCGAAGGCCGAACAGGACCGGATCGCCGCCGAAATCTGGGCCGATTCCGGCACCAGCGCCTGGGTCTGCGGCTAGGTCACGGTTCCGCGCGTAAGTCGCTTCCAAGAATTTTGTTTTTGCGCGCCTCTGTAGACAGTTAGCTGCGTATGGTTGGCTGCATGGCAGTCATGGCAAGGGAAGCGTGGACCGACGAGCGACTGGACGATCTCAAGGAGAACGTCAATCAGCGCTTTGACGACGTGAACAGACGGTTCGACGAGGTCGACAAGCGGTTCGACAAGGTCGACAAGCGGTTCGAACAAGTCGACCGACGCTTCGACAAGGTCGAAGCCGAGATGAGAGCCGGCTTTGCCGAAGTCAACAGGCGCTTCGATTCGATGCAACGGACGATGATCATCTGCTTCAGTGGCATGACGATCAGCATCGTCGGCGCGGTCTTCGCCGCTTTGGTCCTGAACTAGCTCGGAAATCGCGCGGAAGCGTGTCGAAAGGTGGCCGTGCCATCTGCTCGGCTTGGCATGATCGAAGGCAGTCGTGAGCACTGCCTCTGCCGTACATCTCCACGCCCACAGCGAGTACTCGCTGCTTGACGGCGCCTGCAAGATCGACGCGATGGCGGCGCGGGCCGCCGAGCTCGATCAGCCGGCCCTCGGGCTCACCGACCACGGGGTGATGAACGGCGCCGTGGAGCTCTACAAGGCATGCCATAAACACGGGATCAAACCGGTCGCGGGCCTCGAGGCCTACCTCGTCGACGACCGCCGGGCGATCAAGGAGCAGGCGCGGTACGAGCGCAACCACCTCACCCTGCTGGCGGAGACGAACGAGGGCTTCTCCAACCTGGTCAAGCTCACCTCGGCCGGCTTCCTCGAAGGTTTCTCCCGCGGCAAGGCCAACGTCGACATGGAGCTGCTGTCCCAGCACGCCAAGGGCGTAATCGTCCTCACCGGCTGCCTGCAGTCCCGTTTCTGCCGCCGCCTGATCGAAGAGCGCGACGGCGACGCCCGCGCCCATCTCGACGACCTGATCCAGGCCTTCGGGCCCGAGCAGGTCTATTTCGAGGTGCAGAAGAACGGGATCGAAGAGCAGGACAAGGCGAACGAGGGGATCGTCCGTTTCGCCCGCGAGCTGAACCGGCCGCTGGTCGGAACCGCCGACGTGCACTACCTGCGGCGCGAGGACTTCGACAACCACGCCGCGCTGCTCTGCGTGCAGACCAAGTCGACGCTGCAGATGCCGAAGATGAGCTTCGACACGAACGAGTTCTACATCAAGGACAACGCCGAAATGGCGGACTCGTTCGCCGAGTGGCCGGAGGCGGTGCCGACGACGCTCGAGATCGCCGAACGCTGCGACATCGAGATCGAGCTCGGCAAGCTGCTGCTGCCGCGCTACCCGACCGAAAACGACGAGGAGCCGGAGGCGATGCTGCGCCGGATCGCGCTGGACGGGCTGCGCGCCCGCTACGGCGATCCGCCGCCGGCCGAAGCGGTCGAACGGCTCGATTTCGAGCTCGGGGTGATCGAGGAGATGGGTTTCTCCTCCTACTTCCTGATCGTCTGGGACTTCGTCAGCTACGCGAAGGAGAACGCCATCGCCGTCGGACCGGGCCGTGGCTCGGCCGCCGGCTCGATCGTCTCCTACTGCCTCAACATCACCGATCTGGACCCGCTCGCCGAAGGACTGATCTTCGAGCGCTTCCTCAACCCGGGCCGCAAATCGATGCCGGACATCGACATCGATTTCTCGGTCCGCGGCCGCGAGCGGATGATCCGCTACGTCGGCGAGAAATACGGCCGCGAGTCGGTCGCCCAGATCATCACCTTCGGCAAGATGGCGCCGCGCGCCGCCACCCGCGACGCCGCCCGAGTCCTCGGCTTCGACTACGCAACCGGCGACAAGCTTGCGAAGCAGATCCCGGAGCCGATCATGGGCCGCAGCCCCTCCTTCGAGGAATGCCTCAAGGCCGGCGAAGAGCTGAAAAAGACCTACGACGCCGACGCCGACGCGAGGAAAGTCATCGACGTGGCGCGGGGCCTCGAGGGGATCGTCCGCAACAACTCGATCCACGCCGCCGCGGTGGTGATCGCCGACCGGCCGCTGCACGAGGTCGTGCCCCTGCAGCTGGCCGAGGACAAGAGCGCGCCGGCCACCACCAACGAGAAGGGCAAGCCGGAGCGCCAGTACAAGATCGTGACCCAGTACTCGATGAACCCGATCGAGGAGATCGGGCTGCTGAAGATGGACTTCCTCGGCCTGCGCAACCTCGACGTGATCGAGGACGCGATCGACATCATCGAGCGCTCGCGCGGCGAGCGGGTCGACATGGAGAAGATCCCGATCGACGACGCAAAGACCTACACGATGCTGGCTGAGGGCGATTCGACCGGCGTCTTCCAGTTCGAGTCGGAGGGAATGCGCGACGCCTTGCGCAAGGTCAAGCCGACCGAGTTCGCGGATCTGGTCGCGCTCGGCGCCCTTTACCGGCCCGGCGCCATGGCCTACATCCCGACCTATGCCAAAGGCAAGCGCAACCCCGCCAGCGTTCGCTATCCCGATCCGCGACTGAAGGACATCACCGCCGAGACCTACGGCTGCGTCGTCTACCAGGAGCAGCTGATGGCGATCGCCCGCGAGATGGCCGGGTTCACCGGTGCCGAGGCGGACGACCTGCGCAAGGCGGTCGGCAAGAAGAAGCGCGACCTGATGGCGACGATGAAGGACAAATTCATCGAAGGGCTGGCGAAGTCGAATACCGATCCGAAAGTGGCCCAGGACCTCTGGAAGCTGAACGAAGCCGCCGCCGACTACTCCTTCAACAAGTCTCACGCCGCCTGCTACGCGCTGATCTCCTACCGCACCGCTTACCTCAAGGCCAACTTCCCGGCCGAGTACATGGCGGCGGTGATCTCCTCGGTGATGAACACCAAAGACAAGGTGCCGTTCTTCGTCAACCGCTGCGCGGAGATGGGGATCGACGTGCTGCCGCCCGACGTCAACTCCTCGGATCACAGCTTCGTCGTCGCCGAGAACGCGATCCGCTTCGGCCTCGACGCGGTCAAGAACGTCGGCCACTCGGCGGTCGAGGCGATCCTCCGCGCCCGCGAGGAGAAACCGATCGAGTCGATCTGGGACTTCTGCGAACGGGTCGACAGCCGCGCCGTCAACAAACGCGCGATCGAATGCCTCGTCAAGTGCGGCGCCCTCGACTCGACCGACGCCAGCCGCAAAGGGATGCTGGAAGCGCTCCCGGCGGCGCAGTCGGCGGGTCAGAAGGCCCAGGAGGATGCGCAGCTGGGCCAGGGCTCGATCTTCGACTTCGGCGAGGACAGCGGCGGCGGGGCAGCGCCGCAGGCCCATCACCGGCCGCCGATCCCGGCCGCCGAGTTCGACCGCGCCGAGATGCTGGCGATGGAGAAGGAGGTGCTCGGCACCTACCTCTCCTCGCATCCGCTGACCGAAGTCGGGCCGGCGCTGCGGGCGCGGGTCGATTGCAGCTTGGCTCAGCTCGGGGGCAAGCCGGACGGCGCCTGGGTGACCGTCGGCGGCATCGTCGTCGAGTGCAAGAAGATCCGCACCAAGAGCGGCAACCAGATGATGTTCGCCACCCTCGACGACGTCGAGGGTCAGGTCGAGATGCTGGTCTTCAAGGCCGACCAGTCCGAGAGCGCCGAGGTGATCCAGCCCGACGCGATCGTCCTCGTCCGCGGCCGCCTCGACCACAAGGACCGTGGCGAGACCAAGCTCGTCGTCCAGGAGGCGCAGCGATTCGAACCCGATCAGGGGGAGATCGCCAGCGCCGCAAAGAAGGTGACGGCGCTGCCGGCGGGGCCGCTGCAGGTCTCGATCGACCTCGATCGCCTGCGGGATCCGAAGGTGATGGACGAGCTGAAGTCGCTCTTCGAGGACCACAAAGGGGAGGCCGGCGTCCATTTCGTCGTCCAGACCAGCGACGGGCCGAAGAAGCTGAAGACCGGTGAGGACTTCAAGGTCCAGGTCTCGCCGCACCTCAGATACGAATTGGGCCAGCTCCTGGGTCCCGACGCGCTGGCCGCCTAGGGCGTCCAGAACCGCTTGGTTCCGCGATCTCGCATCCCTAGACTTCTCGCATGACCGCTACGCGCACGACCGTCGGCGAGTGCCGCCAGTGCCGCTCCTTCTGCGACAAGATGGTCGAGCCGCGGGGCTGCGTCGAGCTCGGCTGCCGCTACCTCTACAGCTTCGTCGACCGCCTCACCGGCGCTCAGTACGTCGGCTGCATGCAGGAGGTCTTTGGCGCCGAGGTCGAGCTGGAGGCGGTGCTGGAGCCAGGCGGGTTCGGCGGTGTGAAGATGACCGGCGAGCCGCTGCCGCACTGCCAGTTCTCGGTCGAGCGTGCCTACGAGGGAGAGGGCGGGTCCTACGACTGCGTCAACCGCCGTTTCTTCGACTGCACCGACGAGGGCGCCGAGGGGTTGCGAGCCTTCGATTTGCGCGACGTCTGAACCGCTGCACGGTTCCAAGACGCGACATCGTTCCGTGTAGACTTCGCCTCCATGGCTGATTCCTCTGTCGCCGACGTCGACGCCAACGCGCTGCTCGACGAGGCCAATTCCACGTCCGAGGCTCAGGGCGAACCAAAGTTCACGCTCGAGCTAAACCAAGACCAGAAGGACATCCGCGAGTGGGTGCACGGCTTCGCCGAGGGCGTCGTCCGGCCTGCCGCCGAGGAGTGGGACGAGCGTGAGGAAACGCCGTGGCCGGTCATCCAGGAGGCCGCCAAGATCGGCCTCTACAGCTTCGAAGCGATGGGCCAGTTCTGGGCCGACCCGACTGGTCTGACCCTGCCGATCGCCAACGAGGAGCTCTTCTGGGGCGACGCCGGCATCGGCATGGCGATCATGGGCACGACCCTCGCCGTCGCCGCGATCTTCGGGCAGGGAACCCCGGAGCAGATGGGGGAGTGGATCCCCCAGTGCTTCGGCAGTGAGGACGACGTCAAGCTTGCCGCCTTCTGCGCCTCTGAGCCAGACGCCGGCTCCGACGTCTCCGGCATCCGCACCACGGCCAAGTACGACGAGGCCAAGGACGAATGGGTGCTCAACGGCCAGAAGGCCTGGGCGACCAACGGCGGTATCGCCAACATCCACGTCGTTATCGCCTCGGTCGACCGCGAGCTCGGCTCGCGCGGCCACGCCGCCTTCGTGATCCCGCCGGACACGCCGGGCTGCGAGCAGGGCGCCAAGGTGAAGAAGCACGGCCTCCGCGCCTCCCACACCGCCGACGTCCATCTCGACGACTGTCGCGTCCCGGGCGCTTGCCTGCTCGGCGGCAAAGAGAAGCTCGACGAACGGCTGGCCCGTGTGCGCGAGGGTAAAAAGGCCAAATCGCAGGCAGCGATGCAGACCTTCGAGGCCAGCCGGCCGACCGTCGGCGCGCAGGCGCTTGGCATCGCCCGGGCCGCCTACGAGGTCGCCCTCGACTACGCCAAAGAGCGCGAACAGTTCGGCAAGAAGATCGTCGAGAACCAGGCGATCGCCTTCGATCTGGCCAACATGAAGCTCGAGATCGACGCCGCCCGCCTGCTCGTATGGCGCGCCGCCTGGATGGGCCGCAACGGCCACAAATTCGAGAACGCCGAGGGCTCGATGTCGAAGCTCAAGGCCGGCGAGGTCGCCGTCTGGGTGACCGAGCGGGCAATCCAGATCATGGGCGGTAACGGTTACACCCGCGAGTTCCCGGTCGAGCGGATGCACCGCGATTCGAAGATCTACACGATCTTCGAGGGAACCTCCGAGATCCAGCGCCTGGTCATCTCCCGCGCGATCTCGGGCTTCCACATCAAATAAAGACTTACGGCGGGAGAGCAAGGGTCGGCTGGGGGAGCCGACCCTTGTCGCCTGCCTTGAAGCTGGGCTGGTACGGGGGCCGGTACTCCTCCTCCGGAATTGCGCAGCACGCCGCTTCGCGGCTTAGCTGCAATCGAAGAGCGGCCTTCGGCCGCAAGAACCAGATTGCATATCGCCGAACATTCCTCCGGAGGAGTACCGGCCCCCTCCACAACAGATCTCCAGCAGACGACTGCACCCTGATTCGTCAGCCGGAGCTCTGTCGCCAGGAGGGGTGGGTGTCCCCTGAACGGCTTGTACCTTTTCGGTCGATCAGCTTCTCGGACAGCTGAAGGCTCTTCACCGAAAAGGTTGAGAGAAGGGGATACCCACCCCTCCCTACGACAGAGCTAAGTCCCTCGCCGTTTAAGCCCTTCGCGGCGCAGGCGCTTCGCCAGGGTCACTTCGGCCTTCGACGAGCCTTTCTTTTCCGGGCCAGGAGTCTCGAGGGTGGCGGGGAGGCCCTCGAAGCGGGGCTCGGAGAGGAAGGCGGAGAGGCCGCGTTTGCCCATCTCGCCTTTGCCGATGTTGGCGTGGCGGTCGAGGTGGGCGCCCAAGGGGACGGCGGCGTCGTTGACGTGGACGGCGCCCAGGCGCTCCAAGCCGACTTTGGCGTCGGCTTCGTCGAGGACCGCCGTCAGGTGGGTCTCGTCGGTGATGTCGTAGCCCTGGGCGAACATGTGGCAGGAATCGAGACAGAGGCCGAGGCGCTTGTCCTCACCGGCGCCGTCGATCAGGGCGGCGATCTGGTCCCAGTCGCGGGCGAGCAGGCCTTTGTGGCCAGCGGTCTGCTCGAGCAATAGGGGGCAGGCGTCCGTCTCTTTTAGTGCCTCCGCGATCACTTTCGAGGCCCGTTTCAGCGACGGTTTCAGCGGGTCGGTTTTCTGCGATCCCGGATGGAGGACGACGCCCCGAGCCCCGATCGCATCGCCGATTCGCAGCGCGTGGGTGAGCGAGGTGAGGGATTTCTTACGCAGGTCTCTGTCTTTGGTCGCGCAGTTGATCAGGTAGACGGCGTGGATGATCACCGCTTCGACCTTGGAGCTGCCCATCGCCTCGCGGAAAGCGGCGAAGTCCTCCTCGCCGAAGTTCGTCGGCCGCCACATGCGCGGGCTCTGGTTGAAGATCTGGATAGATTCGCAACCGCGCTCCTCGCCGCGCTCGATCGCGTTGGCGAGTCCGCCGGCGGTGGAAACGTGCGCTCCTACGAACATGAAAAGCGATAACTCCCGTCTCAGGTTTGCCCCCTCGCCGACCGGTGCGCTGCACATCGGCGGAGCGAGGACGGCACTCTACAACTGGCTCGCCGCCCGCCACGACGGCGGGGAGCTGGTGCTGCGGATCGAGGACACCGACCGCGAGCGCTCGACCCAGGAGAACTGGGACCAGATCATCGACGCGCTGGAGTGGCTCGAGCTGGACTGGGACGTCGGGCCGGTTTCGCAGGCCGGCCGCGCCGACCGGCACGCGGAGGCGCTGCAGCGGTTGCTCGGGTCCGGCCACGCCTACCGCGACCACGCCACCGCCAAGGAGGTCGAGGCCTGGAAGAGCGAGCATGGCGCCGGGCGCGGCTATCGCGGCACGCCCGCCGACGACTCCACGGCGGCGATCCGTCTGCGCGTTCCCGACGAGGGTGAGGCCGTCGTCCACGACCTGATCCGCGGCCCGGTCGCCTTCCCCAACGCCAGCTACGACGATTTCGTCATCGCCCGCGCCGACGGCTCGGTCCTCTACAACTTCGCCGTCGCCGTCGACGACGCCGAGATGGGGGTCACCGAGGTAGTGCGCGGCGACGACCATCTCTCCAACACCCCAAAGCAGCTGCTGGTCCTCGAGGCGCTCGGCTTCGAGCCGCCGCGCTACGCCCACCTGCCGCTCCTGCACGGCCCCGACGGCAAGAAGCTCTCCAAGCGCCACGGCGCCGCCTCGGTTCAGGAGCTGCGCGACGCCGGCTACCTGCCCGCGGCGGTGCGCAACTACCTGGCGCTGCTCGGCTGGGGCACCGACGACGACACGACGCTGATGTCGACGGAGGAGCTGGTGCGCCGCTTCCGGGTCGAGGACGTCGGCAAATCGGCGGCGATCTTCGACGAGAAGAAGCTGCGCTGGCTGAACGGCCGCTTCATGCGGGAGATGCCGCTCGACACCTATGTCGCCGCCGTCGCCCGTCACCTGGGACGCGAGCCCGACGAGCAACTGCGCCAGGCTTGCGCGATTGCGCAGGAGAAAGCGCAGACGCTGGAGGAGGTCTGGCCGCTCGTCCGCTTCCTTTTCGAGCCTCCCGTCGCCGACGAGAAAGCCTGGAACAAGGTGATGAAAGAGGGGAGCGGTGAGATCCTCGCCGCCGTCGCGGAGGCCCTGCAGCAGGTCGAGCCCTTCGAGCCGGAGGCGATCGAGGCCGCGTTAGCGCCGCTGCTCGAGCGCTTCGACCTCAAGCCCGGCAAGCTCTACCAGCCGATTCGCGTGGCGATCACCGGCACCTCGATCTCGCCCGGGATCTTCGAGTCCCTCGCCGCGCTGGGTCGGGAGCGCTCGCTGGAGCGGATCCGCGCCGCCGCCGGCCGGCTCGCCGCCGCCTGACACCAGCCCCCGCCCTCGCCGCAAATCCCGCGGTTAGGAAAAGACTTTGGGCTAAACCTGGGCGGGGTTTATGCCGATGAGGTGTGCCCATGAGCGTTACGACGACGCAGAGCGCCGCCAAACTTGCTGCGCAGGACAACGGCAAAGGCGGCTCGCGAGCCGCTCCCGCCCCCGGCAGCCGCCTGGCTGAGGCCTTTGAGACGGTTGAGCGCTTCCCCGTCCTGCTCGAGTCGCGTGAGCGGGTGATCACCGCCGCCACGGCGGACACCGCCCGCGCCGGCGACCTGGTCGAGGCCGTCGAGAGCGACGTCTCCCTGACGATCTCCGTCCTGCGGCAGGCCAACCGCGGCGGGATGAATGGCGGCATCGCCAGCATCCCCGCGGCGGTCGAGGCCCTGAAGCCGGCTGGCGTCCTCGCGATCGCCGGCACCGCTCCGAGCTTCGACTTCTTCGAGCCCAACGGTAGCTGGGAGCTGAAGCCCGAGCGCTTCCGCGTCCACGCGCTAGCCACCCAGCGGGCCGCCGATCGCATCGGTCGCGTCGTCGGCTGGGTCGAACGCGACGAGCTGGCGGTCGCGGCGCTGCTGCATGACGTCGGCCGACTGGTGATCTCCCGTCTGCACCCCGGCTACAAGGTCTACTTCGACGCGGTCTCCCGCACCCCCGAGCAGCGGCTGCGTGAGGAACGCGAGCAGCTCGGCATCGACCACGCCCTCGTCGGTGGGGTCCTCGCGCGACGGTGGAATCTGCCGCAGCGCATCGCGATCGCGATCGAGCGGCATCACGCCGAGGACGCCGAAGGCCTGGCGGCGATGATCGCCACCGCTGACATGGTCGCCCACTACTGCCAGGGCGAGGCGATCGCCCCCGAGCGGCTGCGCGCCGGCGCCGCCCGCTGCGGTCTTGACGACGAAGGCCTGCGCGACCTGCTCTACGAGCTGCCCCTGCCGACCCAGGACGGGACCCGCGTCAGCGAGCCCTGTCCGCTCTCAGGTCGCGAGCTCGACGTGCTTCGCCACCTTTCCGAGGGCATGGTCTACAAGCAGATTGCCAGCGAGATGCACCTTTCGGTCTCGACGATCCGCACCCACCTCCACAACGTCTACGGCAAGATCGGCGCCGTCGATCGCGCCCAGGCCGTGCTGCTTGCGAGGGATCGTGGCTGGATTTAAAGCCAAGGCCCCGGCTCTCCAGGAGCGCCGGGACGCACAGCGGGAGACGGAGTGGCGACGGCGTTCGCTGGTTCGGGTTCGTCGCCCTGCCTGGGCGTCGGCGGAGCCGCGGCAGGCGCCGACGACTCAGAACGACATCGCCTGGTAGGCGACTAGTCGATCAGGCATTCGCGCACGGCTATCGCCACCGCGTGGGTGCGGTTTTTGGCGCCGAGACGGGCGAGCGCGAGCTTGGTGTGGGTCTTCACCGTCTCCTCGCTGAGGTCGAGCTCCCGGGCGGCGACCAGGGTCGACTCGCCGTCGGCCAGCAGCTGCAGGATCTGCCGCTGGCGGCGGGTGAGCTTGCCGCGGCTTCCTTTCGGCGGCACGGCGGGGTCGACGAAGCTTTCCTGCGAGGCGGCGGCATCGACGGCGCGCCGCAGTTCTTTCGGCCCGGTGGTGCGGGCCACATAGGCGCTGGCGCCCGCCTGCAGGGCGGCGCTGGCCAGGTGCCGTTCCGGCAGCTCCCCGTGGGCGACGACTCCCAGCGACGGCGCC
Organism: Solirubrobacterales bacterium; assembly: GCA_035688955.1. Lineage (GTDB taxonomy): Bacteria > Actinomycetota > Thermoleophilia > Solirubrobacterales > 70-9 > VAYN01. The sequence goes on along the minus strand of DASSMJ010000030.1, from coordinate 26,371 downwards.
AGCCGCTGCAGTTGGCGGATCGCCTCCGCACCGGTGATCGAGTTGCCGTCGCCGTTGCCGCGCCAGCGCATGTCGACGATCGCGACGTCGAAGTCGCCGATGTCGCGGACCAGGTCGAGCGCCTCGTCGCGCGTCGGCGTCTCGTGGATGACGAAGCTGTCCTCGATCGCCTCGCGGATCCCGATGCGGACAAGCGGGTGGCCGTCGACGACAAGACAGTGGTGGCGCTGGCTCAGGGCTGCATCCTCTTCTTGGGGTGCTGACGGGCGACTCCCGGCGCCCGGACGGGTTCGATCCTAGCCCAGCGCTTGGGGGTGCGGTAGAAAGTCCGGGTGATCTCAGTTACGTCCAAGTCTCGTTACGCGGTAGTTGCGCTCGCCGAGTTGGCCCGAGCGGGCGAGCGGCCGGTTCCGATCAAAGAGCTGGCCGAGCGCCGGGAGATCCCCGAGCAGTTCCTCGAGCAGCTCTTCTCCACCCTCCGCCGCTCCGGTCTCCTCACCAGCCACCGCGGCATGCGCGGCGGCTACACGCTTTCGAGGCCGGCCGAGGAGATCACCGTGCTGGAGGTGGTGCAGGCCCTCGACGGCAAGGTCGGCGCCGAGGCCGACGAGGCCGGCGGCATCTGGGCCGAGGGCGTCACCGCCCTGCGCAAGGTCTTCAGCCAGACCACCATCGCCGAAGTCGCCCGCCGCGAGGCCGAAGAGGCCGGCTCGGGCATGTACTTCATCTAGCTAATTCCGAATTAGTCCATCAGCGGGACCACCCGGTGCTTGGTGATCCCGCTGCGGCTCGCATCGTCAGTGTTTGGGCCCTGCGAGATCGGATGCAGTGATGACGTCGGGTGCTGGTTCAGGGCTATCCTCGATACGCATGAGCAATCGGTTCGCCTATTACGACCGGGAGGCTGACATTGCTTGGCTCCCTACGGGTCAATCGGATCGCGTCGTCAGTGAAGAGGTCGAGTGGGGGTTGGTCGACCACGATTCCAGCACCGACGCGGTAGTCGCGATCGAGATCTGGTCGGCTAGCAAGCGGCTTCCACCCGAGCTGCTGGCGATGCTGCCCGAGCCGACCGGCGCGCGGGGCGCGGCGGCTTAGACGCTTCCTGCGTTATCGGCTCACAGGGCTTGGCGATTCATCCAAAGGGCGCCCAAGACGACGCCAAGACAGCCCGCGGCGTAGAGCCCTCCGAGCCAGTCCGCGTGGCTGACGCTGAGGACCGTCAGCAGCGCGAACAGGAGGACGAAGAACGGCAGGGCTCGAATGGCGAGCCTCCGATTGCGAGTCTCCGTTTCCGCCCGATCTCGTCTACCCAGGGAGTTGAGCGGAAAACTCAGATGATCACTCGTCGTCCAGGCCCTCGGCCGGTCACTAGAGCACACGCTTCTGTGCTCAAGTGACCACCGGGGCTGCTACTTCGCCTTCTCCGGCGGGGTTAGACTGCTCGCCATGCGGAGCCCCGCCGCCAAGCTCGTCGCTCTTGCCTGCATGCTGCTCGGTTGCCTGGTGGGATCAGGTTCGGCCGTCGCGGCGCCGGCGGTCACCGGGACGTTTCCGATCGCCTCGGAAATCGACGCGAACAACAAGATTGTTGCTGGGCCCGATGGGAACGTTTGGCTGACTGTTGGCGGAGGGACGAACGACGTTGCCAAGGTGACGCCCGCGGGGCAGGTCGAGGAATTCGACCTGCCGGGTATTTCGGGGACTAACGGCATCGCGGTCGGGCCCGACGGGAACCTCTGGGTTCCGACTACGAACAAAGTCACGAAATTCGCGCCGGTCAATCCTGTTGGGAGCGCCCAGAGCTTCACCGTCAACCTGATCAACAACGACGGGCAGATCGTCACCGGGCCGGACGGTTTGCTGTGGGTGGCGTCGCAGAACAGCGTTGTCCACTTCTCGGCCGCCAATCCCGAAGCGGCCGAAGCGGTCGCCCTCGCGGGGGAACTTGCTCCTAAAGACATCGATGTCGCCGGGTCGCTGCTGGTGATCGGCGATCAGAGCGGCGGCAACCGGGTCGTCACCTACACCACTGCCGGTGTGCAGAAAGACTTCCCGATCGACGGGCCTTCGCAGGGGGTGGCCGGCGGCCTCGACGGGCAGATCGCCTTCTCGGCTCCGCTGGCGACTCCGGAGAAAGCGGGGCTGATCTCGCCCCCGAATCCGGCGCAGTCCTTCGAACTGCTCGGCGATCCGTTCGGGGTGACCTTCGGCGCCGACGGCGCCTACTGGATCGTCCAGTTCGCCTTCGGGCAGCTTGCTCGCGTTACCACCGATGGGGGGTTGACCACGCCGATCACCGGGCTGCCGCTGGAAGCTGCGCGGCAGATCACGGCGGGTCCCGACGGAACGCTGTGGGTGACCCTGCAGAAAAACGAAGCCAAAAGCGTCAGCCCGGCCGTTGTGCGCGTCAGCGGCGTGTCTCAACTCGCTCCCCCTCTGATCCCGGTAGAGCCGGACACTCGCACTCCTAATCCCATCGCAGAGGTCAAGCAGTCTGCTCCCGAGACCACGCTCGGCAAATCGAAGAAAGTCTTCAAGACCCATGGCAAGAAGGCCGAGGTCAAGTTCCACTTTTCGTCTTCAGACACCGGCGCGAGCTTCGAATGCGCGCTGAGGAAGAAGCGCAAAGGGAAGCTGACGGCGGCCAAATACAAGGGCTGCAAATCGCCGAAGGCCTACAAAATCGCTCCTGGCAGGTACGTCTTCCTGGTGCGGGCGGTAAACGGCGGCGGCGTTGATCAATCGCCCGCGGCGCGGCCCTTCAAGGTCGAACGCCTTTCTTGATGCGGATCGGGGCTGAGGCTTCGGCGGTCGTCGGCAATACGCCGATGGTCCAGTTCGACCGGCTCGGCGAGGGGCTGGCGGGACAGGTGTGCGCCAAGCTCGAGTACTTCAACCCGGGCGGCTCGGTGAAGGACCGGATCGGGGTGGCGATGATCGACGCGGCCGAAGAGGAGGGGCAGATCAAGCCCGGGCGTTCGGTGGTGGTCGAGCCGACCAGCGGCAACACCGGCATCGCCCTGGCGATGGTCTGCGCGGCTCGGGGCTATGAGCTGATCCTCACCCTGCCCGAGGGGATGAGCCGCGAGCGGGCCAAGCTGCTGCGCGCCTACGGCGCCGAGGTGCGGGAGACGCCGTCGCTCGGGGGGATGAACGAGGCGGTCGCCCTGGCGGAGGAGATCCGCGAGCAGCGCAAGGGCTTCATGCCGATGCAGTTCTCCAACCCGGCCAACGCGGAGGTCCACCGGCGCACCACCGCCGAGGAGATCTGGGCCGACACCGACGGCCAGATCGGCGCCTTCGTCGCCGGCGTCGGCACTGGCGGCACGATCACCGGGGTGGGGCAGGTGCTGAAAGAGCGCGCCCCGGAGGCGCTGGTGGTGGCGGTCGAGCCGGCCAGCTCACCGGTCCTCTCCGGCGGCAAACCCGGCCCGCACAAGATTCAGGGCATCGGCGCCGGGTTCGTCCCCGAGGTGCTCGACCGCGCGGTGATCGACGAGGTCCTCGCCGTCAACGACGAGGACGCGCTCGACACCGCGCGGCGGGTGGCCAAAGAGGAGGGTGTCTTGGCGGGCATCTCCGCCGGGGCCAACATCTGGGCGGCACTCGAGGTCGCGGCCCGTCCGGAGATGGCTGGGAAGAGGGTGGTGACGATCGTCTGCGACTCGGGAGAGCGCTATATGTCCCTACCCTTCTTCTCACCATGAATCGCTGGAAGCGCCTGCTGAAGGAGGTCCGGGCCGACGTCAAGGCGGCTCGCGAGCGCGACCCCGCCGCCCAGGGCGTCTCCAGCTTCGAGATCCTCACCAGTTGGGCCGGCGTGCAGGCGCTGCTGGCGCACCGGGCGGCCCACGCGCTGATGGAAGCCGGGGTGCCGCTGTTGCCGCGGATGATCGCCTACGTGACCCGCTCGGTCACGGGGATCGAGATCCATCCCGCCGCGCGGATCGGCAAGGAGTTCTTCATCGACCACGGCTCGGGCGTGGTGATCGGCGAGACCGCGGTGATCGGCAACTGCGTCACCCTCTACCAGGGAGTCACCCTCGGCGGCACCGGCTTCCAGCGCGGCAAGCGCCACCCGACCCTCGGCAACAACGTCACCGCCGGATCGGGAGCGAAGCTGCTGGGCCCGATCGCGGTCGGCGACGGGGCGAAGATCGGCGCCAACACCGTCGTCGTCGAGGACGTTCCGCCGGGGGCGACCGTCGTCGGCAATCCCGGGCACCCGGTGCGGCTCGAGGGCAAGCGGGTCGAAGGGCCCGACGCGGACTGGATCCACCTCCCGGACCCGATCGCCGACGCAATCAAGGCGCTCTCAGAGCGGATCGCCGCGGTCGAGGAGCGGCTGGCGCGACTCGACGGGGGCAACGGCCCCTCGGCCGAGGTGGCGAAGATCGAGCCCCGCACCGGGCGGTCGTCCGCGGGGGGCTGAGCTGGGGTCGGCTGCTGTACTCTCCGCCACTTGAAAAGGATCTACTTACTAGTCGGACTCATGTTGACCGTGCTGCTCACCGGCTGCGGAGGCGGCCAGAGCGACGAAGAGAAGATCGCTGAGGTAATCGAAACCTCGGCGACGAGCACCGATCCTCAGGATTGCCCGAGGCTGACGACGCTCGCCTACCGCGAACAGACTCAGCATGCCGAAGTGTCCGATGCGAAGCGCCTCTGTCGGGAGGACGCAAGGGAAACCGAAAACGATCCCACCTCGGTCGAGGTTTCCGGGGTGAGGATCAAGGGCGATAAGGCCACGGCTGACGTGGCCTACATCGGTGGGATCTTCGACGGCCAGACGATGGCGGTCGCCTTGGTCAAGCGAAATGACGCTTGGAAGATGGATGAGGTGACCGGGTTCTCGAGGTTCGACCGTGCGCGGCTTGTGCGGGCGATGAGCGCAAGCCTGTCGATGGGGCCGGGCGCTTTCAGGCCCGAAGTTGCCACCTGTCTCGAAGGGGTTTTCGCCGAACTTCCCCGGCCCAAGCTCGAAGAGATCGTGATCGGCGACTCGGTCGTGCCGTTCGAGGAACTCGTCGTGGGCTGCACCTGATTCTCGGCCAAGGCCCGCCGAGCCCATGGCTATGCTCGGCGGGTGAGCCTGCAGGAGCAGTTCGACCCGACTCCAGAGCCCTCTGGGGGGCCGCCCTCGGCGCCGACCGAGCCCGGCGCCGACCGGGTCGAGCGGCTGCTCGCCGGTCTCAATCCGCCCCAGCGGCAGGCGGTCGAGCACGGCGAGGGACCGCTGCTGGTCCTTGCCGGCGCCGGGTCGGGAAAGACCCGGGTCCTGACGCACCGAATCGCCTACCTGCTCGCCACCGGGGCCGCCCGTCCGGGAGAGATCCTGGCGATCACCTTCACCAACAAAGCCGCGGCCGAGATGCGCGAGCGGGTCGGGCAGCTGGTCGGCCGCTCGGTGCGGGCGATGTGGGTGACGACTTTCCACTCCGCTTGCGCGCGGATGCTGCGAGTGGACGCCGAGCGGCTCGGCTACTCGAAGAGCTTCACGATCTACGACCAAGCCGACTCCCTGCGGATGCTCAAACGCTGCCTCACCGAGCTCGGGGTCGACCCGAAACGGTTCCCGCCGCGCTCGGTCCAGGCGAAGATCTCCGGCGCCAAGAACCAGCTGATCGACTCCGACTCCTACAACGACTCCGCCTACGCCGAATTCGAGGAGATCGTCGCTGAAGCCTTCCCGCTCTACGAGAAGCGGATGCGGGAAGCCAACGCGATGGACTTCGACGACCTCCTGGTCCGCACCGTCAATGTGCTCGAGCTCTTCGAGGATGTGCGCGACCGCTGGCGCCGCACCTTCCGCCACGTCCTCGTCGACGAGTATCAGGACACCAACCACGCTCAGTACCGGCTGCTGCAGCTGCTGGCGGGCGAGGAGAAGAACCTGATGGTGGTCGGCGACGACTCGCAGTCGATCTACGGCTTCCGCCACGCCGACGTCCGCAACATCCTTGACTTCCAGGAGGACTTCGAGGAGGCCGAGGTGGTCAAGCTCGAGCAGAACTACCGCTCGACGCAGACGATTCTCTCCGCCGCCAACGCGGTGATCGAACGCAACCGCGAGGGCTTGAAGAAGGAGCTCTGGACCGAAGACGGCGGGGGGGAGTTGGTGCAGCTGAACGAGCTGACCGACGAGCACCAGGAGGCGCGCTGGGTCGCCGGGGAGATCGAACGGCTCGAAGACGAGGAGGGCGTCAGCCGCTCCGGGGTCGCCGTCTTCTACCGGACCAACGCGATGAGCCGGGTGCTGGAGGACACGCTGCAGCGCTTCGACGTCTCCTACCAGGTGATCGGCGGCACCAAGTTCTACGAACGGGCCGAGATCAAGGACGCGATCGCCTACCTCAGCCTGCTCGCCAACCCGGCCGACCTGGTCTCCTTCGGTCGCGTCGTCAACTCGCCGCGGCGCGGGATCGGCAAGACCAGCCAGGGCCGCATCGCCTCCCACGTCAACACCACCGGGATGCCGGTCTGGGAGGTCCTGGAGCGAGTCGAGGAGGTGCCGGGGCTGAGCGGCGCCGCGATCAAGTCGATCGGGCGCTTCTACGAGACGATGGCCGGTCTGCGCGAACGGGCCGAAGACGAAGGGCCGGTGGCGACGCTGCTGGAGACCGTCCTCAACGAGAGCGGCTACCTGGAAGCGCTGGCGGCCGAGCGGACGATCGAGGCCGAAGGGCGGGCGGAAAACCTGGAAACGCTGATCGCCGGCGCCGCCGAGTTCGACATCGAGCGCGAACGCGAGGGGGAGAGCGAAGTCACGCCCCTGGAGGAGTACCTGCAGCAGATCTCGCTCTACACCGAGCAGGACGGGCTCGCCGCAGACAGCGAGCTGGTGACTCTCATGACTCTGCACAACGCGAAGGGTCTGGAGTACGACACGGTCTTCATCGTCGGCTGCGAGGAGGGCGCTTTTCCGCACATGCGGGCGCTCGAAGAGGGAGGCGAAGAAGAGGAGCGCCGCCTCTGTTACGTCGGCATCACCCGCGCCCGCAAACGCCTCTACATGACCTGGGCGCGTGAGCGGCGCCTCTTCGGTCGGGCCGAGCACAACCTGCCGTCGCGCTTCGTCGACGAGCTGCCGGACGAGCTGACCGAGAGCCATTCGAGCGCCGCCCGCAGCCTCGGCACCAGCTGGAGCACCTCGGTGACCAGCGACGTGACGCCGGCGCAGACGGTCGACCCCGGCCCGGCCCTGGAGCTGCAGACCGGCGACGACGTCATCCACGCCTCCTTCGGCGACGGCGTCGTCACCGCGGTCGAGCCCGGCGGCGTGGTCGTCGTCCGCTTCTCCGGCGACGGCTCCGAGCGCAAGCTGATGGCCGATTACGCGCCGATCCGGAGGCGGTGAGACGGTGGCCGCGCGGGTGATCGACGGCAAGGCGGTTGCCGCCACGGTGCGCGAGCGGGTCAAGGTCGACGTCGAGGCCTACAAGCAGGAGGCCGGGCGGACGCCGGGGCTGGCGACGGTCCTGGTCGGCGAGGACCCGGCCTCGCAGGTCTACGTGGGGATGAAGCGCCGCAACACCGAGGAGGTGGGGATGCGCTCGATCCACCACGAGCCCGAGGCCTCGATCCGCGAGGACGAGCTGCTCGACCTGGTCCGCGAGCTGAACGAGGACGACGAGGTCGACGGCATCCTCGTCCAGCTGCCGCTGCCCGCCCACATCGACGAGGACGCTGTCGTCGCCGCGATCGACCCGAAGAAGGACGTCGACGGGCTGACGCCGATCAGCGCCGGGATGCTCGCCCACGGTGCTCCCGGCCTGGTGCCCTGCACTCCGCGCGGGGTGATGGAGCTGCTCGCCCACGAGGGCCTGGAGCTGGAGGGGGCGGAGGCGGTCGTCGTCGGCCGCTCGAAGCTGGTCGGGGTGCCGGTGGCGCGGCTGCTGCTCGCCGCCAACGCGACGGTGACGGTCTGCCACTCGCGGACGAAGGACCTCGACGCCGTCTGCCGCCGCGCCGACGTGCTGGTGGCGGCGGTCGGGGTGCCGCGCCTGCTCGGGGCCGAGGCGGTGAAGCCGGGGGCGGTGGTGATTGACGTCGGCGTCAACCGGCTCGATGAGGGCTTGGTCGGTGACGTCGATTTCGAGACCGCGGCGGAGGTCGCTGCGGCGATCACGCCCGTTCCCGGGGGGGTCGGGCCGATGACGATCGCGATGCTGCTCTCGAACACGCTCCTGGCAGCGCGGATGAGAACGACCGCCCCACGGTAGGAAACCCGTCTAGAAGCGTCGAAGACTCCGCCTGGTGCGCTTATAGGGTCATCCAGACCCGGCCAAACTCCGAGGAGGAAGAGATGGACGTCGACAGGCTCAATACTGGGGAGAAGATTGCCGGGGGTTCGGCGATCGCGCTCTTCATCTTCATGTTCTTCGACTGGTTTACCGTCGACGTCTCGGGCGGCTTCATCAGCGTCGGCGGCAACGCCTGGGAAGTCTTCAGCTGGATCGACCTCTTCCTGATGCTGACGATCATCGTCACGGTCGCGCTGGTGGTCATCCGCCTTTCCGAGTCCGCCTTCGAGCCGCAGGTTTCGCTGTGCACGATCGTCGCCGTGCTCGGCGGGATCTCGGTCCTCCTCATCCTCTTCCGGATCATCGATCCGCCCGGGGGCGGTGACGTCTCCGGCGTCTCGATCGACATCAACCCCGCGGTCGGCGTCTTCCTCGGCCTGATCGCCGCCGCCGGCATCACCTATGGCGGTTATCGGGCGATGCAGGAAGAAGGAACGACCTTCGGCGACGTCGGCGACCGCCTCTCCGGCGGTGGCGGCCCGGGTGCTCCCGGTGGCGGCCCTGGCGCTACTGGTGGACCCGGAGCGGGCCAGCCGCCTGCGTCTACGCCGCAGTCCCCGCCCCCGCCGCCGCCTCCGCAGTCGGGCGTCTGAGCTCCGGCTCGGCGATACCTCGCGACACCTGCTTGGCGAAGGCGATGATGGTCATCATCGGGTTGACGCCGACCGAGGTGGGGAAGAGCGAGGCGTCGGCGACGTAGAGGCCAGGCGCTCCGTTCACGGAGCCGTCGACAGAGCAGACTCCACGGCGCGGATCGGCAGCGATCCGCGCCGTTCCCATCGGGTGAAAGGCCTCGAGGCGCAGCTCGGAGGCCTTGAAGCTGGTGGCCTCGAACCGTGCCAGGTCGCCGGGCTTGAGGGTGCCGGCGCGGGGGATGTTGGGGTAGATCTCGGTCGCACCGGCGGCAAAGTGGATTTCGGCGGCGCGGGCGATCCCGAAGACGATCTGGCGGGCGTCCTCGTCGCTGAGCTTGTAGCCGGCCCGCAGCGCTCCTTCGTTGGCGAGGCCGACGCGGCCGCTGGAGCGGTCGCAGAGGTGGACGCCGATCGAGCCGACGTGGCCGAAGTCCAGCATCGAGCGCTGGTGCTCGGAGCCGCTGCCGACCAGCCAGGCGCCGCCGAAGGCGAGCGGGGTGAAGGTCGCCTCGAGCAGCACCCGATAGGGGTCCTCCCATTGGTCGACGTAGTAGCTCTGCATCACGCCGTCCCAGCCGCGGACCTCCTCCTCGTAGCGCGCCCCGACCCAGCAGGCGGGGTGGATGTGGAGGTTGCGGCCGACCTGCGGGCCGCCGAGGCCGGAGCGCAGCAGCAGCTCCGGCGTGCCGAAGGCGCCGCCGGCGGAGATCACGGCGCGGCGGGCGCGGACGGTGAAGGGCCGCTGGCGCCCCCCGGCGTCGCGGGCGGCACAGGCGAGCCCGACCGCGCGGCCGCCCTCCATCAGCACCTTCTGCGCTTCCACGCCGGTCCGCAGGCGCGCCCCGGCGGCGACGGCCCGGGGGAGGTAGCTGACGTGCATCCCGCGCTTGGCGTCGATCTCGCAGCCGAACGGGCAGGAGCTGCACTGGACGCAGCTGCCGGCGTTGCGATGGATCGGGGCGCCGCTGACCCCGAGCGCTTCGGCTCCCTCCATCGCCAGCTGTCCGTTGCGGCCCATCCGGTTCGGGTCGAGCTGGGTGACGTGGAGGAAGTCCTCCGCCTCGGCGTAGTCGGCATCGAGGTCGCGGGCCCAGGAGACCCCGAACTCGCTGCGCCAGTTCTCGAGGACCGAATCGGGGGCGCGGAAGCAGGTGCCCGAGTTGATCACGGTCGTGCCGCCGACGACCTTGGCGACGGGCACCGGGATTGGCGGCCGGCCTTCGGCGATCGTCAGGCCGGCTTCGCGGTAGAGGGTCGCGATCGCCTCCAGTCGTACCGCCGGGTAGTTGTCGCGGTTGAAGTGGTCGCCCGCCTCGAGCACGAGCACGTCGAGCCCGGCTTCGGCGAGCTCCGCGGCGGCGACCGCGCCACCGGCCCCGGAGCCGACGATGACGACGTCACATTCCTCGCCCTCGCCCAGCGGCTCGGTGTCGCCCAGCGAGCCGGCCGGCTCCGGCAGCGAACCGTCGGCGAGAGCGCAGCTGATCTCCGTCCCGATCCGGGCCTCCACCTCGGGCGTCACCGCGTAGCCGAGGGTGGAGAAGATCTTCGCCATCAGCAGCAGGTCGTGGTGGAGGGCGAAGCGCGAGCGCTCGAGGCGCTGGAGGAAGTCCTCCGCCGCGCCCGCCTCGAGCTTGCTGAAGCGCCAGGGGAAGGGCAGCCACTCGAAGGCGCGCAATCCGAGCCGGAGGCGGAACAGAACCAGCGGCGAGAGCGAGCGCAGGAAGGTGGCGATCGGGCCGGAGACGTCGACGTCGCGCTCGGCCGCGGGCAGTCCGTCTATACCCGGCGCCATCGCCGCGCAGATCGCGCTCAGGGTGCGCTGCTCAGCGGCTGAGAGCCCTGGCGGGCGCCTTCAACCGGGTGCGGCGGGACGGCCGACGCGTCCCGCCAGCGCCCAGAGCCAGACCGAGAGCAGCGCCAGGAAACCGTCGACGAGGAAGTTGAGCAGGTAGATGAAGACTTCTTCCTGGATGAAGAAGAAGGCGAGCGAGCCGAGCGAGGAGGCCGTCTTGCCGGCGGCGAGCACCAGCAGCAGGGGCCGGTAACGGACGACGTCGGCCTGGGCGACCAGGCAGATGCCGGTGATCACCACCATGTAGGCGAAGGCCAGCGCCAGCCAGAGGTACTCCTGGGTGTGCGGTGCCCGGTGGTCGTCGCCGAACCATTCGCCGACGTCGGAGATCACGTCAAGAACGCCACTGGGCACGAGCAGGAAGAGCAGCCCGACCGTCGCGAAGGTGACCGCAAGCAGCCGCAGGTTGAAGACGACGAATTTCTCTGCCCGCGGACCCTGCATCGCGCGCACTCTAACTGGCCAGGCAGCCAGTTTCCACACGCACCTAGAATCACGCCCGTGATCGACCGCGACCAGGTGCTTCACGTGGCGAAACTCGCTCGCCTTCGTCTCTCCGAGGGGGAAGTGGAGACGATGGTGGGGGAGCTCTCGGGGATCCTCGAGCACGTCGACCGGATCGGGAACCTGGATCTGGAGGGAGTCGAGCCGACCTCACACGTGGTCGCGCTGGAGAACGTGCTGCGCGCCGATGAGCCGCGGCCGAGCCTGCCGCGCGACGTCGCCCTCGCCCCCGCGCCCGAACCTTCCGAGGGCGCCTTCCGCGTCCCCTCGCCGCAGGCCGAATAGATGACGGATCTGCTCGCGCTGACGGCCCTTGCGGCCCACGAAGAGATGGTCGCCGGCAACCTCGGCGCCGAGGAGTACACCGCGGCTTGGCGCGAGGCCGCCGCCGGCGACGAGCTGAACGCCTACCTCTGGAGTGGAGACGGCGAGGAGGCGAGCGCGATCGCGGTTGAGCGCGACTGCATCGCCCCGATCGCGGTCAAGGACATCTTCTGCACCGAGGGGGTGCCGACCACTGCCGGCTCGCGCATCCTCGAGGGCTACCGCCCGCCCTACACCTCGACCGCTGTCCGCAAGCTGATCGAGGCCGGCGCGCCGATCCTCGGCAAGACCAACATGGACGAGTTCGCGATGGGCTCCTCGAACGAGAACTCGGCCTACGGGCCGGTCCTCAACCCGTGGGACCGCGAGCGCGTCCCCGGCGGCTCCTCCGGCGGCTCGGCCGCTGTCGTCGCCGGCGGCCTGGCGCCCTGGTCGATCGGCACCGACACCGGCGGCTCGATCCGCCAGCCTGCCGCCTTCTGCGGCATCGTCGGCCTCAAGCCCACCTACGGGGCGATCTCCCGCTACGGGATGATCGCCTTCGCCTCCTCGCTCGACCAGTGCGGGCCGCTGACCCGCACCGTCTCAGACGCGGCGCTGCTGCTCGGCATCCTCCAGGGCAAGGACCCCTGCGACTCGACCTCGGTCGGCCTCGAGGGCGGCATCTCACTCCCCGGTCGCGAGGACCTCTCCGGCCTGCGCTTCGGCGTGCCGACCGACCTCGCCGGACACGACTACGACAGCGGCGTCCGCGCCGTCTTCGAGCAGACCCTGCGCAAGATCGAGCGGCTCGGCGGCGAGATCGCCGAGGTGGCCCTCCCCAGCGCCGAGCACGGCATCTCCGCCTACTACGTGATCGCCCCGGCCGAGGCCTCCTCCAACCTCGCCCGCTACGACGGGGTCCGCTACGGGATGCGGGTCGACGGCAGCGGCGACCTGGTCGACATGTACGAGCGGACCCGCTCGGAGGGCTTCGGCCCCGAGGTGAAGCGGCGGATCATGCTCGGCACCTACGCCCTCTCCTCCGGCTACTACGACGCCTATTACGGGCAGGCGCAGAAGGTGCGGACGCGGATCGCCCAGGACTTCGACGCCGCCTTCGCGGGCGTCGACTTCGTCGTCACCCCGACCGCGCCCTCGGTTCCCTTCAAGCTGGGGGAGAAGACCGACGACCCGCTGGCGATGTACCTCAACGACTTCTTCACGGTGCCGATGAGCCTCGCTGGGATCCCGGCGATCTCGATCCCGGCCGGCCTCGCCGAGCCGGAGGGCGGCGGCCCGCGGCTGCCCGTCGGCTTCCAGATCGCGGCTCCGGCCTTCGCCGAGCAGCGCCTGCTCGACGCCGCCTACGCGCTGGAGCAGGGGATCGGCTTCGACGCCCGCCCGCAGGGGGTGCCCGGTGGCTGAGCTGGAGGCCGTCATCGGGCTGGAGATCCACGTCCAGCTGGCGACCAAAACCAAGATGTTCTGTGGGTGTGAACTGTCGTTTGGCGATGAGCCGAACGTCCACACCTGCCCGGTCTGTCTCGCCCACCCGGGAGTGCTGCCCGTCCCCAACGAACAGGCGATCCTCTACGCGCTCCAAATCGGCCTCGCGCTCGACTGCGAGATCGCGCCCTGGTCGATCTTCCACCGCAAGAACTACTTCTATCCCGACAGCCCGAAGGCGTACCAGATCAGCCAGTACGACATTCCGATCTGCGGCCCCGGCCGGCTCGGCGACGTCCGCATCCACCGCGCCCACCTCGAGGAGGACGCGGCGAAGACGATCCACGTCGGCGCCTCCGGCCGCATCCACGGCTCCGACGCCTCGCTGGTCGACTTCAACCGCGGCGGGACGCCGCTGGTCGAGATCGTCACCGAGCCCGACCTGCGCGACGCCGCCGAAGCCGCCGAGTGGGCCCGGCTCCTGCGCGAGACGGTGCGCCAGCTCGGCGTCTCCGACGTGAACATGGAGGAGGGGAGCCTGCGGGTTGACGCCAACGTCTCGGTGCGCCCCGCCGGCAGCGACCAGCTGGGGACCAAGACCGAGCTGAAGAACATGAACAGCTTCCGCTTCCTGCAGCGTGGGATCGAGGCCGAGCTGGCCCGCCAGCGTGCGCTGGTCGAGGCGGGGGGGACGGTCGAGCAGGAGACCCTCCACTTCGACCCCGCGAGCGGGAGCCTCACCTCGCTGCGCTCGAAGGAGGAAGCGCACGACTACCGCTACTTCCCCGAGCCTGACCTGGTGCCGCTGGCGCCGACCGAGGAGATGCTGCGCCAAGCCCGCGAGGCACTACCCGAGCTGCCGGCGGCGCGGATCGCCCGCTACGAAAGCGAGCTGGGCCTGGCGCACGATGTTGCCCTGACCCTCGCCACCGACCCCCGCACCGCCGGCTACTTCGAGAACGTCGCCGAAGCCGCCGACGGCATCGAGCCGCGGGTGCTGGCCAACTGGGTGACGGGCGAGCTGGCCGCGGCGCTGCGTCAAGCTGAGGTCGACGGCGGTGCCGCCGACTCCCGCATCTCGCCTCCCGACCTGGCGAAACTGGTGAGGATGGTCCAAGAGAAGAAGATCTCCCACGGCAGTGGCAAGACCGTGCTCGCATCGATGGTGAAAGACGGCGGCGACCCCGAGGCGATAGTCGAGCGCGAGGGCCTGGCCCAGATGTCCGACTCCGGCGAGCTGGAGGCGATCGTCGAGAAAGCAATGGCCGACAACGCCGCCGCCGTCGAGAAGATCCGCGAAGGCAACAACAAGGCCATAGGCGCCATCGTCGGCGCCGTCATGCGAGAGACCAAAGGCCGCGCCGACGGCGGCGAGGTCAACCGGATAATTCAGGAGCGTTTGTGAGTCGTAGATACGCCTAAGGCGTCTTTACGCTGCTTTATATGCAGCGAGAGTCACTACTTTCCCCTGCGAGCTTGCTTGGGTACGCCCTGGCGTTGGGTACTGCTGCGCTGGCAGGGCTTGGGGTCCCCCGCGGTATTTGGATGGCATGTGGCGTTCTCGCCGCTACCTCGGCTGTCGCAGGGTATGTCGTTCACCGACGAGTTCATCGGTTTGAACAGGTACGCAGCGAGTGCCAACGCGTTGCCAGGTCTATCTCGGAGTTCGTCGGAGATCGAAGGCGTGACGACCCTCTGCAGACCGGGGTAGCCGAAGGCCGACAGGTTGTGCGGTATCACACGGAGACTCTTGCTCGCTACGGCGAAAGATTTTCCTTCGAAGCGCTTGAGGCCTTTGATCGCGCAGCTCACTTGGGATTGGTGGTCCCAGCGAGACGCTCTGTCCTAGAGCACCCAACCAATCTCTTAGGAATAGAGGAAGTAGGTCAGATCCTGGGCGCGATCGGGAGGAAGAGCTAGAGGGACTGAATAAGGGACCCCTTTGCGGCGGCTCAGGCGGGGTAGCTTCATGGGCACGCGTTGGACTCCCCTTCGTGACGACTTGCTGGGCTTTCGAAGCTCGACATCAGGTAGCTCAGTAGGAAGACCTTGCCCTCGGGCAGGTCGGCGACTCGCTCCCGACATTCATCCCCGACGGCAATCAATTCCGTCAAGGCGCGCTCCAGAATGTCGTGGGCCTTCTGCCAGCCTTCCATATCGACGTGCATCACGTCCCAGGCGAGGACGCTGTCGGGCAGGGACTCGAAGGTCCCCTGGTCGACCGCTTCACCGATCACTTCGACCGCGCCGCTCAGAGCCGTTGCCGCGAGGTTCTGTCTTACGGCCGAGCCGAGCATCTCCCACTCCCGGGTCCACGCCATCGCCCGCTTCACTGGCAGATACATGTGCTCGGTGGCTCCCCGCCGCTGGAGAGTTTCGGCGATCTCGATGCAGCCTGCCTTCTGTAGCTGGCGGAAGTGGTAGCTGGCGACTCCCAGGGAGCAGCCGACCTCTTCACAAAAGCCGCTCGGCGAGAGCTTCCTCACCGGCGCGTTCATTGACATAAGAATTCGCACGCGGAGCGGGTGGGAAAGTGCCCGCCCCATCATCACGCTGGCCGATCGATCAGTGATGTGCTCGCCTCTATGACGCATCGTGCTCCCTTCGGGGTTTTACCTCGGAACCTCCTGTTCGATTGAACGATCTCAACTTTCTGAGCTGGGCTGCTTAGACCGTTCTTCTTTGGTGAAGCGAAATTCACTAAACACCCCCGTGTAGCCGAAAACGGCAACCACGAGAGGGGGTGATTTCCGTGATCGTGGCCATTGAGAGGGTCGTCCCTGCCCCGTCCATCGTTAAGGCGGGCTAGGAACTGGCTCCGCCCCGATCAGCATCAGATCGGGGTGGAGGCCTGGGAACTTCCCCTGGTGCCTGGGATCGGCAAGGGGAGGGCGTCTCGTCACTGTTCGCACTTTGTAACAACGTGTTACAAGCGTGCTAGGTTGAAGGCATGGCCTGGAACGTCGTGATCGCGGGTGGTGGCTTTGGCGGCGCGGCGGCTGCGCATGAGCTCGAGAAGGTGATGCCGAAGCAGTCGGCTCGGCTGGCTCTGGTGAACGAGACGAACTTTGCGCTTTACACGCCGTTCTTGCCGGAGGCGGCGGCCGGGACGTTGGAGCCGCGGCATGTGGTGACGCCGCTGCGGGAGATCCTCAAACGGACTTACCTGCGGATCGGGGCGATCGTCGGGCACGATCCCGAGGCGAAGACGGTGACGCTGCGGGCCAAGTACGGCGAGACCGAGACGCTTCCCTATGACCAGCTGCTGCTGGCGCTCGGCTCGACCTCGCGGGTGCTGCCGGTGCCGGGCCTGGCCCAGCACGCGGTCGGCTTCAAGAGCCTGGCTGACGCGATCTACCTGCGCAACCACGTGGTCGAGACGCTCGAGGAAGCCAACGCGACCGACGACCCGCGGAGGCGGGAAGAACTGCTGACCTACGTCTTCGTCGGCGGCGGCTACGCCGGCCTCGAGGCGCTGGCCGAGCTGCAGGACTTCGCCGCCGATGCGATGGACCGCTACCCGCGCGCCCGTCTGCAGGGGATGCGCTGGGTCCTGGTCGAGGCGACTGATCGGGTCCTGCCGGAGATCGACCGCGAGCTGGCCGATTACGCCTTGCGGGAGCTGCGCGGCCGCGGCATCGACATCCGCCTCAGCACCACCCTCGAGGAGGTCGGATCCGACAGCGCCCGGCTCTCCACCGGCGAGGTGCTCGCGACGAAGACCGTGGTCTGGACCGCCGGCGTCGCCCCGCAGCCGATCCTCAGAGAGTTGAACCTGCCGCTCGACGAGCGCGGCCGCGTCCCGGTCGATTCCTACCTGCGGGTGCAGGGCCTCGACTCGGTCTGGGCGATCGGCGACTGTGCTGCCGCTCCCGACCCGCGCGGCGGCACCTGCCCGCCGACGGCGCAGCATGCGGTCCGCCAGGGCCCCGTTGCCGCCCGCAACATCGCCGCCGAGTTGGGGATCGGCTCAGCGCACCCGTTCGAGTACCGCGGCGAAGCGAGCTTCGTCAACCTCGGCCGCTACAAGGCAGTGGGCCGGATCGGCGACCGCACCTTCCGCGGCTTCCCCGCCTGGTGGATGGCCCGGACCTACCACATGAGCCAGATTCCCGGTGCCGCTCGCAAGTTCCGCGCCGTGCTCGACTGGACCGCCAGCCTGCCCTTCCGCCGCGACATCGCCGAGGTTGGCTCAATCGGCAAACCGAAACCGCTCGCCTGACCTATTCCACGACCAGCGTCGTCTGCATCCCTTTCTCCTCGTGTTCGGGGAGCGAGCACCAGAGGCGGTAGGTGCCGGGGGTGAGCTGGAAGTGCGCGACGTTGCGCTGCAGCGACGGCGTCTCCGGGATCTGCTGGGGTTCGCCCGCTTCGCCTTCGCGCTCGAGGTTGAGGTTGTGCGGGTCCTCTCCCTGGTTGTTCAGTTCGATCGTGACTTCGCCGGCCTGCACGGTCGGGCGCGAGAGCACGAAGTAGTACTCGAGCGAGCGCACGCCGAGTCGGTTTGCTTCGGCTTCCGTTTCGGGGGCGACAACCGGTAGCGGCGCCGGAGCTTCCTGGGCGGGCGTCGGGGTAGCGCTCGGCGCCGCAGCCACCGCTTCGCAGGTCCACCAGTGGCGCTGGCGCACCACCCGGCGCAGGCGTCCGTGCCGCTTGACGTGCTTGACGACGCGCTTCGAGTGCCGCTGCCAGCTGCATTCGCCCGCGGCCGTCGCCTCCGCCGGTAGCGCCGTCGAGCCGATGGCGACGAGCGCAAGCGCCGTAAGTAGGGTCGCCGCGACCGTCCTCACGGCTTCACCAGCGTCGGCCGCGCGAAGCCGGCCGCGCCGGGGATGATCGGCTCGGCGTCGTAGCCCAGCCACTGCTCCAGCAGCGAGCAGTACATCCCCCGGAAGTCGCTCGTCACCTTCAGGTTTTCGTCCTCGTCGAGGCTCGCCAGGCCGGGGTACTCGCCGACCATCTGCCCTTTCGCCTTCGAGCCGATCACGAAGGCGCAGCCGGCGGCGCCGTGGTCGGTGCCGAGCGAGCCGTTCTCCTCCGGCCGCCGGCCGAACTCGCTCCACAGCTCGACCATCACTCGGTCGGCGAGACCGCGCGCCTCGAGGTCGCGCTGGAAGGCGAGGATGCCGTCGCAGGTTTCCTGCAGGTTCGCCTGCAGGTCGGCCGCCTGGTCGGCGTGGGTGTCGTAGCCGCCGGGGGCGCGGATCGTCACCACCCGCATCGGCAGCCCGACGCCGATGTAGGCGGCAAGCCCCGCGAGCTTGTGCGCGAACCAGCTGTCCGGGTAGGCGACCGGGCTGCTGAAGTCGCCGACCCCGGCGAGGTCCTGGCGCAGCTTGTCGGTCTGGGCGGCGGCGCGGCGAACCTGCGACATGCCCGGCGAGTCCGCCGGCAGCGAGCCGAAGCGGGCGAAGCTGCGGAACATCTCGCTCTCGATCGGATCGTTGACGTGGGACCAGAGGTCGTAGCCGTCGACGCTGTCGATCGCCGCCACGGGCTTGGAGGCGGTCGCCAGCATCGGCGAGAGGTCGCCGTCGAGCGAGAGCCCCTGCAGCGGGTTTTCGTCGCTGCCGACGAGGTCGAGGTAGCGGCCGAGCCAGCCGGTGCGGAAGCCGACCTGCAGCTCGCCGATCTCGTAGTAGTGGCGGGAGGTGAAGTGCGACTGGTCCGGGTGGTCGTAGCCGATTGCCGGGAAGGCACTCACCTTGCCCTCGGCGTGGAGCGTCGCCAGGGCTGCGGCCGCCGGGTGCCACTGCAGGCGCGTGTCCTCGCTGAAGCTGGCGCCGCCGCCTTCGGGCAGGGCCAGGTTCGGCCGCAGCTGCGCGTACTTCGGGTCGCCGACCGGGGCCAGCACGCTGAGCGCGTCGATGCCGCCGTCGAAGAAGACGGAAACGAGGATCTTGTTCGTCGGCGCAGCCTGGGCGATACCGGTCTCGAAGGCCGAGAGCGGGATCCGTGAGGCGCCGTAGACGGCCAGGGCAAGTCCGGCGCTGCGGGAGAGGAAGCGGCGGCGGGAGAGTCCGGTACCCGCCGGCTCCGGCATCCCCGCCTCGATCGCCGGCAGGCCCTTGCCCGCTTCGGCCGCGGCGCCGCGCAGCAACTGGGAGCGGGTGAAGCCGTCGCAGCAGGTGTGTTTGCGGGCGCTCATTGCAGGATCAGGTCGGGGCTGACGGCGATCAGCTGGAGGAGGGCGTTCTGGCGCATCGCCCGGTACGGCCCCCGCTGCCATTTGGCCACGATCTGGCTCTCGCAGCGGTGGCCGAAGTCGAGCAGCTCGTTGCGGTGTTCGTCACGCAGCGCCGGCGAACCAAGCGAGGCGAGCGCCCGCGCAAGCGCTTCCTCGGCGGTCTCGGTGGTGCTGTAGTCGTCGTTCCAGGCGTCGACCGAGATCTCGTCGAGCGCGTAGGTGGCAATGTTCCAGCGCGCCCGCATCCGCGAGGTGTCAAGCCAGCGGGTGTCGTCCCAGCCGCTGACGTTGGGTGGCCAGAAGAGCCTCTGCCCGGCCTGTTCGCAGAGCCAGATCCAGGCCTCGGTGTCGATGCCGCGCCCCAGCGCCCGCAGCGTCCCCGCCAGCTGCACGACCGGCGGTTTCACCATCGGCGGGCCTTCGTAGAGGTCGGGGCTGAGCAGGATCGCCTCCAGGACCGGCCGGATCTGCCAGCCGGAGTCGCGGTAGGTCGCCATCAGTTCTTCCCGGCGCCCGCTCGAGGGCGGCTGGGGGACGAAGTAGCTCCAGAGCTTGTCGACGAAGAAGGAGGGGTGGAGGGGATGCTCGACGCAGAGCCGGCAGGCGTCTTCCCAACCCCAGTTGCCGGCGCGGCCGAAGACGGTCTTGCTGCCGGTGTCGTGCCGGTTCGGGTCGAAGCGGAAGTTGTAGGCGCCGTTCTCGCTCGACCAGCTGTTGCGCCAGCCGGTCAGCGCCCGCGCCTGTTCGCGGATGTCGTCCTCGCTGTAGGCGCCGCGATCGGCCCCGAGCGAGAACAGCTCCATCATCTCGCGGGCGTAGTTCTCGTTCGGCGCCCACTTGTCGTTTTCGTTGCCGTTGAGCCACTGCAGCATCGCCGGGTCGACCGTCACCGCCAGGAAGAGGTCGAGGAACGAGCCGAAGCAGCGCTCCCGGAAGAGGTTCGACTGATCGATCATCTGCTGCGGTTTTGAGACGTTGGCGTTCGAGGTCGCGAACCAGTCGTGGAAGACCAGCGCCATCCGCTCGACCAGCGGCTGGTTCGTGCGGACCATGCGGTCGAGCCACCAGAGGTGGTCGTGGCCCCAGGCGTCGGCCGGGGCGAGCGGGTTGCCGTCGTCGTCGCGCGGGGACGGGCCGTTGAGGACGGCAGCCCCGCTGGGTCGCGTCAGGGACTGCACCGCGCCGACCAGACCCAAGGAGACGAGCTGCTCCGCCTGGCCGGGGACCGGCCCGAAGCCGGCGCGGTTGAGCAGCCGCACCGCCTGCGGCAGCCCGAAGTCGCCCCCGTAGGCGCCCGGCGGCCGCGGGTCCGAGCTCGACGCGGCGGGGGCAGCGGCCGCGCCGGCTCCCGCCTGGCGCGGCGGTTTCGGCCCCGGCCCGCGCCGATGGTGCTTCTTCGGTTTGTGGTGGTGCTTGAAGATGTAGCCCTGGACGCGCCAGTCGCCCTGGCCGTCGGGCACCCAGCGCCAGTGCTTGTCCTTCCAGACACGGCGTCGTTTGCGGCGTCGGTGCTTCCGCTTTGCTGCGACTGGTTGCGTGTTCGGGATAGCCATGCGCGCGTCGACCCTGGCGGGCTTCCCCCCGTTGATCGACCCCGCGGACGGCTCGCTTGAACCCCGCACCCGGCGCTGGACGTTAGGCCTAAGAGCCGAAGCGCAAGAATGGCTTTCGTGGAATACCTGGTTATCGCCTTCTTCTTCGGTCTCGCCACCGGCATCATCGGCCGGGGCAAGGGCAGCTCCTTCTTCATCTGGTTCCTGATCGGGATGGTGATCCCGCCCCTAGGCCTGATCGCGGTGATCCTCTACCGGGTCGAGAAAGACGAACCCGAACGGCAGTGCCCCAACTGCCACAAGCCCCTGAAGCTCTACGTCCAGGTCTGCCCCCGCTGCGGCACCGACCTCTACCTGCCCGACCCGGCCGCGGTTCGCCACCCGGGCGTCAGGTAAAGCGCTTCACGAACTCGATTGAGCGGTCACAGACCTCGCGCCAGCCGCTGTCGATCGTCAGCGAGTGCCCGCGGTTGGGGACTTTCTGGATCTCGGTCACCGCCGCGTTGCGCTTCTGGCGCTTGTAGGAGGCGTTGGCGATCGCCCAGGGGACGGTGTGGTCCTTTTCGCCGTCGATGATCAGGAGCGGGCCCCGTGCCGGGTTCCCGGGGTCGAGCTTCGCCTCGGTGAACGGGTTGAGGTTGGCGTTGGCCATCTGCATCAGCGCCACCCCCGGGGCGGCGACGTGGTAGGTCTCGTAGAGATCCTTCGCCTCCCGGTCGTCGAGGGCGTTCGCCCAGCCGTACTTGAACTGGTCGAGGGTGAGGGTGACGGCGCGGCCGCGGTTGAGCGGGTTCTGCAGCACCGGCCGCGCCGACTTCAGGGCGGAGAGGGGGAGCGGCAGGACGCCGCGGAAGGGACCTGGGTCGATCGCCACGGTGGCGGCCGAGAGGCCGCGGTCGGCGATGATCTGGGCGAGCAGGCCGCCGGTCGAGTGGCCGAGCACCGCCGGCTTGCGGTCGAGCGACTCGATCACCTCCTGGGTGTGGTCGGCGATCATCCCCAGCGTCTTCTTCGCGAAGACGTCCGGGTTCGCCCGGGCCTCCTCTACCGTGCGCGGGTCGTCCGGCCAGGTCGGTTTCACCGCCGCGTAGCCAGCCTCCTCGAAGGCCGTCCCCCAGCGGTCCCAGCTGCTCGGCAGTACCCAGAGCCCGTGGATGAAGACGACGGGCGTGCTGCCGCTCGCGTTCGCCTTCTCGATTTCAGCGGCCTCGTACTCGGTGATCGCCATCGTTCCCTCCGTAGTCGAGTCCTGCCACGGCCAGGCTCTCACGCCGGTCAAATGACCGATGGCGTACCGAAAGGCGCTAGCGCAGCCAGGTCCTGACGATCGCGTTGGCGAAGCCCATTCCGTAGCGGAAGACGGCCGGCTTCTTCGAGTGGCCGTGGAGGCGCTGTTCGACCGTGATCGGGACCTCTTTGGCGGGGATGCCGCGCTTGATCGCCTCGATCATGAACTCGGAGGTGTGGAACTGCTCCTGGCGCAGGACCAGCTGCGGCAGGACGGTGGTGCGGACGGCGCGGTAGCCGTTGGAGCAGTCGCTGACCTGGGTGCGGGTGATGAAGGAGACGAGGCGGTTGAAGAAGACGATCCCCAGCTCGCGGGCGAAGTGGTTGCGGTCGGCGTGGCCGAGCACCCGGGAGCCGTGCGCCATCTCCACCTCGCCGTCGAGGATCGGTTTGACCAGGCGCTCCATCTCGTCGGGCCGGTGCTGGCCGTCGGCATCGAGGGTGACGACGATCTCGGCCCCCGATTCGACCATCAAGCGATACCCGGTGCGCAGGGCGGCGCCGCCGCCGCGGTTGGTGACGTGGCGGGCGACGAGGGCTCCGTGCTCGGCGGCGACGTCGCCGGTGCCGTCGCGCGAGCCGTCGTCGACCACCAGCACCTCGGTGCGGATGCCGCAGACCGCCGGGGGAATCTGGTCGAGGACGGTGGCGATGTTCTCGGCCTCGTTGTAGGCGGGGATGAGGATCGCGATCTTGTCGCGGAAGCGGTCCGGCAGCCCCGCCTGGCGGAACTCCTCCCAGGCCAGCCCCTCCAGCGCCGCCGCCAGCTGGCGCGCGTTCCGCGCCGACTGTGAGAGGGCACGCAGCGTCAGCAGGAAGAGGATGAAGATCGCGAAGACGGCGAGGCCGAGGATGCGGCCGCCGTTGCCTTTCTCGAAGGAGAAGGCGGAGAGCAGGCCGTTGACGATTTCGGTCCCGGCGACGATCAGCAGCCCGAATCCCGCGAGGATCAGGATCAGCACGTCGGCGTTGCGCAGCGACCGGCGCCGCGCGACCGCGTACGCGATCGTCGCCAAAGCGATCAGCACGCCGACCGCGCGCAGCGCGGTCAGTTCGGCTGGGAAGATGCCTGCGGTTGGGGTGCCGACCATTGGCGCCCGGAGAATATGGCCGCCAGGCCGGATGAGAGGGCGAGGCCGGCGAGCGGAAAGACGAGCGTCATCAGCACCTCGTTGCGCCGCGGGGCCGCCAGGGAGGCGGCGCCGACGAGGGTGACCAGGGCGATTGGCGTCGCGAGGACCAGCAGTTCCCACCAGCGCCGCCAGAGCCCGAGCAGGACGAAGCCGACGAAGCCGAGAAGGACGAGGAGCACCTGAACGACCCGGCCGGGGGTGCTGCTCATCGCTTCGCCGACGCCGCTGCTCCACATTCGACCGACCTTGCGCAGCGTCATCGCCAGGTAACCGCCGGGGTCTTCGCCGAGGTACTTGTCGAGGTTTTCCTTGCCGGCCTTGCCCAAAGCTTCGTCGCGGGTGAGGTCGGGGTGCTCCTTCTGCACTTCCTTCGCCACTTCGTCAAACAGCTTGGTCGGGTTGACGGCGTCCAGGGCGGGGGAGCCGGGTTCGAGGTCGCGCCCGAGGTAGCGCTGGGCGAGGATCGCCTTCACCCGCTGGTATTCGCCGTCGGCGGGGAGGTAGGTGCCGACGTAGAGCGCCTTGCCACCGCCGGTCGAGATCGGCACGACGCGGTCGAGGACGACCACGTTGCGGATCGTCCAGGGGATGATCGGCAGCAGCAGGGCGACGAGGAGGACGGCGGCGGCGCCGAGGCCAAGTCGCCATTCGCGCCGGCGCCACTCGCGGACCGCCGCGAGGACGACGAAGGCGGCTCCGACGAACAGGTACTCGGGCCGGAACATTGCCGTCAGGCCGAGGAGCAGGCCGGGAACGAGCCAGCTCCATGTTCGGTCGCGCTCGGATGCCCAGAGGAAAGCGAGCACCGCCGCCGGCAGGGTCAGCATCGCCGGCGGCTCGCTCATCAGCTCGCCGGTGGTGTGGATGAAGGGCGGGTAGATCGCGACCCCGAAGGCCGCGAAGAGCCCTACCCAGCGACCGTAGGCGCGGCCCCCGAGCCGCCAGCCGAGGGCGAAGACGACGAGGATCGTCGCCACCCCGAGCAGCGCCTCGACGATCCGCGCCGTCCCTTCCCGTGGCCCGCCGGTCGCGTAGAAGGCGGCGGCGTAGAGGAACGGCGCCCCCGGCGACCAATCGCTCGAATCGCGGAATTCCGGCCCCCCGAAGCTCTGTTCCTCGTAAAGGGCCTTGGAGATCGCGTAATAGGCGTGCGAGTCATCGGCCGGGTTCTCGACGGGGTTGACGACCACATAGGCGCGCACGACCAGGCCGAGGCCGGCGATCAGCGCAAGCGCGATCAGCGTCCTCCTCCCGTAGCGCTCCGGGAGCGTGCGAATCCAGGCGGCAGCGACTTTCAAGGCGCGCTCAGGCTACCCCGGCTCTCGGGCACGATTGGTGAGTTGTGGTCCCTATGGGGGCCAGAACTCACCAATCGCTGCTGGGCCCAGGCGATAGCGACGCTCGTCAAGGCCGCGAGGAGCGGAACGAGTACCAAGGCGCGGCGCGGCGATGCCACTAGGAGGGCGCTGACCGCGGTGATCGTGAGGAAGATGGTGCCGACCAGCAGCGCCTCCCAGCGCCGCCGCCAGGCAAGGATCGCAAGGCCAAGCAGCCCTAGGGCGACCAGCGCCCAGTGCAGGACCTCCCAGCCTGGCTCCCGCATCACGTCCCGCGGCCCGTGCGACCAGATCCGCCAGACCTTCGTGGCGACGAAGCCCGTGTATTCGAGCGGCTCCTCGGTGACGCCGTCCCAGAGCTGTTCCTTGCCCATCTTCGAGAGCGCCTGGTCGGTTTCCATGCCGGGATAGCGCTCGGCGGCGAGGCGGGCGAGGATCTGCTCCAGTCTCAGCCTCTGGGCGTCCTGGGATTGAAATAGATCGGGATTTTCAGCGACCACTTCCGCGCCGACCTTTTCCGGGTCCCCGTCTGAGGGCAGGTAGGTGCCCGCGAACAGCACCTGGCCGCCGCCGGTCGAGATCGGCACGAAGCGATCCAGTGCGACTGCGTTGCGGAACGTCCAGGGCGCTACGACCACGACCAGCGCCCCGAGGAAAACCGCCCCTCGGATCAGCGACCGGCGCCAGTCCTCGCGCAGCTCCCGCGCAGCGATCACGGCCGCCACGAGGACCGCCACCCCCAGGTACTCCGGGCGCACAAGCGCCAGCGCCCCAAAAAGTGCCCCCGGAAGCACCCACCGCAACCATCCGCCGTCCCAGGCCCACAGCGCCGCCAGCACCCCTCCCGACAGCAGCGTCGCCGCCAGCGGCTCGCTCATCAACATCCCCTGGTACTCGAGCAGCGCGGGGTACACAGCAACGACAAGCGCTCCGAGCAACGCGGGCCAGACGCCTTCCCAGCCGACCTCACCTGAACCGGGTCGGCTGGGAAGGCGTCCGATCAACCGCCTCCCAACCAAGTACGCGAACAACACGCTCAGCGCTCCAACCACCGCCAGCACGACCCGCGCCAGCCGTTCGTGCACGCCCCCGCTCACCTCGTACACCCCGGCCACGAACAGCGGCAGCCCCGGCGAGTAGTTGCTCGACGGCTGCGTCGCGCCCGGACCGACGGTGAACCCCTCGCCCTCGCTCAGGTTGGCGGCGATCGCCGCATAGGCCTGCGCGTCGTAGACCGGCGGCCGCCCGTCCCAGGCCTCGCCGACGCGCAGCCCCAGACCGAGCAGGAGGATCGCCACCAGGGCGAGTCGAGAAGCCATCGGCGGGATTCAACTAAGCTGCGCGCCTCATGCGAATCCTCATCCTCGGGGGCGACGGCTACCTGGGCTGGCCGACCGCGCTCCGCTTCTCGGCCCGCGGCCATGAAGTCTCCGTCGTCGACAACTTCTCGCGGCGCCGCTGGCACACCGAACACGGCACCGCTTCCCTGACTCCGATCGCGGACCTGGACGCGCGCGTCGACGCCTGGCGCGAGGTCTCCGGAGACCAGATCCGCAGCTACATCGGCGCCGTCGAGGACGGCGACTTCCTCGACGAGGTCGTCGCCGAGACCAAGCCCGAGGCGATCGTCCACTACGGCCAGCAGGCCTCGGCGCCGTTCTCGATGCTCTCGCGCGAGCGCGCGGTCGAAACCCAGCACGCCAACGTGATCGGCAACCTCAACCTGCTCTTCTCGATGCGCGACCACGTCCCCGACGCGCACCTGGTCAAGCTCGGGACGATGGGCGAGTACGGCCAGCCCGACATCGACATCGAGGAGGGC
>DASSMJ010000029.1:0-98011 GCA_035688955.1 Solirubrobacterales bacterium | reverse complement strand
CTGCATGATCGAGGAAGACGGGACGATGACCTGCACCCTGCCGAGCGGGGCACAGTGGATTACGACGCCGCTGGTGGAGGGAGGATGAAGATCACCGGGGAGAACGTCGTGCCGCTGGTGGCGATCCGCAAGGCGCCCTGACGGGTATGTCGCGCTAGTCGGCGCCCTACATCCCAAACTCAACGGCGGGCGGCGTTGAAGAAGCTTGGCTTTCCGGCTCCGGAGGTGATTCGGGCAGAGGTTGAGGCACAACTTCGGGGACCGCTTCGGGCTCGACGTTCGGCACGTAGGTCGAAGGCGGTGGCGGGCTCGCCGCAGGAGGGCCGCCTTTCTTGGGTTTCTGGTGTCGCGTGTGCCGATGCTCCTCACGAGCGGGTTGGCGCAGTCGTGATTTCGGTCGGCGCTCGCCCCGACTTCGCCTTGGAATGCGAGGTCGATCACTATGGGGGTTGTTCGTCTGCCCCACTCGCTCCGGCCGCACGGTGGTGGGCACCCGCGCTTCCCTTTCGTCGCTCCTGATCGCTCCGCTGGCTGTGACGACCACGGGGATCGCTGCCAGCATCACAAGGGGCATCAGAGATAGCCGGTGTCGTATTGCGCCCCTTCGGGTCGACGCTGTGCTCTTCGCAGCCCTGATCGTCTTCCTTCGCCCTCGAGATCTGCCTACCCCTGGCCACGGAGGCGGCTCGACCGGCTCAGCTTCGAGAGCTGGGCGCCCGTCAGATGCTTCAAGCTCCTTCGGGTCGGCGCCCGATGGTCGCAGCGCCACGGTCTCGTGTCCCCAGGTCCGCTCCTCGGCCATCGTCTACCTCGCGTCCACCATCTTGCTCAGCCGGGGGTCCTTGAACCAGGGCCGCAAGTCCATGCGCGTAGGAGGGAGGTGGCCGTAGAGGAGGATGCCAGTGCCCGGCCGCCCTTCGCGAACGACGTTCGCCGGCGTCAACGCCCGATACGCACTCCCTTGCGTCGAGGACCCCCGGCCGCCCTCGCCGGCAGTCTCGGAGAGCTGGCGGTACTCGCCTTCTCCGACGACGCCGCTGAGGTGGTCGAGCGTCGCCTTGTCGCGGATGCCGGCGCAGTAGATCGCCGCTTCGTGGTTGTTGAAGATCGTGTGGGCCTGTCTGCCCCAGCGCGCTTCGAACTGCGAGAGATCCTGGGCCACGGTGACCAGCAGGATGCCCTGGCCCGCCCCCGTGGAGGCGACGACGTCGTAGTTCGGCATCGGCGCCGAGTTCGCGGCCTCGTCGTTGACCACCAAGAGCGGCGGGTCGATGGGCTCGCCCGTGCGCGCTGAGCGTTCCTGAACTGCGCCCACGACCTCGGCGAGCATCGCGGCAAAGAGACTGCGAAGCCGGACCTGCTCGTGGGCCGATCCGCAGAGGTAGAGGGTGTTGGCCCGGCCGTCCAGCAGCCTGTCGGGCGTGTACTCGGCGCTGGTGCTGGCCTTGAGGACCCGTGGATCGGAGAAAGCCCGCAGGATCGTCTCCGCGGTCGTGTAGATCGAGCTGCGCTGGCGCTCGTCGCGGTTCCAGTTCGCCCGCCAGGCACCCAGGGCATCCTCGTTCCCGGTGGCGGCGAGGATCTCCCTCACCTTCGGCTCGGCCTCGGCCCCGGCGTTCAGCCAGCGGATCACGTCGGCCATCTGGCCGCCCTCGTTGGCGGCGGCGAAGAGCAGGGGGGAGAGGAGCTTCTCGGCCGCCGCGTGCCAGAAGTCGGCCTCCTCGAGACCTTCTGATGCCTTCGCCGAGCTGGAGAGCCGGTGTGCGACCTTCATCGCACCGCCCCAGCTGCTGCAGCCGAGAAGGGGCGTTGCCTTGACCGTACCCCTGCCCGTCACGCCGGTCGGGTCGTAGATCATCGCCTCGCCGCCCATCTCTTCGCGGCGCCCGATCGTCGCCATCAGCAGGTCGGTTTTGACCGAGGTCACGACCACCGGGCCGTCCCATTCCAGGACGGCGGGGATGGTGATCCCGGTCGTCTTGTGGGCGATCCCGGTTGGGCCCACCACCAAGACCGAGGCCCGGCCGGCGGTGCCGAGCAGGCGGCGCCCCTTGCGGCCGAGGACGAGCCGGCCCGCCTGCGGCCCTCGCATCCGAAGTGCTCGCAGGTCGGCGCGCCGCGCCCAGCGGGCGCCCTGGATTCGCCGCTGCCGCCCGCCGTAGCGGACGTGGCTGTCGAGGAGGAGGACCATCCCTGCGACGAGCCCCATCGCAGAGGCGATCGCCAGGGCGCCGAAGCTGACCCCGCTCATGAGACCACCGTCCGGTCGGGCCGTCGTTCCATGAGGGCGTCGGTGTAGGAGATCTCGGCCTCGAACTGCGAGATCCGGTGCCTGTTCAGGTAGGAGCGGGTGCCGACCACCCAGAGGGCTTCGGCTCGACGCAGCAGCGGGAGCACTTCGGCCTCGGTCCTGCTGCGTCCGAGTTTGCTGACCACCAGCTCCAGCTGGTCGTAGGGCTGGGCGAAGATCACCAGCACGTCGGCGTCGGAGACGAGCCCTTCGAGAATCCGCGAGGCCCGCGAACCGGCATCGCCGACCGCGCCGAAGTCCGTCAGCCGGTGGGCAACTGCGATCACCTGAATGCCCCAGGCGCGGCAGAGCTTGAAGCATTCCTGCAGCCATTCGGCCAGCCCGAGCTCGCCCGCCACCCGCCAGACCTCCTCGAGGACAAGGGTCAGTTTCGGTGATTCGAGCCCTTCCTCCTCGGCCGCCCGCTTGCGCTCGGCGAGGATCGACTGGATCCAGGCGGCGGCGCAGGTCATCAGGATGTTCAGGGCCGCCGAGCCTTTGACCGCGCTCAGGTCGATGACGACGAGAGGCGCCCTCAGGTCGATGCCCTCGGTCGTCGGGCCGTCGAACATCCCTTTGAGATCTCCCTTGCAGAGGCGCTGCAGGGCAAGGGCGGAGTCCCTGTTGGCAGCGGCAAAGGTCTCGGCCGAGGTCGCCGAGACCTCCCGCAGCATTTCCTCGCTCGGCGCAAGCAGCGCGTCGACGACCATCGGCAGCGTCGGTTCCCCCTCGGCTCCGGCTTCGCTGTTCACCCGTTCCAAGCCCACCCGCAGGCCCGCGTCCTCCTCGGGGGTCAGGTCCCGGTGCAGGGTGGCCTTAACCACCGAGCGCAGGAGGTCGAGCTGGGCTGCAAAGCCTCCCTGTCGAGCGATCGGGTTGATCCGAACCTCTCCTTCGGGGGAGAGGCGCAGCTGCGTTCCCTCAAGCGCCCGGGCCAGCGGGCCGTACTCGCCCTTGGGGTCGAGCACGTACCCCTGAACCCGGGTGAGCCGCTGGCGCAGCAGGTAGGTCTTACAGAAGGTCGACTTGCCCTTGCCTTTTTTGCCCAGCACCAACATGCAGGTGCCGTCGACCAGGCGACGGGAGTACGCCTCCCAGGGATCGAAAATCCAGGCGCCGCCGCAGGCGTCCTGGCCGACGTAGACCCCGGGAGCCCCCAGGCCGCCCTCGGCCAGGAACGGATAGGCCGCCTGGAAGTGGGCGGTGGTGGCGCTGTGGGCCGGTCGCGGCGCCCCCCGACGCCGAGCGCCGATCACTTCAGCCCCCAGCAGATCGGCAGGAGGTGCGTGAAAGCTGCCGCCTGCTCACCATAGAGGCGCTGAAAGCCGAGGTGGGCGAGGGCGGCGGCGTGCTCGCCTTCCCCGTAGTGGCGCTCGGCCTCCTCAGCGGTCCGCCCGTCGAACCCGACGGTGCCGACGAAGCGCATCTCCGCGTGGCCGTCGGCCAGCTCCTCCTCGCGGCGGGCCGCCGCCTGCTGGCGACGGCGCAGGCGAGCGCTCGTCATGAAGCCCTGGCGCTCGCGCTGCAGCTCCTCGGCGACCTCGGCGGTGCGCGCCGCCTCGGCCTTTCGGATTGCCTTTAGGTGGGGGACGGGTTCGATGCAGACGGCCACGGTGCGAAGCGCCGTCGTCTGCATCAAAAGGGGCGTCAAAAACGCGGGGCCGACATCGGTGCGGGGCCAGTCGGAGATCCAGGCGGTGATGTGATGGGCGGAGTCGGTGCGGTAGGCGCTCCAGGTCTCCTGGGCGGCCAGCGGCCCCATCAGCGCCGGGTCGACCCCTTCCTGGACGGCCTCGCCGATCGCGGCACGCCCCCGGGATTGCCTGCCGTAGGGGTCGAAGGCGTCGCGGATCGTCTGCGCGTAGCGCCTGGGCCGCAGCACCCCGAAGACCGTCACCTCGGCGACCGAGAGCTGCTCGGCGAGGCTCTCGGCCTCTCTGAGCAGCAGCCTGCAGGCCGCCTCCATGCCTCCGCCGAGTCGCCTCATCTCACGAGCGCCGCGGCGCTCGTCGATCTGCAGCGCCAGCAGGATCTCGTGTTCGCGGGTGACCGGCGCGGCTGACTCGACCAGCTCTATATAAGAAGCAACGAGGCCGGAGTCGAGCGGCACCGCCCGATCGCGCTGGCTTTGAAAGTAGGAGGCGAGCTCATCGCCCTGGGCCGGCAAGGTCCGCTCGATCCACTGCAGCCGCCTTACCGGGCTGCCCTCGCGAGCGAGACCGGCGAGCACCGATCCCCAGCCGTCCAGCTTTCGCTCCTGCTCGGCGGCGTCGAGGAGACTGAAGGCACCGGCGCGAACAGCTAGGGCGGCGGTGTAGGTGCCCGCCGTCTGATCGTGCAGCACGCCCACTTGGTCAGAGCCGTAGGGGACTTCCAGCATCCGCAGCCCGGAGAGCTCCGGCGGCAGCGAGGCCGAAAAGAGCGCCTTGCCGTCGACCACGCGCACCCCCGACCCCGGGGCCGAGGAGCGGTAGCCGCGCTTGCGATCGGTCGAGCCGAACGCCCACCGAAGGGCGATCGGCCCCCACTCCTCGAGCGTGCGTCCCTCGAAGGGCAGGTAGATGACGGCGACGGCTCCCAAAAGGACCAGCAGCGCGATCACCAAGCCCATCCAGCTGCGCGTGGCATAGATGGCGCCGAGCGCGAGAAGCCCGGCGCCCCCGACCACCATCACCTGCCCGATCCGCAGCGGCCCGACCACGCCGCGCTGCTCCAGGGGTCCGAAGCGGTAGCGCCGCTGGCCGCTCACTGGTTCCCGCCCGTCTGCGTGCTGTCGGCGACCTCATCGCCGCTGCTCGGCCGCGCAGGAGCGCCCCCGGCATTTGGTGCATTGCCGCCCTCGGGCGGCCTCGGTTCTGCGTCGATCTTCGGTCTCTGCGCGGAACCTGAGGTGTTCGTCGACGGCGAGCTGGACCCGCTGGCCTCCGCGCTCGGGGCGGCCGTGCCGACCGGCAACCTCAGCTGCCCGGCTGACCCACCTTCGCCCCCGACGCTCTTCGACCCCGCCGCCGGCCGGGCGCTGTCCGAGGGGGACGAGCTTCCGGCGGCTGCTCCGTTCACACTGCCGGCGGCGAGCTTCCCGGCTCCGCCTTTCGCCGCCTTCGCGGCGCTCGCTCCGGCGGAGGGAAGGCCTGAAGCCCCGCCGCCTGCCTTTGCGGCCCCCGCCGCTACGCCGGCAGATCCCGTACCGCTCGCCTTCCCGCCGGTGTCGTCGGGCATTCTGCCCCCGCGGCCGAGCGACGGTTTGCCACTTCCGCCTCCGGCGCCACCGCCCGCAGCCCCGCCGCCCGCGCCCCCGGCCCAGTTCGCCATCGCCGCCCGGCGCATCATCTGCATCGAGGAAGCGGTCTGGATCGCCCGCACGGTTCCGCCCCCGGCGCCCTGTCGTTGGTAGGCGCTGATCGCGCCCTCGGCGAAGGGCACCAGCTTGAACAGCACGAAGGGGGCAAAGCAGGCGATGAGGAGCATCGCGGCGGCTGCGAGCACCTGCTCGACCGAGCCGTCGCCTCGGGCGACCATGCTCGCCGCGAGCGAGATGATCGCGACGATCACGAACTTCGAGAAGATCACGACCACCAGCAGCTCGCAGGTCCGCCGCAGCGCCGAGGCCCATCGCGGCCATATCGCCGCCGCCAGAGCCAGCGGCATGAAGAGCGCGACGACGTAGACCGCAGCGTCGCGCATCAGCAACTCGATCCAGACGAAGAAGGCCGCGAAGGCCATCACCACCGCGGCGATGAAGCCGACGAAAAGGGGGACCGCTACGGCTCCGGCAGCCGTAGCCGGAGTGCCACCGCCCGTTGCTTCGGCAGCGCCGCCGCCGGAGGCCCCGAGGGCCGCCAGTGCTTCCACCGTCCCCTTGAAGAAGTGCTGCGCGTCGGCGCCGGTCGTCTGCGCCACCGCTTCGCCCATGCCGTCGCTGGTCGCAAGCAAGAGCTGCACAACCACGTAGGCGACGCTGGTCGCGATTGCCGCGAGCGGCGCGTTGACCAGGAATGCCCGCCACAGCATGGAGAGGTCCCCGCGGGCGAGCGCCTCCAGGACGACGAAGATCAGCATCAGCGCCGCCATCAGCGCCGCGATCTGGGCCATAAGGCGGTATTGGTGGAGGAACCCCTTGCTGAGCAGGTTGGGGCTCGTCGTCTCGTTGATCCCCTCGGCGATTTCGCCGATCAGCCAGACCGCCCCGTCGGCCACCCAGGCGGTGACCTGGTTGAAGACGCCTTTGCCGAGCGAGCCCGCCGCGTCTTTCAGCGAGCCCAGGACCTTGTCTCCGGCCGCTCCGAGAATCGGGTCGGTGACCGCTTCGCAGGCGTCGCCGACGGGGTTCCCGATCCCGATTGCGTCGCCGACCGCCCCAGCCGGGGAGAGGCCGACGCAGGGCAGGCTCGTCGCCTGGGCCGAAGGCGGCTCGGGATCGGCCAGCAGCCCGGCGCCGCCTAGGGCCGTCGCCACCAGGAGGAGCGCGAGGCTACGGCGAAACGGCATAGCTCCGCATCCCCTTCAGCAGGTCGACCAGGTCGAAGCCTTCGCCGCCTTGCCTGGGAGTGACCAGACGGGGCGTCGGCCCGAATGCCGCGCGGGTGTCGGCGATCTTCCAGTCGTCTTCTGACCAGACCAGCTCGGTTCGCGAGGTGCCGAAGTAGCCGCCGGGCTCGGCCAGCGTGGCGTTGCCGAGGACGGTGAAGCCCCAGGTGCGGATCACCGCCCGGCGTGGGGAGTAGGAGAGGACCCGGTAGAGGACCGGCGTCCCCAGGTAGATCGTCGGGACGCCTCCGCGCAGGCCTCGACCGATCAGCCCTGCCGCGAGGCGCTCGGCGCCGGGCTCGTTGGCGGCGAGCATCGCCGGGGCGTAGGCGGGGGTTGCCACCGCCTGAACCCGCCGCCGCAGCTCGCCGCGCCGCAGGATCGCCGCGTCGGCGAAGGCCTGCTGGTAGTTGGCGTTGGCCGCGACCGCCCCTGCCCGGGTATGGGCGTAGCCGACCCCGACTCCCCCGGACCCGAGGCGGGTAGGTCCGGGGGAGCCGGGGAGGAGGGGGGCGGGGGTGCTGTCGTGTCCGCCGCCGGAGATGCGGCCGAGGAGCAGGCCGAGCACAACGGCGACCGTGATGATGAGGACGCGCCGGATGCCCATCAGTGAACGCCGGTGCCGGCGGTGTAGAAGAAGTTGACCACGGCGGCGACTGCGCCGATGGCGAACGCGCCGGCCAGCGATTTCAGCATCCGCTCGCGGCCATCGGTTGCCTGGCTGTAGTTGTGGGAGCGGCTGCCGATCCCGTACTGGCCGGCGCCGATCAGGAACGCTCCGGCAGCGGCCAGAAGCGCGAGGGCCGCGCCCCCGTTCAGGAGCTTCTGGAAGGCGTCGGTCCCTGGGAGGCCCCCGGGGTCGGGGTTCACCTTCACCTTCTCAGCCGCCGTGTAGAGGTGGAATTGGAACTTCTCGAGTACGGACACCGCGCCTTCTCCTTGTTCTCGCTGGGTGCTTGCGAGGGGGAAATGGCTGCGAAGGGTCTAGGTGCCCCGGGGACGAGTTGTCTGCAGGTTGGCGCCGGCGGACTCGGTCGTGCGAATGGCTCTCGAAGGCGGCGAGGTTCTGCGCGAAGTCCGTATTGGCCCGCCTCTCGACCGGGAAACGGACGAAAGCGTGTAATCGCCTTGGCTTTCCTACATGCCGTCAGATCGCAGAAAAGTGGTCATCACTGGCCGCATTGTCTAATTTGCGCATCAGCAGGAACGTGGGCCAGGACACCGACTGCAGTGGACCCCAACCAGCTATCGCCGACGGGGGTAGGGGTGGCGCTACGGCGCCATTTGGGCAGAAAGCAAGAAATGGCCCGTACCTTCAGACGAACCGTCTTTCACCTCGAAGACCATTGGGCAGGGTGTCACCTTCGCTCGGTTTAAACGCCTAAACCGGGTTAGGCGTTTAATTCATAATTGTGAGTATTGGTGACTGGTGGCGTTTGTGTACGGTGCGCCCGTCATCGACTCGGTACACGCTCGGTATCGCGAGTTCCGATTCGGATCACCTCCCGAAAGGAACCGCATTGCGATCCCGAAACCTTGGCCGGCCGAAGCTGTCCCGCGGTACCTGTGCCCTTTGCACCCTCTTGCTACTCCTGCTTCTGGTGCTGGGCGTGCAGTTGAGCCCGGCGTGGGGCGATTCGGCGGCCGGGCCCGAAGCCGTAGACGTAGACCTCGGCGCAGTCCTTTCCGGCCCAGAACCAGCTCTCACCGATCCCGAGGCAGCCTCGGAGCTGCCTCACGCCGACCTTGACCGCCAGCAGGTCCTCAATCTTCTGGAAGGGGTTTTCGAACCTGTGCTGCAGGCGCCGGCTGGGCCGTATGACGACCTAGAGGTCGAAGACCTGATCGGTACCCATGCTGCTGTCGTTGACGGAGATCATCTGCCCGAACCGACGGGCGTCGAGGTCGGGTCACCAAGGCAGCCCCCCTCTTCAGCGAAGTATCTAATCGATTCAACTCTCCCCTTGAAGTCCGAGGGGGAAGTCGTCGACCTTGGCCTCGAAGATGTCGGTGGAGCGCTTGAATCGGCCAACCCGGTTGTCTCCGTCCGGATCCCAGGCGAACTCGGCGATGGCATCTCCTTGCCTGACCTGGGGGTCGAGGTCGACCTTCTAGGATCGCCGGAGGAGCGTACTCCGTCGCTGATCGATAGCACCGCCGTCTACCCGAACGTCGCCCCTGACACCGACTTCATCGTAGCTCCGACCCCCTCGGGATTCGAGACCTTCACCTCATTTCGATCGCCGGACGCACCGAGGACCCAAGAAATTGGGCTGAATCTGCCCTCCGGTGCAGAGATGCAGCCGGTCGAAGGAGGGGCGGCGGTATTCAGCGACGGCGAGAAGCGTCTGCAGATCTCCAAGCCGGTCGCGCTGGATGCCGCCGGCGTTGACGTGCCAGTAGATATGTCGATCGAAGGCGCGACGATTACCTTGGAGATCCATCCAGGCCCGTCAACCCAATACCCCGTCCTGGCCGACCCAGCTTTTTTGCAGAACTTCTCCTTCGGCCAGGTGCCAGCCGGCTGGGAAAGCTACAGCACCGATCGCACCTGGATGGTGGCCCGGTGCTGCGACCAGTCCTCGGGTCAGGTCGCCTCAGGTATGGCGGCCAGAGCCATGGGTGCCACCTACAGTCCTGAGAGCGACGATCACTGGTCCTACTTCGTTCCGCGCTACTGGCAGGATGCACAGGAAGGTCATAGTCCCACCAGCTTCATCGAAGGCTTCTATTTGACCCAGGTGAACACCCAAAGCAGCACGGGTCCAAGTTCTCCCTATCCATATGCTGGTGTCTACGATCCCGCTTTGAACGACTGGGGCGGACTGCCGCCATACAAAGCTCTGTGGGCCCGTGAGGGCAACCTTTCGAGGCTCATCGCCGGCACGGTCACCTTTACCCCGGGCGGGGACAAACAGGCCCAGGAGGCGGTCGGCCCGGGAATTCACACCAACGAATACGCCTCGATCGGTGGGCCGCGGGAAATGGTGGTCGGTTCAGCAATGGTCACCCTCGGCGACGAAGATCTGCCAGGAGTGATCCTTGGCTCAGGGGTCGAAGTGTGGGCAAACCAGACGCCGAAGGTTCCCCTCGAAGCGACGGTGACTGACACCGGACTAGGAGCGCGAAGTGCGACCTTCCGCCTCCCGGGCCAAGCTCCGGTGAAGATCACTAACCCTTGCGCCGGTACCGCGGCGCTACCGTGCCCTTCGAGTTGGCGGGCGGTTGCTGCGACCAGCACCTACAACACCTCGGTGATGCCGCAGGGCTGGCTGTCGGTGCCGGTAGACGGGGAAGACGTCGTGGGGCAGAAGTCGGCAACGCCGGCAATCGTCGAAGTTGGCATCGATCACACGGCACCGGCGATGTCCGCGATTTCGGGCTCTTTGACCGAACAGGGCACGATTGGCACGCACAGGTTGGAATATGGCCTGAAATTCAGCGCGACGGATGGGTTTGAATCTCCCGCAGCTCTGCAGAAAACGATAACCAGCTCATTCAGCCATCCCGTCGGCATCGCTGTCGACAACAGTGGCTCGGTGTGGGTGGTTGATCGCGATCACAATCAGATCAAGAAGTTCAACCAGGCCGGGGAAGCAATTGGTTCCTTCGGAACGACCGGGTCCGGGAACGGGCAGCTTCTTGAACCGAGGATGATCGCGGTCGACGCGTCGGGCAACCTATGGGTGACGGATATGGGCAATCACCGCATTCAGGAGTTCACCTCCTCCGGCACCTACATCCGGCAGCTGAAAGATCCCACCCTCGATAACCCTTACGGCATCGTGGTGGACCAAAAAGGCGCGATCTGGGTATCCGATCTCTACCGCAACGAAGTGGTAAAGCTCACGCTGTCCGGCGGAGCCCTTTCCATTGCCCAGCGCGTCAAAGGCGAAAAAACGAGTACCACGGATACCACCTTCGTCTGGCCCTCCGGCATGGCTGTGGATTCTGCTGGCAACATCTGGGTGGCTGACAAGGGGCATGACCGGCTTCAGGAGATCTCGCCCTCGGGGGCGATCATTCGTCAGGTCGGGCAGAGAGGCTCTGCCCCGGGTCAGCTCCGCGAACCGTATGGAGTCGCAGTGACCGGACTAGGCCACCTCCTTGTCACCGATGGGCTGAACCACCGCGTGCAGCTCTTGGACGCACAAGGCGACTTCCTCCGGATGGTCGGCTCAGGGCCGGCAGCGTACGGGCTTCCGACCGAGCTCGCGGTCGGGCCGAACAACGCGGCGTTCGTTGTGGATTCCGAAGGAAACAAAGTGCAAAAGTGGGGCAATGTTGACCTGGACTCCCAGTCCGGAGTCGTCAAGAGCGAAGTGCTCGTCGACGGGGTTCTCCGCGAGACGTACAAACCGAGCTGCACCGGACAGACCGTCTGCGCCCTGGACCCGCACGAATGGATCTTGAAAGCCCGCGAATTTGCGGAGGGCCAGCACTCGGCGCAGGTGGTGGTCACCGACAGCGTCGGCCTCACGACCAGTTCACCGGAGATCACCTTCGACCTCCACCCTGATCGCACCTCACCTCAGCTGACCCTTTCCGGCTCCATGACCCAGCAAGCCACCCTGGGCTCGACCCTGCCCAGCTACAAGTTAAGGATCGACGCCTCCGATCCTGAACCGAAAGAAAGCTCCTTTGTCTACGCCTCCTCGGTGAGCTCAGCAAACAGCAAATCGCTGCTCAGCCCGGCAGACGCGGCCGTGGATGCCAAAGGCAACGTCTGGGTCGCCGACAAAGGAAACAATCGCGTCGTCGAGTTCAACGCCGCGGGGGCGTTTGTCCGCGAAGTCGCGAGTTTCGGGACGAACGGAGGCAAACTCAGCGCGCCGTCGGGGGTCGTGGTCGATCCCGGCGGCAAGATCTGGGTCGCCGACACGGCCAATAACCGCGTTGTCGAGTTGAATGAAACCGGCGGATTCTTGCTGGCGATCGGCCGTGACGTCAACAAAACGAAGGCCGATGCGGCAGGCACCGAAGCAGAACGGAACTTCTGCACCGCCGCATCGGGGAATCTCTGTCAGGCGGGGTTGGCGGGCAGCACCGGCACCCAGCTGAAAGCTCCGCAGGGGATCGCCTCGACCACGGGCGGAAACATCTGGGTGGCCGACACCGGCAACAGCCGCCTGAAAAAGTACAACCCGACCAACGGCAGCCTCTTCAATAACATCGGCGGAGAAGGCAGTGCCGCGGGGCAGGTCAAAGAACCGACGTCGATTGCGGTCGCCTCGGATAACTCCTTCTGGGTTGCCGACACCGGCAACAACCGCATCGAGTACTTCAGCTCCGCTCCGGCGTTCGTCCGCCAGGTGGGCTCCGAAGGCACCGGCAGCAGCCAGTTCAAGCGCCCGACGGCGATCGATATCGATCCTGCCGGCAACCCCTGGGTCGGTGACCTGGAAAACCAGCGGGTGAAGGTCTTCGACCAAACCGGCCAGTTTCTCACCAGCTACAAAAACCTCCAGCCCACCGGGGACACCCAGCCCTTCTCACCGGCTGGCATCGCGCGGGGGCCGGAAGGGCACGTCTACGTCGTAGACAGCAAAAACAACCGTGTCCAGCACTGGGTGCCGGGGAGCCTTAGCCAGAGCGGCGTCGTGAGCAGCACGATCAAGGTGGACGGGAAAGCCGTCGACTCCTACAACCCAGGGTGCGCCACCGAAACCTGCACGCTTGCCCGCGAATGGACGCTCAACTCAACCAGCTACGCAGCCGGGGCTCACACCGTGGAAGCAACGGTCAGTGACGGCTCCGGCCTGACGTCGAGCAAATCGCTCTCGATCAACATTCAGCGCGACACGACCGCCCCGACGATCAGCAGCACCGGCCCGCTCGCCGAAGCTCCGGAAGGCTGGGTGGAACAGAAGACCTACAGCTTCACGGCGACCTCCACCGACCCCAACGGCTTTGGCGTCAAACAGATCCGGCTTCTCATCGACGGGAGCCTGGTCGGCGAAAGCACTGCGACCTCCTGTGAAGCCGGCGGCTGCTCGAAGGGGAAGACCTTCAACGTCAATGCCGCTAATTACAAAGGGGGCGCTCACGAAATTGCAGTGATCGCCGAAGACGGCGCTGGTAACTGGAAGAAGCAGTCCTGGACGATGAACGTCGATCCGCAGGGGCCCGTCACTGCGGACGAGGCCACCGACACTCTCGAAGCGATGGAAGAAACGGTTCCGCCCGAAGAAGAATTCATGCCGGTAGCTTCAACCGAAGAGTTCTTGGAACCTGAGGTGATAGAAGCCGGCGACAATCCGCACTTCCATTGGGAGGAAGGGAGCATCGTCAGCAGCGGGGTGACGGTCGACACCACGTTTGATCCTGCATCTGATCTCCTGACGATCGAAGGCACGGAGGGGCCGCTTGAGATAACCCCCACTGCTTCAACGTCTCAGCCAGCTATTTCCGAAAGTGCTTCGGCCGTGGTGCCTTCAACCGGTGGTGGGACCGATACCGTTATCCGACCGGAATACAACGGAGCGTTCATGTTCACGACGATCCGAGAGGCCAGCGC
Source organism: Solirubrobacterales bacterium (assembly GCA_035688955.1). Lineage (GTDB taxonomy): Bacteria > Actinomycetota > Thermoleophilia > Solirubrobacterales > 70-9 > VAYN01. The sequence continues at coordinate 84,677 of DASSMJ010000029.1, read as the reverse complement.
CCCTGAGGAATACGCGTGGCATGTCCACCTCAATAATGGTCAATACCTCCTCCAGGCGTCACCTTCGGAGATTGAAGTCTTCTCTAAAACGGGTGCAAGAGCCTTCCTGATAACCGCAACCCCTGCGCGTGATGCCACCGGGAAAGCGGTCGCGACCTCCCTCGCAATTCTGGGAAATTCAGACATAGCATTAACGGTGCACCACAAAACGGGTGGATTTGTCTATCCAGTGACCGCAGGGCAATCGTACGAGACTGGTTACGCTGTGGTCACCGCTATCTTCACGACCGAAGAAGAACGTGAGGCCAACGAAGAAGCAGCCGAACCGTTGACCCCAGTAGAAGAAGCAGAGCTGAATGCAGAAGTGAGCGAAGGACTTCTCCAGTCATCCGGGCCATACGCATTTAGCTCGACGTCCCATCAAAGGGACCGGAACAAACCGATCTCTAGCAAGAAGGCGAAACGCATCATGCGGCCGAAGCGGAGTGGCCGTGAGGTGCCAGCGCCGGGGGCTTCGGCATCCGGAGGGCCCGGCTCCTGCTGCGGGGAACCTTACAACCCTATCGAGACGAACGGCCGTATCGCCTCAAGCTTTAACGATGATATCTGGGATGTGGAAATCCAGGATGGATATTTCTACAAGTTCAAGGATTGGGTTCAGGTGGGGTGGAACCGCGAGGCAGAACCAAAGTGTGACGATGATGTGTTGTGGTATTGGAAATTGAACCTCCTGATTTCGAATCAATCTACGCCTGGCAATGTCGGCCCGGCGCTGGCGCGTAGAGGTAGCGGCGATCACCTGACCTATCGTTGCCTTTACACGATCCTCATGGGACCGCTCCCCGAGGAGTACGTGATGGAAGAGGGAAGCGAAATGCAGCTTCGGGTGTACCCGAACGGCTACCAAGCGTCCTTCACCGGTGAAGTCGACTGGAACCTGCTAAATAAAACGTGGTGATTGTGCCCTGCCCTTCGGGCGCTAGAGATAGACGGTTCAGCTGGCGCGAACCGATCAGCTAGGATCTCACGATGCCTCAACGGTCGAGAATTGCGCTGGTTCGTGCTGCGGTCGCGCTGGTTCTGTTAGCCGTGGGCCAGACGATCACGGTCGTTGATCCAGATGGGGCGGAGGCCAAACCTGGGTTCACCGTTCATCCTGCAGAAAGCTTCAGGTTTTTCCAGCTGCGCGGAACCAACGGCTACACCGTTGATGCCGCAGTTGAAGGGCGTTACGTGACCGTCAACGCGGTATCTCGGAATGCATGGATCAAATATTCTACCCTGGCACAGAGGGTCGATCGGCGAAGCGTGGTTGCCCCTCTTGGGTCCTTGGGAAAGTTTGCGATGCGTTTTGTTCCATCTGGGCCGTTCGCGCCTACTACGGAACCACAGGGCGATTGCAAGGGACGACGGGCCGAAGTCCAGAAGGGCACATTTGTCGGCACCTTTCGATGGCGTGGGGAGCTCAACTTCAGTGCAGCTACAACTCGTCGAGTATCGGGTGTATCGGTTCGGACGTTTAAGGAAGTGTGCCGAGGACAGACTGCCGCAACCGGTCCTGAAATGGCGGAGCGGCCCAGGCTAGTTACCCGCTTGAAGAGCCGAGAGGAAGACCGGGAAGTACAAGCCTTTGGCCTCGGGCTGACGGATGGTCCTTTGGTTGGTCGAATCGTTGAACGTAAGTCCCCGTTGGTTGTTGAACGCGTGATATTCGGTGCCGTGAATGGGAAAGCGGATCAGGTCGATTCCGAGGGCAACCAGAGTTTGTGCGGGGATGGCCGATTTCGAGGGTGTGCTGAACTGCGGGCAGACCCGGGAGACCCCGAGCGCTGGCGGGGCGATCTGGAAGGTGATTTCCCGGGTCGTGGATATGTATCGCTGGCCGGCAGCTCGTTTGCGGTTATGCCGACCTCTGGTGATGGCGGTCCAAGGATCGTTGGCTTCTAGCGTCTGTGGTATGGGCCGCCGCGAGGTCCGAGAGGTCTATCTACATGCCGAACTCCGAGGAGCCACTCCTCCCATCGGACGGTATGGTCCGAGCCGCAGATGGCACCAAAGGCGCATCTACTGAGGGCCGAGCGGATGATCGAGGAGACTCTGCAGGTGCAGGGATTCCTGCCGTTTCGGTTGGTTCGTGCGTATTGTTCGCTTCGCCGCGCTCAACGCCGAACTCAGTGACGGTTTGGACCGGAGTGGCTTGGTGTGCGGCGGTTTCGGCGACGGGAGCGCGACTTCTCCGCTGAAACCCTGAATCCGCGGTTAGCTTATTCACACCTTGCGTTTCGGAGGACGTTCCTTGATCGTCACTCTGATCGGGACTTGAAGACCTTGCGTGTTCGGTCAAGGGGAAGGGAGTGACGTTTACTGCAGCACTCCCGGCGATTCTGGGTGAAGGTCCGCTTACTCGATGGGCATCTTCGCGGTGTTTGCTGCCGTCTTTAATGAGGTCGAGACCATCGATACCGGGTCCCACCAAACCGGAGGTTAAGCAGACAGCCGCCATTGCCGCTCCGCAGATGCCGGCGGCAGTGCGACCAGCGCCTCCGGCCGTCGCAGCGGTCGCTGCTTCGGCCGCATGAGCGTATTTTCCGCCACTCATCATTAGGCCATCGGCCACGGTTTCGCCCGCACCCCTAACCCACCGCTCGGCGGCTCGCACAGGCGATGCTTGCCAGTGGCGCGCCGCCGCGTAGGCAGGGATCGCGACTTCTGGACTGAGGAGCGAGCGATCAAGCAGCTTATGCAGGCGATCAAGTGCGGCTCGATGGTGACGATCGGCCGACGACTTCCCCCAGCCGAGCCGTCTGCCCGCCTCTCGGACACTCTTGTTGTCGAAATACACCAGCGCCAGGAGCTTGCGCTCCCGCTCTGAAAGCTGGCCCATCGCTTGGACCACGCGCTGCTGCCGGTCGTGATCGATGGCCTCGTCTTCAGGTGTCGGGGTAGCTTCGTCCACTAGCTCGACAACCTTCTCGAGCGAGGTGCTCTGCGGGCGCGAGAGCTGCATGTCCAGGACCTTCGTGGCTCGTCTGTAGCCAATCACCACAAGCAGGTTGACGGTGTCGTCTTCCTTGCCGGCGGCGATGCGGGCCGCTAGCTCGCTTCGGGCCTGGGCCATCACATCGGGGAGGTTGCGCTCGATCCATTCCCGCGGAAAGCGCTTCGCGTGCAGAAGACGTTCCAGTCCCTTTTCGGCCTCCCTCAGCTCCTCGGCCGTCACCTCGTGCTGCTTCGTCCCTGCCTCCATCGATGGCTCCTAGTCGTCGTGGATGTCGTCATCCGGCGGTGGCTCAGAGGCCACCGCCGGATCGCTCGGCTGATTAGGGCAGTACGCGGAGCTTGACTTCGCGTGAGTTGCCCGGCTCATACGGCAGCCCCACCGTCCTTCGCACCTGCGCCCTCATGACGTAGGTGGTCGGGCGGCTCGTCTGGGTGAATCGATAGCCGACCTCGTAGTGGCCGCCTTCGCGGGTGCGGTAGCGGCGGAAGGCCCGCCAGCCCTTGCCGCTTTTCACCTGCAGGACGATCGTGACGTTGTCGTTATGAGGACCGGGAATCTCGCCGTAGAAGATCGCCTTGCGCTTGTTTCGCACGACCCTCTTGCGGAGGTTCAGCGTCGGTTCGATCTGAGCCAGCACGGTTGCCTGCGCCTCGATCTGGCGGTGGCCGTCGCGGTAGCGGGTGATGATCTCCCGCGACGAGCCCGCCGCGAGTGGGAACCTGTAGCTGCCGCCCTTCCCGGTCAGTGCCGTGCCGAGGAATTCGAGCTCGGCGTCGGTCGTCACGCGACTGAACACACAGATCGCCGCGCCACTGACAGGCCCTGCTGCGCCTGCGAGTGATCCGCCGATGGAAGAGGCCTGGTCTTGCCGCACCATCAGCGTGGAGTCGAGGCGGTCACCGATCCCCGCGCTCAGCTTCTCGCCTCCTGGTGCATCCGAGCGTGAGCAGCTGTAGGACAGCGGCGCTTCTGCCGGTGCTCCGACATTGCCCTCCGCATCGGTGAGCCAGATCTTCAGCGTGTAGGCCCCGGCGCCCCTGGGAGCGTCGAGGTCGGAGATCGCCTGCGGATTCTCGCCGCTCAGCTCATGGGTCCCGACGACGACGTTGCCGGCACCGTCGAGCACCTGATAGCTGGCGTGGTCGATTGGAGACCCCGTGTCAGCAATGTTCTGCCAACGCACATCGAATCCCTGATCTGAGCGCTGGGTCTCCGGAGCGACCACCTGAACGAGCTGTGGCGCCGCCGGCGGCGTGGTGTCGATCGGCAGCGACACGGTCGCCGGAGCACCGACGTTGCCCTCGGCGTCTGAGAGCCAAACCGCCACTTTTAGATCGCCCCGCTTCGAAGGCGCCGAGATCCCCTCAATTGATTCCGGATTGGCACCGCCGATCGTCTGCACGGCTCCGACGGGCTGACCGCTCGCGTCGAGGAAGCGGAAGCGGGCCTTGTCGATCGGCGCCCCCGCGTCGACCATGTTGGTCCACTTCAGGTCCATCTTGTCCGCCCAGCGCCCCGGTGCGGCGGCGACGGTCAATCCTTGAGGCGCCGCAGGGGGCGTCGTGTCGTGCGGGATCGCCACCGTGGCCACCGGGCCGGTGAATCCGATCGCGTCCTCCAGCCAGACCCGCAGGCGGTAGTCGCCCGCGGCTTTCGGCCCGGCGATGGTGCTGAGCTGGGTCGGGTTGGATGCCGAGATGACTTGCTCGGGCACCACCACCGCTCCCGCCGCGTTCACGATCGCGTAGTGGACCCGCGTGATCGGCGATCCGGCGTCGGGCGCGAGCGTCCAGCGCGCGCCGAAGTGATCGAGGTAGCGATTCGGGTTCTGCGTGGAGATGGTCAGGCCAGCCGGAGCTGCCGGCGGGTTGTTGTCGACCCTGATCGTCCGCGAATCGCAGCTCTCTCCGCCGGTGCCGTTAAGACCCGCAGCCTGCCCGTAGTCCTGCGAACACACCTGCAGGCTGTGGCTGCCGTCGGGCAGGCTGGCCGTATCGAGGGCAAGGCTGCGGCTGGTTCCGCCCTCCGGACAGGGCCTGAAGTTGCGCGCGAACTCACCGACACCGCCGTTTGAGTCGAGATCGCAGTTTCCTCGCCAGTCGATCGAGGAGCGCTCGGCCCCATCGACCCGCATCCGCTCGAAGCGCAGCCCCGATCCCTGGTCGAAGACGTCGTAGGTGACGTTCTGGGACCCGCGCACCCAGGCACCGGAGAGAAAGCCCGAGCCGGTGTTGGTGAAGTTGATGTGGGAGGGGGAGACGTCGTCGAGGGTGAGGATCATCGAGTTGGAGTCGACCGCGTTGAAGTTCGAGCGATCGCAGCCCGCCTGGCGCATGCAGGTCAGCTCGAAGACGAAGCGGCGATACCGCCCGAAGCCCCCGAAGGGCCAGAGGTGGGAGGCGAAGACCGAGGTCGGCGCCCAGCAGACACCGCCGCAGCTGCCGTTCTGCACGCCGGAGCCCTGCATGAGGACGTTGTTGGTGGACCCGTCGAGCCCTTCCAGCCAGTAGCGCCCGCGCCAGCCGTCGTTGAAGGCATTCGGCTCGCGGGTGTAGCCACCGCCGGCGACGATCTCCACCCAGGGCGGGATCGTCCACGACATGCTGCCGTAGGCGTTTTGGGCGGCGTAGCCGTCGGCCTGGTTCTCGGCGATCCTCAGAAACGCGTTGCTTCCCGCCGGGAAGGAGGCCGGGCCGCAGTAATTCTCGAACGAGAAGATCCCGCCCGGGTTCTGCGAGCTTGCGGTGTTGGTGGCCGTCTGGAATCCGTTGGAGCCGTTATTGGCGGCGCACAACACCATTCGGTAGTAGCTGGCCTTGGCGCTGCCGGCAAAGAGGCAGGCCATCCCGAGGGCGGCCAGCATCAGGCATAGGGCTATCTGTGCCGCCCGATCAGACGGCATTCGAGATCGCGAGAACATGGTTCCCCACTCCTTCTGTAGTGCCGATCGGGCTCTAAGACAGGTGCCTGGTCCTGCCTTCCTCTCCCGGGGGCTCTGTGAGGGTTGTCCTGCAGAGCTGCCGGTGAGAGGGGGCGTTCCGACGATCCGGCTATTTCCTGATTTAACAAAACCGCGTGTAGGTCAAGGGTTTCTAAAAAACGACTGCTTCTGACCCCGTACATGCGTTGAGTCCCAGGCAGGGGCTGCCGACGACGGTGGCCGCGGCTGTTGAGTCGATGACCCACACCCCCTCAATGGCTGGGCGGGGAAAACTGCCCCCCTCGACATCCGTCCAGTCATCCGCCAGCTAGGCGGGGCGCCAGTGAGCCACCCCGCCATTTCCCCGGTGGATGGGTGGCAGCTCCAAAGGCGGCGGGTCGGGCGCGGCGCTCGCGGCGATCCCGGCTGCCTGCCTGCTGATCCTCATCGCCTTCGTGATGGGTATCGCGATCGCCGCCGGGGGCGAAGGCGGCTGCGGTGAAGAGGCCGAAGCCGCCACGGGCACCCTCAAGGGCGGTGTCCCGAAGGGGCTTGTCCCGATCTACCAGGGGGCCGCGGCCAAATATCAGCTCGGCGCAAAGGGGCCGGCGATGCTGGCCTCGATCAACTTCAACGAGACGAGCTTTGGCACGAACACGAACAACACCACCGGCTCAGGAGCGATGGGATGGATGATGTTCATGCCCGAAACCTGGGCGATGTATGGGGTGGATGCCGATGGTGACGGCAAGAAGGATCCCGACGACCCCGACGACGCGATCTATGCCGCAGCTTGGTACCTGCGCGCCTCCGGCGCCCCCGGCAACTGGCACGACGCGATCTTCGCCTACAACCACGCCGAGTGGTACGTGGAACGGATCATGGGGGACTTCCGTCGCTTTCAAGGTGATCCGAGCGAATGGAGCGCCGCCGCTGCAGTGAGCGCCGAAACCTGCGGCCCGGGGGGCGACGCGATGCTCGGCCACGCCCAGCGGCTCTTTCAGCCCAAGGCGTTCAAGATGCTTCCGGCCCGCCTGATCGCGCCCGGTTTCTCACGCGAGGCCGTCGACGCGCGCATCTGGGCAGACGCGGTCTGGCTGCTCGAGACCTACAACCTCAGGGCAACCGCGGCGCGCGAGGCCGGTCACAAGACCCACGGCGACGGTACGGCGATGGACCTTGTTCCCGCTGCGGGTCGCAGCTGGGATGAGACGGCACGGAAGGCAGCTGAAGACCTCGGATGGGTCGAACGCTGTGGGGAAGTCGGAGTTGCGCCAGTCTGTCCCCTTGTGCCGGCGATCGAATTCATCGGCTACAACGGCTACGGCGAAAGCCACGGCGATCCGGCGCATGGCGGCAACCATCTTCATGTGTCGTGGAAAAGCTCCGATTACGGGGGCTGCCCGCTCGTGACCTGCGGACCCGACAAATGGGTCATGGCATTTCCGCTCAGATAAGGCTCGCTTCGCTGAGTAGCGACGCCCGGCCGGCCGATGGAAGCCGGGGCCACTTGTCAACTGCTACGAGTTCTTGACGATTTTCAGAAGCGGTGCAGTAGTTGCAGCCTCCATTGCCTTCATCTCGCTCACCCCCTTTGTAGGTCAACTCAAGAAATGAGCAAGGAATATTGAGCAATAAGGGGCTGCTAGTCAAAAAGGATTCAGCTCCAGCTCTTTCTTTCGGAATGAAGGGGGTCTAGCTTCGGAACACACCGGGGTTCTTTGGCAGGAACCGACTCGCCCCGGAGAAGGGATGGAGCCATGAAAAACAAGCGGCACAGTGCCGGCAGGAGGAAGTCCGCGGCAGAGATTCTGGGAAACGACCTGCGGTTAGCCATCTGGGCGGCCTGTGACCAGCGGGAAGTGACGGCGCAGGAATTCGTCGATCCCGAGAAAGGGGTGAGCCTCGATGCCGTCAATTACCACATCGGGGAGCTGGTCAAATACCGCTTCATCTATCTCACCAAAACGGAACCGACCGGAGGTAGCGAACGCCATTACTACCGCTCGCTTCGGCAAGCCGTCGTCAGCGACGAGGAATTCGCGGCGATGAAGCCCGACAAGCAACAGGTGCTGGTGGAAAGAACTATCGGGACGATCTCCGAACGGGCCAAAGACGCCGCCGCAGCCGGGACGATTTACAAGCAGCCGAACTGCCACATCACCTGGGATGCCGAATGGCTTGACCCGGAGCGCCAGGACTTGCTCTTGGCCAAGCTGATGGAGCTGTACGAGTTTTTCGAACAGCTCAAGGAGGAAATGCAGGCTGATCCAGCCCTCTACGCGGAAGCCCGCTTTACAACGCTCGCCCTCATGGGCTTTGAAAGCCCGCCGGAAGAAGAAAAACGGCCCAGGGGCAAACCACGGAAGGCCCGACCGGGGGAGAAGGCCCGGCCGAAACCGCGGGTCTAATCGCCCGCCTGCTTTTAGGGCATCAATGAGCCGTCCCCCACTGTGTTGGCACGCCATGGGCCGTGCCCTTGCCACCCAACCAACGAGAAGAGGAGGAGCCATCGAGATGCATTTCTCGATCTGGAAGAGCACCGACAACCAGCTCTACTTCGAGCTGAAAGGCGACAACAACGAGACGGTCGCGGTTTCCGAGACCTACCGACGGAAGGAGTCCGCCGAGGAGGCGATCGCTGCGATCAAACGAGGAGCAGCCTCGGCCGACGTCCTTGATCACTCCAAGGGCACGAAGTACGACCGGGAACTGCCGTAGATGAGTCCACCCCCATAACTCCGCTCAGACCAGAAGCCACGACCAGGCCCAGGCGGGCGCCCGAACCTTCTGGCGCCCGCCCGGGAGTCATTCCGATCTCAGCGGGATTGGGCCAAACAATTGATCGAAAGGCAAGCCGTTCCGGTACGAAGAGCTGCGGGCGCGCATCGGCGCCGTCCTGCGCCGCCGCACCTACCCCCAGGACGGGCCCTGCCGGATCGGCGAGCTGGTGCTCGACCCAGCCCGCCGCCGGGTCACCGTCGGAGAGCGCGTCGTCTCGCTCTCGAACAAAGAGTTCGCCCTGCTCCGCGTCCTCGCCTCCGATCCCGCCCGCGTCTTCAGCAAGGAAGAGCTGCTGACCGCGGTCTGGGCGTACCGCGGACCGGCCAAGACCCGGACGCTCGACTCGCACGCCTCGCGCCTGCGGCGCAAACTCGATCCCGAGCACCAGCGGTTCGTCTTCAACTGCTGGGGGATCGGCTACCGCCTGATCCAGGGCTGAAATCAAAAAGCCCCCGGCCGAACGGATCGACCGGGGGCAGAAAAAGCGGGGGACGTCGGCCCGGCTGTCGAGCTACTTCTTCTTCGCCGCTTTCGGCTTGGCGCCGGAGCTCGGCACCTCGAAGTGCATGATCGCGAGCTTGGTCTGGATCGCGCCGGACTTGTCCTTGCCCATCCGTTTGTTCGCTTCCTTCTGGATCGCGGCCGCCTTGTCGACGGCTTCGCCCAGCACCTTGTTGAGCTCTTTCCAGCCCTGTTTGTCCAGCTGCAGCGGGGTGTCGGAGAGGTGGGAGTCGCTGCGCCCCTCGATCGTGCCCTCGGCCATCGCCTCGGTAGCGCTCTGACCGATCGACTCGAGGATCGAGCCGGAGATCCCCTTGCGGGCCGAGGCCGGGATCTTCGCCCAGTCCGAATCGCTGAGGAAGGCGCGGTCGGTGGCGCGGTAGAAGTGCTCGACCGCACCGCGGCGCGGCTCGGTTTTCACCAGTTCGACGCAGTCGTATTCAAGCAGCGTTTTGACGTGATAGCTGACGTTGCCGAGCGGCTCACCGAGCTCCTGGGCGAGCTGGTTCGGGCTCGAGATCCCTTTGTGCAGGGAGCTGAGGATGCGGACACGCAGGGGATGCGCCAGCGCCTTTGCTAGCTGCTGGGTGATCCCCTCTGGGGACGTACGGGACTGTGGCAAGGGAGGACCTCCTGAGAGAGAGTTGGCCTCGGGGGCTTCTTATTGGGGTGGCAAAGAACCCGAGTTACTAGACAAGTATTCCAAAACGCAAGGACTGTAACTGTCCCCGCGAGAAAATATGCGGTAAAAGAGAACGACCACTGTAAAGCTCTCCAGTGCCCAGGAAATGCGTTTGGGAACACTCTCGTCGTGTTCTAGGGTCTGTTTGGTTGCGCCCGTCCTTTCGATGCGCCTGGCCGAGACCGCTTCGAAGGGCGGGCGCGCCTGACCTCTCTCCTCCTTCCCGCAATTTGGAGATTCGACCCCTTCGGAGGGGGGAGAGAACTGGTGCGCCCGCGACTTGACTCTCCATGTCAGCGAAGGCGGACGGGTAGACGATGGCGGTCGAGCTTGCCGAGGTCGCGGCCGGGCTGCCGCTGGCTGCTTCTTTCGCATTGGTAAGCGGAATAAGCAGCCTGCGGGAGGGGCGGCGGCGCAGCTCTCTGAACGAGGCGATGCATGAGCTGCGCCGGCCGCTGCAGGTGTTGGCGCTCTCGCTTCCCACCGCTGAGTCGAGTGGCGGTGCGGTCGGCTCCTCGCTGCGACTCGCGACCGATGCGCTCAACCGGCTGGACCGCGAGATCAACGGGGCGGCGGCCGAGGAGGCATTTTCACCCGTACCGCTGCGGCCGCTGATCGACGAGTGTGTCCGCCGCTGGAAAAACCAGGCGGAAGTGCTCGAACGGCAGCTGCGGGTGGGATCGAAAAGCGGTGACCCGGAAGTAGAGGGTGACCGGTTTGAACTCTCGCAGGCAATGGACAACCTGATCAGCAACGCGCTCAGACATGGCAGCGGTCAGGTGACGGTGGAGGTGCTTTGCGGGGGTAGGTATGTGTGCATCCGCGTCAGCGATGAAGGTGTCGCGACGGGTAGGCCCGGCGGCTTCATTCGCAACCGAACGCGCCGGCACGGTCACGGGCTGCGGGTCGTCAGGCGGACGGCCGCCGGCCACGGCGGCAGTTTCGAGCTCACGCGTTCGGCCGAGGGAACGGTCGCCTGCCTGCGCCTGCCGCTTCGTCGGGTGGCTTCGAAATGAGCCGCCGCACGCGGTCCTTGGGTTTCTTGATCGCAGCGGGAATAGCGGCGGCCGCGGCGGCCGCGGTCGCCAACGGCTATGGCGAGAGCGTCGTCCGCGGCTACGGAGAGCTGCGCCCGGTGGTTATCGCCGTCGGCTCTCTGCCCGCCGGGAAAGCGATCGATCCCCGGGCTGCCGCCGAGCGGCTGCAGGTGCGGCGGGTGCCGGTCCGCTTTGCTCCGCCCGGGGCGCTGGCGACGCCGGCGGAGGCCGTAGGGCTGGCGCCGGCGGCGACCGTGCCGGCGGGCTCCTATCTCCTCGCGGCGCAGCTGCGCCCGCCTCGCGCGACGGGATCGGCCCATCCCCTCGCGCAGGGCCGGCGGCCGGTCGAGATCGCGGTCAGCGGGGCCGGCGCCCTGACCGCCGCCGGAGTCTCTCCCGGCAGCTCGCGCGTCGACGTCGTGGTGACGACCGAACCGTCGGGCGCCGGCGATGGCCGCACCTTCGTCGCTGCCCCCGCCGTTCCCCTGCTCGGCCTGGCTCCCGGCGCCGAAGGAGTCGAGGGAGAAACCGCGGTCGCCACCCTCGGGCTCACCCGCCCCCAAGCGCTGCGCCTGATCGCGGCCGAGAGCTTCGCCCGCCGCCTCACCGTGATCCCGCGCTGATGACGACGCGGGAGCGACACGTTGTCGAGTTGGCCGGGCAATTGCGCGAGCGTCTGGTCGAACGTCGTCGCGCCGATGCGGCGGCCGGGCGGGGCAGTGGAGAGGATCTGGCGACCTCGGTGCGGGACCTGGTCGACGAGGGGGCGGCGATCCTCCCGGCAGCGGACCGGGAGGAGGTCGTCGAGCGGATCGTCCGCGACAGCGTCGGCCTCGGCCCGCTCGAGGTTCTGCTCGCCGACCCGGCGGTCGAGGAGGTGATGGTCAACGGCCCCGACCGCGTCTATATAGAGAGGCGGGGGCGACTCGAGCCGACCGAGGCCCGCTTCGAGAGCGAAGACGATCTGCGCAACACGATCGAGCGGATCCTGGCGCCATTGGGGCGGCGGGTCGACGAGCTGAGCCCGATGGTCGACGCCCGCCTTGCCGACGGCTCGCGGGTCAACGTGGTGATCCCGCCGCTGGCGATCGACGGCCCCTCGCTCTCGATCCGCCGCTTCGGCGCCGACCGCCCCGACCCCGATCGCCTGGTCGCGATCGGCACGCTCGCGGCGGCGGAGCGCACGCTGCTCGCCGAGGCGGTGGCGGCGCGGCAGAGCATTCTCGTCAGCGGCGGCACCGGATCCGGCAAGACGACGCTGCTGAACGCGCTCTCCAGCTTCATCGCTCCGGAGGAGCGGGTGGTGACGATCGAGGATGCCGCCGAGCTGCGGCTGCAACAGCCGCACGTGGTGCGGCTGGAGAGCCGGCCCGCCGGGATCGAGGGCCGGGGGGAGGTGACGATCCGCGACCTGCTGCGCAACGCCCTGCGGATGCGCCCTGACCGGATCGTGATCGGCGAGGTGCGGGGGGTGGAGGCGCTCGATCTGCTGACCGCGCTCAACACCGGTCACGACGGGGCGCTTTCGACTGTGCACGCGAACTCCCCCGAGGACGCCCTGCGGCGGCTGGAGACGCTGGTCCTGATGGCGGGGGTGGGGCTGCCGCATGCCGCCGTCACCGAGCAGGTGCGCCGCGGGATCGACCTCGTCGTCCACCTGCAGCGCGGCCCGGACGGCAGCCGTCGCGTCACCGAGATCGCTGAAGTCTCGTGACCCTGCCGATCCTGATCGCCGCCGCCGCGGGCGGCCTCTTGGCGCTGGCGGTTCGGGAGGCGCTGCTTGCCAGTCCGGCGCTGGCGAGCTGGCTGCGCCTGGCGCTGGAGCCACTGCGGCGGGCCGGGGAGGAGGGCTACGCCCCCTCGACCCTGGAGCGGCGGCGGCTGGCGGCGCTGGCGACGGGAGCGGCGGTCCTCGGCGGCTGGTTCCTCGGCGGGCCGGTACTCGCTCTCTCGCTCTCGGTCGCGGGCCCGGCGGCGATGGCCTGGGCGATCGGTGCTCGCCGCCGCCGCTACCGCCGCACGGTCGAGCGGGGCCTCCCCGAGGTGGCAACCGCGATCGCCGACTCGCTCAGCGCCGGCCGCTCGCTGCGCGCCTCGCTCCCGGCCGCAGTCGCCTCACTCGACGGGCCACCCGCCACCGAGCTCGTCCGGCTCGCGGCCGAGCTCGACCTCGGGGCGCCGACGGAGGCGGTGGTCCAGGGCTGGCGGCGGCGGATGCGCTCCGAGCGGGTCGACGCCTTCGCCACGGCGCTGCTCAGCCAGCGGCTCGCGGGGGGAGACCTCGCCGGCCTCCTGCGGCGCTTCGCCGACGGGGCCGCCGAGCAGGAGCGGGTCGCCGAGGACGCGCGCTCGGCCACCGCCCAGGCGCGCTTCACCGGCCTGCTGGTGGTGGCGATGCCGACCGGTGGCGCCCTCTTCGCCGAGTTGCTGGCGCCGGGCTTCCTGCCGAAGCTGCTGGCCTCTCCTCCCGCCGCGATGATGCTGGCGCTGGCGGCGGCCCTGCAGGTCGCGGGCTTCTTCGCGATCCGCCGCTTCTCCCAGGTGGTCGGTTGAGCCCCGCCGGCGTCTTCGCGGCGCTTGCCGTCCTGTTCGGGGCGGCGGCGGGTCGGGAGCTGCTGCGGGGGCGCGACTGGCGACCGCAGCCGCCGCAGGCGCTTCTCGCCAAGCTGGCCGGAGGCGCGGCGGGCGCGCTGCTCGGCCTCCTGGCTTCACCCGCCGCCCCGGGCCGCACCTCCCTGCTCGTCCTCCTCGGCTTGCCGATCGCCGGCTTCTACGTCCCTGACGCAATCCGGCAGCGGCGGGCACGGCAGCGGCAGCTCCGCCTCGTCGCGGCGCTGCCCGACGCGCTCGACCTGCTGGCGGTCAGCGCCGGGTCCGGCCGTGGGCCGGCCGTGGGGATCGAGCAACTGGCGCGGGCGGGGGAAGGGCCGCTGGCCGAAGAACTGCGCCTGACCGTCGCCGAGCTCTCCTGCGGGGTCCCGCTCAGCGCCGCGCTCGCTTCCCTTCGCAGCCGCGTCCCCGGCAGCGAGGTGGCGACGCTCGTCGCCGCGATCGAGCGTTCGCGCCGCTTCGGCTCGCCGCTCGCCGATCAGCTGCGGCGTCAGTCCGCGGCGCTGCGCCGCGACAGCCGCCGGGCGGTGGAGGAGCGCGCCGCCCGCGCCGCGCCGAAGATCCAGCTCGTCGTCGCCCTGGTCCTCGTCCCCTCGGTGCTGCTGATGATCGCCGCCGGTCTGATCGCCAATGCTGGCACGCTCCTGGCCGATTTCTAGAACACCGCAGGCTTGTGCAGCATTCGACCAACCTTTAGCCTTCTCCGTTTGCGGCGTTAGGCCGTCTAACGGCGGGGGAAGATTGCCCGAGTACGCGGTCTCGACGAACTTGATCAGCTGGGTGCCGGCAAAGGCGGGATTCTTTGGCTGGCCCCAGGACGGACCTGAGGCAGAGGTCGTCGAATCGATGGTTCCCGGCGACTTCCTTATCCCGAAGTTCGCTCAGACCCCCTACTACACCCGCGGTGGCGGCAGCCAGATCGAGTACGTGAAGGCCATCTGCAAGGCGCTCGCTCTCGATTACGAGGAGCAGGTGCGCGACTACGAGGCTACGGTCGCCGGGGGGCAGCGAGCGGTCCCATTCCTGTGGCGGGTGGTTGAACCCTTGGCGCCGGATCGTCGCTTTCCTGGGGCGCCATGGAACGCCGTCCGGATCGACCAGAAGGAGCTGACCGTCCCCTATTCCACCGGGGAATTCCTCCGCTTGCGTGCGATCCCTATCGAGATAGCCCGGCAGTTCAAGGCGACCGCGGCGCAGGGGCGCCGCATCCAGCAGGTTGCGAGCGGGACCGTGACCGAGCTCGACATTCACTCCGAGGAACCGAGAACCCCCGAGGCGCTGAGAAACCTCCTCTTAGTCAAGGCGCGGGGTCCGAATGAGGCGTTCCTATGCATGCGTCGCGCGAACGTCCCACCCCGGCCGGGCGACTACCTCTTTCTCGTCCAGGACACTCACATGCCCGGCTTCTACGAAGTTTCTGAGCGCACCGACTTCCTCACCAGGCAATCAGGTCAGGGGCTCGCCCAGTCGGCGGAGGAGCTGATCGACCTTGTGCAGCGGGCGACGGAACGGGCGGTCCCCAGCGATGGTTTCCGGCCCGGGAACATGCGCCGAGCGGCTGAGCAGCTGCTGGCCTTCGTGCGTTCGGGGGAGGAGGTCGAGCGGGTCGAGGAGTTCTCCTCCTTCTACGACCGCTTCGTGAACCTCACGAGCAAGGTCAGTCAGGCGCTTGAGATCGCCGAGCGAGACCTGCCCCCGACGCCCGTCCGCCCGCCAGCGGTGGGGGCATCGGACGAGGAGGAAGAGGAGGAGGACAGTGAGCAGCTCGAGGAGGACAACCTCCGCGGCCTCACCGTCTCCGCCGTCGAGGCGCATTTGGATGGCATGTCACTACCGCCGACCGTTCTCGCTGACGCGGTGACGGCAATCCGGGCCGGGAAGCACGTCCTTCTCTCCGGTCCGCCTGGAACGGGGAAGTCGGCGATCGCCGCTGCTCTGTCGCGAGCCGTCGTCGGGAAGGAATTTCAGACGGTGACGGCCACCGCCGACTGGACGACCTTCGACACGATCGGCGGCTATATGCCTCAGGACGGCGGCACCTTGGAGTTCGAGCCGGGGATCGTTCTGCGAAGTCTCGAGCGAGGCCAGTGGCTGGTGGTGGATGAGCTCAACCGGGCCGACATCGATAAGGCCTTCGGGCCGCTCTTCACGCTGTTGGCCAACTCGGGCGAGGGGGGCGGGGGTGAGACCGTGACGCTCCCGTTCCGCAAGGCGGAGAAAAACATCAGGATCGTCTGGAGAGCGCGGCGGGGGGATACCTCGCCGCCGTACGTGATGACGCCCACCTGGCGTTTGATCGGCACCCTCAACGTTCGCGACAAGGCCTCGTTGTTTCAGCTCAGCTTCGCCTTCCTACGCCGCTTCGCGGTCGTCGACGTACCCCTACCGGGGGAAGAGCTCTACCGCGTGCTCGTCGACGACTGGCTACGAAGCGTCGAGGACGGGGTGCGTGGTCAGCTGGTCGACGCGGCGATGAGGCTGGCCTTTTCGCAGCGCCAGTTGGGCCCGGCGATTCTCAAGGACATCGCCGCCTTCGTGCGGGTCGGCGTGACGCCCACCGAGACCGTCGCGGTGAAAGCTGCATATTCCGACCCGGTCGAAGCTTTTCTGACCGCGGTCCGGCTGTACGCGGTCCCCCAATACGAGGGCGCGGTCGAGGGCGAAGCCGAGTCGCTGCTGAACGCCCTTCGAGGTGTTTGGCCGGAGCCGCCCGCTGCTGCCTGGGAGCCCTTGGAGCACGCCTTCAAAGCTGTTGCCCTCGGGTGAGCGCATCTGTTGACAGCTCGCTTCCTTCCTCCTACAGGGCAGAGCTGCTCGCAGAGATCCGAACCTACTTGCCCGCGTTCCTGCGCAAGGACGCGAGCGAGCAGCACGATCCGGTCGGTGACGTCAAGGAGCTGTTGAACCTCGACGACAGTGACCTGCGGCGGGTTGTCGCTGTCCATGGTTGCCTCGACGAATCCATCCTCGGGTTTGGGGAGAGGCTGCGGGAGGGGCTGCGCCGCCCGATCACCGCCAGCAGCAGACCGGTGGAGGTCGGCCAGGTGGTCCGAGGGCCGATCGATTGGTCGGCAACGGTGGCACGGCGCTCGCTCGAAGCGGGGGACCTCAGTCGCTATGCCGTCCGTTCGGCCCGGCGCATCTATGACATTCCCGAGAACAGGGCACTCGTCTGGCTGCTTGACAGCTTGCGCGCCGCCTGCAGGCGGGCGCTGGATGAGAAGCCAGATCCCGCGACCGACGAGGGGGGAGCTCGGCCCTTGGGATGGACGAATCGAATCAGGCGGCTAGGAACCCAGGTCGAGCAGGCGCGGGCGACCGAATGGCTGCGGGCGGTTCCTGCGGAAGCGCCGGACATACGGACGATGCAAAAGCTGAAGGCGGCCCGCAGCTCGTTCTACCGAGACCATCTCCGGGTGGCTGCGGAGCGGATGCGGTCCCTGCAGAATCCAGATGAGGATGCGCTGATCGAGGTGCTGTCAGAGCGGTACTTCGAGCCGGCTGCAACCTGGACCATCTTCGAGGTCTGCGTGGCGTTGAGGCTTGTTCGAGAGTTCGGCAGGATCAGCGCCCGGCCCCGCCGATCTCGTTTGCTGGTCGGCACCGGCCGGGCTCCGTTCGCCAGATATCTGCTCGACGATGGAAGCGAAGTCTCACTCCTCTACCAGGCCTGGCCACGGGATTGCGGCAGCTCGCTGCTGCAGGAACTGGGGAAGCGGCACGGGATCAAGGTCGGAGCCTCGAAGCCGGACCTGTTTCTCTTCCGCGACGGGGAGGAGCCTGACGTCCTGCTCCTCGAGTTGAAAGCAAGCGTCTCCCCCTCTTATTTGAAGGAGGGGATGGCGAAGCTGCTCACCTACGTCGCTGACCGACCTGAGCTGTGGAAGGGGCAACCGGCCGCCTGGCTTGTCGCTCCGGCCTCGAATGCCTTCGTCGCCTCCCCCGCGGGCACGGGGCAAGAGCTTTGGATCGTCAGCGCGGACGCCGTCGCCGAGGCCGCGGTCGCCCGCCTGGCTCCGCAGGTTTGAGCTGCTAGTTCGCCTGCGGCGACGGACCGGTTTCCCGGGAGCTGGTCTGCAGCGCCTCCTCTTTGAGGCGCTTGGCGACGGCGCCGGTGGCGGCGGCGACCACGTCGAGGTCCTCGGCGTTGTCCTTGTGGCCGTTGACGTAACAGCAGAGGGTGCCGTCGACCAGCTCGAAGGCGAACTTCTTCGGGGCCGCGTCGTTGAGCCAGACGATGAAGCTGGGGGCGAACAGCCGCCGCAGCCAGACCGCGTCCTGCTCCTTGCCGGCGAAGATCTCGTACTTCTCGTCGAGCTCGGTGCTCTCCAGCTTCACCCGCTCTTTCTTCGTGCGGAAGACGTCCTCGAACTTCTCCAGTGCCCGCAGCCCGAACTTGCGCTGGCAGTAGAGCTCGGGGATGTGCTCGGCGCACTCGGCGACCTGGGTGAGGCCGAGGGTGTAGCGGTAGTAGTTGGTCTGGCGATTGCCCTCGCTGTCGGTCGTCTCCTCCTCGTAGGTGAAGAGGGCGAGGGTGCCGTGGACGCCGTCGGCGAGGCGGCCCTGCATCGTCCGCTCGGCGTAGCGGTCGTCGCCCTTCTTCAGCAGCGGCGTCGCCGGCGGCAGGTGGCTCTTGCCGCCGAGGGTCATCCCGCGCCCCTGGCAGTAAGCGTTGAAGAAGTCGTCGGCGGCCTTCCTGTCGGCGATGAAGAAGACGACGAGGACGCCGATCAGCAGGGCGACGACGAAGGCGGCGCCGCCGAGGGCCGGGCCGACGAGGGCGGCGCAGGCGACCCCGGCGATCAGCGCGAAGGCCCCGATCAGGATCCAGGTCAGCGGCTTGCGCATGAGGCGCTTGAAGTGGAAGCCGCGCAGGTCGTCGGCATCGTCGACGGGAGTTGCCGCCGCCGCGTGTGCCTCTTCGCTCGTAGCCACGGGCCGCAACCTACCGCGCTGCCGCGGATGCAAACGGGGTTGCAGAGGGGGGTCGTGTTGCAAAGTGGGGGAGAGTGGGTTATTGTGGCGCTCGAGTTGAAGCCCAGGACCGGGGTGGTGAGGCTCCTCCCACCTCATCACTCCGGTCCCTTTTCGTTTTCGTCTTTCGCCCCCCGTTTCAGAAAGGACCCGGCGAGGTGGCCTTCCGAGGTCTCTACGAGCACAGCCTCGATTCCAAGGACCGGCTCACGGTTCCCTCTCGCTTTCGGGCCCCCCTCGCTGACGGAGTCGTTCTCTCCAAGGGCTTCGACCCCTGCGTCTGGGTGCACACGACCGGGGAGTTCGAGCAGCTCTCGGATCGCTTCCTCTCCCCGCACAGCCCCTTCGGTCGCGACGCCCGCCAGCTGCGCCGCCGCTTCCACGGCGGCTCCTTCGACGAAACGCTCGACTCGGCCGGGCGCATCCGCATCCCCAAGCCGCTGATCGAGCACGCCGGCCTCGACGGCAACTGCGTCGTCATCGGCGCCGGCGAGTACCTGGAGATCTGGAACGCCGATGCCTGGGCAAAGCAGGAGGAAGAGCTCGACGCCGCCGCCCCCGAAATCGCCGAGGGCCTCGCCGCCGCCGGCACCGCGTGATCATGAGACTGAATGCAGCCGCAGCCCACACCCCTTATGTGCCGACGGGACGAAAGTACGCCTATATGGAGGGGAATCGTCCCGTCGGCGGCCGAGCCCTTCGTCCCGTCGAGGTGGTCATGAGCGAGCACGAGCCCGTGCTGGCGCCTGAGCTGGTCTCGCTGCTGGCGCCGGAGCCGGGACAGACCGCGGTCGACTGCACCTTCGGCGGCGGCGGCCACGCCCGCCAGGTCGCCGAGCTGATCGGGCCGGAGGGGACGCTGATCGGAATCGACCGCGACCCCGCCGCACAGGAGCGCTTCAACCGCTTCGCCGCGGAAGCGCCGTGCCGGACCCTCTTCATCAGCAGCGACTTCGCAGCAGGACTTCGCGCCCTGCAGGGCGAAGGAATCCGCCCAGACATGGTTTATGTAGATCTGGGGATGTCTTCGATGCAGGTCGACGCGCGTGAGCGGGGCTTCTCCTACTCCTACGACGCGCCGCTCGACATGCGGATGGACACGCGGCAGGAGTTCACCGCCGCCAACCTCGTCAACGAGTGGCCCGAGTCGCGGATCGCCCAGGTTTTGCGCCGCTTCGGCGAGGAGCGTCACGCCGGCGGCATCGCCCGCGAGATCGTCCGCCGCCGCCCGCTTTCGACCACCGCCGAGCTGGTCGAGGCGATCAAGGCCGGGATGCCGCCCTCGGCCCGCTTCGGCGCCGGCCACCCGGCCAAGCGCAGTTTCCAAGCGATCCGGATCGCCGTCAACGGCGAGCTCGAGGCGCTGGACGAAGCGCTGCCGCTTGCCTGGAGCCAGCTCAAAGTCGGCGGCCGCTTCGCCGCGATCTCCTTCCACTCGCTCGAGGACCGGCCGGTGAAGCAGTTTCTCGCCGCCAAGGCGCGCGGCTGCATCTGCCCGCCTGAGCTTCCCGTCTGCGTCTGCGGACACGAGCCCGAGGCCGAGCTGCTGACCCGCCGCCCCGTCTCGCCCGGTCCCGAGGAGGCGGAGAGCAATCCGCGCTCGCGCTCGGCGCACCTGCGGGCGGCGCTGAAGATCGCCGAGGAGCAACCAGTGGGGGAGACGGGCTGATGGCCGTCGCCGCCCCAGCTCGCCGCAGCCGGGCCGTCGCCGCGCCGGCACCGTCGCGGACGACGGCGCCGAAGCGCAAAGCCCCAGCGCGCAAACAACCGGCGCGTAAACCGGCGGTAAAACGAGCCCCGGCGCGCAGACCGACGACGAAACGGGCGCCCGCTGCCCGTCCCAAACTTGCGGTTGCCGCCGGCCGCACGGCAGTAGCCGTCCGCCAGTTGCCGGACTCGGGCCTGGTCGTGCGGATGACCCAGGGCCGGCTCTGGATCGGCGTCCTCGGCATCCTCCTGGTCGGGATCGTCGCCCTCAACGTCGCCACCCTCAGCTTTGCCGCCAGCTCCGGCCAGATCGACGAGCAGATCACCGCGCTGGAAAAGGAGAACTCGATGCTGGAAAGCCGCGAGGCCGAGCGCTTCAGCACCGCCCGCGTACGCGGTGCCGCGACCGAGATCGGTCTGGCGATGCCGACCACGGAAGAGCCGCGGGTGATCGAGGCGAGTCCCGACGACGTCGCCAACGCTGCCACCCGGCTCGCTGCCGCCGGGGGCTAGAGGACCATGCGCCGATGCGTTTGATCGAGCGCCGCATCGGTCTGCTCTTCGGCTGCTTCCTTCTCTGCTTCCTCGTCATCGTCGGCCGGGCCTTCTGGCTGCAGGGCGTGCAGGGGGCGCAGCTCGCCTCCGAAGCGGTCTCCCAGCAGACCGAGATCGTCGACGTCCCCGGCCTGCGCGGCGACCTGCTCGACCGCCGCGGCAACAAGCTCGCCGCCTCCGAAGACGCGGCGACGATCTACGCCACGCCCTACCAGGTGAAAAACCCGCCGCAGGCGGCGGCAAAGCTGGCACCGATCCTCGACGAGCCGAAGGGCAAGGTGCTGGAAGCGCTCACCGCCGACTCCGGCTTCTCCTACGTCGCCCAGAAAGTCGACCTCGGCACCGCGGCGAAGATCGAAGCGCTCAACCTGGAAGGGATCGGGGAACTGCCCGACAGCCGCCGCACCTACCCGCAGGGGGACATGGCCGGGCAGGTGGTGGGCGCGGTCGGCTCCGAAAACAACGGGCTGACGGGGATCGAGGCCGGCGAGGAAGAAGTGCTCAGCGGTAGCGACGGCGAACGCCGAATCGTCAACGACGCCCTCGGCGAGCCGATCCGGCTGGAAACGGTGGAGGAAGCCGAAGACGGCGAAGACATCGAACTCACCCTCGACCCGGTGATCCAGCGGGAAACCGAACGGGTGCTGAACGGGGTGGGGGAAACGTACTCGCCGAAGGGGGCGACCGCGATCGTCGTCGACCCGCGCACGTCGCAGGTCCTGGCGATGGCCAACTGGCCGCCGGTCGACCCCGCCGACCTCTCCGAAGTCAGCAACGAAGACCTGCTGAACAAGGCGACCGGCTTCACCTACGAGCCGGGCTCGACCTTCAAGGCGTTCACCATCTCCGCGGCCCTGCAGGAAAAACTGGTGACGCCGACGACCGAATTCACCCTGCCGCCGGTGCTCCAGGTCGCCGACCGGACGATCGAAGACGCCGAGCCGCGCGGAACCGAGACGATGAGCGTCGCCACGATCCTCGCCCACTCCTCGAACGTCGGCGCGGCGACGATCGGGGGATTGGTCGGCGAAGAACATTTCGACAAGTGGATCCGGCGCTTCGGCTTCGGCCGTCCCACCGGCATCCAGTACCCGGCCGAGGAGCAGGGGCTGCTGCTCAACCTCGACGAATACTCCGGCTCGACCCTCGGCAACGAGTCGATGGGACAGGGCCTCTCGGTAACCCCGATCCAGATGGTCGCCGGCTACACGGCGATCGCCAACGGCGGCAGGTTGAAGCCGCCGCAGCTGATCAAGCGAATCGGCGAAGAAAAGGTCCATGAGCCGAAGGGCGAGCAGGTGATCCGACCCGAGGTGGCGGCGCAGGTGCGCGAAATGCTCGAGGGCGTGCTGGCCGCGGGCGGTACCGCGTCGGAGGTCAGCGTCCCCGGCTACACCCTCGCCGGCAAGACCGGAACCGCGCAGAAGGCCGAAGACGGGGGCTACTCGGAGACCAACTACGTCGCCTCCTTCATCGGCTTCGCGCCGGCCCAGAACCCGCAGCTGCTGGCGGCGGTGATCGTCGACGAGCCGCAGGGGGAAATCTACGGCGGCTCGGTGGCGGCACCCGCGTTCGGCCAGATCTTCGAATTCGCCCTGCCGTATCTCGGGGTGCCCCAGGAATGAGAGCGGGAGGGGCACCGGCTCCCTTCCTAGAATCGCCCCGATGAGGCTGGACGAGCTTGTCGCTGGGCTGCCGGGGGCGCGGATCCTCGGCGACGGGTCGGTCGAGATCACCGAGCTGGTCTACGACAGCCGCAAGGCCGGGCCGGGAACGCTCTTCTTCTGCGTGCGGGGTGAGAAGGTCGACGGCCACGAGTTCGGGCCGCGGGTGGTCGAGGAGGGCGCCCCGGCGCTGGTGGTCGAGCGCGAGCTGACCGAACTGGCGGTGCCGCAGGTTGTGGTCCCGGACTCGCGGGCGGCGATGGCGCCGCTGGCGGCGCATTTCTGGGGCGACCCGACCGCCGAGCTGCGGGTCGCCGGGGTGACCGGGACCAACGGCAAGACGACCACCGCCTTCCTCGTGCGGGAGATCCTGCAGGCGGCCGACGTCCGCTGCGGCCTGCTGGGCACGGTGAAGCAGGTCGTCGGCGGGGTCGAGAAGGAAGTCGTCCGCACCACGCCGGAGGCGATCGAGCTGCAATCGACCTTTCGGCAGATGCTCGACGGTGGCGACGAAGCCTGCGCGATGGAGGTCTCTTCGCACGCGCTGACCCTGCACCGGGCCGACGCGATCCGCTTCGAGGTCGCGCTCTTCACCAACCTCACCCAGGATCACCTCGACTTCCACAGCGACATGGAGGATTACTTCCTCGCCAAGCGCAAGCTCTTCGAGAAAGGGGGGCGGATGACGCGGATCGTCAACGTCGACGATCCCTACGGCCGCCGCCTCGCCGAGGAATTCGAGTGCGTCACCTTCTCGGCCGAGGGCGCCGAGGCCGACTACAGCGCCCGCGACGTCTCCTTCGACGCCGGCGGGGCGAGCTTCTATCTCGGCGGGATGAGGCTGCGGACGCTGCTGCCCGGGCACTTCAACGTCGCCAACGCGCTCGGTGCCTTTGCCGCGGCGGAGGCAATGGGAGTTGGTGGCGACATCGCCGCCGCCGGTCTGGCGCGGGCGGCGCGGGTGCCGGGGCGGTTCGAGCCGATCGACGAGGGCCAGGGGTTTTCCGTCCTCGTCGACTACGCCCACACGCCTGATTCGCTGGAGAACGTGCTGCGGGCGGCGCGGCGCCTGACCGAGGGCCGGGTGATCTCGGTCTTCGGTGCCGGCGGCGACCGCGACCGCGACAAGCGCCCGAAGATGGGGCGGGCCGGGGCGGAGCTCTCCGACCTGACCGTGATCACCTCGGACAACCCGCGCTCGGAGGACCCGGAAAAGATCGTCGCCGAAGTCAAGGCCGGTGCGACTGGGCGCGCGAGCGTCGAGGTCGAGGTCGACCGGCGTAAGGCGATCGCCCAGGCACTCGCGTATGCGCAGCCCGGGGACACCGTGGTCATCGCCGGCAAGGGGCACGAGCAGGGTCAGGAGTTCGAGGAGGGGCGCAAGATCCCCTTCGACGACCGCGAGGTGGCCCGCGAGGAGCTCTGGAAGCTGGGAACCCCGGCGTGAAGCTGACGCCAGGGGAGATCGCCGCGGCGCTCGGCGCCGAGGTGGTGGCGGAGGGGGCGCCGGAGCCGCCGCGGCGAGCAGTGATCGATTCCCAGCAAGCGGGCCCCGGAGACCTCTTCTTCGGTCTCCCGGGCGAGAAGGTAGACGGCGGCCAGTTCGCTCCCGCCGCGATCGAGGCCGGCGCCTGGGGCGTCGTCATCGGGGCAAAGGTCCGCCGGACTTTAGCCCCGCATGGCGGGGCAAAAGTCCGGCGGACTCCATGGGTCTTCGCCGTCGAGGATCCGCTGGCGTCGATGCACTCGCTCGCGCGCGCCTGGCGGCGCGCCCTTGGTGCACGGGTCGTCGGCGTCACCGGTTCGGTCGGCAAGACCTCGGTCAAGGACATCGCGCGGACGCTGCTGCCGGGCAAGGTCCACGCCAACCCGCAGAACTTCAACACCGAGATCGGGCTGCCGCTGACCGTGCTGGAAGCGCCCGGCGAGACCGACGTCCTCGTGCTGGAGATGGCGATGCGGGGCAAGGGGCAGATCGCCGAACTTGCCGCGATCGCCGAGCCGGAGGTGGCGGTGATCACCAACGTCGGACCGGTCCACGTCGAGCTGCTGGGATCGGTTGAGGCAATCGCGGCGGCGAAGGCGGAGATCCTCGACGGCCTGCCGTCTACCGGTACCGCGGTGGCGCCGGTCGAAGCCGGGGTGCTGGAGCCCCACCTGGAGCGGGCGCCAAAGCTGCTGCGCTTCGGGCCGGGTGGCGACATCGCCGCAACCGAGGTGAAGGTCGACGACGGCGTCACCGAAGCCCTGGTCGAGACCCCGCTGGGCTCCCAGCGCTTTCACTTCCCCTTCACCGAGGCCCACAACCTCACCAACGCGCTCGCCGCGATCGCCGCCGGCGTCGCCCTCGGCGCCGACCTCGCCGGGATGGCCGACCGCGCTGCGGACATAGGATTCTCCCGCTTCCGCGGGGAGCGACTGGAGCTACCCGGCGGGATCGTCCTCGTGAACGATTGCTACAACGCCAACCCGGTGTCGATGCGCGCGGCGCTCGACCATCTCGCCTCGCTCGGGGCCGAGCGCTCGGTCGCCGTGCTGGGCGAAATGGGGGAGCTGGGAGCGGATTCGCCCGCCTACCACCGTGAGGTCGGAGAGCACGCTCGCGCCGCAGGCGTCGATTACGTGGTCGGGGTCGGTGCTCCCTCCCGCGAGTACGACCCCGACGAACTCGTCGCCGACCCCGGTGAGGCAGCCGAGTTGCTGGCGGCCCAGCTGCAGCCCGGCGACGCGGTCCTCATCAAGGGTTCGCGCTCCGCCGGCCTCGAGGCGGTCGCCGAGCAGCTGCCGGACCTGATGGAGGGCGGCGATGGGTGAAGTCCTGATCGCCGGCATGGCGGCGATGCTGATCTGCATCTTCCTCGGCCCCAAATTCATCGAGTACCTGCGGGTGAAGGAGTTCGGGCAGCACATCCGCGAGGACGGGCCGCAGGAGCACCACACCAAGGCCGGGACGCCGACGATGGGGGGGCTGATCGTCTTCGCCTCGATCTGCGTGCCGTTCCTCGTCCTCTCCGATCGCGACGCCCAGAGCATGGCCGTCTTCGGGGTGGCGATGGGCTGCGCCGTGCTCGGCTTCGCCGACGACTACATCAAGATCGTCAAACGCCGCTCGCTCGGGCTCGCCGGTCGCTGGAAGCTGATCGGGCAGCTGATCATGGCGCTGGCGCTCTGGTGGGTCGCCCGTCACGAGGTCGGCCTGGAGCCGACGCTCTACTTCCGCATCGGCGACGGCAGCATCGACCTCGGGCCGGCGC
This sequence comes from Solirubrobacterales bacterium, assembly GCA_035688955.1. Classification (GTDB taxonomy): domain Bacteria; phylum Actinomycetota; class Thermoleophilia; order Solirubrobacterales; family 70-9; genus VAYN01. The sequence continues at coordinate 58,988 of DASSMJ010000029.1, read as the reverse complement.
TCTACTTCGTCCTCGTCTTTCTCGTGATCGCCGGCACCTCGAACGGGGTCAACCTCACCGACGGCCTCGACGGCCTCGCCGCCGGTTCCTGCGCGATCGTGCTCCTCGCCTACACGGCTATCGCCTTCGTTGCCAACGAGCAGCAGAACCTGGCGCTGCTCTCCGCCTGCCTGGTCGGCGCCTGCGTCGGTTTCCTCTGGTACAACGCCTTTCCGGCCTCGATCTTCATGGGCGACACCGGCTCACTCGGCCTCGGCGGGGCGATCGGCGCGCTGGCGGTGATGACCCAGACCGAGGTCCTGCTGATCATCATCGGCGGCATCTTCGTGATCGAGGCGCTCTCGGTCCTGCTCCAGGTCTTCGCTTTCAAGACCTTCCGCCGCCGCGTCCTGTTGATGGCGCCTCTGCACCACCACTTCGAGATGATGGCCTGGTCGGAGACGAAGATCATGCTCCGCTTCTGGATCATCGCCGCCGTCTGCTCGGGGATCGGCTTCACCCTGTACCAACAGTCGATCGGGCGCTAGCGGTGCCGGAAGTCGAGGTCACCGCCGGGCGGATCGCCTACCAGGACACCGGCGGCGACGGGCCGGTGGTCGTTCTGGTCCCCGGCCTGCTGATGGACTGGAAGCAGTGGGGGGCGGTGATCGAGGAGCTGACGCCGCAGTTCCGCTGCGTCTCGCCTTCCCTGCCGACCGGCGCCCACTGGAAACCGATGAAGCGCGACGCCGACCTGACCCTGATCGGGATGGGGCGGATCGTCACCGAGTTCATCGCCGCCGCCGGCCTCGAGGACGTCATCCTCTGCTTCAACGACTGGTGCGGGGCGCAGGTGATGATCGCCGACGGCGGCATGGAGCGGGTCGGCAAGCTGGTGCTCGTCTCCTGCGAGACCGCCGGCAACTACCCACCGGGGCTGGCCGGCTTCGCCGCCTGGCTCTCGGCGAAGCTTCCCGGCGGCTACGTCGCCACCCGGGCGCTGCTGCTGCAGCCGCGCCTGCGCCGGCTCCCCTTCGTCTTCGGCCAGATGACCAAGCGCGGCGTCCCCGACGAGCTGATGCGGGGTTGGATGGAGCCGCTGCGCAAACGCGAGATCCGCCGCGACCTCCGCCGCTACGCGGGCGACGCGATGCGCGGCAAGCATGACTTGGCGCGGGCGACGGCTTCGCTGCCGTCCTTCGAGAAGCCCGTCCTCGTCGTCTGGGACAGCGAGGGGAAGATGATGCCCAACGACGCCGGCCGCGCCCTCGCCGACTCCTTCCCCAACTCGCGCTACGTCGAGCTCCCCGACTGCTACACCCTGATCCCGATCGACCAGCCCCAGGCGCTGGCGCGCGAGATCAGGGAGTTCGCCGGCTGACCTTCAGGCCGGAGGTTCGCGCACGTCGACGAGGTCGTCGATGACCTTGAAGTCCTTGTAGTTGCGGGTCAGGAGGATGGAATCCTGCGCGATCGCGGTGGCAGCGATCACCAGATCCGCGGTTCGCTTGCGGGGATTCGCCCCTCGCTCCGAGACCGCGGCCTGCAGCTGACCCAGGGTCCGCGCGACTGCCTGGTCCAGCGGGATCGCATCGAAGTTGGACTCGATGAATCCGAGCTGCGTGACGCGCCGCATGCGCTCTTCGATGTCCGTGGCGATCAGCGCGCCGAAATAGAGCTCGGCGAGGGAAATCGTGCTGATGGCTGCTTGGGTTACGCCCGGCACGTCGGGGTCCTCGATCAGGACCGAGGTATCGAGGACCGCCTTCATTCCTGCTCTGCCCACGGGTCCCGCAGCTGGATGTCGAACTCCTTGAGGTCGGCGGCAAGGTTCTCGTCGACCGGAAGTTTCGCCAGCTCCCGAAGGACCGAGCTGTCCACCCAGGTCCGGTCCTTGCGAATCGGCCCGAGCTTCGCCACCGGCCGGCCCGAGACCGTGATCGTGAACTCCTCGCCAGCCTCGGCGCGGCGGAGGATGTCACCCACCTCGTTGCGGAGCTGTTTCTGCGGAATCTGCGGCACGAGGGGCAGGGTAGCAATACTGCTACCGGGAATCTGAGAGGGCCATCCGCGCCTGTAGAGAAGCTTGTCCATGTGCCTCTAAGGGTTCAGCCCAAGCAAATTCGCCCCCCCTTGCCGTCAGGACCTTTTCTCATCGTGGGGCTTGCCCGCTCCGGCCAGGCCGCGGCGCGGATGCTGGCGGCCCGGGGCGAGAGCGTGCGGGCGGTCGATTCGGGGCATCCGCGGGGGGCGGCAGGGCTGGAGGGGGTCGGCGTCGAAGTCTTTCTGGATACGGATGGATTGGCACAGCTCGAGGGGACGCGGACGGTCGTCAAGAGCCCGGGGGTACCCCGGGAGGCGCCGGTGATCGCGACCGCGCTGGAGCGCGGGATCGAGGTGGTGGGGGAGATCGAGATGGCTTGGCGGGCTTTGCCTAACCGCTTCGTTGCCGTCACCGGCACCAACGGCAAGACGACCACCGTCGAGCTGATCGGGCACCTCTACCGCACGGCCGGTGAGCCGGTGGCGGTGGCCGGGAACGTCGGCACGGCGCTCTCGGAGCTGGTCGGGGAGCTGCCGGCCGACAGCACCGTCGTCTGCGAGTGCTCGAGCTTCCAGCTCGAGGACACGACCGCCTTCGCCCCCGAGTGCGCGGTCTTCCTCAACCTCGCGCCCGACCACCTCGACCGCCACCGCGACCTCGAGTCCTACCTCGCCGCCAAGCTGCGGATCTTCGCCAATCAGGGGAACGACGACGTCGCCGTCTACAACGGCGACGATCCCTTCCTCGCCGGCACCGACCTCGGCGGCTGCGCCCGTCGCGTTGCCTTCTGTCACGGCGCCGGCCCCGACTGCGAGGTCGCCTTTGCCGAGGGGACGATCTTCTACGACGGCGAGCCGCTGCTCGCTGCCTCCGAGCTCGGCCTCTTCGGCGAGCACAACGTCGCCAACGCGATGGCCGCCGCCGCGGCGGCGCTCTCGATGGGCCTCGACCGCGAGGCGGTGCGCGAGGGCCTGCGCAGCTTCGCCGGCGTCGGGCACCGGCTGGAGCCGGTGGCGGAGATCGACGGCGTCCGCTTCGTCAACGACTCCAAGGCGACCAACGTCGCCTCGGCCACGGTCGGGATTCGCGCCTTCGAGGGCGGTGTCCACGCGATCCTCGGCGGCAGCGAGAAGGACGAGCCGTTCACGCCGCTGATCGACCCGATCCGCGAGCGCGTGCGCGCCTGTTACCTCATCGGAGCGACTATGGAGCGGATGGCGCGCGAGCTGGCGCCGGTGCTGGAAGCCGGGGTGGAGCTGCATCGTTGCGCCGACCTCGAGGACGCGGTGCGGCGCGCGGCCGACGCGGCGGGCTCTGGCGAGGTCGTCCTGCTCTCGCCGGCCTGCGCCAGCTTCGATGCCTTCGACAACTTCGAGCAGCGGGGCGAGCGCTTCCGCGAGATCGTCGCGGGGCTGGAGCGATGAGCGCTCGTCCACGCGCCGGCGGCCGCGGCAAGAGCAAAAAGAAGGCGAAGAAGCGCTCGCGCACCCGCGTCTCGCCCGAGTACAACATGCTCCTCACGGCCACGCTGTGCCTGCTGGCCCTCGGCGCGGTGATGGTCTTCTCCGCCAGCTCGACCACCCGGGTCCTGCAGGACGGCGGACTCTCCGACAGCGCCTTCTACCTGAAGCGGACGCTGATGTTCGGCGCCGTCGGCCTGTTGATCATGCACCTCGCCGCGCGCCACGGCTTGAAAGCGATCCGCGACCTCACGCCGGCGCTGCTCGGCGTCTCGATCTTCCTCCTGCTCGCGGTGCTCGCGGTCGGCACCGAAGTCAACGGCGCCACCCGCTGGCTCGGCGGCGGTTTCCTGCAGATCCAGCCTTCGGAGCTGGCCAAGGTGGCGCTCGTCCTCTACGGCGCCGATCTGCTGGCCCGCAAACCGAAACGCGCCCGCTCGCTGGAAGGGCTGATGCCGTTCCTGCTGGTGGTCGGCGGCTCCTGCCTGCTGATCATGCTCCAGCCGGACATGGGGACGACGATGGTGATCGCCTTCTCGGTCGCCGCCACCCTGGTCGCCGCCGGGGCGAAACCGGCCGACCTCGGCAAGATCGCCCTGGTGATCGGCGCCCTGGCGCTGCTGATGGCGGTGGTCGAGCCCTACCGGATGGCGCGCCTGACCTCCTTCCTCGACCCCGCCGCCTCGGCTGAAGGAGCCGGCTTCCAGGCCGCGCAGGCCAAGATCGCCCTCGGTTCCGGCGGCATCTTCGGGGTCGGGATCGGCAACGGCGTCCAGAAGGCCTTTTACCTGCCCGAGGCCCACACCGACATGATCTCGGCGGTGATCGGCGAGGAGCTGGGGCTGATCGGGATCGCCGGCGTCGTCGGCCTCTTCGGCATGTTCGGCTACGCCGGCCTGAAAACTGCGCAGAAAGCGAAGGACACCTACTCGAAGCTGCTGGTCACCGGGCTCACCTCGCTGGTGCTGGTGCAGGCGACGATCAACCTCTTCGCGGTGATGGGTCTGGCGCCGCTGACCGGTGTGCCGCTGCCCTTCGTCTCCTACGGCAACAGCAGCCTGATGGCGACGCTGTTTGCCGTCGGCCTGATCCTCAACGTCGCCCGTGGCGGCCGCGCGACGGCGGCGCGCGGTTCGACGGCCACCGGCGCTGGCAAACTGCGCGTCGTCCAAGGCGGCCGCGCGACGACGCGCGAGAAAGGTAAACGAGCGAGCGGTGCCAGAAAAGCCAAAGGTGGTCGTAGCGGCGGGGGGAACGGCGGGGCACGTCGTACCCGCCATGGCGGTCGCCGACGAGCTTCGGGCTAGCGGCGCCGAGGTCAGCTTCCTCGGCACGCGCGAGCGGATTGAGGCAGAACTGGTGCCGGCGGCCGGCTACGAGATCGACTTCCTGGCGGTGCGGGGAATCGACCGCCGCAACCCGCTGAAGGCCGCGCGGGCCGGCGTCGAGGCGCTGGCGGCGGTCGGGACCGCGCGCCAGGTGCTGCGGCGACGAGGCGCCGACGTGGTGATGGGCGGCGGCGGCTACGTCGCCGGCCCGGCCGGCCTGGCGGCGACGCTGACGCGAACCCCGCTGGTCCTGACCGAGGCCGACAGCCACCTTGGCCTGGCCAACCGGCTGCTGGCGGGGCGCGCGCGCCGAGTCTGCCTCGCCTTTCCGATCGCGGGGAGGGAGGGCGAGCCCTACCTCGTGACCGGGCGGCCGGTGCCGAAAGCGGTGCTGGAAGGCGACCGCGCGAAGGCGCGGGCGCGCTTCGGAATCGCCGCCGAGGCCCGCTGCCTATTGGTGGTTGGTGGCAGCCAAGGCGCCCGCTCGATCAACTTCGCCGCGATCGAGGCCTTCGCCGAGGGTTCTCAGGGGCGCGATTTCCACGTCCTCCACATCGCCGGCAACCGCGACTACTCCGAGCTGGAGGAGCGGCTGCGGGGGGCTCCCCACGCCGAGAACTACACCCTGCTCGCCTACGAGCCGAACCTCGGCGGCGCGCTCGCCGCCTGCGATCTCGTGGTCGGCCGCTCGGGCGGGTCGATCTTCGAGGTCGCCGCGGCGGGGCGGCCGGCGATCCTCGTTCCCTATCCGTTCGCCACCGCCGACCACCAGAGCGCCAACGCGGAGTGGATGCGCTCCGGCGGGGCAGCGACGGTAATCCCCGACGCGGAGCTCGACCCTGTGCGGCTGGCCGCGGAGGTGAGGTCGGTGATAGGCGACGCCGCTCGCTTGGCGGAGATGGCGACGGCAGCAGAGCGGCTGGCCAAGCCCGACGCCGCCCGCCGGATCGCCGACGAGGTTCTGGAGGCAGCGCGATGAGCGACTGGGGCGGGCGGCAGCTGCACTTCATCGGCATCGGCGGCGCCGGGATGAGCGGCCTGGCGCTGGTCTGCGCGCGGCTCGGCGCCACCGTCACCGGCAGCGACCGCAGCGACTCCTCTTATATGGAGCGATTGCGGGCGGCCGGGTTGGAACCGGTCGTGGGCCACGATGCCGCGAACCTCCCGGAGGGCGCCGAGGTGGTCGTCTCGACCGCGATCGGCACGGAGAACCCGGAGCTGGCACTGGCGCGGGAAAGGGACGTCGAACCCATCCACCGCGGGCAGTTGCTGGCCGAGCTCTGCGCCGAGAAGCGCCTGATCGCGATCGCCGGCACCCACGGCAAGACGACGACGACGGCGATGACCGCCTGGGCGCTGCGGGCGATCGGCGCCGATCCCGCCTTCTTCGTCGGCGGCGAGGTCCCCGGACTCGGCCCCGAGGGCGGAACCGCCAACGCCGCTTGGGGCGAGGGGGAGTGGGTCGTCGCCGAGGCCGACGAGAGCGACGCCAGCTTCCTGCGGCTGCGGCCCGAGGTGGCGGTCGTCACCAACGTCGAGATGGACCACCACTCGCGCTGGGGCTCGCTGGCCGAGCTGCGGGAGGCGTTCCGCAGCTTCGTCAGCCCGGCGCGCGCTCTCGTCGTCCCGGCCGACGAGGAGATGGCCTGGCTGGGAGAGCGGGCGGAGGAGGTCCGCTTCGACGCCGGTGTTCCCGGTCCGCCGGAGCTGCGCCTCGCGGTCCCAGGGCAACACAACCTCCGCAACGCTCGCGCCGCCCTCGGCGCGATCGAGCTGGCGGGCCTGGACGTCGCCGCCGCGGCCGAGGCGCTGATCGCCTTCCCGGGAGTTCATCGGCGCCTGCAGCTGAAGGGCTCGCGCGGCCCGGTCCATATATATGACGACTACGCCCACCATCCGACCGAGGTGCGGGCGGCGCTCTCGGCCCTGCGGGAACTCGAGCCGGAGACTTTGATCGCGGTCTTCCAGCCGCACCTCTACTCGCGCACGAAGGCGCTGGGCGAGGAGTTCGGCGCGGCGTTGGCGCTCGCCGACGAAGCCTTCGTCCTCGACGTCTACCCCGCCCGCGAGGAGCCGGTGGGTGAGTTGGCGGGAGTCAGCGGCCTGCAGGTGGCCCAGGCGGCGGCCGAGCGGATGGGCGGCAAGCCGGTCTGGTGGCTGCCCGACGCCAAGACGGCGGAGCGAGCGCTGGCAGAGCGTTTGGATCGGCTCGGGGGAGGCGTGCTGGTGACGATCGGGGCGGGCGACGTCTTTAGGCTCGGCGAGGCGCTCGTTACCGAGGCGCCGTCGGGGGTCGACGGGTGAGCGCGCCGCCAGAAGGGGTGCAGCGGGATTTCCCGTTGGCCCGCCTGACCACGGTCCGCACCGGCGGCGCGGCCGACTGGTTCGCCCGGCCGGCGGACGAGGAGGGCCTGGTCGCCGCTCTGAGCTGGGCCGAGGCGGAGGGGCTGCCGGTCGGGATCGTCGGCTCGGGCTCGAACCTCCTGATCGCCGATTCTGGCTTCCGCGGACTGGCGATCAAGCTGGACGGCGAGCTGGCCGAGATCGAGCGCGAGGGCGAGCGCGTCATCTGCGGCGGTGGCTACCGGTTTCCCTCCGCCGCGGCGAAGACCGCCGGCTGGGGTCTCTCCGGCCTCGAGTTCGGGGTGAACATCCCCGGCACCGCCGGCGGCGCGGTGCGGATGAACGCCAACGCCTACGGCGGCCAGCTCGCCCGGGTGCTGGAGTGGGTCGACGTCTGCACCGCCGCCGGCAGAGAGCGCCGCACCCCCGAGCAACTCGGCTTCGAGTACCGGCGTTCGAACCTGCGCGAGGGCGAGGTCGTCGCCCGCGCTTCCTTCCACCTCCAACCGGCCGATCCCGAGGAGATCCGCGCCACCCTCGCCGGCATGCGCGAGCGCCGCCGCGAGGCGCAGCCCTCGGGGATCAAGACCTTCGGCTCGACCTTCAAGAACCCGGAGGACGAGCGGGCCGAGGGCCGCTCGGCGGGGCAGCTGCTGGAGGCGGCCGGTTGCCGCGGCCTACGCCATGGCGGCGCTCGCTTCTCCGAGAAGCACGCCAATTTCGTCGAGAACGACCGCGACGCCACCACCGCCGAGGTGCTCGAGCTGATGGCGGAGGGGAGACGGCGGGTGCACGAGCGCTTCGGCGTCACCCTGGAGCCGGAGGTCCAGACGCTGGGGGAGGTCGAGTGGCCCGACGGCTGGGATCTCTGAGCTCACGGCTCTGGGTGGGGCTCGGTATCGCCGCGCTCCTGCTCCTCGCCGTCTACTGGTTCGTCGTCCGCACCGACACCGCCGAGCCGCGGGTCCTGGTGCCGCAGCTGGCGGCAACGATCGGCGAAGGGTCCGAAGCGATCGGCGTCGCCGCCGACGGCCACCTGGTGCGCTGGCTGCCGCTGCCGGAAGAACCGCCGCTGCCGCGGCTGCCGCTGGACGAGCCGCCCAAAGGGGGGCGGGTAAAGGGCCCGGTGCTGGAGCAGGTGAGGGTCCTCGCCGCCGTCCCGGATGCTCTGCGCCCCTACGTCGACAGCAGCTACTACGGCGAGAGCGGGGTGGACGTCAACCTCACCACGGGCATCGAAATTCGCTTCGGCGATGACTCGCAGGCGGCCCAAAAGTGGCGTGCCGCCGCCGCCGTGCTCGCCAACCCGGAAGTGACCGCGCTCGATTATGTAAACGTCGAGTCGCCATCCAAACCCTCTTACGGAGGGTCGGAACACGAACTGCCGGCGGCACCCTGAAGCTGGCTGGAGGCCGCGAGAAACGGCTTTGCCATGCGGCCGAGGGAACACTCAACCAGTAGTTGAGAGTAGGCCAACCCTCAAGTAATGGTCGAGGGAGCCGCCTTGCAGGATGCCTGGCGGCGGTTTGACAGAGGCCGGAAAATCCCCTACGTTGAGCGCAATTTCCGTGCTTGGCCCAGCACCTCGAACCCTTGAGTGTGGCTGAAGGCTCGGACGGAACAAAGGCTCAACTCAACTGAAAGCTTTCAATAGCGCCAAGGGAAACCGGGCGCGCTGGAGAAAATCGGGAGATGGAATCCACTTACCTCGCGGTCATCAAGGTCGTCGGCGCCGGCGGCGGCGGAACCAATGCGGTCAGTCGCATGATCGATGCCGGCATTCGCGGCGTCGAGTTCGTCGCTGTCAACACCGACGCGCAGGCGCTGCAGGCCTGTGACGCCGACATCAAGCTCTCGATCGGCCAGGAGCTGACCCGCGGCCTCGGCGCCGGGGGCAACCCCGAGGTCGGCGCCGGCGCGGCGGCCGAGAGCCGCGACGAGATCAAGGAGGCGCTGAAGGGCGCCGACATGGTCTTCGTCACCGCGGGCGAGGGCGGCGGCACCGGCACCGGCTCGGCGCCGGTCATCGCCGAGATCGCCAAGGAGGAGATCGGGGCGCTCACGGTCGGAGCGGTGACCAAACCGTTCGAGTTCGAGGGCAAACGACGGATGCAGCAGGCGCTCGAGGGCATCGAGAAACTGCGCAACAAAGTCGACACCCTGATCATCGTCCCGAACGAGAAACTGCTGCAGGCGGTCGAGCGGCGCACCAGCGTCCTCGAGGCCTTCCGAATGGCCGACGACATCCTGCGCCAGGGCGTCCAGGGCATCACCGACCTGATCACGATCCCCGGCCTGATCAACCTCGACTTCGCCGACGTGCGGACGATCATGCGCGACGCCGGCTCCGCCCTGATGGGCGTCGGCTCGGCCTCTGGCGAGGCCCGCGCTCTCGACGCCGCCAAGGCCGCCATCACCTCGCCGCTGATCGAGGAGTCGATCAAGGGCGCGACCGGGATGCTGCTGAACATCACCGGCCCCGAGGACCTCGGCCTCTTCGAGGTCAACGAGGCCGCGCAGCTGGTCCAGGCCGAGGCCGACGACAACGCCAACATCATCTTCGGCTCCGTCGTCGACCAGTCGATGAAGGACGAGGTGCGGGTGACGGTGATCGCCACCGGCTTTGAAGGCTTCGAGCTCCTCGCCCGCTCGCCGCAGCGGGTGCGGCGCCGTTACGAGAGTCGCCCGCGCGTCTCCGCCGAGGACACCGAGATCCGCAAACTGCGGGTGTCCGAGGACGACATCGACGTGCCTGGCTTCCTCAAAGAGTAAGCCCCGCCCGTTCACTAGATTGAGCGGCGTGACCACCGACGCCGCCCTCCGCCAGACGCCGCTATTCGAGCAGCACGTCGAGCTCGGGGCGAAGATCGTCCCCTTCGCCGGCTGGGAGATGCCGGTCACCTACGAGGGGATCCGCGAGGAGCACTCGGCGGTGCGGACGCACGCCGGCATGTTCGACGTCTCCCACATGGGGCAGATCGAGGTCGAGGGCCCGGGAGCGCTCGGCTTCCTGCAGCGGGTGCTCTCCAACGACGTCGCCAAGATCCACATCGGTGGGGCGCAGTACTCGTGCCTCTGCAACGAGGACGGCGGCGTCATCGACGACCTCTTCGCCTACCGGCTGGGGGGCGACCGCTTCCTCGTCGTCACCAACGCCGCCAACCACGACACCGACCTCGAGTGGCTGGGCAGGCAGAGCCGCGCCTTCGACGCGATCGTCCGCGACGTCGCCGACCGCTACGCGATGCTCGCCGTGCAGGGTCCGCACGCCCGCGACGTCGTCAGCCGGGCGCTGGGAATCGAGCTGCCGCCGCGCTTTCACGTCTCCCACGTCCGGGTCGGCCGGCGGCCGGCGCTCGCCTGCGGCACCGGCTACACCGGCGAGGACGGGGTGGAGCTGCTGCTCGATCCCGAGGTGGCGACGCCGATCTGGCGCGAGCTGCTCGATGCCGGTGTCGTCCCTTGCGGCCTCGGCGCTCGCGACACCCTGCGGCTGGAGGTCTGTTACCCGCTGCACGGCAACGAGCTGACGCCCGAGCGCAACCCGATCGAGGCCGGCCTCGGCTGGTGCTGCAAGGAGGAGACCGGCTTCGTCGGCTCGGAGGCGATCGCCCGCGCCCGCGCCGAGGGCACCGCCGAGAAGCTGGTCGCCTTCAAGATCGAGGGCCAGGGGATCCCGCGCGAAGGCAACCCGGTGATGCGGGGCGAGGAGCGGGTCGGCGAGGTGACCAGCGGCACGTATGCCCCTTCGCTCGAAGTCGGAGCCGGGATGGCCTATGTCAGCGCCGACGCCGCCGAGGTCGGGACCGAGGTCGAGATCGACGTGCGCGGCAAGCGCCGCTCCGCCCGGATAGCTTCCAAGCCCCTCTACGCGAAAAGGAGCTGAGCCTTGGCTGACGCCACCTACCCCGACGACCTCCGCTACCACGAGGAACATGACTGGGCCCGGATCGAGGGGGATCAGGCGACCCTGGGGATCACCTGGTACGCGCAGGACTCGCTCGGCGAGGTCGTCTTCTTCGACCCACCCGAGGTCGGAGCGACGATCCAGAAAGACTCCTCCTATGCCGAGGTCGAGTCGGTCAAGGCGGTGTCAGACGTGATCGCGCCGCTGTCGGGCGAGATCGTCGAGGTCAACGACGCTCTCGAAGACACGCCGGAGAAGGTCAACGAGGACCCCTACGGCGAGGGCTGGCTGGTCAAGGTCCGGCTGACCTCGCCGGAGGAGGCCGAGACGCTCCTCAGCGGCGCGGAATACCGCAAGTTGCTGGACAACTAGACGGAAAGCCCGCCCACCGGCTTCCCTAGCATCAAGCCGGTGACTCGCTACACCTCCGCTACCGCCGACGACCGGCGGGAGATGCTGGACGCGATCGGCGTCTCCTCGGTCGACGAGCTCTTCGAGCAGATCCCGCCCGAGTTGCGCCTCGGGCGCCCGCTGGAGCTGCCCGAGGGGATGTCGGAGTCCGAGGTCTACGAGCGGCTGGCGGCGCTGGCCGAGCGCAACGCCGACGCCGAAAAAGAGGTCTCTTTCCTCGGCGCCGGGATGTACGACCACTACGTGCCGGCGATCGTCGACGCGATCACCTCGCGCAGCGAGTTCCTCACGCCCTACACGCCCTACCAGCCGGAGATCAGCCAGGGCGGGCTGCAGGTGATGTTCGAGTTCCAGACGGCGATGTCGGAGCTGACCGGGCTGCCGGTCTCCAGCGCCGGGCTCTACGAGGGGCCCTCGTCGCTGGCATCGGCCGGCTACCTGGCGATCGGGGCGACCAAGCGCAGGCGCTTCGTCGTCTCCCGCGGTGTCCATCCCCACAGCCGCGAGACCCTGCGCACCTACTCGGTCGGCTACGGCGCCGAGGTGGTCGAGGTGGGCCTCGAGGGCGGGCTGACCGACGCCGCGGCGCTGGCCGACGCGGTTGACGGCGAGACCGCGGCCGTCTTTCTGCAGAGCCCGAACTTCCTCGGCGCGGTCGAGGACGTCGAGGCGCTCGGGGCGGCGGCGAAGGAGCACGGGGCGCTGCTGATCGTCGCCTGCGATCCGATGACCCTGGGGGTCCTCAAGCCGCCGGGCGAGTGCGGCGCCGACATCGCCCTTGGCGAGGGGCAACCGTTGGGCAACCGCCTCGACTTCGGCGGGCCCTCGTTTGGCTTCTTCTGCGCGACCGAGGCCCAGATCCGGCGCATGCCGGGGCGGATCGCCGGCGAAACCGAGGACGTCGACGGGCGCCGCGGCTTCGTCCTCGCCCTGCAGACGCGCGAGCAGCACATCCGCCGCGAGAAAGCCACCAACAACATCTGCACGGCGCAGGCCCTGAACGCGCTCGGGGCGATGGTCCACCTCGCCTGGTTGGGACGGCAGGGCTTCCGCGAGCTGGGGGAGCTGCTGGTGCGGCGCACCGCGTATGCGCGCGAGCGGCTGGCGGCAGTAGATGGGGTCGAGCTGCTGCACGAGGCGCCGGTGGCGCGCGAGTTCGCCGTGCGGCTCGAGGCGCCGGTAAGCAAGGTGCTCGACCGCCTCGCCGAGCGCGGGATCGCCGCCGGCTACCCGCTCGGCCGCGAGTTCCCCGAGTTCGAGGATGGACTGCTGGTCGCGATCACCGAGCGCCGCACGAAGGCGCAGATCGACGAGCTGGCCGAGGCGCTGAGCGCCGCCGTCGCCGCAGAGCGTGAGGGGGTGACGGTCTAGTGGCTCTCACCGAGACCCCGATGCAGGCCGAACGGGCGCGGACGATCTTCGAGAAATCGAAGGCCGGTCGCCGCGCGGCGGCGCTGCCGGCGACCGAAGTCCCGGAGACGCCGATCTCCGAGCTGATCCCGGAGAAGCTGCTGCGCCGCGAGGCGCCGCGGCTGCCGGAGATCGCCGAGCCGGAGATCGTCCGCCACTACAACCGCCTCTCGCGGCGCAACTTCGACCTCGACAGCGGCTTCTACCCGCTCGGGTCCTGCACGATGAAGCACAACCCGCGCTTGAACGAGCGGGTCGCGGCCCTGCCCGGCCACGCGCGGCTGCACCCGGCGCAGGACCCGAAGCGCGCCCAGGGCGCGCTCGAGCTGATGTGGCTGCTGCAGCGCTCGCTGAGCGAGATCTGCGGCCTGCCTCACGTCAGCCTGCAGCCGAGCGCCGGCTCCCACGGCGAGCTCGCCGGTCTCTTGCTGACGCGCGCCTACCACGCCGACCGCGGCGAAGAGCGGACGAAGGTGCTGGCTCCGGACACCTCCCACGGCACCAACCCTGCCTCGGTGACGATGGCCGGCTACGAGGTCGTAAAAGTCGCGACCGACGAGGTCGGCGGCGTCGAGATGGACGATCTGCGGGCGAAGCTGGCCGAGAACGAGGGCGAGGTCGCCTGCCTGATGCTGACCAACCCCAACACGCTCGGCGTCTTCGACGAGAACATCGGCGAGATCGCACGGCTGATCCACGAGGCGGGCGGCACCCTCTACTACGACGGCGCCAACCTCAACGCGGTGATGGGTCACTCGCGGCCCGGCGACATGGGCTTCGACATCGTCCACGTCAACCTCCACAAGTCCTTCAGCCAGCCGCACGGCGGCGGCGGTCCCGGGGCCGGCCCGATCGCGGTCTCCGACCGGATCGAGCCCTTCTTGCCGCGGCCGCAGGTAGTCCGCAGCGAGGGCAGCAACGGCCACGGCCCGAGCTTCGACCTCGACTTCGACCGCCCCAAGTCGATCGGGCGGCTGCGCGGCTTCCAGGGCAACTTCGGCGTCTTCGTCCGCTCCTACGCCTACATCCTCAGCCTCGGCGCCGACGGCCTCGCCGAGGCCTCGGAGACCGCGGTGCTCAACGCCAACTACCTGAAGGCGCGCCTGGCCGAGGGTCGGGCCGGCGAGCGGCTGCCGATCGCCTTCGACCGCCACTGCATGCACGAGTTCGTCCTCTCCGGCAAGCCGATGAAGCGCGAGCTCGGTCTCGCCACCCTCGACCTCGCCAAGCGCCTGCTCGACTTCGGCTTCCACCCGCCGACCGTCTACTTCCCGCTGCTGGTCGACGAGGCGCTGATGGTCGAGCCGACCGAGACCGAGACCAAGGAGAGCCTCGACGCCTTCGCCGACGCGGTGGAGCAGATCCTCGCCGAGGGCGAGACCGACCCCGAGCTGGCGAAGAACGCCCCCTACACGACTCCCGTCCGCCGCTTGGACGAGGTCAAAGCCACGCGCCAGCCAGTTGTCCGGCAGCAGTTGGAGGAGTGACCGGTCCCGCCTACCGACCGCGGCCAGTTGAGGCCCGGGTGGCGGCGAAAGCCGATCTCGACACGCTGACCGAGACCCTGGTCCTCGCCTTCCGCGAGGATCCCGTCTGGAGCTGGGGCTTCTCGGTCGATGAGCGCGGGCTGGAGGGCATGCGATCGGCGTGGCGGCTCTTTCTGAGCTCCGCGCTCGATCACGGCTGGGTCTGGCGCACCGAGGAGTGCTCGGCTGTCGCGCTTTGGATCCCGCCTGGCAAGCCGGATCTCCTCCCCGAGGACGAGGAGCGGTTCGAGCCGCTGATGCACGAGACGCTTGGCGCGGGAGCCGAGCGTCTGCTGGAAGCGTTCGAGCGCTTCGAGCAGGCGCGGCCGAGGGAGCCCCACTACTACCTCAGCCTGCTCGGCACCCATCCCGATCACAGCGGTCGAGGCTGGGGGATGGGACTGCTCGCCGACAACCTCACCCGCATCGACGCCGAGGGCATGGCCGCCTACCTCGAGTCCTCCAACCCCGCCAACGTCCCGCGCTATGAACGGCTCGGCTTCGCCGTCTTCGACGAGTTTGCCGTGACCGAGGGGATCGTCGTCGCCCAGATGTGGCGCCGGCCGTCGGCAGCCGTCGCCGGCTAAAGCTTCGGCAGCTCCTGCTCGAGCTCGAGCACCGGGGCGAAGAGGTCGCCGTGCACGTCGATCCGTGCCAGGACGTCGCTTGCCTCGAAAACCAGCTTCGAGCCGTCGCCTGACTCGGCCGCCGCTTCGACCTCCTCCCAGGTGATCGGGGTCGAGCAGGTGGGGCGGTCGCGGGCCCGCAGCGAGTAGACCGAGATCGTCGTTTTGCGTTCGTTGTTCTGGTACCAGTCGATGAAGACCTTGCCGCTGCGATCGGTCTTTTTGCCCATTTTCGCCAGGATGTTCTCCTCGTCCTGTTTGGCGACGATCTGGGCGAGGGCCTGGGCGAAGGGGCGGGTCTCCTCGTAGGAGGTCTTGGTGTTGAGCGGGACGTAGAGCTGCATCCCCTTCGAGCCCGAGGTCTTGGCGAAGCACTCAAGCTCCAGCTGCTTGAGCAGCTCGCGCAGGCGCAGCGCCACCAGTGAGCAGTCGACGATGTCGGCGGGCGGGCCGGGGTCGAGATCGAAGGCGACCACGGTCGGCCGTTTCGGCGCCCGGCTGCGCGAGAGCGAGGGATGGAGCTCGATCGCCGCCAGCTGCGCCATCCAGACCAGGGTCGGCAGGCTGTCGCAGACGCAGAACTCGATCACGCCGGCTCGTGGCCCGGCCTGGACTTTCGCCGTCTTCACCCATCTCGGCCGGTGCTTGGGGCAGCGCTTCTCGAAGAAGGCGGAGTCGAGGTCCTCTACCCCTTCGGGGAAGCGGCGCAGGGTGACGGCGCGGCCGCTGAGGTGGGGGACGATCGCCGGCGCCACCTTGGCGTAGTAGTCGACCATCTCACCCTTGGTGAACCCGCTCGCCGGGTACAGCACCTTGTCGAGGTTGGAGAGCCGCAGCTCCTTGCCGTCGACCTCGACCTGCCGGGTCTCGCCCACGGCCTAGAGCCCTATTTCGAAGCTTTGGCTTTGGCTTTTGATTTCGAGCCGGAAGAAGAGCCGTTGGCTTTCGCTTTCGTCTTCTTCTTTTTCGAGCCCGAGGAGGATTTCGCTTTGGCCGCTTTCGGTTTCGAACCGGAGTCCGAGCCGGAGCCTTTCTCTTTCACCGCGGCGATGCTCTGCTCCAGCGCCGCCATCAGGTCGGGGGCTTTGGTCGCTTTCGGCGCCTCGGCCTCAGGGGCGACGATCTCTTTGCCTTCCGCCTTCTGTTCGATCAGGGCCAGAAGCTGTTCGCGGTACTCGTCTTTGTAGGCGCCCGGTTCGAATTCGGTGCTGAGCGAGTCGATTAGCTGCTCGGCCATCTGCTGCTCGCGTTTGGCCACTTTCGGCTTCTTGTCGGGGAGGGCGTCATCGAGTTCGGAGGGCGGGACGACCTCGTCGTGGAAGCGCATCGTCGTCAGCGTCAGCACGCCGTCGGAGGCGCGGATCGCCGCCAGGTGCTCCTTGTTGCGGAAGACGAAGCGCGAGATCGCCGCCTTGCCGGAGCTTTCCATCGCCGCCGCCAGCAGCGAGTAGGCCTTCTCGGCACCGTCGGCGGGGCCGAGGTAGTAGGGGCTGTCGAAATACATCGGGTCGATTTCCTCGATGTCGACGAAGTCCTGGACGTCGATCGCGCGGGTCTTCTCCGGCGCTAGCGCCGCCATCTCGTCTTTGCTCAGCGGCACGTACTGGCCAGGGGAGAGCTCGTAGGCCTTGACGATGTTCTCGTAGGGAACCTCCTCGTCGGTCCCTTCGGCGACGCGGCGGTGTTTGATCCGGGCGCTGTCGGATTCGCGGATCTCCCGCAGGGCGATGTTGCGGCGGGCGACGGCGCTGAAGAGGCGCACGGGCACGTTCAGTAGCCCAAAGCTGATCGTCCCGCTCCAAATTGCTCTAGCCATCTCGTCTGGTTCCTTCCCCTCGGCTCCTTACCCGGATTGTCTCAACCAAACGCGGCCGCCGGCCATAGAGGCGAACCACGGGGAGCCATCTTGCGTTGTCGCGCGATCGGGGATGATCCGGCGGTGCTCTTCGAGCTGCGAGAGGTCGGCTTGGACCGCGGCGGCAAGACCGTCCTCGACGGGCTCAGCGCCGGGATCCCGGCGGGGGCGACGGCGATCGTCGGGCCCTCCGGCGCCGGCAAGTCGACGCTGCTGCGGCTGCTGAACCGGCTCGCCGAGCCGAGCCGCGGCGAGATCTCCTACCGCGGCCGGCCGCTCTCCTCCTACGAGCCGCTGGCGCTGCGGCGCGAGGTTGCCCTGGTGCCGCAGCTGCCGGCCCTGCTGGAGGGGACCGTCGAGACGAACCTCCGCTACGCGGCCGAGCTGGCGGGCGAGCCGCTCGCGCTGGAGGAGGCTCTGCACCGCGCCGGGCTTGATCCCTCCTTCGCCGAGCGCGACGTCGGCCGGCTCTCGGTCGGGGAGCAACAGCGCTCGATGCTGGCGCGGGCGCTGGCGCAGCGGCCCTCGGTCCTGCTCCTCGACGAGCCGACCTCGGCACTCGACCCGGCGACCCGCGGCGCGATCGAGGCGACGCTGGAGGAATTGCGGCACGAGCTCGAGATCTCGACCGTCCTCGTCAGTCACGACCACGAGCAGGCGCGCCGCCTCGGCGACTGGGTCCTGCGGCTGGAGGGCGGGCGGCTGGCCGGCTGCGGCCCGCGCGAGGAGGTGCTGGCGTGAGCACCTCGATCCACGTTCACCTCTGGCAGGTCGCCGCCTCCCTGGTCCTGGTCGCGCTGGCGGCGGCGATCTCCCGCTGGCAGCGGGCGGACCTCGAGCGCGACATCGCCGTCGCCACCGGCCGCTCGATCGTCCAGCTGACCCTGGTCGGCTACGCGATCAAGCTGATCTTCGAAGCCGACACGATCTGGCTGGTGGTGGCGCTGCTGTCGGTGATGGTCGTATTCGGCGCGATCACCGCCCGCCACCGCGCCGCCAAGGTGCCGGAATCCTTCGGCCCGCTGCTGATCTCCCTCGCCCTCGCCGGTGCCACTACCCTCGGCCTGGTCGTCGCCCTCGGCATCTTCGACCCGACCCCGCGCTACCTGGTCCCGGTCGGCGGCATGGTGATCGGCAACGCGATGACCGCCAGCGCCGTCGCCCTCAACCGCCTCGGCGACGAGATGTCCGACGCCCGCCCCCGAATCGAGGCGACCCTGGCGCTCGGAGCCACCGCCCGCGAGGCCGCCGCGCCCACCGTCCGCCGCGCCCTGCGCTCGGGGATGATCGCCCTCGTCGACTCGACCAAGACCACCGGCCTGATCTTCTTCCCCGGCACGATGGTCGGCATGCTCCTCGCCGGCGCCAACCCGACCGACGCCGTCCGCCTGCAGCTGATCCTCCTCTACACCCTGCTCGGCAGCGTCTCGATCTCCGCCCTCACCGCCACCCTGCTCGCCTACCGCAACTTCTTCACGCCGGCGGCTCAATTGCGCGAGCTCTAGCGACGGCAGCACCAGCCCTCGACTAGGGGGAAGCTGGTGGGCTGTCCGTCAGGCGAGAAGGCGCGCGAGATGTTGGCTATGGCCTGGCCCCTGCCGCCGCCGAGCGGCAGGAAGAGCCACTGGTTGGCGCCGGGCCAGGCTGCGAGGACCCGCCGCCCGTCCGGCGACCAGACGACCTGGCCAAGGCTGCCGGGGACGGTGAGCAAAACCCGAGACCCTTTCCCGGGTCGGAAGATGACGATCTCGCTGTAGGTGCCGTGCTTCTTCCAGTGCGTGATCGAAGCGGCGACAAGGGGGCGCTTTGGTGCGAGCGCGGCGTCGACTACGGCCGCGCCGGGGGAGAGTGGCAGGCGGTGGGCCCTGCCGAGAGCCGGCCGCGAGGGGGTCCCAGCCGGCAAGACGGGGCGCAGGCGCAGTCTTCCGGGCGAGGCTTCGAGGATCTTCTTGCCGTTGGCACCCCAGTCCATCCAGGTGATGCGGCCCATGGCGGGCGCGGCGGCGAGAACGGCGCCGGTCTCGCTGTCGAGGATTCGCAGCCGCCCCGCGCCGGTGACGTAAGCCAGCTCGCCCTCGCTGGTCGGAGACCATTCAGGCGGGACGTAGGCAGGCGAGATCCTCGCGTCGGGCGGGGTGCCGACGTCGATCGAGCCGTCCAGGAGCCGGTCTTCGGTGCCGTCGCCGGCGATTACCCGCAGGTCGAAGCCCGATCGGTAAGCGATGCGTTCCCCGGACGGCGACCAGGTGGGGGAGACGATCCTGCGTCCGGGGAAAGCGACCCGCTTCCCGGCGGTGATCGACCAGCGCGGCGTGCCGTCAGGCTCCAGAGCGCTCAGCGTGCGCCCCTTGGCAGCGGCGACGAAGAGGCCGTGCGGGGACCAGCTTGCCGCTTCGTAGTCGCCGAGGGGCCGCCGCGAGCCGTCTGCTTGCACGACCCAGGGGCCTTCCCCGGTCTGAACCAGCAGCTTGCCTCCGCCGGGGATCTTCGCCAGCGTCGGCTCCGGGCGCGGGGCACCGCTGGAGATCGCCTCGTCGACCCAGTCGCGCACTGCGGCCCCGGCGGGGGAGAGCATGAGCACCGCCAGCAACGCGGCGAGGCCGCAGGCGAGTGCGGCAGAGCTTTTGTACCTAAAGCGGTTAAAAGCTCTGCCGCGCTGTTTCTGGCGGTCCTCGAAGGCGGCCTCGACGATCCGCCGCCCCCGCTCCTCGGCGTCGAGCGGCTTTGGGATCGTGATGTCCCACAGCGCGCCGCCGAGCCGGTCGCCGCTCATCGCCGTCCCTCCATAACCGCGTCGACCTCGGCTGCCTCCCGCAAGCGGTCCAACCCGCGCCGCAGGCGCGAGTTGACGGTTCCCCGCGGCAGGTCGAGCATCCGCGCGATCTCCCCAGGCGTGTACTCGAGCAGGTGACGGAGGACAACAACCGCCCGTTGCTCGGCCGGCAGCTCCTTCAGTGCTGCGATCATCTCGCCGCCGATCTCATCGGGGGGCGGCAGCGGCTCGAAGACGGACTCGGCGCCGTCGGCGCGGCGGCGCAGTGCCTCGCGCCGCGTCCAGTCCAGCGCCCGGTTGACGACGATCCGGTGCAGCCAGGGGCGAAACGGACGGCGGCGATCGAAGCGGTCGAGAGCGTCGACCGCCGCGAGGAAGGCATCCTGGGCGATGTCCTCCGCTGCCGCCGCGTCGTGGACGACGAGGAAAGCGGCGCGGTAGGCGCCGCGCCAGTGCAGCGCGTAGAGCTGGGCCATAGCCGCACCCGACCCGTCCTGGGCCTCGCGCACGAGCCGCCGCTCCTCCGCACTGCTTTCAGCTGGCACGCCCGACTCCCTTCAGACATCTCAATCTTTTCTCACCTGGCGTTCCATCCGCATCACAGGGAATACGCCTGGGCCGCGCCCAGAGGTCCCTAGACTCGGCCGATGTCTCGATCCCAGCGACTGACGCTGATCGCGACGATCCTCGGCTCGACGGTCGTCTTCCTCGACAGCACCGTCGTCAACGTCGCCCTGCCGGCGATCAGCGACGGGCTCGACGTCGGTCTCGCCGGCCAGCAGTGGGTGGTCGAGGCCTACACGCTGGCGCTGGTCTCGCTGCTGCTGGTCGGCGGCAGCCTCGGCGACCAGTTCGGGCGGCGGCGGATGTTCGTCATCGGCCTGATCGGCTTCGGCGTCACCTCGATCCTCTGCGCGATCGCGATGACCGAGGAGCTGCTGATTGCGGCGCGGGCGCTGCAGGGGATTACGGGGGCGCTGCTGGTCCCCGGCTCGCTGGCGATTGTCGCCTCGACCTTCGAGGGCGAGGCGCGCGGCAAGGCGGTTGGGACCTGGACCGCCTGGACCGGGATCGCGACCGTGATCGGACCGGCCGGTGGCGGCGCCCTGATCGGGTTCACCTCCTGGCGGGCGATCTTCTGGGTCAACATTCCGCTGATCGCGGCCACGGTTGCGCTGACGCTGCACTCGGTCGAGGAGAGCCGCGACGAGGACGCCTTCCTCGGCATCGACTGGGCCGGGATCGCGCTCTCGGCAATCGGCCTTGGCGCCCCGACCTTCGCTCTGATCGAGCAGCCCTCGCGCGGCTGGGAGGACCCGCTCGTCTGGGGCTCGATGGCCGTCGGCATCCTCTGCTTCGGCCTCTTCATCCTCCGCGAGGCGACCGCCCGCCACCCGATGCTGCCCCTCGGCCTGTTCCGGATCCGCAACTTCTGGGTGACGAACCTGACCACCTTCTCGACCTATGCGGGGCTGATCGGCGGCCTCTTCTTCGTCGGCCTCTACCTGCAGCAGGTGGTCGGCTACTCGCCCCTGGAGGCGGGGCTGGCGACGACGCCGATCTCGATCCTGATGTTCTTCCTCTCTCCCCGCTTCGGCCGCATGGCCTCGGGCACCGGGCCGCGGCTGCCGATGACCCTCGGCCCGATCATCGGCGGCGTCGGCCTGCTGATGCTGATGATGGTCGACGTCGACTCGAACTACCTGTTCGAGGTTCTGCCGGGCCTGCTCGTCTTCGGCGTCGGGCTCTCGGCGACGGTGGCGCCGCTGACCGCGACCGTGCTCGACTCGGTGGATGAACACCGGGTGGGGATCGCCTCGGGGGTCAACAACGGCGTCTCCCGCGTCGCCGGTCTGCTGGCGATCGCCGTCCTCGGCGCGGTCATCTCCGCCAACTTCGGCGCCAAGCTCGACGACCAGCTCGGCTCGGCGCCCCTCTCGGGGTCCGCCGAAGCCGCCGTCGTCGAAGCGAAGGAAAAGCCGCTCGCCGTGCCGGCCCCGGACGGCGTCCCGGCCGCCGAGGCCGACCGGGTGGTGCAGGCGGCCGAGGACGCCTCGACCTCGTCCTTCCGCCTTGGCACCGCGATCGCCGGACTCCTGATGATCCTCGGTGGCATCGTCGCCGGCATCGGCGTCCAGAACCCCCGCCGTCAGGTGGAGGCGGTGCCGGCGCGGGGCGCGGCGACGGCGGGCGAGTGCGGCCACGGCAGCGACGCCGATTGCGCCGAGCACGAGCGCGAGGCGCCCGAGCCCGAACCCGCGTAAGGCCGCTCCGGCCTCTAGGCTGCGGCGCGCATGGCGAAACCGATCATCTTCTCCGGCATCCAGCCGACCGGTCGCAAGCACCTCGGCAACTACATCGGGGCGATCCGCCAGTACGTCGAGGGGCAGGAGCGGGGGGAGCCGGCGATCTTCTGCATCGTCGACCTGCACGCGCTTTCGGTTCCCTACGAGCCGGCGGAGCTGCGCGAGCGCCTCTACGACACGACCGCGATCCTGCTCGCCGCCGGCCTCGACCCCGAGCGCTGCATCCTCTTCCGCCAGTCCGACGTGCGCGAGCACACCGAGCTGACTTGGCTGCTCTCCGCGGTCACCGCCCACGGCGACCTCAACCGCATGCACCAGTTCAAGGAAAAGGTCGGCAAGGACCGCGAACTCGCCTCGGCGGCGCTCTTCTACTACCCGGTGCTGATGGCCGCCGACGTGCTCGCTTACCGGGCGACGGAGGTGCCGGTCGGCGACGACCAGCGCCAGCACGTCGAGCTGATGCGGGAGATCGCCCGCCGCTTCAACCAGCGCTTCGGCGAGACCCTCGTGGTGCCGGAGTTGGTGGTGCCGAAGGTCGGCGCGCGGATCATGGATCTGCAGGAGCCGGAGCGGAAGATGTCGACCACGGGGGGGACCGAGCGCGGGACCGTGCTGGTCCTCGACGAGCCGGGGACGATCCGCAAGAAGTTCGGCTCCGCCGTGACCGATTCCGGGCGGGAGGTGGTGCGCTCGCCCGAGAAGCCCGGGGTCACCAACCTGATCGACATCCTCGCCGTCGCCCGCGGCGTCGACCAGGCCCAGGTCGAGCGGGATTTCGCGGACTCGGGCTACGGCGACTTCAAGAAGGCGGTCGGGGAGGCGGTGGTCGATTACCTGGCGCCGGTGCGCGAGCGCTACGCCGAGCTGCGCCCCGACGAGGCGGAGCTGGAGCGAATCCTCGCCCTCGGGGCCGAGAAGGCTCGCGCGATTTGCGGCCCAATCGTCGCCGAGGTGCGCGACAAGATGGGCTACCGGCCCGAACGCGCCGCGTAGGTCTCTAGTCTGGTCCCGATGGCGGTCGCCGACCTCGATCTGGACCTGGATCTCGACGTCTTCGCCGGGCCGTTCGACCTGCTGATGGCGGTCGTCCTGCGCGAAGAGGTCAACCTGCTCGATCTGCAATTGGGTGAGGTTGTCGTCGCCTACGTCGAGTACCTCGAGCAGGAGGGCGAGCTCGAGCTGGAGGTGGCGACCGAGTTCCTCGTCCTGATCGCCGCCCTGCTGGAGCTGAAGTCGCGGCTGATGCTCCCCGGCCCGGACGAAGAGCTGGAGGAGATGAAGCCCGAGGAGGCGGTCGAGGAGCTGCTGGCGCGGCTGCTCGAGTACCGCCGCTACCGGGACGCCTCGGTTGAGCTGGCCGAGAGGTTCGAGAGCCAGCGCGGCTACCTGTACCGCTCGGCGCCGCTGCCGCCGGAGCTGCGGCGGGTGGCGGTCGAGGCGGCCAGCGCGGTCTACGACCCGGATCAGCTTGGCGCCGCCCTCGGCGATCTGCTGACCGAGCCGCCGGAAGTCGACATCAGCCACATCCGGCCGACGGTCTCGCTGGAACGACGGCTGCGGGCGGTGCGAGACGTGCTCCTGCAGCGCTCCAACTTCGACTTCGACGAGGAGTTCGGGAACGAGGATCGGCTGACTCAAGCGGTCACCGTGTTCGCGATGCTGGAGCTCTACCGCAAGGGCGAGGTGACCTGGGAGCAGAGTGAGTGCTTCGGCCCGATCCGGGTGAAGAAGGTTCTGCCGACCGCCAGCACGGTCAAGCAAGGATGAGCGACCTCTCCCGAACCGTCGAGGCGCTGCTCTTCCTCTCGCCCCAGCCGGTGGCGGTCAAAGACCTGGCCGAGGCGGCCCAGGCGACCGAGGGGCAGGTCGAAGAGGCGATCGAGCTGCTGCGCGAGGACCTCGCCGAGGGCAAGCGGGGGGTGGTGCTGCGCGAGGTCTCCGGCGGCTTCAGCCTCGCCAGCGATCCGGCCAGCGAGGAGGCGGCCCGGCGCTTACTGGCGAAGCCGCGGACGCCGCCGCTGACCCAGGCCCAGGCCGAGACGCTGGCGATCGTCGCCTACCTGCAGCCGGTGACGAGGCCCGAGATCGCCCGCATCCGCGGCGTCACCTCCGAGTCGGCGGTGACCAGCCTGGCCGAGCGCGGCCTGATCGAGGAGGCCGGCCGCTCGCAGTTCGGCGCCGCGATCTTCAAGACCTCCGAGCTCTTCGAGCGCCTCTTCGGCCTCACTGGCCTTGACCAGCTGCCCGACCCCTCGAAGTTCGACCCCAGCCCCGAGGACGAGCGCGAGCTGCGCGAGCGCCTGCTGAAGGCCGGGGAACAGCGCGCCGAGTGAGGCTGGCGAAGTTCCTCGCCCACGGGGGCGTCGCCTCTAGGAGGAAGGCCGAGGAGATCATCGCCAAGGGATTGGTGACGGTCGGGGGCGAGGTGGTGACGGATCCGGCGCGGGATGTCGGGGCGGGCGACGACGTGCGGGTCAACGGGGCTCCAGTCGCTGCCGAGGCGCGGGAGGTGTGGCTGGTGAACAAGCCGGTGGGCGTGGTCTCGACCGCGCGCGAGCCCGGCAGCCGCAGGCCGGTGGTCGACCTGGTCGAGACCGAGGCCCGGCTCTATCCGGTCGGGAGGCTGGATGCGGATTCGAGCGGGCTGCTGCTGCTGACGAACGACGGCGAGTTGGCGAACCGGCTGACGCACCCGCGCTACGAAGTGCCGAAGACGTACGCGGCGCGCCTGCGGAAGCCGATCTCAGAGCAGGATCTTCAGAAGCTGCGGGGTGGGGTGGAGCTCGAGGACGGACCTACGGCCCCGACCCAGGTGAAGCGCCGCGGCGAGCGCGAGGTCGAGATCGTGCTGCGCGAAGGACGGAACCGGCAGGTGAGGCGGATGTTGGAGGCGGTCGGGAATGAGGTAGTGGCGCTGCGCCGGGTCCGCTTCGGGCCGCTGGGGCTCGGGGGGCTCGAGGAGGGTCAGGCGCGGCGGCTTTCAGAGGACCAGATCGCTCGGTTGCGCGCAGCGGCTGCGGGGTGAGGAGCAGAGTCCCCCTCCTACTTGCAGGTGGGGAGGGGGACTCTGCTCCTCACCCTGGCGCCGCTGGCTTGATTCGGGAGGTGATCGCCTCGGCGATGGCCGCAGGTTCTCGTTCGGCTTGGCGGTGGGTGACGCGGAGGACGGTGTAGCCGGCGCGGAGGAGTTCGCGGTCGCGCCAGCGATCGCGCTCGAAGGCGATGTGGGTGGCGTGGAAGTCGCGGCTGTCGGCCTCGAGGGCGAAGCGGTGGTCGGGCCAGAGGAAGTCGACCTCGATGCGTCCGTTGGCGAGCTGGACCGGTGCATTGATCAGCGGTGGCGAGAGGTCGCGGGGGAGGAGCGGCAGCACCTTGGCCTCCAGAACACTTTTCAGCTTGCCTCGCGTCTTGGCGAGGGGCGCCGCCCCGCGCCATTTGTCGATCAGGGCCAAGAGCGCCTTCATCCCCCGCCGCCTCGGATCGATCGAGGTTTCGATCGCCGCGATGTCCAGCATCTGCCGCTGCGCCGCCCGCTCGAAGGCGCTGCCGAGCGTCCAGCTGCCCACGGTCCCGGCAAGGTCCACGAGCGTCCGCGCCGGGCCCGTGCAGGGGATGCCGTCGACGGTCCCGACCTCGTCACGCCGCGGCGGCCGCACGCGATGGAAGCGGATGCCGTCGATCTTGCGCCCGCGAGAGGGTGGAGCGATTACGTCGATGACCACGGGCCCCTCATCGATCAGTCGCAGCAGCGAAGCTGCGCTGCGATGGGAGACGACCGCACCCTGGCCGCAGGCGAGGGATGCCGCCATCAATCGTCCATGGTTAGTGAGCCGCGAGTGGCCGACGGCGTAAACGCCACGGAAAACGCGATGCAGCCGTCCGGCGGCCACCGCGTGATCGATCACTCGGCTTCCCATGCCGAGATCTCGCATCTGCTGGCGCGAGACAACGCCATGCTGCCGGGCCGCAAGCTCGGACAGGCGGTTGCTCACAGTTGCGGTGCGCCTTTTCCCCGCCATAGGGGGATAAGGCGCACCGCTCCCGATCTCGCCCCCTTTCTCTGAGAAGATTCCGGGAGTGAGCGGGAACGGGAGCAACGGCGATCTTCAGGTTGGGCGCTACGAGGCGCCCCGGCAGCGGCTGTTTGCGGTTCGTGGCGCTACACAGGCGGAGGCGAACGAGGGGGCGGCGATCCTTTCGGCTACCGAAGAGCTGATGCGGGAGCTGATCGAGCGCAACGGGCTCGAGCCGGCGGCCATGGTCAGCTGCTTGTTCACGACTACGGAGGACCTCGATGCGGAGTTTCCCGCCGTGGCGGCGCGGAACCTCGGGCTCGACTCGGTACCGCTGCTCTGCTGTCGGGAGATCCCGGTGCCCGGCTCGATGCCGCGGGTGATCCGGGTGATGCTGCACTTCTACGGGCCGGTCGACCACGAGCCGGTCCACGTCTACGCCGGCGAGGCGCAGAAGCTCCGCGCCGACCTCGGCGCCGCCCAGTAGGGCCTGCCCGACCGGCGTCCGTCACAATCGGCCGGCAGATGACGATCACCTTCGCCGACAAGCTCGCCCGCATGCCGGGCTACCAGGCCGGGGTCCCGACCGGGCAGGCTCCTGAGGCGATCGCCTCGGGCAACATCGCCCAGCTCGCCTCGAACGAGTCGCCCTTCCCGCCGCACCCGCAGGTCATCGAGGCGATTCAGAAGGCAGCCGGGGCGATGCACCGCTACCCGGACCCCGACGCGACCCTGCTGCGCCGCCGTCTCGCCGAGCGCTACGAGACCGAGCCCGGCCGGGTCGCCGTCGGCAACGGCTCCTGCGAGATCCTCCTCGCCGCCGCCGAGGCGCTCTGCGAGCCTGGCGCCGAGATCGTCTTCGCCTGGCCGGCCTTCTCGATGTACCCGTACCTGCCGGCGCTGACCGGCGCCCGCGAGGTCCGCGTCCCGCTCGCCGAGGGAGACGTCCACGACCTCGAGGCGATGGCCGCCGAGGTCACCGCCGCGACCCAGCTGCTGATTGTCTGCAACCCCAACAACCCGACCGCGACCCACATCCCGGCGGCGGAGATCGCTGCCTTCTGCGAGCGGATCCCCAGCCACGTGACGGTGATCCTCGACGAGGCCTACGTCGAGTTCCAGGCTCACGACGACCCCGACGCCTCCCTTGACCTGCTGAAGGACTTCCCCAACGTGGTCGTCCTGCGGACCTTCAGCAAGTGCTACGGCCTCGCGGGGCTGCGGGTCGGCTACGCGATCGGCTCCGCCGGCTTCCGCGCCGCGGTCGACGCCGTCCGCCAGCCCTTCAGCGTCAACGCCCTCGCCCAGGCGGCCGGGGCGGAGGCGGTCCGCCACCAGGACGACGTCCTGCGCCGGGTCGAGAGCACGATCGCCGCCCGCCTCACCGTCGAGGAGGGTCTGCGCGGTCTCGGCCTCGCGACCACCGACTCGCACGCCAACTTCTCCTGGGTCGATCTCGGCGACGCCGACGAAGCCGCGGTCCTCGCCGGTCTGGGCGAGCGCGAAATTGCGGTGCGCCCCGGCAAGGCCCTCGGCGGCCCCGGGCACATCCGGGTCAGCTACGGCACCGCGGAGGAGAACGAGCGCCTCCTGCGCGGCCTGTCGGAAATACTTGACTAACCGCGCCACCGTGGTACAACCTGCTGCAACGTGAGGTTGGACGCGATGACAAGCGGGAGCGGCACCGGAGCACTCGGCGCCGCGGTCCCATGCGCTCACCTCACCTATTGGTATTGGCGATTTAGCTAGGCGTTCGGTCTGGCGGCGACGCGCCGCCATGGAGATCCAGATCTTCCGGCCGGGCGCCTCGGAGTTCGTTGGCGCGCTCGCGCGCGGACCCAACTCGGCAGCGAACGACCAGAAAGTACGATTTCAACGGTTTTGGAGAAAGGCGAAGGCAAAATGTTCATCGGAATGGAGGGGGCGAAACGAGACGGCGTCCGCGATCAGCGGATCGCGAAAATCGTCGAGCTGGCACCGCCGGAACGGCTGCTGGCGGAGCTGCCGCTCGGCGAGGAGCGCTCGAAGGCCGTCATCAGGGGCCGCGAGGAAGTGCGGGAGGTGCTGTCCGGGCGCGACCCGCGGCTGATGGTCGTGGTCGGCCCGTGCAGCGTCCACGACCCGAAAGCGGCGATGGAGTACGCGACCAAGCTGAGTGCGACGGCGCGGGCCCTGCGCGACGAGATCCTCGTGGTGATGCGCGTCTACTTCGAGAAGCCGCGGACGACGACGGGCTGGAAGGGCCTGATCAACGACCCGCACCTGGACGAAAGCGCCGACGTCAACGCCGGCCTGCGGATCGCCCGCAAGCTGCTGCTCGAGGTGCTGGACACGGGGCTACCCGTCGGCTGCGAGTTCCTCGACCCGATCACGCCGCAGTACATCGCCGATTGCGTCGCCTGGGGGGCGATCGGGGCGCGCACCTCAGAGAGCCAGACCCACCGGCAGCTCGCCTCCGGCCTTTCGATGCCGATCGGCTTCAAGAACCGGACCGACGGCAATATTCAGGTGGCCGTCGATGCGGTTCGAGCCGCGGCGGTATCGCACGCCTTCGCCGGGATCGACGACGCCGGCATGCCGGCGATCCTGCACACGACCGGCAACCCCGACTGCCACGTGATCCTCCGTGGCGGCCACGGGCAGCCGAACTACCACCCGCCCGAGGTCGAGGACGCGCTGGTCACGCTCGGCGTCGCCGGGCAGCCGGAGCGCGTCGTGATCGACGCCTCCCACGACAACAGCGGCAAGGACCCGGAGAAGCAGTTCTTCGCCGCCGGCGATATCGCCGACCAGGTCGCCGACGGCAACAAGGCGATCGTCGGGGTGATGCTGGAGTCGTTCCTGGTCGAGGGCCGGCAGAACCTCGTCCCCGGTGAGGACCTGGTCTACGGACAGTCGATCACGGACGCCTGCATCAACTGGGAGGACACGGTCTCGGCGCTGGAGCGCTTCGCTTCGGCCGTGGAGGCGCGGCGCGGTTCCTGAGGCCGCGCCCTCGTCCATGAAGATTGCCGTCCTCGGGGTGGGCTTGATCGGAGGTTCGATCGGGCTCGCCGCCCGCCGACGCCTCGAGGCGGAGGTCGTCGGCTGCGGCCGCAGCCCGGAGCGGCTGCGGCGCGCGGTCGAGCTGGGCGCGATCGACCGCGGCGCCGGCTCGGTCGCCGAGGCCTGTGCCGACGCCGACCTCGTGGTCTGCGCCGGCCCGGTGGCGGCGCTGCCGGGGCAGGCGCGCGAGGCGCTCGCCGCCGCGGGCCCGGAGACCGTCGTCACCGACGTCGGCTCGACCAAGGGCGAGCTGGTCGACGCCCTGGGCGGGGACGAGCGGTTCATCGGCGGTCACCCGCTGGCCGGAGCCGAGACGGCTGGAGTGGAGAACGCGCGCGAGGACCTCTTCGAGGGCGCGCGCTGGTACCTGACGCCGACAGAGCGCTCCAGCGGTCTGCTCTACGACCGCCTGCAGCGGACGCTCTCGGCGCTGGGGGCGCGGCCGCAGGCGATCGACCCGCACGGTCACGACCGCCTGATGGCCGCGGTCAGCCACCTGCCGCACGTGCTCGCGAACGTCTTGGCCGCCGAGGCGGCCGACTCGCTCACCCGCGACTCGGAGCGGCTGCCGGACGTCGGCCCGAGCTTCCGCGACATGACCCGCGTCGCCGGCTCCAACCCGGCAATCTGGGCCGATATCTTCGCCAGCAACCGCGAGGCGGTGGCGGCCTCGGTCGACGCGGTCGGCGAGCGGCTGCGCGAGGCGGCGCGCCTGATCCGCGAGGGCGACCGCGAGGCGCTGGCAGCCTGGCACGGCAGCGCCGGCGAGGCGCGGCAGCGGCTGCTCGAAGGCGAGTCCGAGGCAGGGCCGCTGCGCGAGCTGCGGATCGTCGTCACCAACCGCCCGGGGACGATCGCCGAGCTGGCGCTGGCGCTGGGCGAGGCGGGGGTCAACATCGAGGACATGGCGCTGCACCCGGCCCCGGACATGACCTCCGGCGCCGTCTCCCTCTGGGTCGCCGGCGACGAGCAGGCCGCGAAGGCCGAGCGGCTGGTCCGCGAGCTCGGCCACACCGTCACGGTCCTCGGCAGCGGCGAATAGGGTCCGCGCGATGACCCGCTTCGAGCCTTCGGGACCCCTGCGCGGCTCGCTGCGCCCGCCATCGGACAAGTCGATCTCCCACCGCGCTGCGCTGATCGCGGCGATGGGGGAGGGCGAGTCGGAGATCAGCAGTTACCTCGATGCCGCCGACACGCGCTCGACCCTGGCGGCGGTGGAGGCGCTCGGGGCGCAGGTGGAGGGCAATCCGGCTGGGGGATTGCGGATCGAAGGCGTTGGGCTCCGGGGCGCTCGTCCGGCGACGATCGACGTCGGCAACGCCGGCACCCTGCTGCGGCTGCTGCCGGGATGGCTGGCCGGGCAGGAGGGCGGGCATTGGACCCTTGACGGCGACGACTCGATCCGCCGCCGGCCCGTCGACCGGATCGCGACGCCGCTGCGGCGGATGGGAGCGAACCTGCGCGCCCGCGAGGATCGCCTGCCGCCGCTGGAGATCGAGGGGACGACCCTCCACGGCGCCACCTACGAGATGCCGATCGCCAGCGCCCAGGTCAAGTCGTGTTTGCTCTTTGCCGGCCTGCTCGCCGGCGGCGAGACCCGGGTGGTCGAGCCGCTGCCGAGCCGCGACCACACCGAGCGGATGCTCGCCGCGGCCGGCGCGTCGATCGAGCGCGACGGCGACGTCGTCGCGGTGCGCCCCGCCGAGCGGCTGGAGCCGGGGCCGATCTCGGTCCCGGCCGACATCTCCTCGGCCGCTTTCTTCATCGCCGCCGCCTCGCTCGTCGAGGGCAGCGAGGTGGTCCTCGAGGAGGTCAACGTCAACCCGACCCGCACCGGAATCCTCACCATCCTCGATCGGATGGGGGCTGACGTCGCGGTGGAGGACGAGCGGGAGCAGGGCGGCGAGCCGGTCGCGACCCTCCGCGTCCGCTCCGCCCCGCTGCGCGCGACCGAGGTCGGCGGCGCCGAGATCCCGCTGGCGATCGACGAGCTGCCGCTCGTCGCCCTCGCCGCATGCTTCGCCGAGGGGACGACGACGATGCGTGACGCCGAGGAGCTGCGGCGCAAGGAGTCGGATCGGATCGAGACCGTGAGCACAGCGCTGCGGGCGCTCGGCGGCAAGGTCGAGCCGATGGCGGACGGGATGGTGATCGAGGGAACGGGCGGCCTGCGCGGCGGCACGATCGACTCTCACGGGGATCACCGGATCGCGATGCTCGGCGCCATCGCCGGCCTCGCCTCCGAGCAGGGCGTAGAGGTCCGCAACATGGACGCCGCCGCCGTCAGCTACCCCGGCTTCGAGTCCGACCTCGGCTCTCTGCTCGGCCGCTGAATACGCTGCTGGGATGGTGATCGCGATCGATGGCCCCGCCGGGGCCGGTAAGTCCTCGGTCGCGCGCGGGGTGGCGGCAGAGCTCGGCTTCACCTACCTGGACTCGGGGGCGATGTATCGCGGCGTCGCCCTCGCGGCGCTGGAGGGGAATACTGACCTCGGCGACGGCGAAGCGCTCGGGGCCTTGGCGGAGGGGCTCGAGATCGACTTCGACGGCCGGCGGGTGCTGCTCGACGGGGAGGACGTCAGCGACGAGATCCGCGCCCCGGAGGTCTCAGCCGCCGCCTCGCAGGTCTCCGTGCACCCACGGGTACGGGAGGCGATGGTCGACCGCCAGCGCCAGCTGATCGCCGCTGGCCGCTACGTCGCCGAGGGTCGCGACATCGGCACCGTCGTCAGCCCCGACAGCCCGCTGAAGATCTTCCTCACCGCCTCCGACGAGGAGAGGGCGCGCCGCCGCGCCGCCGAGAGCGGCGAGGACGTCGAGTCGGTGCTGGTGGCGCAGCGCCAACGCGATGCCCGCGACACCGAGCGCGAGCACGGCGCTCTGCGTGCGGCGGAGGACGCGGTCGAGCTCGATACGACCGGCCTCTCGCTCGAAGAGGTCGTCGCCCGCGTCGTCGCCCTCGCCCGCGAGCGGGGCCTCGCATGAGCCTGCCAACCGTCGCCGTCGTCGGCTTCCCCAACGTCGGCAAGAGCACCCTCGTCAACTGCCTCGTCGGCGGCACCGAGGCGGTCACCTCGCCCGAGCCCGGCGTCACCCGCGATCGCAAGCGGCTCGCCACCGAGTGGAACGGGATCGCCTTCGAGCTGGTCGACACCGGCGGCATCGACCTCGGTGACGAGGCCGAGCTGGCCCGCGACGTGCAGGCTCAGGCGCGCACGGGGATCGCCGAAGCCGACGCGATCGTCCTCGTGGTCGACGGCCGCGCCGGCCTCCGAGCCGGCGACGCCGAGCTGGCGAAGACCCTCCGCGGCTCGCAGGTGCCGGTGATCGTCGCCGTCAACAAGGCCGACCGCCCCGAAGACTTCGCGATCACCGCCGAGTTCCACGCCCTCGGCCTTGGCGACCCGCTCTCCGTCTCCGCCACCCACGGCCTCGGCACCGGCGATCTGCTCGACGCGATCACCGCCGCGCTCGGCGACCGCGAGCCGCAGGCCGACGCGGACGAGGCGGTTCGGGTGGCGGTGATCGGGCGACCCAACGTCGGCAAGTCCTCGCTCGTCAACGCCTTCCTCGGCTCCGAGCGGGTGATCGTTTCCGACCTCGCCGGCACCACCCGCGACGCGATCGACACCCAGCTCGAGGTCGACGGCCGCCGCGTCATCCTCGTCGACACTGCCGGCCTGCGCCGCCGCTCCAAGGTCGCCGGCACCGTCGACTACTACGCCCAGCTGCGCTCCGAACGCGCGGTGGAGCGGGCCGACGTCGCGATCGTCGTCTGCGACGCCTCCGAGGGGGTGACGAGCGAGGACCTGCGGGTTGCAGAGATGGCGATGAAGGCCGGCTGCGCCTGCCTGCTGGCGATGAACAAGTGGGACGTCGGCGAGACCGACATCGACGACGCTCGCGCCCGGGTCGAGCGCAAATCCCGGCTGCGGCCGGCGGTCATCACCTGCTCGGCCAAGCGTGGCCGCAACGTCGCCACGCTGCTGCCGCGGGCGCTGGAACTGGCCGACCGGGCCGCCGAGCGGATCCCGACTCCGGAGCTGAACCGCTTCGTCAGCGACGTCGTCGCCCGCACCCCGCCGCCCTCCAAACGCGGCAAGCGCCTGCGCCTCTACTACTCCGCCCAGGTCGGAACCAGCCCGCCGCGGATCGCGATCCAGGTCAACGACCGCAAGCTGATCAGCCGCGACTGGGCCTACCACCTGGAGAACCGGATGCGGGAGACCTACGCCCTTGAGGGCGTGCCGCTGATCATCGACTTCGTCCCCGCCTCCGGTCGCCGCCGCTACAGCGACTGATCAAACGGTCCCGCGCAAAATTGCTCTAGGCTTTCCGCCATGACTTCTAAGCCGCTTGCCGAGGGCGAGTACCTCTTCACGTCCGAGTCCGTCACCGAGGGCCATCCAGACAAGGTCGCCGACGCGATCTCCGACGGCGTTCTCGACGCGATCATGGCCGAGGATCCGGGCGGCCGTGTCGCCTGCGAGACCCTCGTCAACACCGGCATGGCGGTCGTTTCCGGCGAGATCTCGACCGACATCCACCTCAACGTCCCGGACATCGTCCGCGAGACGGTGCGCGGCATCGGCTACCAGGGCGGCGGCTACGGCTACGACTGCGACCACATCTCTGTGATCGTCTCGATCGACGAGCAGTCGCCGGACATCGCCCAGGGCGTCGACCAGGCTTACGAGACCAAGGTCGATCCCTCCGACAGCGACGAGCTCGACATCGCCGGCGCGGGCGACCAGGGGATGATGTTCGGCTACGCCAGCGACGAGACCGAGGCGCTGATGCCGATGCCGATCCACCTCGCCCACCGCTTCGCCGAACGGCTGGCGGCGGTGCGCAAGGACGGGACGATGGGCTACCTCGGCCCCGACGGCAAGACCCAGGTCACCGTCCGCTACGCCGACGGCCGCCCGGTGGCAGTTGAAAAGCTCCTGATCTCCACTCAGCACGACGAGGGAATCGACTCGCAGAGCCAGATCAAGCCCGAGCTCTGGGAGAACGTGATCCTCCCGGTCCTGGAGGCAGAGGTTCCCGGCCGCTACGACGAGAACGAGCTGAAGGGCGAGTTCCTCGTCAACCCGACCGGCAAGTTCGTGATCGGCGGCCCGGTCGGCGACGCCGGCCTCACCGGCCGCAAGATCATCGTCGACACCTACGGCGGCATGGCCCGCCACGGTGGCGGCGCCTTCTCCGGCAAGGACCCGTCCAAGGTCGACCGCTCGGCCGCCTACGCCGCCCGCTACGTGGCGAAGAACGTCGTCGCCGCCGGCCTGGCGCAGCGCTGCGAGGTCCAGGTCGCCTACGCGATCGGCGTCGCCCACCCGGTCTCCCTGATGGTCGAGACCTTCGGCACCGGCAAGCTCCCCGACGCTCAGATCTCACAGCTGGTCGAGGCCGAGTTCGACATGCGCCCCGGCGCCTTCCGCGAGTACCTCGACCTCCACCGCCCGATCTTCCAGAAGACCTCCGCCTACGGCCACTTCGGCCGCGGCGACGACGACTTCACCTGGGAGAAGGCCGACCGCGCCGACTCCCTCCGCAGCGCCGCCGGCCAAGAGGCCGCAGCCGCCTAAGCGCCGCAAACTCCGGCGGGTAGAGCAGGTACGTCGGGCCGGGAGGGGGAGAGCGACCGCCTCTCCGAACTTTGGGCCCTTATGGGGGACCAAATCTCGGAGTCGCGAAGCCGGCAAGCCTGGGATTTGGCGCGACGGCAGCACGGAGTGCTGACTCGCGCTGATCTGCTTGCGCTCGGGTACACCGCGAAGGCGATCAAGCACCGCGTTCAGCGGGGGCGATTGCACCCCATCGTCTGCGGCGTCTACGCCGTAGGACGGCCGCGCCTGAGCCGCGAGGGGCGTTGGATGGCCGCGGTGCTCGCCTGCGGACCCGACGCCGCCCTGAGCCACCGCAGTGCTGCCGCTCTCTGGCGCTTTGGCGACGAGCACCACGACTACATCGACGTCAGCGTGAGGCGAGCCTCCGAAGCGCGGCTACGCGGCATCCGCTGCCACCGCCGTCCCACGCTGCCGCCCAGCGCCATCACCACCCGCCGGAACATCCCCCTCACCCAGCCGGTTCAGACCTTCCTCGACCTGGCGACCGTGGCAGGGCCGAAAACCATCGAGCGCGCTGTCAACGAGGCCGACAAGCGAGACGTCATCGACGCCGACGCTCTACGCAAGGCGCTCGAGCACCACCCGGGCGAGCCCGGCGTCCGTCCGCTGCGCCATGTCCTCGACAAGCACACCTTCCGCCTCTCCGACGACGAACTCGAACTCCTCTTCCGCCCCCTGGCTGCCGCCGCGGGCCTGCCGGTCCCGCTGACGAAAGCCATCGTCAACGAATTCGAGGTCGACTTCTTCTGGCCTGAGCTAGGGCTCGTGGTCGAGACGGATGGCTGGCGCTACCACCGCACCCCCGCCGCCCAGACTCGCGACGCCCTCCGCTTCCAAACCCACACCGCCGCCGGCCTCACCCCGCTTCGCTTCTCCCACTACCAGGTCAAATACGAACCGGCCCACGTGAAGGACGTCCTCACCCGGACGGCCGAGAACCTCAGGCGCGCTGTTCGGGTGGCTGGGGCTCGCCCAAGCCGTGCGTCCCCGCCGCGCCGGCGCCCGTCGCCTGGTCCACCGCATGGACCACGTCGCCCGGTCCCGCCACTCCCCTGAAGACGAAGTTGTAGTCGTCGCCGGCTGCGGTGTCGAAGTCGACGTCGCCGATCTGCATCAGGCGCTGGTAGACGGACTGGCTGTAGTTGACGTTCTGGACGCGCTCCAGGCGCGTCTCCTGGACCTCTTTGGAGACGATGCCGCGCTTGATGTTGAGGCGGCGGTCGGTGATCGTGTAGGTCGTCGCCACCCGCTTGACGAAGCCGACGAGGACGGTGAGGGCGAGAACGACGAGGATCACCAGGAAGGCGGTGCCGTCGCCCCAGATCAGCTTCGCGATCACGCCGAGGATCACCGCGATCAGGCCGCCTTTGAGGTAGAAGCCGAGGATCGCCCGCCAGGAGGGGTGGCCTTCGAAGATCACCCGCTCGCCGGGGTGGAGGTTGATGCTCATGCGGGCCAGCATATGACCTCCTCCGGCCGCAGGCCAGGGCATCCCCCGCCGCCCATAACCTCGACCGGTGACGATCCTCCGCGTCGAGCCGCTGACCACCGCCCGCGCCCTGCGCGGACCGTTCGACTACCGGCGCCCGGCATCGATGGAGGTTGACGTCGGCAGCGTCGTCCGCGTCCCGTTCGGGCCGCGGCGCATCCTCGGCGTCGTCGTCGAGCTGGCCGAGACCTCGGAGCTGCCGCCGGAGCGCCTCGCCGAGCCGATCGAGGCGCTGGAGGCGGGCGCCACTCCCGAGCTCGTCCGCCTCGGCTTCTGGGTCGCCGGCGAGTACTGCTCGACCCCCTCGCGCGGCTTGCAGCTGGTGCTGCCGCCGGGAACCGGGACCGGCAGCGGTGGCCGCACGGTTCGCGCCAAGACCGAGCTGCGGGCGGCATTGCTTCCTGCCGGGGAGGCGGCGCTGGACGGTGGCGAGCGCCTCGGCTCCAAACAGCGGGCGGTGCTGGAGGCGCTGCGCTCGGGCGAGATGTCCTCCGGCGAGCTGGCCACCGCGGTCGGCGCCGATCGCCAGACGCTGCGCCGCCTCGAGGGGCGCGGGCTGGTCGCGACCCACACCGCCACCGTCCGCCGCGTGCCCGGCGAGCCGGGCCTCGGCGGCACCGCCGCCAGCCCGCAGCTGCTCCCCGAACAGGCTGACGCGGTGGCGGCGCTCGTCGCCGCCCTCGACGGCGCGGCGGACGCCCCCCGCCGGCTGCTGCTCCACGGCGTCACCGGCTCCGGCAAGACCGAGGTCTACCTGGCGGCGGTCGAGGCGGCGCTGGAGCGCGGCAAGGGCGCGATCGTCCTCGTCCCGGAGATCGGCCTCGCCCCGCAGGCGGTCGCCCGCTTCCGAGCCCGCCTCGGCGATCGCTTCGCCGTCCTGCACTCGGCCCTCTCGGAGGGCGAGCGCTACGACGAGTGGCGCCGCCTGCGCAGCGGCGAAGCGAGCGTCTGCATCGGCCCGCGCTCGGCCGTCTTCGCCCCCGTCCAGGACCTCGGCCTGATCGTGATCGACGAGGAGCACGACGCCTCCTACAAGCAGGAGGGCGACCCCACCTACGACGCCCGCGCCGTCGCCCGCAAACGCGCCGCCGACCACGGCGCAGTCCTCGTCGCCGGCACCGCGACCCCGCGCCCCGAGAGCTGGCTGGAGCTGCCGCGCTTGGAGCTGCCCCGGCGGGTCGACGGGCGCCGGATGCCGCCGGTCCACCTGGTCGACATGCGCGAGAACGACCCGCGCTCCGGCCCGGTCCACGCCGAGACCTGGGAGGCCCTGGAGGGCGTCCGCGCCGCCGGGGCGAAGGCGATCGTGATGATCAACCGCCGCGGCTTCGCCCCCTGGCTCACCTGCCGATCCTGCGGACACCACTGGGACTGCCCCAACTGCGACGTCTCGCTGATCGTCCACCGCCACAGCGGCCGGCTCGTCTGCCACCACTGCGCTCACAGCGAGCGCCAGCCGCAGGCCTGCCCGGAGTGCGGCTCGACCACCCTCTCGCGCGCCGGCGCCGGCACCGAACGGATCGAGGCGCTGCTGGCCGGGCGGCTGGACCCGATGCCCGTTCTGCGTCTCGATTCTGACACCGCCGCCGAGCGCGGCGCCCACGCCCGCATCCTCGCCCGCTTTGACGAGCTCCCCAGCGCCGCCCTCGTCGGCACCCAGATGGTCGCCAAGGGCCACGACTTCCCCGAGGTGACGTTGAGCGCGATCCTCGACGCCGACGCGACCCTGCGCTTCCCCGACTTCCGCGCCGAGGAGCGGACCTTCGCGATGGTCGCCCAGCTCGCCGGCCGCTCCGGCCGCGGCGAGGCCGGGGGGGAGGTGATCGTCCAGACCATGGCGCCGAACGCCGCCAGCATCGAGCACGCCGCCCGCCACGATTCCGCCGGCTTCCTCGAGCTGGAGCTGCAGCGCCGCCGCGCGCTTCATTACCCGCCCTTCTCGCACCTGACCCGGATCAACTTCTCCGCCGAGACCGAGCCGAAACTCGACGACGTCGCCATCGCGGTCGCGAACGAGTTGCGGCGGACGCTGCCGCCGGGCTCCGAGCTGCTCGGACCGGCGCCGATGTTCCGCGTGCGCAACAAGCACCGCCGCCGCATCCTGATCAAGGCCGACGACCGCGAGGGCGTGATCGCCGCGGTGCGCGAGGTGGTCGAGCGGCGGGCGGGGGATCGCTCGCTGAAGGACGTGGCGATCGGCGTCGACGTCGATCCGCAGTAACGGCCGGACTACAGCAGCTTCAGCGCCGCCTTCGCCAGCGCCTCGGCGGCCGGCGGATGCTCGGATAGGTAGAGGTTGGGCTCGATCAGCTCCAGCTCGATCAGGCAGGGCTCTCCCCCCGGCCCGCCCACCAGGTCGACCCGGGCGTAGAGCGGCAGCTCCTTGAACAGCGCCATCACCTCCTCGGCCAGCTCTACCTCGGCGCCGGTCGGATCGTCCCGGCTCACCGTCCCGCCCCAGATCGACTGCACGCGGAAGTCGCCCGGTGCCGGGAACTTGCGGACCGCGTGGCTCAGCCTGCCCTCGATGTAGATCAGCGAAAGCTCTCCCCGCTCTTCCACCGCCGGCAGGAACGGCTGCACCATCGCGTCGTGGCGCTCGAGGATCGATTCCAGCGCCGACGAGCCCTCACCGGCGCGCACCCGCTCCAGGTTGCGTGCGCCGAGGTCGACGACCGGCTTGACCACTGCCTCCTCCCAGCCGGTGCCGGCGAGGATCCGCTCGAGGTCGAGGCGCGAGTCCTTGCCGACCCAGACCGTCGGGACCGTCCGCACCCCGCGCTCCTCCAGCCCGCGCAGATAGCTCTTGTCGCTGTTCCAGGCGATCAGCTTGGCGGGGTTGCGCAGGCTCGCCCCGGCCTCCATCCGCCGCGTCCAGTCGAGGAAAGCGCCGTGCTTCTCGTGGTAGTCCCAGGTCGAGCGGACGAGGCAGAGGTCGAACCGCGACCACTCCGCCCCGAGCTGATCCCAGACGA
The DNA here is from genome assembly GCA_035688955.1 of Solirubrobacterales bacterium. GTDB lineage: Bacteria > Actinomycetota > Thermoleophilia > Solirubrobacterales > 70-9 > VAYN01. Next base: position 19,868 of record DASSMJ010000029.1, on the reverse strand, counting down.
TCGGCTCCGCCTCGCAGCCGCGCTCCTCCAGGGCTACGCGCAGCAGCTCGTCGTCGACCTTGAGGTCGGCGTAGGCGGCGCAGGTGGCGATGGCGATCCGCGGGGACGGCATGCTCCGACCCAGGAAGTATCAGAAGAGAGCGCCGCTTAGACTCAGACTTCGATGAGCGACGAGGTACAGACGCCCGAGCGCGAGGAGGACCGCCGGCTCGAAATCGAGCTGCTGGAGCGTCGTGAAACGGCGCTCGCGCATGTGGTCAAGTTCGGCGACCCGGTGCTGAAGAGCAAGGCCTCGCCGGTCGCCAACTTTGGCCCCGAGCTGCGCACGGAGGTCGAGCGGATGTACGAGATCATGCGCGACGGCCTCGGCGTCGGCCTCGCCGCGACCCAGCTCGGCGTCCTCCGCCGGGTGCTGGTTTTCCAGGCCGGTCCCGACGGCGCGCCGAGCGCCCTCGTCAACCCGGAGGTCGAGTGGCTCTCGGAGGAAACCGCCGTCGCCGAGGAGGGCTGCCTCAGCCTGCCGCGCGTCTCGATGGACGTCGAGCGGCCGCTCTACGCACGCTTCAGCGGCCGCGATATGGAGGGGGCTCCGATCGTGATCGAGGCCTCCGGGCTCGAGGCCCGGGTCCTCCAGCACGAGATCGACCACCTCGACGGGGTCCTGATCCTCGATCGCACCGTGCGCGAACAGCGCAAGGCGGCGCTGCGGGCTCTGCGCGAGGGCGGCAGCTACAGCCCCTCCTCCGAGGAAGAGATCGTCGAAGAGGGCGAGCTGCGCGAGCCGCGCACCGACGCGTGAGGACCGCCTACCTCGGGACCTCCGAGTTCGCCGCGACGGTGCTGCGGCGCCTCGCCGACTCGCCGCACCGGCCGGCCCTGGTCGTCACCCCGCCCGACCGCCGTCAGGGACGCGGCCGCAAGGTGCAGCCGCCGCCGGCCGCGGCGACGGCCGCCGAGCTGGATCTCGACCTGCTGCAGGCGGAGAACGTCAACGACGCCTCAGCGCTGGAGCGCATCCGCGCCGCCCGGCCGGAGGCCGTGCTGGTCTGCGCCTTCGGCCAGCTGATCCGCGAGCCGCTGCTCTCCGAGTATCCGATGCTGAACGTGCACCCGTCGCTGCTGCCCCGCTGGCGCGGCGCCGCCCCGATCGAGCGGGCGATCATGGCCGGCGACGAGGTCACCGGCGTCTGCGTCATGCGCCTCACCGCCGGTCTCGACTCCGGCCCGGTGGCGCTGCGCGAGGAGGTAGCGATCGAACCTGAGGAGGACTTCGCCGCGCTTTCGGCCCGCCTGGCCGAGGTCGGCGGTGAGCTCCTCGTCCGCGCTCTTGACCTGCAGGCGAAGGGGGCGCTGGAGTTCGCCGAGCAGGGCGAGGAGGGGGTCACCTACGCGGAGAAGATCGAGGCCGGCGAGCGGCGCCTGGATCCAGGCCGTCCCGCCGCCGAGCTGGCGGCCAAGGTCCGCGCCCTGACCCCGCACGTCGGCACCTACCTAGAGACTGCCGCCGGGGAACGGCTCGGCGTCCGCCGCGCCCGCGTCGCCGACGCCGAGGTGCTTCAGGGTCAGCTCGTGGTTCGCGACGGCGCCCTGCTCCTCGGTTGCGGGGAGGGCGCGCTGCGGCTGGAGGTCGTCCAGCCCCCGGGAGGGAAGGCGATGCCGGCCGACGCCTACCTGCGCGGGCACGAGCCGCCGCGCCTATGAGCCGCGTCTCGCCTGCGCGCTCGCTCGCCTTCGCCACCGTCCGCGCCACCTTCGAGCAAGGTGCCTTCACCGAGCGCGCCTTTCGCGCCGAGGCCGACCGGCTCGGCCTCGGCGGTCGCGACCGCGCCCAGGCCCAGCGCCTCGCCTACGGCGCCGTCCAGCGCCGCGGCACCAGCGACGTCGCGATCGAACGCCTGGCCGGGCGCTCGACCCGGCTGCTCGATCCGCCGGTCCTGGCGGCGCTCCGCCTCGGCCTCTACGAGCTGCTCTTCGCCGACGCCACCCCCGATCACGCCACCGTCGACCAGGCGGTCGAGCTGGTCAAGGGGGCCGGCGCGGGACACGCCTCCGGCTTCGTCAACGCGATCCTGCGGCGGGCGATCCGCGAGCGCGATCGGCTGACCAGGGACCTGCTCGAGGACGACTCGACCCCGGCCGCTGCGGCGGTCGCCGACTCGGCGCCGCAGTGGCTGGCGGAGATGTGGTGGCGCGAGCTGGGTGAGGGCCCGGCGCGCGCGATCCTCGCCGCCTGCAACGAGCGAGCCGAGGTGGCGATGCGGGTCAACCCGCTGCGGGCCGAGCGGGAGGCGGTGCTCGCCCGGCTGCGCGAGGCTGGGGTGGAGGCAACCGTCCCCGAGGCCTCATGGCCGCTGGCAGCGCCGGAGATGCTGGTGATCGCGGGGCGGACCGGGGAGGCGGTGCCCGCGGCGGTGAAGACGGGGGAGCTGACGCCGCAGAGCCGGGGTTCGGCGGCCGTCGTCGAAGTGCTCGACCCGCGGGAGGGAGAGCACGTCCTCGACCTCTGCGCCGGCCCGGGGATCAAGACCGGCCAGATTGCCGAGCGGATGTGCGACCGCGGCGAGGTGATCTCGGTCGAGCTCGACCCGGACCGCGCCGCCGAAGTCGCCGCCCAGGCCGGCCGGCTGGGCCTGCGCAGCGTCAGCGTGATCGAGGCCGACGCCACCGAGGCCGGGATGGCGCCGGGCTTCGATCGCGTCCTCCTCGACGCGCCCTGCTCCGACCTCGGCACCCTCGCCTCGCGACCGGATGCCCGCTGGCGCAAGTCCCCGGAGACGATCGACCGCCTGACCGGCGTCCAGGACCAGCTCCTGCGCAACGCCGCCGCCGTGCTGCGCCCCGGCGGAACCCTGGTCTACTCGACCTGCACGATCTCCCGCCGCGAGAACGAGGACCGGATCGCTTCGCTCCTGGCGGCCTCCGACGCGGGGGAGGTGCCGCCATTGCAGCTGGAGGATCTCGGGGCGCGGGCGCCGTCCCTCGCCGCCCCGGCCGAGCCGCGCTGCCTGCAGCTGCGCCCCGACCGCGACTGCACCACCGGCTTCTTCATCGCCCGCCTGACCCGAACCGACGCGGAGAACCGTAATGATTAGGTCATGAGCCACCCGAACCAGTCAAGTCCGGGGGAGTCGAATCCGCTGGGCCGCGCACCCTGTCCGCATTGCGGCGAGCCCTGGCTGCGCCCGACCCAGTTGCCGGGCCGTCTGCGCTGCGTCAACTGCCTGCGCCGCTTCGAACTCGTCTCCCAGTGCCCCAACTGCGGCGAACACCAGACGATCGCCCGCATGACCAACACGGCCGACATGGAATGCCAATCGTGCGGCGCCTCCATGCTCAGACCGGCATAGCGCCGCTCCGTCATCTACCTTCCCTGCCGATGAGCGACGGGATGGCTGACCTTCTGGCGGAGCCCCGCGTGGCTCCCTCGATCCTCTCCGCCGACTTCGCCCGCCTCGGGGCGCAGCTGGAAGAGGTGATGGACGCGGGGGCGCGGGTGATCCACTTCGACGTGATGGACGGGCACTTCGTCCCGCCGATCACGATCGGGCCGCTGGTCCTCGGCTCGATCGCCGACCAGGTCCACGATGCCGGTGGGGTGGTCGACGTCCACCTGATGATCGAGGCGCCGGAGCGCCAGATTGAGCAGTTCGCGGAGGCCGGCGCCGACTCGATCACCTTCCACGCCGAGGCGACGCCGCACGCCAACCGCACCCTCGCCGCGATCCGCGAGGCGGGCTGCCTGGCCGGGGTCGCGATCAACCCGGGCACCCCGGTCGAGGCGGTCGCGGAGCTGCGCGGCCTCGCCGACATCGTCCTCTGCATGACCGTCAACCCCGGCTGGGGCGGCCAGTCCTTCATCGAGACCTCGCCGGAAAAGGTCGAGCGCCTGGTCCCGCTGGTCGGCCCGGCCCGGATCGAGGTCGACGGCGGCGTCGACAAGGACACGGCCGGGCCGCTCGCCGCAGCAGGCGCTCAGCTCTTCGTCGCCGGTTCAGCCGTTTTTGGAGCCGCCGAGCCCGCTGCCGCTTACGCCGAGATCGTCGACGCGGCCGGGGCCGCCTGACTGCCCGCGGGCGATCAGGGCTCCGGTCACCTCCTGCCACCAGGCCCGCTCGGAGGCGTCGACGTCCCCCCGTGCGGCGCGGCCCTCGCACCATCCGGCCAGCGCCCGGCGGCCCCCGATCGCGACCAGGCCCGCGCTCAACACCGCGTAGCGGCCGTCGGCGAGGGCGACGAGGTAGGCGCCCCGCTCGCTGCGGTCGCGCATCACCCTGACGATCGGGATCCCGTCGATCTCCTCGCCCAGCTCCCCGTCCCCCCGGGCGGGGCGCACCGTGAAGACCTGGGATGCACCGCGGCGCGGCAACGGGGGCGGGGCGGGTTTGCCGATCGGACCTTTGGCCCAGTGGCCGGTCAGGCCCTCGACCTCGTCGCGCAGCTCGCTGCGGACGAGGATGTGCAGCTCGTCGCCCTCCTGCAGCTCGGTCGATCCCCGCGGCGGCATCGCGTTTCCGTCGCGGACGATCACGTTGACGAGTGCCTCGCGCGGCAGCTCGAGGTCGCGGACCCGGTGCCCGGCGATCGCGGCTCCCTCCGGCACCCGGTAGGCGATCACGTCGCCGCCCATGCGCCGGATGCGCCCGGACTCCAGCAGCCGCCGCGGCAGCGCCGGCTCGTCGGTCGTCAGCCCCAGCCGCGTCGCCAGCGGCTCGAAGCTGGCTCCCTGGACCAAGGTCGAGGTGACGACGACGAAGAAGACGATCGCGAACTCTTCCTCGCCGCCGGCGATCCCGGCGACGACCGGGAAGGTGGCGAGCCAGATCGGCGTCGCTCCGCGCAGCCCCGCCCAGCCGAGCATCAGTCGCTCGCGCGCGTTCATCGGGGCCAACGTCGTCGCGACGAAGGTCGCCAGCGGGCGCGCAACCAGGATCAGCACCGCTGAGAGCGCCAGTCCTTTCAGCGCCACGTCGTCGAGCCGGCTCGGAAAGACGAGCAGGCCGAGGAGGATGAAGAGGGCGAGCTGCGCAACCCAGCCGAGCCCCTCGTGGAAGGCGACGACGGTGCGGCGGGCGGGGATGCTGGCGCCGCCGAGCGCCAGCGCGGCAAGGTAGGTGGCGAGCAGGCCCGAGCCGTGGGCGATCTCGGCGACGCCGTAGGCGAGGGCGGCGATCGCGACCGTCGCCACCGGGTAGATCCCGTCGGTCGGCAGCCGCACGGCGTTCAGCGCGGCCACGGCGAGGCGCCCGATCAGGTAGCCGACGGCGATCCCGACCGCGAGTTTCAGGGCCAGCAGGGCGGCCATGTCGGCCAGTCCATAGCCGGGCTCCTGGATCCATTCGATGAACCCGATCACCAGCAGCAGGGCGACGGGGTCGTTCATTCCGGACTCGCCCTCGAGCGAGCGCGCCAGCCGCTTCTCCAGGGTCGAACGGCGCAGTACGGCGAAGATCGCCGCCGAGTCCGTTGCCGCGATCGCGGCGCCGACGATCATCCCTTCCAGGGTGCCGATGTCGAAGATCAGCTTTGCCGCGAGGCCCGCGACCACGGCGGTGAGGACGGTGCCGATCGTCGCCAGCGAGGCTGCGGTCCCGAGCACCGGCCGGATCTCCGACCAGCCCGCGGTGAGGCCGCCCTCGAAGAGGATGAGGATCAGCGCGATCGTCCCCAGCGTCCGCGCCAGCTCCATGTTGGAGAACTCGATCCCCCCGATCCCCTCGGAGCCGGCCAGCATGCCGAGCGCGAGGAAGAGGAGCAGGCCGGGGACGCGGACCCGGTCGGCGAGCAGCGCCCCGAGGATCCCGGCGCCCAGCAGGGCACCGGCGATCAGGATCAGCTCGGCATCGTGGTGCCCCATCGGGGGACCCTAACTAGGTGTTCTCGTCGATCGCGGCGAGCCGCAGCTCGAGTTCCTCGGTCGAGCCCTCGCGCGGAATGTCCTCGGCTCGTTCGTGCGGGTAGCGGTAAACGAGGTAAAGGAGGGCGAAGAGGACGCCGGCGGTGAGGGCGAAGCCGATCTCGACCCGGCGGAACTCGTTGCCGACGATCGGGAGGAAGTTCCAGAGGATGAAGAAGGCGGCGCAGGCGAGCCAGCGGGCGGCGGCGCGCCGTACCTGGCCCTGGGCGACGCAGGCCTGGTTGAGCGTGACCGAACCGAGGTAGAGCCCCATCCCCAGCGTCACCAGCAGCAGCCCCGGCCGGTCGTAGTCGAACTTCTTGGAGAAGGCGATCCCCATCAGCTGCGGGCCGGCGATGAGGACGACGATGCCGGTGAAAGCGGCGAAGCCGGCGACGCCGAGGAGGACGCCGCGGACCGAGCGGTGGAATTCGCGCTCGCTGTCGGGCGCGGTCGAGGTGTGGAGGCTGGTGAGGTGGGGGAGGATGCTGGTCGACACCGCCTGGAAGAGCTGCAGCGGCGCCCGCGCCAGCATCAGCACGTTGAAGATGAAGCCGGCGGCGGCGGCCCCCTGCAGGCCGCGGGTGATGATCGGCCCGGCGTTGAGAAAGGCCTGTTCGCTGAACATGATCACCAGGACCGCCGCGGCGAAGCCGCCGCCCTCTTTCATCGTGAAGTCGTCAGGCGCCGCCTCCTCCGCTTCGCGTCCGGGGGCGGCTTGGTGCGTCGCCTGAGCCTGGGCTTTCTTCGCTCGCCGGGCGAAGGCAAACGGCACCACCAGCAGACTCAGCGAGGGTGCGGCGACGATCCCGACCGCGACCCAGGACTGGCCGCTGAGCAGGCCGACCGCGACCAGCACGGCAAAGAGGGTGCGGAAGCAGGACTCGGAGAGGATCAGCGCCGTGAACAGGCCGAAGGTCCGCTGGCCGGCGAGGAAGCCGCGAGCGAAGTAGCTGGCGGCGTAGAAGAGGACGGCCCCGAAGAAGACCCAGTAGAGGGTTTCGTTGCCTTCCAACAGGTCGTCCTGGATCGGGCCGCGGAGGGCGAGGGCGACGACGGCGAAGAAGATCGCCAGCCCGATCTGGATCGTCGAGGCGACGCGCAGCTCCTGCCGCAGCGGTTCGCCCTTCGCCAGGCGCTCGGAGACGTGGCGGCTGAGCAGCTGTTCGACCGGCCGGTAGAGGGTCGAGATCGTGATGAAGACCGCCGACCAGAGCACCGTGATCTGCCCGTAGTCCGGTTTCGAGAGGACGTGGGAGGCGATCAGGAAGTAGGCGTAGGTGATCAGACCCGTAAGGCCGACCCCGATCGCGAGGAAGCTCGCGGTCTTGCCGTATTCGGCGGCGTTCGCCTCGCCGCCGCTGCGCCCCGCCTCGCTCACTCGGCCGACTCGCGCCTGGCCGGCTCGGCGCCGCGCTCGTAATGGGAGGGCTTGACGCCGAGCGCCAGCTCGACCCGCCGCACCCGCTCGAAGACCCGCTGGGTCATCACCCGCTGGCTGGCGAGCAGGTCGCCGATCACGCCGAGGGCGAAGAGCTGCACGGCGGCGATGAAGAGGACCGCGCCGAGGATCAGCGACTGGATGTGGCCGCTGCTGTCGCCGTTGAAGATCGCGTCGAGCAGGAACGGCAGCCAGGCCGCGAGGGCCAGGACGAGGAGCACGAGGGCGGCGAGGAAGAAGGCGCGCAGGGGCTCGTAGCGGGCGTAGATGCGGAGGATCGCCGGCGCGTTGCGCCGCACGTAGGCACCGGTCGAGTCGAAGAGGCGGGACTCGCGAGTCTTCGGGTTGGTGGCGACCTCGACCTCGTCGACGGCGACCAGCATCTTCCCGGCCTGGATCAGGCTCTCCAGCGTGTAGGTGAAGTTGTCGACGACCAAGAGCTGCAGGGCGGCCTCGCGGTTGTAGGCGCGAAAGCCCGAGGTGGCGTCGGTGACCTGGGTGCCGGAGACGCGCCGCACCACCCAGCTGCCGAGGCGCTGCAGCCCTTTTTTGCTGCCGGAGAAGTGCTCGATCTCGCCCACGCGGCGGTCGCCGACGACCATGTCGGCCTCGCCGGCGACGATCGGGGCGACCAGCTTCGTCACGTCGGCGCCGCGGTACTGGTTGTCGGCGTCGGTGTTGACGACGACGTCGGCCCCGAGCTTGAGGCAGGCGTCGAGGCCCGCCTGGAAGCCGGCGGCCAGGCCCTTGTTGTTGGTCAGGCGGATGATGTGGTCGACGCCGCACTCGCGCGCGACCTCGACCGTGCGGTCGCTGCTGCCGTCGTCGATCACCAGCAGCTCTACGTCGTCGATGCCGGGGACCTGCCGCGGCAGGTCGGCGATCGTGGCCGGGAGGGTCTGCTCCTCGTTCAGGCAAGGGATCTGGATGATCAGCTTCATGGGGTGGCGGGCCAGCGTATCCGGCACAACTTCCGTAACTACGCCAACCAGGGGGTAGAATCCTGGTTGATTGACGAGTCAGTCAACAACCGATAGCGAGTTTCTGCAACGCGCTCTCAGTCTCGCGGAAGGCGGTCGAGGGCGCGTGAGCCCCAATCCGCTTGTCGGGGCGACGATCGTCCGCGACGGCGAGGTGATCGGCGAAGGGTTCCATGCCGAGCTGGGCGATCTCCATGCCGAGCGGGCGGCGCTGGCGGATTGCCGCGAGCGCGGCGAGGACCCGAGCGGGGCGACGATGTACGTGACCCTGGAGCCCTGCGCCCACCAGGGCCGCCAGCCGCCCTGCGTCGAGGCGATCCTCGAGGCCGGCATCGGCCGCGTCGTCATCGCCTCCGACGACCCCAGCGAGAAGGCCGCCGGTCGCGGGCCCGGCATCCTCCGCGACGGCGGCGTCGAGGTCGATTTCGCCTCCGGGGCCGAGGCCACCGCCGCCCGGCGCCTCAACCAGCCCTTCCGCAAGCAGGCCAGCACCGGCTTGCCGCTGGTCGTCCTCAAGCTGGCGATGTCGCTCGACGGCCGCACCGCGACCCCACCGGGCGACAGCCCCTGGATCTCCGGCCCGCAGAGCCGCGAGCTCGTCCACCGCTGGCGCGCCGAAAGCGACGCGATCGCCGTCGGCATCGGCACCGCCCTCGCCGACGACCCGCTGCTGACGGCACGCCCTGGTGCCGACGGGACGGAAGTGCCCCCATATGGAGGGAAATCGTCCCGTCAGCCCACCCGGGTCGTCTTCGATCGGGGGGCGCGGCTGCCGCGCGGCTCGCAACTGCTCGCGACCCTCGACCAGTCGCCAGTGCTTGTCGTCACCGCCCCCGACGCTCCCGCCGACCGCATCGCCGGGCTCGGGGACGCCGGCGCCGAGGTCCTCGTCGCCACCAGCATCGAATCCGCCCTTCGTGAGCTGGGGAGCCGCAACCTCACCAGCCTCTTCCTCGAGGGCGGTCAGACCCTGGCGTCGGCCTTCGTCGCGGCAGGGCAGATCGACGAATGCCGTACCTTCATCGCCCCCATGCTGATCGGCGGATCGGAGAACAGCGAGGGCGCCGCCGCGCGCCTGGTCGCCCTGGAACAGTCGGCCACGACCGTCGGCGACGACCTCCTGGTCACGGCCCGGTTCAAGGAGTGGTGAGGTGTTCACCGGGCTGATCGAAGACGTGGGGACGGTCGAGACCCTCGACCGCGCCGCCGACGGCGCCCACCTGCGCATCTCCTCGCCGCTGGCTTCCGAGCTCTCCCTTGGCGACTCGATCGCCGTCAACGGCTGCTGCCTCACCGCCACCGCGGTCGACGGGGGCAGCTTTGAGACCGAGGCGATGAACCAGACGCTGGCGGTCACGGCGCTCGACGGCGTCGAGCAGGGCTCCCGCGTCAACCTCGAGCTGGCGATGAAGGTGGGGGACCGCCTCGGCGGCCACATCGTCCAGGGCCATGTCGACGGCGTCGGGACCGTCGCGTCCGTCGAGGACGACGGGTTCGCCAGGCGCGTCCGGGCCACTCTCCCCGCCCAGCTGCTCCAGTTCGTCGTCGACAAGGGCTCGATCACCCTCAACGGGGTCAGCCTCACCGTCGCCGATTTGGGCGAGTCTTGGGCTGAGGTTTCCCTCATCCCTGAGACCCTGGAGCGGACGAACCTCGGCGATTTGGCGCCAGGAGACCGTTTGAACGTGGAGTGCGATGTGCTCGCCAAGTACGTGGAGCGATTGATGTCACCATTCGCGCGAAAGGAGCAGGCGTGAGCAAGATGGCGGAGACCGAGCGAAAAGAAGACGGGACGGCGACGGGCGAGAGCCCGTTCTCCTCGATCGAGGAGGCAATCGAGGAGATCCGCGCCGGCCGCATGGTCGTCGTCTGCGACGGCGAAGACCGCGAGAACGAGGGCGACCTGGTGATGGCGGCGCAGTTCGCGACGCCGGAGGCGATCAATTTCATGGCGAAGGAGGCGCGAGGGCTGATCTGCCTGGCGCTGACCGCGAAGCGCTGCGAACGGCTCGGCCTCAACCTGATGACGGCGAAGAACGAGGCGCCGCTGGAGACGGCCTTCACGGTCTCGATCGAGGCCGCGGGCGGGGTCAGCACCGGCATCTCCGCCCACGACCGCGCCCACACGATCCAGGTCGCGATCGACCCCGACTCGGGGCCGCGCGACATCGTTGTCCCGGGCCACATGTTCCCCCTGCGCGCCAAAGACGGCGGCGTCCTGGAGCGGACCGGCCACACCGAGGCCAGCGTCGACCTTGCCCGCCTCGCCGGCCTCACCCCGGCCGGGGTGATCTGCGAGGTGATGAACGACGACGGCACCATGGCCCGCGTCCCCGACCTGATCCCTTACTGCCAGAAGCACGGCTTGAAGATGATCACCGTCGCCGAGCTGATCGCCTACCGGCGGCGGACCGAGAAGCTGGTCGAGCGTGTGGTCGACACGGCGCTGCCGACTGCCTTCGGCGACTTCACCGCGGTCGGCTACCGCTCGCTGGTGGACGACAAACACCACGTGGCGATGGTCAAAGGCGAGGTTGCCGGCGAGGAGGACATCCTCGTCCGCGTCCACAGCGAGTGCCTCACCGGCGACGTCTTCCACAGCATGCGCTGCGACTGCGGCGAGCAGCTGGAAGCGGCGCTCTCGATGATCGAGCGCGAGGGCCGCGGCGTCCTCCTCTACCTCTCGCAGGAGGGGCGCGGGATCGGCCTGCTCAACAAGCTGCGCGCCTACAAGCTGCAGGAGGAAGGCGCCGACACGGTCGAGGCCAACCTCAAACTCGGCCTGCCCGCCGACCTGCGCGATTACGGGATCGGCGCCCAGATCCTCGGCGACCTCGGCCTGACCAGCATCCGCATCCTCACCAACAACCCGAAAAAGATCGTCGGCCTGGAGGGCTACGGCCTCTCGGTGACCGAGCAGGTGCCGATCGAGTCCGCTCCCAACACCCACAACGAGGCCTACCTGCGCGCCAAGCGCGACAAGATGGGCCACTCCCTGCACCACCAGGGCCTGGCGCTCGACGAGGAGATGATCCACGACGAGTCCGAACGCGACGCCCGGGATGGCAGGGCCGCCGATGGCTGAGGCGGGGGCCTTCCTCGAGGAGTTCACCGAAGAGGAGCGCGAGACGCTGGCGGGGCTGCGCTTCGCCGTCTGCGTCGGCCGCTTCTACGAGGACCTGGCGCAGCGGCTGCTGCGCGGCGCGCGCGAAGGCTTCGAGCTGGCGGGCGTGCCGGCCGAGTCGATCGCCGAGGTCTCGGTGCCCGGCGCCTACGAGCTGCCCTTCGCCGCCAAGCTGCACGCCACCAGCGGCCGGTACGCCGGGGTTGCCTGCCTCGGCGTCGTCATCCGCGGCGAGACCGACCACTACGACTTCGTCTGCGCCGAGTCGGCCCGCGGCATCCAGCAGGTGCAGCTCGACACCGGCGTCCCCTGCGCCTTCGGCGTCATCACCTGCGACAACATGGACCAGGCCCTGGCCCGCTCCGGCGGCGACAAGCGCGACCAAGGCCGCAATGCCGCCCTCACCATCGCCCGCATGGCCGCCCTCAAACGCGAGGTCAATCCCTACCGCTGGGCGCCGGCGACCGCGGGCGGCGGCAGCCTGTAGCATCCAGCGTCCTCATGGCCAAGGTTTGTCACAGCTGCGGCAAGGGACCCGCGTTCGGCCAGTCCCGAAGCCACTCGATGGTCGCCACCAAGCGCCGCTTCGACCCGAACCTGCAAAAGGTGAGGATCCAAGAGAACGGCCGCCCCCTCCGCGCCTACGTCTGCACCCGTTGCCTGAAGGCCGGCAAGGTCACCAAGGCCGCCTAGTTCCGTAGCGCGAAACCGCTCCGAGGGACGAAAAGCAGCACGTAAGGGGGGCGAGTTCGAGGCCCTGTCGACTTTGTCTCCTCATGGGAGACAAGAGCGACACGCTCGATTCCGCGGTGGCACGGATCGCCGCGCGGCAGCACGGGGTGATTACGCTGCGGCAGCTCGAAGAGGTGGGGTTGGGGCGACGAGGGGTCTCGAAGCGCGCTAGTCGTGGGCAGTTGCATCGCATCCACCGCGGCGTCTACGCCGTGGGACACCGGCCTCCCAGTCTCCACGCGCGCTTCATGGCCGCCGTCCTCGCATGTGGCGAGGGCGCGGTCCTGAGCTACGGCTCCGCCGCCGTCCTCTGGGAGCTCCTGCGGCCCCTCGACGGCCCCGTCCACGTCTCGACTCCAAGCACCTCGGGCCGCCTCCGTCGCCCCGGAATCCACCTCCACCGTTGCCCCTCCCTCGGCGCGCTCCAAGAGCCGTCCTCCTCGCCCACCTTCACCCAGCAAGGAGGTGGGCGAGGAGGACGGCTCCTGAGGACCTACCGCCACAACATCCCCGTCACCACGATCCAGCGCACCATCGACGACATCGAGGGAGTGCTCCCGTCCTACCTCGTCCGCCGCGCCAAGCGCCAGGCCGAGCAGCGAGGCACCCGCCTCGAAGGCGTCGCCTCCGACCGCACCCGCTCCGACCTCGAGACGCTGTTCCTCGCCCTCATCGATCACCACCGCCTTCCGCCACCCGAGGTCAACGTCAATCTCGGCCGCTGGGAGGTCGACTTCCTCTGGCGTTCCCACCACCTCGTGGTCGAGACCGACTTCTGGGCCTACCACCGCGGCTCGGTCGCCTTCGAGGACGACCACGCGCGGGACTTGGACCTCCGCGCCGCCGGCTTCACCGTCCTGCGCTTCACCGACAAACAGCTCGAAACCGAGCCCGCGCGGGTCATCGCGGTCCTCCGGGAGGCTCTGTCGTAGAGTCGCGTGCCGTGCCAGCCGCCGCCCCGCAGCTCTTCCTGATCGACGGCAACAGCCTCGCCTACCGCGCCTTCTTCGCCCTGCCCGAGTCGATCGGGACCAGCGACGGGCGGCCGACCAATGCCATTTACGGCCTTGCCTCCATGCTGGTGAAAATCATCGACGAACACCACCCGCAGGGGGTGGTGGTCGCCTGGGACGCCGGTTGGAGCGGTCGCGAGAAGACCTACGACCTCTACAAGGCCCAGCGCAAACCGCGCCCCGACCTGCTGCGCGAGCAGTGGCCGCACCTGATGCCCCTGGTCGAGGCCTTCGGCTACACCAACGTCAAGGTCGAAGGCTTCGAGGCCGACGACGTGATCGCCTCGCTGGTCAAGCAGGCGCGCGAAGAGGGGATCGAGGTGATGGTCGTGACCGGCGACCGCGACGCCTACCAGCTGGTTGACGAGGGGGTGCGGGTGATGAGCACCTCGCGCGGGATCACCGAGACGAAGATCTACGACCGCGCCGCGGTCGAGGAGCGCTACGGCGTGCCGCCGGAGCTGATCACCGACCTGATGGGGCTGCGCGGCGACACCTCCGACAACATCCCCGGCGTCCCCGGCATCGGCGAGAAAACGGCGACCCAGCTGCTGCAGCAGTTCGGGACGCTGGAGGGGGTGCTGGAAAGCGTCGACCAGGTCTCCGGCAAAAAACGCAAAGAAAATCTGGTCGAGCACGCCGACGACGCCCGCCTCTCGAAGCAGCTGGCGACGCTGCAATACGACATCGAGACCGGGGTCGACCTCGGCGCGGCGATGTCGAGCGAGCCCGACCGCGGCGCCCTGCGGGAGTTCATGCGCGAGTTCGAGCTGCGGGCGGTGATGGAGCGGCTGGAAGAAGCGCTGCCGGAGGGCGCCAGCGTGCCGGGACGCAAGGTCGAGACCGAGATCGAGGTCGAGGCCGTCGCCGGAGCGCCCGGGGACCTGGGTGAGGGGCCGCTGGCGCTGGCGATCGCCGGCGATCGCTGGGCCGCCGCCGAAGCCGACAGCCTGCTCGCCGGCACCTCCTCGCTCGACGAGCTCGCGGTCGCCCTCGACGGCAAGCCCTTCGCCGCCCACGACGCTAAGTCCCTCGGCGGCGGACGCCACGGCCTGCTCGCCGCCGCGGCCCGCGAGGGGATCGACCCCGTCCTCGAGCACGACACGATGATCGCCGCCTACCTGCTGGAGCCGCAGCGCCGCACCTACGACCTGGTCGAGCTGTCCGCCGACGCCGGCATCGGCCTGGCCGAGGGCGCCGCCGCCGAGAAGCCCGAGGGCGACGACGGGCAGCTGGCGCTTGGCGAGGAGCTCGAGCCCGGGCTCGAGCCCGCCGAGGAAGCCCGCCTCGTCGCCGCTCTGGCGGCGGTGCAGGCGCCGCGGATCGAGGAGCTCGGCCTCAAGGACCTGCTGCGCAACGTCGAGCTGCCGCTGGTCGGCGTGCTCGCGGCGATGGAGCGCGAGGGGCTGAAGCTCGACGCCGAGCGCCTGGCCGAGGTCGGCGCCGGCTTCGGCGAGCGGATCGAGGTCCTGGAGACGGAGATCTTCGAGCTGGCCGAGGAGGAGTTCACGATCGGCTCGCCGCAGCAGGTCGGCCGCATCCTCTTCGAGAAGCTGCAGCTGACCCGCAAGCGCCGCGGCAAAACCGGCTTTTCGACTGACGCTCGTGTCCTCGCCCAGATCCGCGACGAGCACCCGATCGTCGAGAAGATCGAGCAGTGGCGCGAGCTGACCAAGCTGAAGAACACCTACCTCGACTCGCTGCCGGAGCTGATCGACCCCGAGACGGGCCGGGTCCACACCACCTTCAACCAGGCCTCGACCACCACCGGCCGCCTCTCCAGCACCAACCCGAACCTGCAGAACATCCCGATCCGCACCGACCTCGGCCGCCCGGTCCGCGCCTGCTTCGTCGCCGAGCAGGGCATGCAACTGCTCTCCGCCGACTACAGCCAGGTCGAGCTCCGGGTCCTCGCCCACGTCGCCGACGAGGGGGTCCTGAAAGACGTTTTCCACAAAGGCGAAGACGTGCACGCCGCGACCGCCGCCGAGGTCTTCGAGATCGAGCGCGACGAAGTCGACGTCGGCCAGCGCTCGAAGGCGAAGATGGTCAACTTCGGGATCGTCTACGGGCTGACCGGCTTCGGCCTCGCCGACCGGCTCAACATCCCGCGCAAGGAGGGCGAGGAATTCGTCTCCCGCTACCTCGAGCGCTTCCCGGCGGTGCGCGCCTTCCGTGAGCAGGTGATCGAACGGGCGCAGGAGGAGGGCTTCGTGACGACCCTGATGGGCCGCCGCCGGTCGATCCCCGAGCTGCGCTCCGGCAACCCCAATACCCGTCGCCTCGGCGAGCGCCTCGCTGTCAACACCGTGATCCAGGGGACCGCCGCCGACATCATCAAGGTGGCGATGGTCAACTGCCAGCGGGCGCTGGGCGAAGCGGGGGGAGAGACCCGCCTCGTCCTGCAGATCCACGACGAGCTCCTCTTCGAGGGACCGCCGGGGGAGATGAAAGCGGCGGCCGAGCTGGTGGAGCGCGAGATGTGCGCTGCCTACCCGCTCGATCCGCCGCTGGAGGTCGACGTCGGCATCGGCTCCGACTGGCTCGACGCCAAGTAGGGGCCTAGACCGCCTTCCCTGACAGCTCGACCTCCTCGAAGACCGCCTGGCCGCCCGCGATCTTCAGCTCCGCCTCCTGCACGACTGCTCCCGCGACCAGGTCGGCGGTGGTGCAGGTGCTGCCGCCGTCGGCGTCATCGCCGCTGCCCGGGCCTGAGTTGTCGCTGGGGCCGGAGTTGTCGCCGCCCCGGTCGTCGCCCGGCTCTTCCTCGCCCTGGCCGCCGTTGTCGTCGCCGGCCTCTTCGTGGGTCCCGTTGTCGTCGCCGGGCTCCACCTGGCCGCCGTTGTCGTCACCGGGCTCGGCCTCGCCGCTGCCGCTGTTGTCGTCACCGACCTCGCTGCCGTCGCTGCTGGCCGAGGCACCGCCGTGGTCCTCGCACTTGATCTCGGTTTCGTCGTTGACGAGGCCGGAGATCGTGTCGCTGCCGAAGAGATCGATCGTCAGCCGGCCGGACGTGGCATCGAACGAGGCGATCGTCCCGGCCTGCTCCTGGCCGTCGGCGACGCCATCGTCGTCGCTGTCGTGGTCGCGCGGGTCGTCCCCGGAGAGGAACTCGGCGCGGTTGCGCAGGTGGTCGCCGTCCTGGTCATGTCCGGCCTGGTCGACCTTGAGCGAGAGGTGGTGCCGCTTCTCCCAGCGGTCCGGGATGCGGTCGTGGTTGCGGTCCTTCGCAGCCGCCACGCCGGGCATTGCCAGGAGCGCGAGCGCTCCCAGCGCCAGCGCGAACCAGGTCATGCCGAGGCGGGCTCTGCGTCCTTCGGTGCGGGTCATGGCTTCTTCCTCCTGTTTGAAGTTGAACAACTGGTTGCTGCTCCAACCCGAGGGGAGGGCGAAGATCACGCGGCCTACGGAAGCTGATCCGAGCCGCTCGTCCCGCCGCTGCTGAGCTCGGTCTCGCCGGAGCTCGAGTCGTCGCTCTGCGGTTCCTCGACGACGACCGGATCGGGCTCGGGGTCGGCGATCGGCTCGCTGACGCTCTCGCCGCCGCCGGGCCCGGAGTTGTCCTGGCTCTCGCCGCTGGTGGCGCCGTCGTCGCTTCCCCCCGACTCTCCGGAGGAGATGCTCCCGCCGTCATCCAGGCCGCTGTGGTCGTCGACTGAGTCGTCGCTGCCGCTGCCTCCGTGGCGGTCGCCCGAGCCCGAGCCTGAGTTCGGCCCCGGGCCACCGGAACCGGAGACAGAAGTCTCCTCGGTGGAATGACCCGAATTCGGGCTTCGCGAGGGGACCGAAGCGCTGGGGCCGCTGCTTTCTCCCATGCTGAGAGAACCATCGAAGTCGCTGCCCCGGCTCTCACCGCCGCCGCTGCCGTGGTCCTCGTCGGCTCGCTTGTGCCCGGAGGCTCCCGATCCGGTCGTCGGCCTGAACCCCGAGGCGGTCCCGGCCCTCGTGTGCCCCGCCTTCGGCACGGCCAACGGCGCCGCCTCGGCGACGCCGTCGTCGCGGCCGCCGCGCCCGTGGTGCTCGATCGCCACCCCGGCGCCGACGGAGCCGGCGATCAGCACCGTCGCCGCCCCGGCTTTGACCACCTCGGAGCCGTGCTGGGCGAAGATCCGCAGCGCCGGCAGCGGCAGCAAGAGCCCCAGCCCCTCGCGCAGCGTCGCCCGCGCCCGGAAGATCGCCTGCCTGGCAGCGCCGCCGCTGACCCCGAGCGCCGCCGCGATCTCCTCGTGGCTCAGCCCTTCCAGCTCGCGCATCACCAGCGCCGCCCGCTGTGGCTCCGGCAGCGCCTGCAGCCGCCCCATCAGGTCCCGCAGCTCCTCGCGCCCCTCCGCCTCGGCGGCGGCGCTGCGCCCGCCGGGGAGAGCCTCGGAGAGCTCCTCGGCCGCCGGGGCCCGGTCGCGCAGGTCGTTCAGGGCGGTGTTGCGGACGATCCGGTAGAGCCAGGGCCGCAGCTCGATCTCCGTCTCCGATCCGCGCAGCGCCAGCAGCGCCTTCGAGAAGGCGTCCTGGGTGACGTCCTCTGAGCGGCCGCCGACGATCGCCGCGGCGAAGCGGTCGAGCTGGCGCCGGTAGCGGCGCACGATCTCCTCGAAGGCGCCGTCGTAGCCGTCGCGGACGAGGTCGACCAGGCGGCGGTCGGGCTGGGCCCGCAGCACCGGACCGATGAAGATCCGGGCGGCGAACTGCTCTGCTGGCGGTGGCGACATGACTGGTGGCTCCTGGATCGACCGGGTAGGCCTATTGCGTTACTGATAAGAGAGCGGAGAGGTTCAATCCCGCCTGAACCTGCCAACACATGTCCATGCCGAAGATCACGCGCAGCCGGAAAGAACTCCGTGGATAGGGGGCTGGCCGTCCTCCTCACCGCCGTCGCCGGCGGTCTGATCGCCGCCCAGGCGCCGATCAACGCCGGCCTCGGCAAGTCGACCGGGAGCTTGCCCGCCGCGCTCGTCTCCTTCTCGGTCGGGACCCTGGCGCTCGCCGCCGTGGTCGTCCTCAGCGGCAAGGCCGGCGGTCTCTCCTCGACCTTCGACGTCTCCTGGTACTACCTGCTCGGCGGCTTCCTCGGCGCCCTCTACGTCTTCAACGCCCTGATCGCGGTCACCGTGATCGGCGCCGGCGGCGTCGCCGCTGCCACCGTCTTCGGCCAGCTGACCGCCTCGGTGGTGATCGACCGGCTAGGCCTGTTCGGCCTCGACGAGGTCCCGCTCTCGCCCGAGCGCATCCTCGGCGTCGCCCTGCTGCTGATCGGGACCGTGCTCGTCGTCCGCTGAGCCGGCTTCCCACTTCGAGCCGGCGTACTCCGGCGGCGCGATCGCCAGGTAATGCGTGAAGGACCAGTCGACGAAGCGCTTCGCCCCCATCAATTTGATCAGCGGCGCCAGGATCCGCGGCGGCACCTTCGGGATCAGCTTCTGCACCCGCAGCATCCACTTGAACTTCCACTCGTGCGAGTCGTGGAAGGAGGCGTAATTGGCGGCCGCCTGCTCGCGGCTCTGCCGCCCCTCGACGACGCCGCGCAGCTCCTGGCCCAGGCCCATCCCGAAGTAGAGCGCGGTCCTGATCCCCTCGGCGCTGAGCGGCAGGCAGTGGCCGGCCGAGTCGCCGACGAAGAAGACGCCGCCCTCGGTGCCCCGGCGCAGCTTGTGCGGGATCCAGTTGCCCTGGTACTCGTTCGGCTCCTTGCCGAGGTCGTGGGTCAGCTCGACGGTCGTGTCCTTGACGTGGAAGCGGGGGTCGAAGGAGCCGATTCCGATCCGCAGCTCGTCGCGGGCCGGGAAAGACCAGCCGTAGCCGGCGGGGACGTATTTGCGGTCGATCCAGATCGCCAGGTCTTCGGACTCGCCGCCCGGGTGTACCTCGAGCCCGCGCGAGAGCGGTGCGTCGGGCGGCTGGTAGCCGTCGCCGCTCGCCAGCATCCGCCGCCAGCCGAGCGCGTCGACGACGAGCGGGGCGGAGATGACGCCGCGGTCGGTCTCGACCGCGATCCCGCCGTCGCCATTCGCGGCGGCCGCCCGGCCGTGCACCTTGGCGGTCTCGAAGGTGGCGTCGCAGTCGCGCCAGAGCAGCTGGCAGAGCTCGCGGTAGTCGAAGGTGGAGAAGGTCCAGGGGAGCCGGTAGCGGTTGGTCCCGTGGGGGGTGTGCATGACCAGCGTGTCGAAGCGCTGGCGCTCGGCGGCCATCAGCCCGAGCCGCTGCAGCCACTCGGTCGGGATGCCGCAGGCCGAGGTCTGGCGCTCGCCGATCTCGTAGCGGTCGACCAGGAGGACGTCGGCGCCGGAGCCCGCAAGCTCGCGTGCAACCGCGAGCCCGGCGAAGCTGGCACCGCAGATGAGGACGTCGCGCTTGCCGCCCAGCGGCGTGCGTTCGTCGCCGCGCTTGGTGGCTCGGACCGGCATCGAGGCGGATTCTGCCATCATTCGCGCCCGTGTCCGCGACCGAGACCCTGACGCCTGCCCCCAGCGCCACCCCTGTAGAGGGTTCCGGGGGCCTCCTGCTTGAAATCGACGGCCAGATCGTCCCGAATTACGCGGCGACGATGGTCTCCTTCGAGGAGGGCGACGTCGTCAAAGGCAAAGTCGTCCGGATCGACAAAGACGAGGTGCTCGTCGACATCGGCTACAAGGCCGAGGGCGTCATCCCGTCGGGCGAGCTTTCGATCCGCAAGTCGGTCGACCCGCACGAA
>DASSMJ010000028.1:0-3311 GCA_035688955.1 Solirubrobacterales bacterium | reverse complement strand
TGCACCGCCTCGTCAACGCCGGCGACGTCGCGGAAGGTGATTTTCGGCGCGTCGACCGACATCCGTTTGGCTTTCGATTTGCCGAAGTTCATCACCCGGCTGCCGCCGCCCTGCATCTGGTTCATCAGGAAGATCCAGAAGGCGAAGAAGAGGACGAACGGCAGGACCAGGGTCAGCAGCGAGAGCAGGCCGGAGCTGCCGGAACCGTGGACCTTCGTGTCGACTTCGGCGCTCTCGAGCTCGTTGATCAGGCTCTGCTCGGTGTTCGGCGGGTAGCCGGTGGAGAAGCTTTCGCCGTTGGTCCGCTTGACGTCGAGCGTGTTGTCCTTGGTATTGACCGAGACTTCTTCGATCTGCCCTTTGGCGATCAGGCCGGTCTTCGGCGCGACCAGTTCGTTGTACGGCGGGGCCTCGGTGCCGTCGCCACCGGTGATCACTTTCGAGGCGATGAAGGCAAGGATCACCACCAGGAGGATCGGGAACGCTGCGCTTTTGAAGAAACGCCTCAAGAGAGGAAATCAGCGTACCAGGGCGGAATTTCCGAGCTACTCGGAAAGCGCGGCGACGAAATCGAGGTTTCGGTACTTCTGCGCGTAGTCGAGGCCGTAGCCGATCGCGAACCGGTCAGGGATCTCGAACCCGACGTAGTGCGGCGAGAGGTCGACCCGCAGCCGCTCGGGCTTGGTCAACAGGGCGCAGGCGCGCAGCGATGCCGGTTCGCGGGCGTTGAGGTTGCGGATCAGGTACTGCAGGGTCAGGCCGGAATCGATGATGTCCTCGACGATCAGCACGTGGCGGTCCTTGATCGGCGCGTCGAGGTCCTTGAGGATGCGGACGACGCCGGAGGAGTCGGTCTGCGAGCCATAGCTGGAGACCGCCATGAAGTCGATCTCGCAGGGGATGTCGATGTGGCGCATCAGGTCGGCGAGGAAAAGAACCGCCCCCTTCAGCACGCCGACGAGGATCAGCTCCTTGTCCGCGTAGTCGCGGCTGATCTCCCCGCCCAGCTCGGCAATGCGGGCCTGCAGGTCGTCACGGGCGACAATGGTCTCGCCGATCGCGGGGTCCGCCACGGGCCGCAGTCTAGATATAGAGCGCCTAGGAAGGCTCGGCGCGCAGGATGCCGCCTTCGAGGACGGCGCGGACGCCGCCGCCGAGATCGAGAACGGAGCCGCCGCGGTGCAGCGAGGCGACCTGCTCGGCGAAGCGGGCGGCGCCGGCGACGGGGCGGTCGGCGGCCTCGTCGGCGAGGCGCTGGAGGACGAGGCGGCGCAGGGCCGGGTGCAACTCGCGGAAGCGGTCGAGGGCGATCGTCCCGGCCGCCGCACCCTCCCCTCCCGCCAGCTCCGCGTCGACCAGCGAGTCGAGCAGCTCCGCCTCCTCGCGCAGCAGCGCCGCCGTCCGCAGGACGTTCTCCTTCGCGGCCGGATGGGCTTCCTCCAGCGCCGGGATCAGGCCCCGCCGGATCCGGTTGCGGGCATAGGCGTCGCCCTCGTTGGTGGCGTCGTCGCGCCAGGCGAGCCCGCGCGCCTCGCAGTAAGCGGTCGTCTCCTGGCGGGTCGTCCCCAGCAGCGGCCGCACCAACCGCCCGTCCTCGGGGCGCATTCCCAGCAGCGCCCGCCGGCTCGGCGAAGAGGCGAGGCGGTAGAGGATCGTCTCCACCTGGTCGTCGGCGGTGTGGCCGGTGAGGATCCGGGCGCCGCCCGGCGTCGCCAGCTCCTCTGCCGCCCGGTAACGCGCCTCGCGCGCCCAGGCCTGCAGGTTGCCGGCACCCTCTGGCCGCCGCACTCGCTCCACCGTCAGCGCCACCCCGAGGCGTTCGCAAAGGTGCGCGCAGTGGCTCTCGTCGGTGTCGGCCCCCTCCCGTAAGCCGTAGTTGACGTGGAGCGCCCGCACCGCCTCCGCCCCGCGTGCGCGCACCGCCAGGTCGAGCATGCAGACCGAATCGCGCCCGCCGGAGAGCATCGCCACCAGCGGCGCCGGGCCCTCGATCAACCCGCCGGCTTCGACCCGCTCCAGCAGCCCCTCGCTCATGCGGCGCGGACGACGAAGAGCTCGGTCGGCGCTGGGAACCCCTTGAGGCTGACCCGGCCGATTCCCTCCAGCTCGAGCCGGTCACTGCCGCCGGCCGCCTCGGCCACCGCGCCGGTGACCAGGACCTCTCCGGCCAGGGCGCGGTTGACGACGCGATGGGCGAGGTTGACCTGGCCGCCGAAGTAGTCGCCGTCGCGGTAGACCGCGTCGCCGTAGTGGATCCCGACCCGTGGCCGCGGGCGCTGCTCGAAGCGAGAGAGGAAGGCGACCGCCCACTCGGTCAGGGAGAGCGGGTCGGGCGAGACGATCATCACCTCGTCGCCGATCGTCTTCACGATCGTCGCCTCCCGCGGCAGGGTTTCTTCGACCCCGACGACGAAGTTCTCGACTACGTCGAGCGCCTCGATGTCCCCCTCCTCCTCGGTGTAGCGGGTGAAGCCGGTGAGGTCGATGAAGCAGAGGCTGACGTGGACATGCCCGAGTTCGATTTCGGCGGTGTCGACCGCGCTCGCGTCGGCTTCCATGTGTCCGACCACGTCCTGCTCGACGAAGAAGCTGAGGTAGCGGCGATGCAGGTACTCGGTCAGCGGCGCTGCCAGCGGCAGGATGTCGGCGGCCAGCTCCCCCATCTCCTCCGCCATCTCCAGCTCGGGCACCGCGTCGCGGATCAGCGGTTCGTGCACGTAGAGGTGGAAGAGGCGCACCTCGGCCTCGGCGATCCGCCGCATCGACTGGGCGTAGACGCGGACCAGTTGCAGGAAGGCGACAAGCGGAAAGCCGGCGGCGAGGACGCGGGCGCAATGGCGCAGGGCCTCGGCGTCCTCGTGGCTGACGTCGCGGCGGCGGTCGGTCGGGGTGCCGAGGATGACGAGAATGCGCTCGACCAGCTCCGGCTCGAGCCCGGTCTCCGTCGCCACGTCCTCGACCGAGATCCGCTCCTCTTCCCCGCTGAACAGCTCTTCGGTGAAGCCGAAGGCGAGTTTCCCCTCCCGCCCCGCCGCCTTCAAGTCCTCGAGCGAGTACCCCCGCTCCCGCATCCGCGCCACCACCCGCGCCTGCGCCGCGGCCGTCGCCGTCCAGCGCCCCCGCCGCACCGGCACGATCTTCTCCTCCGCCCACCGTTTCAGCGTCCTGACGGGAACCCCCGACCGCCGCGAAGCCTCACTAAGGGAAATCCGCTCGTCAGCCACACCGCGAGGCTAGCCACAACCCCCGTCGCCAGACCTCCCTCTTCCGAAGTCGTGGTTCCTTTGTCGTGGTAGAGCGGACAAAGGAAC
>DASSMJ010000027.1:0-56194 GCA_035688955.1 Solirubrobacterales bacterium | reverse complement strand
GGCGTCTCGCCGAACCCCGGCATGTCGATCGCGTGCACCTCGCGCTCGTCCTCCAGCAGCGGGATCACCGGCTCCCAGATGCTGCGGGTGCCGCCAAGCCCGTGGATCAGCAGCAGCTGCCGGAGGCCCCCCATCAGCGGGGGTGTCTGACTTTACGGGTCATATAGACGCCGTTAAGTCAGATACGTCGGTTGCGCGCGGCTTCGCGAAGAGCGCCTGGACGTCGCCGATCCGCCGCTCGCGGAAGCCCGCCTCCGAGGAGCTCAGGTAGAAGTCCCAGAGGCGGCGGAAGCGCTCGTCGTAGCCGCGCGAGCGCAGCCGCTCCCAGGCGGCGAAGAAGCGCTCGCGCCAGGCCGCCAGAGTCGGCGGGTAGTGGCCGGTGATGTCGTCGATCCAGACCTGGCGCATGCTGGTGACGCGCTCCACGCAGCCGGCGATCATCCCCTGTGAGGGCAGGCAACCGCCGGGGAAGACGTGGGTGTTGGCGAAGCTCTTCGCCGCCTTTTCGAGCTCGTAGATGCGGTCGTCGATCGTGATCGCCTGCAGCAACATCAGCCCGTCGTCGGCGAGCAGCTGGTCGCAGCGGCGGAAGTAGTCGTCGAAGTACTGCCAGCCGACCGCCTCGATCATCTCCACCGAGACGAGGCGGTCGTAGCGGCCTTCGAGGTCGCGGTAGTCCTGGAGAAGGACCGTGACCTGGTCCTGAAGCCCGGCGTCGCGGACCCGCTGCCGGGCCAGCGCGTACTGCTCGCGGGAGATCGTCGTCGTGGTGACGCGGCAGCCGCTGCGGCGCGCGGCGTGGATCGCCATTCCGCCCCAGCCGGTGCCGATCTCCAGCAGGTGGTTCTCGGGGCCGAGTCGGAGCTGGTCGCAGATGCGGTCGAGCTTCGCCAGCTGCGCCCCCTCGAGGTTGGTCGCCTCGTCGGGGAAGTAGGCGCAGGAGTACATCATCCGCTCGTCGAGGAAGGAGGCGAAGAGGTCGTTGCCGAGGTCGTAGTGGGCGGAGATGTTGCTGCGGGCGCCGGCGCGGGTGTTCTCCGGGACGAGGTGGCGGACCCGATGCCAGAGCCCGCGCGGGCGGGCGACGGCGCCGCGCAGGCCATCCATCTGGCGCAGCTCGCGGGCGGCGATCTGGATCAGGGCGACGAGGTCGTCGGTCTCCCAGCGGCCGTCGACGTAGCCCTCGCCGAGGCCGACGCTGCCGTGCAGCGGGTCGCGCCAGGCGGCCGGGTCGTTGATCGTGACCGTGGCGCGCAGGTCGGCGTCGGCCGGCCCGTAGCTGCGTTCGCGAGCGCCTTCGACGACGTCGATGCGGCCGCTGCTGACGCGGCCGAGGACGGCGCCGACGCCGGCGCGGGCGAGCGCGTCCTTCATGGCGAGACGAACCCCCGCGGGCGGCTCCCCTCCGGGTGGGGGTGGTAGCGAGCGCCCTTCAGCTTCAGCCGCAGCGCCTGCGCGTAGATCTTCGCCACCACCTGCAGCGACATCGCCGGGTAGCGGGCGAGGAGGCCGGTGAGGGTGCGGCGCGAGAACTCCCGCCGCCGCAGGCTGAGCGTGGCGTCGAACGTCCTTCCCTCTTCGCCGCGCGGGCGCGACTCGATGTGGACGGCGAGGCGGTCGCCGGGCTCGGTGGCGCGGAAGGCGTAGGTCTGGTCCATCCCCATCAGCGGCGAGACGTGGAAGCTCTTCTCGAGCTCGTCGCTGAGGACGCTACCGCGACGGGAGCCGCGCGCCAAGACGTAGGGATGCCCTTCTCCCCAGGGGATGTTTCGCACGTCGGCCACAACCGCATCTACCCGTTCGGCGGCGGGGTCGAAGCAGTAATAGAAGGAGACCGGGTTGAAGCTGTGGCCGAAGCAGCGGAGGCCGGCGAGGAGGCGCACCGGGCCGGAAGGGCGATCACCGGTTGCCTCCTCGACGGCCTCCCGCGCGCACTCGGCCAGCGGCCGGGTCGGATCCCCCATGAAGTCCTCGCGCCGAAAGCGCGCGGGCGCCGCCCGCCGCGCGGAGAAGAACGGATAGGGATCGAGCACCCCCGGCAGCTCCTCCAAGTCCAGGTACATGAGGAAGAGCCGGTAGCGAAACGAGTGCTCGACCGGCTCAAACCGCCGGTGCCGCACCCACCCCTCGTAAACCGCCGAGGCCGTCAAGCCGCCATCTCCTCCTCCCCGGGGCGAACTGCATCAAATTCTCTCCCTCCTGGAGGGAGAATTTGATGCAGTTCGCGTGGGGTGGCGCCGGCGATCCCTTGGCAGGCGCGCAGGGCGCTGACGACGCCGTCCTCGTGGAAGCCCCAGCCCCAGTAGGCGCCGCAGTAGTGGGTGCGGCGCTCGGGGTTGCTGATCTCGGCGTGGCGGGCCTGGGCCGCGACTCCCTCCTTGGTGTAGACGGGGTGGTCGTAGCTGATCCGGCGCAGGACCTTCGCCGGGTCGATTTCCTCGCCGCGGTTGAGGGTGACGAAGTACTGCTGCCGCGTGCGCAGGCGCTGCAGGTGGTTCATCCAGTAGGTGACCGTCGTTCCCGCCGCCGGCTGCCCGCTGAGGTGGAAGTTCCAGCTCGACCAGGCGGCGCGGCGGCGTGGCATCAGCGAGGCGTCGGTGTGGAGCACGGCCTCGTTGCGCTGGTAGGGGATCGCGCCGAGGATTTCCCGCTCCGCGTCACTCGGATCGGCGAGCAGCGCCAGCGCCTGGTCAGAGTGGGTGGCGATCACGACCTGGTCGAACTCCTCCGTCTCGCAGCCGTCAGCCGCGATCCGCACTCGGTCGTCGAGTCGCTCGATCCGCCGCACCGGCGTGCGCAGCCGCACCCGCTCGCGCCAAGGCGCGGTGATCGCCTCGACGTAGCTCCGCGAGCCGCCGCTAACCGTCCGCCACTTGGGCCGGCCTCGCAGGCTGTACATGCCGTGGTTGTCGAAAAACTCAGCCATGAAGCTGGCCGGAAAGCTCCACATCTGCGCCGGGTCGGCAGACCAGACCGCGCTCGCCTGCGGCACGATCAGCCGCTCGACGAAGTGCTGCGAAAAGCCCTGCTGCTCGAGCCAGTGCCCGAGCGAGGGCGCGGTCCCGTTGATCCCGATCAGCGCCCGCGCCTCGCGGTTGAAGCGGCGCCACTCGCGCAGCATCCCGAGGAAGCTGGGGCTGAGCAGATGGGAGGGGCGGGCGAAGAGGCCCCAGGGCGTGCCGGAATACTCGAAGCCGCCGCGCCCGTCGGCGACGGAGAAGCTCATGTGTGAGGGCTGCGACGCCACCCCCAGCTCCGCCAGCAGCGCTTCGAAGTTCGGGTAGTTGCGGTCGTTGAAGACGATGAACCCGGTGTCGATCCAGTGGGTTCCGTCCTCGGCCGCGACGGGCACCGTGTGGGTATGCCCGCCGATCCGGTCGCTCGCCTCGTAGACGACGATCTCGTGCTCGCGCTGCAAGCGGTGCGCCGCCACCAGCCCCGCTATCCCGGTACCGACGATCGCGATCTTCATCTGCCCTCCCATACGGAAAGGGAACTCGATCTGGATCAGCCGTAAGGACGGTAGACGATCCGCTCGCCGAGCAGTTCGGAAACCGTGGCGAAGCCGAAGCCGCGGGCGCGCAGGGTGTCGATGACTCGCGGCAGCGCCGCGAGGGTCTCGCTGCGAGGCCCGCCGCCGTCGTGCATGAGGATGATCGAGCCGGCCTGGGCATGGCTGACGATGTCCGAGTAGATCGCCTCGGTTCCCGGCAGCGACCAGTCGCGCGGGTCGACGTCCCAGTTGATCGTCCGCATCCCGAGGCTGCCGGCGGTGGCGATCACGCCGGCGTCGACGGCGCCCCCAGGCGGCCGGAAGAGGCAGGGCTGGAAGTGGGTGTAGGCCCTGATCCGCGCCGCGGCGCCGGCGATCTGCTCGAAGCCGGGGAATTCGACGTGGTTCATCGTGTGGTCGCCGAGCTCGCTGCCTTCGGCGAGGATCTGCCGCATCACCGCTTCGCGCCCCGGCATCTCCTGACCCACCTCGAAGAAGGTGCCGCGCACGCCCTTCTCCCGCAGTACGGCGAGGAAGTCGTCGGTGTAATCGCTGGGGCCGTCGTCGAAGGTGAGGGCGACGACCCTGCGCTGGCGCGGGCCGCTGGTGACGAGGCCGGCGCTGCCGCCGGTGCAGCCGACGGCGCGGACCGGCCGCAGGCGGAAGGCGCTGGTGCCGGTGGCGGGGAGGGATTCGGCGCAGCGGTCGCGTACCTCGCAGCCGGAGCTGCGGACGATCCGCCAGCGGTAGCGCCGCGGCGCGAGGCCGACGTCCCCCGGAACCACCGCCATCACCAGCTTCTGCGGCTGCGGTCGCTTCACCGTCGCCCGCGTCCAGCCCGCTTCGCCCGGCCGTCCATCCGGCCCCACCCGCTCAATGCCGAGGCGCCGGTGTGCCCGCCGCCCGCCGAGGCAGAAGCGCAGCGGCGGGGCCGAGGCGGAGGCGCCGAGCTCGAAGCAGAGGTAGCGGGACCGGGCCTGCCGCGGGTCCGGGTGGGGTTCGAGCTGCGCAAGTGGCACCGGCGCGCTCGTCCGCACGCTGACGATCAGCTCCCGCCCCCGCTGGCTGAGCCGGGCGTGCTGGAGCTGCGGCGGCGCGGCGCCGGCGCCAGCCGAGGCCGCCAGCAGCCCGAGCGCGGCAAGCGCGCTGGCGCCGAGGGTCTTGCGGGAGGAGGAGATGAGCCGAACCATTACCGTGTTCGCAGCCAGTTTTGAGCCGCCGACCCCAAATCCTCGCTGCACTTGCGGTTCTTGTCACCCTGGCGCTCGCACCGGCCGCGAGCGCCGAAACCGGCGGTGCGGGGCAGGTCGAAACCGGCGGCAACCTCAGCAACACCGCCTTCGACCGGCAGGGGATGTGGGTCTGGTACGTCTCCCGCTCGGAGGGCGGCAGCATCGGCGCGATCGTCGCCCGCGCCAAGCGCAACGACGTCGGCACCGTCTACGTCAAGTCCGGCGACGGCAGCACCTACTGGAGCCAGTTCAACCGCGGCCTCGTCACCGCCCTGCACCGCGCCGGGCTCGATGTCTGCGCCTGGCAGTTCGTTTACGGAGACGCCCCGCTCGCCGAGGCGCGGGTCGCGGCCGCGGCGGTCAAGCGCGGCGCCGACTGCTTCGCGATCGACGCCGAGGCCGACTACGAGGGCAAGTACGCCGCCGCCGACACCTACGTGCGGGCGCTGCGGGCGCGGGTCGGCGACACCTTCCCGATCTCCCTCGCCGCCTTCCCTTATGTCGACTACCACCCCTCGTTCCCCTACTCGGTCTTCCTCGGGCCGGGCGGCGCCACCTACAACCAGCCGCAGATGTACTGGAAGACGATCGGCACCTCGGTCCGCACCGTCTACGAGCACACCTACCTCTACAACCGCATCTGGGGGCACCCGATCTACCCGATCGGCCAGACCTACGAAGCCCCCGGCCGCGCCTCGATCAAGCTCTTCCGCCGCTTCGCCCAGAGCTACGGCGGGCTGCCGCCGAGCTGGTGGTCCTGGCAGGAGACCAACGGCCAGGAGTGGGGGGCGCTCGGCGCCGATGACGCCCTGCAGCCGGTGGCCGGCTACCGGCTGGAAGTCGTCCACCCGCTGCTGAAGCGCGGCAGCAAGGGCGACATGGTGGTCTGGGCGCAGGAGCACCTGATCGCCGCCGGTGCCGACCTGCCGGTGACCGGCATCTTCGGCCGCCAGACCGCCCGCGCGGTGCGGCTCTTCAAGGAAGGCCATGCCCTGCCCGGGGACGGCGTGATCGACACCGAAACCTGGGAGGCCCTGCTCACTCTGACCCCGTACCGCCCCCGCTGGACCGCCGCCGGCGCCAGCGCTTCGGGGAGAGCGCGGCCGGCCAGCCGCCCGCTCTCCGCGAGCCTGCCGGCGAAGGCCTACGAGATCCCGCCTAAACGCTGATCCGGGTGGTGAGCCGGCCGAGGGTCGGCGACTCGATCACGACCTCGTCGCCGTCGGCGAGCCAGACCCGCGGCTTGCGCCCCATGCCGACGCCCTCCGGGGTGCCGGTGGAGACGACGTCGCCGGGCTCCAACGTCATCATCCGCGACAGCTGCGCAACCAGTTGCGGGACGCTGAAGATGAGGTCGTCGGTGGCGCCGTTCTGCATCTCCTCGCCGTTGAGGGTGAGGCGGATCGCGATCGCGTCGGCCGGCCCCGCCTCCTCCGGCGTCACCAGATACGGACCGCAGGGCGCGGCGCCGTCGAAGACCTTGCCCGGCATCCACTGCGGCGTCGCCCCCTGCAGGTCGCGGGCGGAGAGGTCGTTCAGCAGCGTGTAGCCGGCGACGTAATCCAGCGCCTCGCTCTCGTCGACCTCCTTGGCCCGCTTGCCGATCACAAAGGCGACCTCGGCCTCGTAATCGGTCTTTGCCGTCGGCACCCGCACCGTCGCTCCGTCGGGCACCAGCGCGTTGGCGTACTTGGCGAAGATCGTCGGCATCTCCGGCGGCTCCTCAACCCCGACCTCGGCGGCGTGCTTGCGGTAGTTCAGCCCGATGCAGACGATCTTCTCCGGGTCGGGGATCGGCGGCAGCAGTTGCACCGAGGAGAGCGGGTGGGAGGGGGCGCCGGTGTCGCCGAGCCGCGCCCGTAGGTTCTCGACCTTCCCGTCGGCGATCAGCTCCTTGAGGCTCCCCCGATGAGGCTCCCCCAGCAGCGCCCAGGCGTCGAAGACGCGATCGTCCTCGAGCACTCCGGCACGCGCTCCGTCCCCGGCGTCGAAAGTGACCAGCTTCACCGGCGGCAGCCTACGGGACGATCGCCGCCTACTGGAGGGCGAAGGTCGCTTCCACCGTCGCCCGCACGCTCGAGTCGCCGGGCTCGACCGGCGGGGCAGGCGCGTCCTTCGTCACCTCGGTCGGCGCAGCGGCAATCGGCGTCACGCCGCCGCCCTCGGTGATCGTGATTACCGGGCCGAGCGTCGCGCCGGCGGCGGTCGCCAGCATCCCGGCCTTCTCCTTCGCCTCCTGCAGCGCTTCGACGAGGGCGGCCTCGTAGGCGGCTTCGCGGTCGCTGGCGAAGAACCTCGGCCCGCGGGTGTTCGTCGCCCCGGCCGCGACGCCGGCGGAGACAAGCTCACCTGCCGCCTCGGGCTGGTGGGTGATGACCGTGATCCCCTCGCTCGCCTTATAGACCGGTCGCTTGCCGCGTTCGACGCGGCGTACGGAGATCGAGCCGGTGCTGACGTCGCCCGGTCCCACGCCCGGCGCCTTCTCCGCCGCCGCGATCACCGCCCGGGCCCGCAGAGCGACGACGCGAAGCGCGGCGGCGCGCCCCGGCCGCTCCTTGCTCACCGCGAAACGGACTTCGGCGGCGTCGTTCGGAACCTGGCGTTCGACGGTCGCCCTGACGCTCACGGTCCGGTCGACCGCAGCGGCGCCGGCCGGCAGGAGCAGTACGAGAGCGAAGACGACGATGGGGGTGAGGCGGCGCATCGATGCGGATCATCGCATCTGCCGCCCCACCCTCATTTGCCGAATGCCTGCGCTTATGCCCGCGCCGGCTCGACCTCGGGCTCCACCTCGAAGGCGGTGTCGACCAGGGTCTCGCGCTCGATGTCACTCTCGCGCACCAGCCAGAGCGCCAGCACCGCGCCGGCGAAGGAGAGCAGCGCTCCGAGCAGGAGGATCTCGTTGAGGCCATGGAGGAAGCCCTGCTGGGCGGCGTTGGCGGCGGCGTCACGCGCCCCCGCCGGCAACCCCGCGACCGCCTGCGGCAACGCTCCCGAGGAGGTCGCCTCGACCAGGCCACGCGCCTGGTCGCCGGTCAACGCCCCGCCCGCGGCCTCTTGAGTCTTCGCGGCGCCGGTGCCGAGGAAGATCGCGCCCCAGGCGGCGATCCCAACCGCGATCCCAACCTGGCGGAAGGTGTCGTTGATCCCCGCCGCCATCCCGCTCTGCTCCTTGGGGACGACGCTGAGGGCGACGTCGGCGATCACCGGGTTCAGCAGACCGACGCCGATGCCGCTGAGCAGGAACCCGGCCAGCAGCGCGGTCCACTCCGAGTCCATCTCCAGCCCCGTCATCAGCAGCAGGCCGAGGCCGGTGAGCGCCAGGCCGGCGCTCATCAGGTAGCGGGCCTTGATCCGCGCCAGCGCCATGCCCGACAGCGGCGCGACGATGAACGAGGCGACGGTGATCGGCAGGTAGCGCAGCCCGGCCTCGATCGGCGAGAAGCCGAGGAAGCTCTGCAGGTAGAGCGTCAGGTAGAGGAAGAGCGCGAACATCGAGCCGGAGACGGCGAAGGCGGCGAGCTGCACGCCGGTGAAGGCGCGGCGGCCGAAGAAGCCCAGCGGCAGCATCGGCTCGGCGACCCGCCGCTCGATCGCGACGAACGCCGCCAGCAGCGCCGCGGCGATGGCGAACAGGGAGACGATCGCGGTGCTGCCCCAGCCCTCGTCGTTGCCGCGCACCAGCGCCAGCACCAGGAGGAAGAGCGCGACCGAGAAGGTGACGAGGCCGCCCCAGTCGATCCGGGTCGCGTTCGGGTCGCGCGACTCGGCCAGTTTCCAGTAGGTGACGGCGATCGCGGCGATGCCGATCGGCACGTTGAGCAGGAAGACCGACTCCCAGCCGAGGCCGTCGGTCAGCAGACCGCCGACCAGCGGGCCGACGGCGACCGCGATCCCGATGGTCGCCCCGTAGATCCCCATCGCCATCCCCCGTTCGGGGCCGCTGGGGAACTCCTGGGCGACCAGCGCCAGGGAGACGGCAAACATCACCGCGCCGCCGACGCCCTGCAGCCCGCGCGCCAGGTTGAGCAGCGTCGGGTCCGGCGCCAGCCCGCAGAGCAGCGAGGCGACGGAGAAGATCCCGAGCCCGATCGCGAAGACGCGCCGGCGACCGAGCCGGTCGGCCAGCGAGCCGGCGGTCAGCACCAGCGCCGCCAGCGAGAGGGCGTAGGCGTCGATCACCCACTGCAGGTCGGTGAAGCTGCCGCCGAGGTCCTTCTGGATCGCCGGCAGAGCCGTGTTGACCACGGTGATGTCGAGCAAGAGCATGAAGGTGGCGACGCAGACCGCGCCAAGGGTCCACCACTTGCGATCGGTGGCGCCCGCGCTGTCCGTCGCCGAAAGGGCTGAGTCCATTTGAAGTCTCCTGGTCATCGAGTACAATTCGTAAGGCAACCTTGTAAGGTGACCTGACCAGGCGACCTTATCAGTCTTCCTGACGATATGTCGAAAGCCCCCGAACACGACGACTTCTGGATCCCGATGGCGGGCCTGTTCGACATCGCCCACGACGGCTTCTTCGGGGACTTCCGCGAGGAGCTGGAGCAGACCGAGTTCGCTGACCTCCGTCCGACCCACGGCTGCGTCTTCCGCTTCGTCCGCAGCCCGGGGATGCGGCTGACGGTGCTGGCGGAAATGGCCGGGATGACGAAGCAGTCGGTGGGGGAGATCGTCGACGACCTCGCCGAGCGCGGCTACGTCAAGCGGGTCCCCGACCCCGAGGACAAGCGCGCCAAGCTGATCTGCCTGACCGAGCGCGGCGAGCGCGCCCAAGCCACCGGCCTCGCCCTCTTCGCCAAGGTCGAGGAGCAGTGGGCCGAGCGCTACGGCGCAAAGCGAATCCAGCAGCTCCGAGAGCTCCTGGAGGAGATCGCCGCCGACGAGGCCCCCTCCGCTGCGCCGGCGGTCACGCAGCGCGAGTCAGCCGCCGCGTAGTACCACTCGCTTCCACCCGAATGCGCTAGCTTTCGCCCCCCGGGCTCCCCCCAGAGCCCGCTGGATTTTCTCGGGGGCGTAGCTCAGCTGGTTAGAGCGCCGGCCTGTCACGCCGGAGGTCGCGGGTTCGAGTCCCGTCGCTCCCGCTTCGAGCTGCGCCTGCGTCTGAAGCCTCGCAGCCACGAGGCAAATATCGCCGGAGCGGTGAAGCTCATTAAGGGTCGACTGAAGCTCATGCCCAGCGCGGCATCCTTCTCTCTCTCCCTCGTTCATTGTTCTGCTGGCCTAACGCCATTAGGCTGCCCTTGATGAACGATCCCAACCATCAGGGCGCCTACAACGAAGACGGCGTTAACGAGCTCTTGGTTGCCCTCGAGGAAGCAACCCGGGCGACTCCTGAAGGCGGCCCGGCCGAGTTCGTCCCGCCGGCTGGTGGAGAGCTAGAGCAGGCAAAAGCTCGCTTCCATCACCTCATATTTGGCCGTCGAGGCTCGGGAAAGACCAGTCTTCTCAGGCACCTCGAAGGTGAACTACGCGACGAACATCGGCCCACGATCTGGATTGACCAAGAGCTCTTTATGGAGCTCTCGTACCCCGACGTTCTGGTGAGCTCAGTCCTAGAGGTAATGCGGTCGGTCCGCGACAACAGGAGCGCGGAGAAGCGATCGCCAGCTCCGGAAGGTCGAATAAAAAGAATCTTCTCGCGGAAGAAGCCAAAGACTCCCTCGCAGGAAAATCTGGAAGCGTTGGATCGAGCCGTCCGGAATCTCGAGACGCTTCGACACTTACCAAACGACCGCCAAATCGAGTGGTCTCGGACCACGGGGACGGGCAGCACCCTCGATGTAATCGGAGAGGTCCGTGCCGCCAGCATCGCTCAGGTCGGCCTCAAAGCAGGCAACACTGAATCGGAGTCGTTCACGACGACCGAGACGGTTGTCAGCTCAAAGGAGGAGTATCTCGAGCGTAGCTTGACCGACTTCAGGGGGCTTATTTCCGGGGACGCCAAGCGGGGCGGCTTCGTATTCCTCGACGAGTTCTATCGAGTCAAGCGTCCCGACCAGCCTCGGGTGTTGGGCTACATGCACCGACTTACGAAGGACACTGGGTTGTGGCTGAAGATCGCAAGCGTTCGATATTGGACGACTCCCTACAAAGGAGGCACGCCCCCGCAAGGGATACAACCAACTCAGGATGCAAATGAAGTCTCGCTCGACCGCTCGCTGCAGCTTTTTGATTCCACCAAAGGTTTCTTGGAGGAGATCTTCAAGAGCATCGCCAAAGCCGTCTCTGTCGACATTCACGATCTTTGGACCGACGGAGCACTCAGCAGACTGGTCCTTGCCTCAGGGGGGGTCCCTCGGGACTATCTTCGGCTTGCTGGTGAGGCAATAAAGCACGCCCGCAACCGCGGGGTAAGCGAAAAGGCCGGAAGCGAGAGAGTCATGGCGGAGGACGTGAACTCGGCCGCCGGACAGACGGCAGAAGCGAAGTTGGCTGATCTAAGGGAGGACGCTCCCTTAGAGGCCGCCGACCTCACCGAGCTATTGGAGGATCTGAGCGAGTTCTGCCGCCAAAACAAGGTCGGCTATTTCCTAGTCGACAGCCGGGACAGCTCCCTCGTAAGCAAGATTGACCAACTTCAAGACCTGCGTTTCGTTCACCTCCTCTACGACGGAGAGACGTTGCCCAACGCAGGGTCGCGACGACACCGAGTCTTCCTGCTTGATGTCGCATATCTAAGCTTTAAGCGGGCCCGACAGGTTGACTTCGAGGGCTGGATGGATCGCTCTAAGCGGCGACGACCGTTGCTCGTCTATACCGAGGGAGCCGGAGCAGCTCGGGTTGCCGAGAAGAAGGAGTCGCTCTCTGAGAGCAAAGCGGCAGCGGCGCCGACCGATGGACACAACACGTTGTCGATCTTCGATTCAGGCGCCACTACGCAGCCCGATCCGCCGTCCGACGAACTGGCTTGACGCCAACCGCGCCGACACAAAACAGACACGGCCTTCCGAGTGACCAGATCAGACGTTCAGGAGAATTGCGATCACGCATCCTTTTCGAACGCGTGCCCCGAAAGGCTGCCCGCCGAGCCGATCCTTGCCGTGACAGTCGCCCTGAGCTATTAGATCCCCGAGGCTGACGCCCTCGCCATTCTTGTCAGAGATTCGGGCGCGGAGTGCCGGGTTGGAGTCCGGACTCGATGGGTGCCGTCGATGGAATGTCCCGCTTCCACAAGAGCGGCAATGCGCTGC
Source organism: Solirubrobacterales bacterium (assembly GCA_035688955.1). Classification (GTDB taxonomy): domain Bacteria; phylum Actinomycetota; class Thermoleophilia; order Solirubrobacterales; family 70-9; genus VAYN01. The sequence goes on along the minus strand of DASSMJ010000027.1, from coordinate 44,279 downwards.
GACCCAAGCCACGGTCTCCGGAGCTCGCCCGCTCGAGGCCGCCGAAACCTTTTTCCTGGGCAGCAGGGGTTCGCTCGCATCTGGCGTTTTGAGCGCCAGTCTGCGGTGGGACTACCCTTGCCCCATGGCAGCTCATCGTTGGCCCGACATCCCCGCCAAGCATCGCTGGGTGCTGGAGCAGATGGAGGAACGTCTGGAGAAGACCACCCAGCCTGCGAGGGAGCTTTCCGCGCGCGCCGATGAGCTGCGCGCGCAGGCAGCGCAGAGTGACATCGTTGGATACCGCGACGCGGCCCTTGCTCTGGCCGATCGCTATGAGCAGGCAGCGGCTGGTCGTCTCGCTTCGGCGTAGTCCTAGCGCTCGCCCCTAGCGCGCATGTGGGCCGCGATCTCCCGCTGCCGGTCGAGCAGACAGGACATTGCGAAGTGACTGCGGACGGGCGGAGCGATTGAGGTCCCGTTGCTCCCGCTTCGAGCTCTGCCGGACTAGTTGGCCTCGTCCTCTCCGGCGGGTTCTCCGCTCACCGGTGGTTTGACGCCCGGCTGGGGCGGTTTCTCTGCCTGCTGGGGTTTGCCCGTCTCCTCGGCCACCGCCTCGCCGGCCACTTGCGGTTTGCCTTTCTCTGGCGATTTGTCGTCCCCTGAGGATCCGCCGCCCTCTTTCGGTTTGGTCTCGGCGGCTTTCGTGTAGCGGATCGACTGGAAGAGGGGCAGCGCCGCCCACTCGATCGCGAGTTGGGTTCCGAAGCCGGCGGCGGCGGCGACGAGCAGGTCCTCGAGGCTGCCCCAGGTGCTGTCGTAGAGCGGAGCGATGTAGAGGACCACTGAGCCCAGGGCGATCAACAGGGTCACCGCCCAGTCGCCGAGGCGGATTGCCTTCAGCGTGTGCTCGGCGTCCGCGCCCTCGCTCGGCATGGACACCGTCCGCTCCAGGCCCTCGTTGGCGACAAGCGCGGCTTCCTGCTGGACCTTCATCTGCGCTTTTCCGCCACCTCTTTCGTCGATCAGGAGCGGCGGCAGTTTGTCGTCGGCTTTGCGAGCCCTCGCCGCCAGCGCGATCAAGGCGGCGGTCAGCTTCGTCATCTCCGACCCTTTGCGGTCCGCCTCCGCGGTGGCATCGACCACGTCTTTGAAGTCGAGGGCTGCGAGTGCTTTTCGCGCCTCCTCGGGCCGCGCCTCGTCCTTCTGCGCCTCCGTGATCTTGGTCCAAGCGTCGACCACATTGCGGTGCCAGACGATCTGCTCGCTGCAGCGCAGCTCCAGCTTGCCGACCTCGTCCATCGTCTTCGGCGGTTCGGTGCGGAGGATGCGCAGCAGGTTCGCCGTGTCCTGCGCCAGTTGCGTCTCGGCCCAGGATTTGTCCCGTCCCGGGGGGCGCTGCCTGTCGAGCTCGTCGAGTTCGCAGGCTACCTTGTGCAGGTAGGACCAGTGGGAGATGTCTTCGACAGCTTCGGTGACCTTCTGACCGAGATCGTCGAGTTCCTCTTCGCTGCGCGCCCAGCGCAGCTGCGCGTACAGGCCCGAGTACCCCTCGGCGTCGGGGAGGGGGCTCCAGCGTTGCTGCAGCCACGGTTTCCTGCCCATCCGCCGGTCTAGATCCCAAGGCAGCTTCTGCAGGGGACCGTCCCCCGGTCGCTCCTCTTCGTAGCGCTTGATCGCTTCCCCCAGCGCCAACCGCATCGCCGCGCGGCGGCGGGCGATCTTCGAGAGCTTCGGCAGCAGCCCGCCGAGCAGGGCGCTGAAGAAGACGAGGAGGATGAACCAGAGGACCCAGATGTGGGACTTCACCGTGAGGGCCAGCGCGGGCGCGTCTTTGCCTTCTCCGAAGACCAGGCTGCCCTTGTATTCGCCGGGCGCCGCCTCGTCGCTAAGGCTGACCGTGGCGCGGATCTCCCCGTCTTCTTCGCGGACGTCTTCGAAGTCGGCGTCAACCCGATGCCCGTCGTCGTTGCCGAGGAGGACATGGGTGGAGAACGGCGGCTTGCGGTCAAGGAGGGCCTTCGCCCCGGTGCCGCTGAGCTCCACCTCGGCCGAGGGTTCGGGACCGGGGCGGCCGCGAGTCACCTGGATGGCGAGGGATGAGGGACTGAAAGTCAGCCCCGACAGCGATTCGAATTCAGCGGCCACCGGAACGACCAGAGAGGATGCTTTCGGATTCGCTTTGCTGCTTTCGCTGGTGAAGACCAAGGTGCCGTCCAGCCAGGAGGCCGGTCGGTTGCTCGGGAGCTCGAAGGCGAGCTGGAGCGGCGTCGCGACTCCCGGCGGAAGCACGATCTTCGAAAGGCCCTTGATTTCGGCGGGCCCTCCCGAGTCGGGATCGAGCGGGTCAGTCTGAGAACCGCCGTCCTGGAGGTAGACGACGTCTGGTGAGATCGAGGTCTTCGTCGAGTTGCGGAGGATCAGGGTGAGGTGGCCGCTGTAGGAGCCCCCCGCCTCGGGCAGCGGTTCGAGCTGGATCTGCTGCACTTCGTCCCCTCTTTTCACCACCGAAAGGGACGGTTCTTCAGCCGGTTTCTGCGGTTTGTCGGGTTTGCTGTCGGCGTGAGCCCCGCTCGCCGCGACCAGAGCAAACGCACAGGCAAGAAGGAGTGCGCCTGCGATGCCGGGGACGCGCTGACGGACTAGGACCAGCATTGGAATAGGAACACTCTAGTGTTTGAGAAAACATCCGGTACTTCAAGCGCCCCAGGGGACTGTGTGGCGAGGACTAGGGGTGCCAGCCGAACGTCGCGGCCTGCCGGTGGCCGTCGACCAAGAGCGTTGGGCAATGCTGGGTGTCGATCTGGTGCTGGATCCAGTACTTGGCCGACCAGAACGCCTGCTGGTGGTTGATCGGGTAGTTGCAGACCAGCACCCTCGATCGCAATCCCGGATAGGGGGCTCGCCTGAGGTCGTTGAAGTAGCTCTCCTGGATGCCCCTCGAGCGACCGCTGCTTTCCTGCGTAACTTCGCCTGAGATGACCACGAGGTGGGCCGAGGGGTTGACGTGCAGCCACCTCACGTAAGGGTCACCGCCTCCCGCTTCGCGGTCGCATGCCATGTTCGCGAACTTTTCGGGATCGATGAGCAGGACATAGCCGACCTGTCTCAACTGGTCCAGCGTGGCGTTAGCCAGAAACGAGAGGATTCCGAGCCGGCCGCCGCTCCACCCGCTGACGGTAGTCACGGGGCGGGACTTCGCGGCTTCGAGCGCCGCTGCGTAGGCGCGGCGGGGTGCACTGCAGCCACCGCGCCAGCTGTTCCATTCGAGGTCGAGGGTGGCTCCGTCATCGACCAGATGGGCACCCGTCGGGTCGTCCCTGGAGTAAGGATTGAAATAGACGGCCGCGGGTCGCGGCCCGGCGGCAGGTGGCGGGGGAGGGGGCGCGGCAGGAGCCGGGGGAGTAGAAGCCGGAGGGGAAGCGGGCGCCGCCGGTGCCGCTTCCGGCGCAGAGCCGCAAAGCGGCACGCCGTACTTCGCGGTCAGCTCTTCGTTTGAGTGGTAGCTGCTGTCGTCGTAGTAGGAGGCGTAGAAACCGGTCTTGCCGTTGTAGTTGACGTTGAACCAGATCGGCACGCCGTTGATGTTCTGCCCCCAGGCGAAACAGTTGTAGTCGGGGCTGGCACCTTCGGGGATCCAGCCGATGGCCGGCCGCGAAGTGTTGGGTTCCGGCCTGATGAAGACGCCTTCACCGCCCGTGTTGGCGATGTGGATCGGGGCCGAAATCGCATTGGCGACCGCGACCTGCAGGAGGAAAAAGAGGATGAGGGTGGCTGAGAACGTGAAGAACCAGGCGCCCCCTTTTCCCACTCTCACTCTGTCAGCCGCCCGCACGAGAGCGGACGCTATTGGCTAAACCACCGCTCGCAATACCGAATAGTGAAAAAAATTCAGGCTGGGACGAGGTGGGTTACCCGAAGGTCGAAGTCGTGTTCCAGCCGCGCCGCGATCAGAGAGCGGTGGCACGCCCCGGGGTCGCGCTCGACGCAGAGGAGGGCGGCGCGCTGGTTGCCGACGAAGCGGACGATCGGCCCCAAGTCGACCTGGTCGAGGACCTCGGCGGTGTAGCGCTCGACGTACTCGGGCGCCAGCTCGGTGCGGGAGCGTTTGCCCTCGCCGCGGCGCTCGTCCTCGCGGTACTGGAGCTGGCGCATCTCGGTCGTCGGCGCCAGCTCGGGCAGGTGGCTGTAGCCGATGCCGGCCTCGGCGAGCGCGGCCTGGAGGCGTTTGGCGTTGGCCCAGGCGTACTCGCTGCCGCGCACGCCGCGGCGCTGGCGGACGTCGAGAAGGAGGTCGACCTCGGCGTCCTTCAGGGCACCGAGGAAGGACGTACCGTCAAAGCCGTAGACGCCGATGGTGGCGAAGCTCGCCATCACCGGCGCCCGGTTTCGTCGAGGGCGAGGGGCGCCCCGTCTTCAGTTACTAGCGCGGGGGTGCGTCGCGGTAGGCGGGATCCCGGACTTCGCGCCGTTCTTCCACCGGCGGGCCGCCGACGACTTCGCCCGGCACCCGACGGCGGGACCAGACGATTTCCTGGAAGAGCCCGATGAGGAGGCCGACGGCGCCGGCGATCATCAGGATCACGCCGATCGTGTCGACCGAGACGCCCTGGACGTGGAAGTTGGTCGCGAACTTGAGGATCGCTCCAACCGCGATGAGGAAGATTCCTGCTCCGATGGTCATGGCCGTCGATTACCCGGAGCGGTTGGATCGGCAAACCGATGCAACGGCGGCTGCGCGCGATCAGGACGAATCTCCGAGGCTCGTCCAGAGGCGGCGCTCGGCTTCGAGCACGGCGTCGGCGCCGTCGTCGACCGCCCGCCAGAGCCGCGGCCGCGGCTCCTCGTCCTCGCTTGCGGATTTGAACGCGCCGGCCAGCTCGGTCCAGCGGGCTGCGGCCGCGGCGGCCAGCGGCGCCTCCTCGCGCCCGGCCTCCTCCAGGAACCGCGAATACATCAGCCGGAAGCAGCCGCCGCCGGTGCCGCGGCGCTCGATCACCTGGTAGGCGAAGCGGGCCGACCACTGCCAGTCATCGATCGCCTCCGGCCAGGAGCCGGCCTCTGCGGCCAGCCGCTCCAGCGCCGGCACGCCGCCGAACTCGCCGAACGGGGGCTCGAGCATCTCGCTCGCCGCCCGCTCGATCGCCCGCGGCAGCGCCGCCAGCAGCCGCTCGCGGTCGATCTCCTCGCCGACGGTGAACATGTGCCCTTCCAGCGGGTAGGCGGGGTGACCGCTGTGGCGGGCCCGCGCCAGGTTCTCCAGCCGCGTCGCCTGCAACTCCTCGAAGCCGGTGTCGGAAAGTCGGGCGACCTCCTCGTCGTAGCCCGCCAGGACCACGGCGTGCCCGGGGAAGTGGGCCGAGTTCCCGTAGTGGTCCAGGTAATAGATGTCGGTGAGGAGCAGCGTCGGGTTGCCGGCGTCGATCTCGCCGCGCGCCGCGGCCCACGCCCCATCGCCGTCCTCCTCGGCGAAGGTGCGCAGCTGCAGCGCCGCCCCGGTCAGCTCGCGGAAGCTCTCCTCCAGGCGCGCCGTGCGCCCGTTGAACCAGCGGCTCGGTGAGCCCTCGTCCAGGGCCAGGTAGTAGAAGCCGGCGCCCGCTCCGAGCCCGAAGGCCATCTCCTCGCTGATCTCGACCCCGTGAAAGCCGAGCAGGTTGCGCAGCGCGGTCGAGCCGCAGTGGTTGCCGGGGACGTGGACGAAGCCGGGGACAGTTGGCACTGACGGGATTCTGACGCCTTTCTGACATCCTCCCGCCCCGTGCGCGACCTCGACCTGAAAGCGCTGCGCTGGATGCGCACCCACGGCCACTCGCCTGGGGTGGAGGGTGCTGCCGTCGCCCTCGGCAAGGTCGGCAACAACGGCCTGATCTGGCTCGTCCTCGGGCTCACCCTGGTCGCGATCGACAGCTCGCGCTGGAAGCAGTGGCTCGTCTGCGCCCTGCTCGGCCCCTTCGCGATCGGCCTCAACTACGCGATCAAGCTGCTGGTGAAGCGGCCGCGGCCGGTGCTCGAGGGCCTGCCGCCGCTCGGCGGCGCCCCCAGCAGCCTCAGCTTCCCCTCTGCCCACGCCACCTCCTCGTTTGCGGTGGCGACGGCGATGGTCCGGGTCGACCCGGCGATGGCCGGCGCTTTCGCCGTCGCCATCCTGATCTCGCTCGGCCGTCCCTACCTCGGCATGCACTACCCGTCCGACGTCCTCGCCGGCGCCGTCCTCGGCATCGTCCTGGGCCTGATCGTGCCGCTCCCCTCATGAAGGTCGGGATCGTCGGGCTGCCGAACGCCGGCAAGTCGACCCTCTTCAACGCCCTGACCAAGGGCGGCGCCCAGATGGGCGACTACCCGTTCACGACGATCGAGCCGAACGTCGCCGTCGCTCAGGTTCCCGACGAGCGGCTGGAGCAGGTCGCCGCGACGGTCAAGAGCTCGGAGCTGGTCCCGGCGAAAATCGACTTCCACGACATCGCCGGCCTGGTCAAAGGCGCTTCCGAAGGGGAGGGGCTCGGCAACCAGTTCCTCGCTTCGATCCGCGAGACCGACGCGATCTGCCACGTCGTCCGCTGCCATACCGAATCCGACGTGCCGCACCCCGACGGCCGCGTCGACCCGCTGGCCGACATCGAGACGATCGAGACCGAGCTGGTGCTCGCCGACTACGACCAGGTCGAGCGTCGGCTGCCCCGCGTCGGCAAGCAGGCGAAGTCGGGCGACAAAGAAGCGCAGGTCGAGCACGAGTGGCTTCAGGCGGTACACGAGGCGCTCGCCGCGGGCCGCCCGGCGCGCTCGATCCCGGCGCCCGAAGGGGCACCGGATGCGGTCCGCAACCTGCAGGCGCTGACGACGAAGCCGATCCTCTACGTCGCCAACGTCGACGAGGGCGACGCGCAACCACCGGAAGCGGTCGTCTCCCACGCCAACGCGGTCAACGCCGGGGTCGTCGCCGTCAGCGCCCGGATCGAGGCCGAGCTGGCCGAGCTCGACGCCGAGGAAGCCGCGGAAATGCGGGAGTCCTACGGGGTCGAGGGCTCGGGCCTGGCGCGCCTGGTCCGCGCCGCCTACGAGCTGCTGGAGCTGATCACCTTCTTCACCGCGGGTGAGGGCAAGGAGGCGGTGGCCCGTCCGCTGCATCGTGGCGCGACCGCCCTGGAAGCGGCGGGCACGATCCACACCGAAATCATGGAAGCGTTCATCAAAGCCGAGGTGATCGGTTGGGATGACCTCGTCAGCACGGGCGGCTATGTCGCGGCAAGGGACAAGGGCCTGCTGCGGATCGAGGGCCGCGACTACGCCGTTCAGGACGGCGACGTAATCACGATCAAGGTCTAGAGTCGCTCCCATGGAGGAACGGGCGCGGTTCCCTGAGGTCTCCCCGAAGGGGGGCCACTACGAGAGCTTCTACATCAAGGCCTGCGAGCCCGGCGGCGGTCGCGGGATCTGGATCCGCCACACGGTCCACAAGCGCCCCGGCGCCGAGCCGAACGCATCGATCTGGTTCTGCCTCTTCGACCGCTCCGCCGAGGGGCCGCGGGCGACGAAGGTGACGGTGCCGGCGGCACAGCTCTCAACCCCTGCCGGCTCCTGGATCCGCGTCGCGGACGCCGAGATCGGACCCGGTCGCGCCGAGGGCTCCGTCGACACCGCTGCGCTCAGCGCCGCCTGGTCATTGACCTTCACCGGCGACGCCGACCCCTGCAAGTACCTGCCGGCCGACTGGCTCTACAAGGCGCCGCTGCCGAAAACGAAGTTCCTCGCCCCCTTCCCCGACGCACGCTTCGCAGGCCGGCTCGAAATCGACGACGAGACGATCGAGCTGACGGGCTGGCCGGGGATGATCGGCCACAACTGGGGCTCAGAGCACGCCGAGCGCTGGGTCTGGCTCGAGGGCACCGGCTTCGCCGACTCGCCCGGCACCTACTTCGACGCCGGTGCCGCCCGCGTCCGCCTCGGCTCCCGCACCAGCCCCTGGATCCCCTCGGGGATGCTCGTCCTCGACGGTGAGCCGCACCGGCTCGGCGGCCTCGGCGCGATCGGCTCGGCGCGGATCGAAGAGCAGCCGACCGTCTGCAGCTTCCACCTTCCCGGCAAGGACATCGCCGTCCACGGTCGCGTCAGCGCCCCGCAAAAGGACTTCGTCGGCTGGGTCTACGCCGACCCCAAGGGCCCCGAGCACCACACCGTCAATTGCTCGGTCGCCGACCTCGAGCTGACCGTCGAGCGCCCCGGCCTACCGCCGCGCAAGCTGGAGCTCCAAGCCGGCGCCGCCTACGAGCTCGGGATGCGCCCAGACCATCAACAAATTCAAGACCACGGCATCCCCATCCAGCCCTACCCTGACGGTTGAACTAGGAAGGCCCGGGACGCCTCCCGGGCCTTCCTGGATCGTCGACCGGAGGATCTACCCGGCTGGATTGCGGGCTCGATCCCCTGCCCTCTGTTCTGCCGCCTGGATTGACGGCCATTCATCGGGCTTTACGCGCGTCTGATGACTATGCAAGACACTGCAGAAGCGCCCTTAACCGTTCAACAAATGCGGAGCTAATCTGCGGTCGGCGCATACAAATGGCTCTGACAAAGGGATCGCGGGGCCTTTGCAGATGCGACTCGACTAATACATAAAAATCACTCGTGTAGTCTCCTAAACAGGGAGCATGGTTGTCGAAGGCTTTCAGCTCTATCTACCGCGGGACGAGCTGCACGGACAGCCCGTAGTGGAGCGGGATGGAGACTGGTACGTCCTCCTCGGCGAAGGCGACCCCGTTCCCATCCCTGGCGCTCGTCTGATGAAGGTGCAGGAGATGGTGGGTCACCGGACGCGAACCACGGAACGGTACGGCCTCTGGATCGAGATCGATCGCGAAACGGCCCATTCGGATCCGGATCTGCTGCGGTGGTGCCGCCGCCACTGCAACAGCGAGCTCCCCTCCGGGACCTTTCGCTTTTCTCCTCGGATCTGGGACCGTCGGTCGCAGGACTTCTTACCCGTCCCGTATTTCCCAGAGCTCGACCATCCCGACTCCTTGATCAGAGAGCTGGCGGGGATCGAGCTGTTCCGGCGGATAGCCGAGCAGCAGTTGCGGTGGAACCGGCAGCAGCGCGACGAGCTGATCCGGATTACCAGCGAAGAAGGCCACAGTCGCAGGAACCTGGCGAGACTGCTCGGGATCTCACCAGGGCGAGTGCAGCAACTGGTGGACTCGGACGCAGAACCGGGCTCGTCCTCAACCGGGCTGCTTTGAGACCACCTTCTCGAAGCTCATCCAGGTGTCGTAGCCGCCGAGGGCGATCTCGAGGTCGGTGCCGGTGACGGTGCTGACGCCGCCGGTGCCGTAGAGCTTCGCTTCGACGATCCGCGGGGAGACGCCGCGCTTCGTCACCACCACCTTTTTCAGCTTCCCCTTGAGGTGGCCGGCGAGCTTGGCGCTGATTTCCGGCCCGCTGAAGTTGAGCGTCCATTTGTGCAGGGGGCAGTAGTAGTCGAAGGGGTCGGGGACGCCGACGAGGTAGGGGACGGGGGAGCCGAAGACGTTGACGGCGCTCTCGGTGTGGCCGCCGGAGCAGGCCGAGTAGAGGGTCTGAGCGATCTCGCCCCCGTACATCACCACCTGGCCGCGGGTGGAGTCGGCGGCGGCGTTGGTGCGGGCGTACTCGCTTTCGAGGCCGTCGTAGACCTGGCTGCGGGTGTCGGAGTAGAGGTCGAAGCCGTTGCCGCCGACGTCGCCGGTGATCGCGATCGAGCGGATCGCCACCGACTGCGCCTTCAACTCCTCCAGCGGCCAGGAGGGGGGCACCTCGTTCGACATCACGCCTTTGACGTACTGCTCGAGCGCCAGCGCGTTGACCACGTTGAGGGAGCCGGAGTCGCTTTCGGTCGGCACCGTCTCCAGCGCCCCGCGATAGGTGCCGTAACCGGCGATCGTCACCTTGCCCGCCCCCGCCGCGCGCAGTGTGCGGCCGCAGTCGGCGAGCGGTTTGCCGCCGGAGCTGCGCAGCTTGATCCGGCTGCCGCCGCGGTGCGCCTCGTAGCTGCGCGCCGGGTCAAGCCGCTCGCCGCAGGCGCTGGTGGCGCCGCTGAATTCGACGTCGCCAGGGGAGATGCCGAGGAGGACCCGCACCACCCGGCTCTTTTCCAGCGTCCCCAGGCTCGTCCCCGAGTAGTAGTGGCCGAGGATGAAGCGGTAGCCCTTGCCCTCTTTGGCGTAGCCGTAGGCGCCGTAGGCGCTCAAGCCGACCCCGTGGCCGAAGCCGCGCCCGTGGACGACCCAGCTGACGCTGGCGGAAGCCGCGAGCGGGTAGGCAAGGAGTAGGGCGAGTCCCGCTAGGCAGGTCGCCAACAGGGCGCTGAATCTCTCTGCGTTGAACCTGTTGATGATCTTGGACATCTCCGAAGCAACAGATTCAACGTTGCGGAGTAGCGGCCTGCATCGGCGGGGGCGTACCCTGGATGTACACCCCGATTCGAGGAGGGCGCGATGGCGACGCAGACCGTGCAGGCAACCGACCACAAGCTCCTCGCCGCCGGCGAGTGGCAGGCGACGGGCGAGTGGGCCGAGGTGAAGAGCCCCTACGACGGCAGCGTCGTCGGCCGGGTCGCGCAGGGCGACGAAGCCCTGGTCGAGCGGGCGATCGAGGCCGCCAACGAGGCCTTCGAGTCGACCGACTTCCCGCAGCACCAGCGCGCCGCGGTGCTCGACCGCGCCGCCGAGCTGGTGGCCGAGCGCCGCGACGAGCTGGCGGCGACGATCGCCGCCGAGGCCGGCAAGCCGATCAAGACGGCGACCGTGGAGGCTGAACGCTGCGTCTCCACGCTCGAGTTCTCCTCGGTCGAGGCGCGCAAGCTGACCGGCGGCACGGTGCCGATGGAGGCGGCGCCGGCGGGGGTCGGCAAGCTCGGGGTGATGCTGCGCGTCCCCTACGGCGTCGTCGGCGCGATCAGCCCCTTCAACTTTCCGCTCAACCTCGTCGCCCACAAGCTCGGGCCGGCGATCGCCGCCGGCAACGCGGTCGTGCTGAAGCCCGCCGGGCAGACGCCGATCTCGGCCCTGAAGCTGGCTGAGATCCTGCTCGACGCGGGGCTGCCGGAGCGCTGGCTCTCGGTCATCCCCGGCCCCGGCTCCAAGGTCGGCAACAAGATCGTCGAGCACCCGCTGACCCGCGCGATCACCTTCACCGGCTCGGCCCCGGTCGGCTGGGACATCCGCTCCAAGGTCCCGCACAAGAAGGTCAACCTCGAGCTCGGCTCCAACGCGCCGCTGATCGTCGACGCCGACGGCGACTGGGAAGCGGCAGCCGACAAAGCCCAGCTGCACGCCTTCTCGCACGCCGGCCAGAGCTGCATCTCGATCCAGCGGATCCTTGTCCACGAGTCGATCGCCGACGCCTTCACCGAGCGGCTCGTCGCCAACGTCGAAGGCTTGACCGTCGGCGACCCGCTCGACGAGGGCACGGATGTCGGCCCGCTGATCACCCCCGACGACCGCGACCGGGTCAAAGAGTGGATCGACGAGGCTGTCGCCGGCGGGGCGGAGCTGCTGACCGGCGGCGAGCTCGTCGACGAGGGCCGTTGCCTGGCGCCGACGCTGCTGAAAGCGCCGCCGAAAGAGGCGAAGGTCTGGTGCGAGGAGATCTTCGGCCCGGTCGCGACGATCGATACCTTCCGGGTCTTCGAGGAAGCGCTGACGATGGCCAACGACTCCAAGTTCGGCCTCCAGGCGGGCGTCTTCACCCGCGACATCGGCAAGGGCCTGGAGGCGGGCCGGACGCTCGAGTTCGGCGGCGTTCTGATCAACGAGGTGCCGACCTTCCGCGCCGACCAGCAGCCCTACGGCGGCGTCAAGGACTCCGGCAACACCCGCGAGGGCCCGGCCTACGCCGTCTACGAGCTGACCGAGGAGCGCTTCGTCACCCTGCAGGGCTAGACGAGGAGCGCTTCCCGCGCCAGGCGGGAGGCCTCGGTGCGATTGCGGGCGCCGAGCTTGCGCAGGATCGAGCCGACGTTCTTCTTCACCATGTCGGGGCCGACGTGGATCGCGGCGGCGATCTCCCGATTGGTCGCCCCCGTCGCCACCAGTCTCAGCACCGCCCGCTCGCGCTCGGTGAGCAGCCCGGCGTCCGCCTGAGGCTGCGGGCGGCCTTCTGACGAGGCCGCGGCGAGGACGATCGCGACGGTCTCCTCCGCATCGGCGCCACCGGGGATGACCCCCTCCGCGCGGGCGGCGCTGAGCGTCTGCGGTGGGATCTCCCCGCAGCGCGAGCGCAGCAGCAGCCGCACGCCCGGAGCGGCTGCGCGCAGCGCCCCCGCAAGCGGAGCGACCAGCGGACCGAGGTCGGAGGCGGAGAGGACGATCACATCGGGCTGGATCCCCCTGGCAAGAGCCATGCCTTCGGCGGGGTCGGCGGCGACGAGGCAACGGCCGATCCCGTCGGCGCGCTTGAGGATCAGGGCGAGGCCGATCCGACCGACGTCGTGGCGGTCGAGGACCAGCACGTCGATAGATGGAGAAGAGGCGGGGGCGGTAGCCATCGGGGTAATCCGAGCGCTCCTTTCGAGATAAAGGACTTTCTTGATCTATTTTCTCAAGAAATGCTATCGGCGGGGGTGGACAAACGCCTTCCCGCGGAAAGGATCGTCCCGATGAAGATCAGATCACGCGCAGTGGGAGCGCTGGTGCTCGCCGCCCTCGCGGTGCTGGCGCTTGCCCCCGCGGCAGGCGCAAAGCCGCACCATGCCGAGGAGGGCTCGGCCCACGACATCGGCCTCGCCTGGTTCGACACGACCAGCCAGACGGTCGCCGCGGCGGCCTACCCGGAGGCGGTCACCGGCAGCCGCGCCTGGGCGATCAGCTGGGTCGCGGCAGCCCGCGCGGTGGGGGGCAGCAACGACCCCGACTTCGCCACCGCCGCCTTCGCCCAGGCGCTCCACGACACCCTGGTCAACCTGGTGCCCTCGCAGGCGGCGCAGCTGGACGCCCAGCTCGCCGGCACCCTGGCGACCATCCCCGAGGGCGCGGCCAAGGCGGGCGGGATCGCCGCCGGCAAAAACCAGGCGGCCCAGGTGCTCGCCGAGCGGACCGGCGACGGCCTCGATGCCGCTTCAGTCGACGTGCCCTACACGCCTCCCTCGACCGACCCCGGGGTCTGGCAACCGACGCCTCCCAGCTTCGGCTCCGCCACCCGCGCCGGGCAGGGAGACGGCACGCCCTTCCTGCTCGAGAGCGGCGACCAGTTCGACCCGGGCCCGCCGCCGAGCCTCGACTCGCCGACCTACCGGCGCGACCTCGAGGAGGTGCGGGACTACGGCAGCGCCGATGGTGCTCTGCGCACCCCGGAGCAGACCGAGATCGGCCTGTTCTGGTACCCCGGTCTCGGTGTTCACTTCAACCAGGTGCTACGGGCGGTGCTCGACGACACGCACCATTCGCTTGGCTGGCAGGCCCGCTTCGTCGGCGCCTTTCACGCTGTGACGACCGATGTCCAGATCGCCGTCTACAACGCCAAGTTCGAGTACGGGTTCTGGCGGCCGGTGACGGCGATCCGCAACGACGCCCTCGCCCCCGACCCGAGCTGGACGCCACTCTCGGTTACCCCGCCCTACCCGGACTGGCCGAGCGGTCACGGCGGCTACGCCGGCGCCGCCCAGGAGGTGCTGAGCGACTTCGTCGGACCGCACCCGCCCGAGCCGATCGCGCTGACCAGCCCCGGTGCCCCCGGCGTCACTCGCACCTATGGCGACTGGCGCACGATCACCCGCGAGGTGATCGACGCGCGGGTCTGGGAGGGAGTCCACTTCCGCTTCTCCGACGAGGCAGGAACGCGGCTCGGCAAGCAGGTCGCCCGCTGGGACCTGCGCCGGCTCGACGAGCTGGGGATCTGAGCGGCGGCTGATTCGATCATCCCGCGTCCGGGTAACTCGGGCGCGGGATGAAGCAACCGGGTGCCGGGACGAGGGCCATCGCGTTGATTGGGGCGTGCGTCCTCGTCCTCGGCGCCTCCTCTTTGGCGTAGTCGGGTCGAGGCAACTGAACTTCAGTCGAGCTCGCCTTCGACTTCCTCGGCCAGCGCCGGGTGGTGGTAGGGGCCGGGCGCGCGCAGGCGCTCGATCACCTGGCGCCGGCTGACCGGGTCCTTGTCCTGGCTGAGCTTGCGCTTGCAGACGAAGCGGTCGACCCGCAACCGGATCCCGACGGTGCCGCGGGCGAACGGCGCCGCCCACTCGCGGTCGAGGTACATCGGCTTCTCGACCTGGCGCTCGAAGCGCTCGACCAGACGGGTCAGCGTCTGCAGGTTCTCCTCCTCGGAAAGGACCTCCGGCACCCCGTAGAGGTGGGCGACGCTGAAGTTCCAGGTCGGGGCGCGGGTGGCGCCGGGTCCGTACCAGCTCGGCGACACGTAGCCGTGCTCGCCCTGGACGATGACCAGCATCCCGTCAGCGCCGAGGGCATGCAGCTTCTCGTCGGGCCGGCCAAGGTGGGTGAGGATCGCCAGGCCCTCGGCCTCGGGGTCGAGCAGGATCGGGTAGTGCGAGGCCACCGGCCCACCGTCTGCCCGACCGCCGGCGCTGACGAGGGTCGCCCAGGGGTTCGCCTCGATCAGCTCGCGGACGACCTCCGGGTCAGAGCATTCGTAGGCAGGGTTATGGCGCACCCCTGAACAGTAAGGGGGCTCTGGGTCTAGACCGGGTCGGCGTCCCGCGAGGAGACGAGATCGCCGATCGCCCCCAAGGTGTCGAGGAGTTCTTCGGCCGGGGCGGTGTCCCCCCTGACTTCGAGTCCTCCCCCGGGACTGCCGCTCATCCTCCTGATCCAGTCTTCGGGCGAGCCGGAGATCCAGGCGTCCGCCTCGCCTTCGAGCCGGGAGGAGCAGGAGATCAGCCGCCCTTCCTCGTAGCACGCCAGCGCGCCGGCGTAGATCGGCGAGCTGCCGCCCTGCACCTCGACCGCGAGCCGGAACTTGCCGCTGAAGCTCGGGGACATCCGCAACAGCGGCATCGCCAGGAGGAAGGCCGCCTCAACCCCCAGCCGCCCGATCGGCTGGGCTCCGGCCGGACGATGGCGACGCTCCCAGGCCGCGGCGGCGCCCACCGGGACGATGGCCCGGCGCAGCCAGTCGGTGGCGCCGTAGGGCGTGCCGCGGCGTTCGGTCGGTTGCGGCTCGACCAACCCGGCGAGCCGCATCGACCCGAGCCGCCGCTCGAGCGAGGGGTAGCTGACTTTGGGGATCACCTTGTTCAGCTCGGTCAGCGAAAGCGGCTGGGCGGCGATCGCCCGGACGATGTTGGTCGACCAGCCCTCCACCAGCGCTTTGGTCGCGCTCTTGGCGGCGGTGCTGCCCAGCTGGATCGGTTCTCGCGGCGCCAGGTTCAGCCATGTTTCGAGCACCCCGGCGACGCCGAGGAGATCTTCTCCGGCGGGGGTGATCCGGTACTCGACCGAGCCCGGGAAGGTGGCCTGGCGCTGGCGGTCGATGATCCCCAGCTCGGTCAGCGTCCGCGAGTAGAGGCGCATCGTGCTCTGCGGCGGCGACCCGGCCGCCTGACGAAGCTCGAGCAACAGCATCGGCCCGCCTTTGAGAGCGTTGAGAATCTGGACGTTCAACGGCGTCGCCAGAAGGGATAGTGCGAGGCCGCCGGCGCGCGTCATCTGGCTGCCTGGTCGAGCAAAAGCTCGGGGGTCTGAGAGGTCGCTGTGCTCAAAAGAAGGGGGCCTGCTGTTTTTGCTCCATCCTTTGCGGGTACCACAGGCTCTGCAGTATTTTGAGGTTCCTGAAAAGAACCTCCAAGTACTGTCCTTTTCGTGGTTGCCTGCGGGGCATCAAAAGGGGCAGGACCGGCATGTTTTCCCTGCAAATGCCAGTGCAGCAACTTCTCACGCGCGCAAGGACTTGCGATACGCAACCATGCCGTGAGGGCGTCAATTCGGCTCGCGCGCAGCACGCTGCAGTGCTTCGACAACAGACCTCGCCAGGACCCGATCGCCGCCGAGCTCCAGCTCTCCGTCTCCGGGCCGGTCGATCAGCCGCAGCCACGAGAGGGGCCTGCCCGAGGCCCAGGCCTCGGCTTGTCCCTCGAGGCTGGCGACGCAGGAGGTCACCGTTCCTCGCTCGATCGTGACGAGAGCGCCGGCGAAAAGCGGCGAGGTCCCGTCGTGCACCTCCACCGCCAAGCGGCACCTCCCGTTCAGCCCCGTGGGCAGGTCGAGCAGGGGGATCGCCAGCAGGAACGCGGACTCGGCGTCGAGCCGCCTCACCCGCGCGGTCTGCGCCGGCGCGTAGGTGCGCTCCCAGGCCATCGCGGCGGTGACCGGCCCCACTCCCTGCCGCAGCCAGCGGGTCACTTTGTAGGGGCGCAGCCGGCCTGCGTCCGGCTGGACCTCGACGAGGCCGCACTCGCGCATCGCCGTCAGGCGCCGCTCCAACGACGGGTAGCTGATCCGGGGGATCAGGCTGTTCAGCTCGGTCAGCGATAGCGGTCGCGCGGCCAGTGCTCTGACGATGTGGCTGGACCAGCCGTCGACAAGGGCTTTGATCGAGCTCCTGGCGCCCGTGCTGCCGAGCTCCTTCGGGCCGCCCGGCGCCACCCGAAGCCAGGCCTCGACGTGTTCTGCGAGGTGCAGCAGGCCACGCCCGGCGCGGCTGATCTCGTGGTCGGCGGAGGTGGGTTGTCCGTCGTGGGGATGGTTGTCGACGGCGCCGAGCTCGGCCAGCGCCCGCAGGTGGAGGCGCAGGGTGCTCTGCGGTGGGACCCCGAGCTCCCTGCGCAGGCTCTGCGTCGACCTGGGGCCGGGCTCGAGCCGCCGCAGGATCTCGATGTTGAGGGGCCCGACCAGCAGCGTCAGAGCGCGGCCGCCCGCGCGCAGGGCAGGCCGGTGCGACGAGCGGCTGATCGACTGCTCCATCGACTCCCCTTTCTCCTCAGAAGAACATAATGCGTTCCCGAGGGCGACGGGGCAGTTTCTCGATGGCCACCGGCACTCAGCGACCAAAAAGAAGAGGCGCCCTTTGCGGGGCACCTCTTCAAGGAGAAATAATGAAGCCGTCTCTCGACTGCTCTCCTACGATCTGACCAGAGTGCCGCGGGGGGCACAACAAACTCTTCTGTTCCGCCTGCAGCAAGGGGTGAGGGCTGGCTCTTTTCCCTGCAAAACCCGCTTACTGGTTATGTGCGCGCACGGAGATGGGCGTCCTTACTCGTGCGGCCGGGCCATGCGGCGGTGGTCCAGCGCCTCCTCGAGGACCGCCGGCTCGACGCCCTGCTCGAGTGCGACCTCGCGCAGCGAGCGCCCCGACTCCGCCGCCGTCTTGACGATGTCGGCGGCGCGGTCGTAGCCGATGTGGGGATTGAGGGCGGTGGCGGTCGCCAGCGTTGCCTCGGCGTGGCGCTCGGTCATCTCCTCGTTGGCCTCGAGGCCGGCCACGCACTTCTCGTTCAGCAGGCGCGAGGCCGAGGCGAGCAGCTTGATCGAGTCGAGCAGGTTGCGGGCGATCAGCGGCACCCGCACGTTGAGCTCGAACTGGCCCTGGCTGCCGGCGACGGTGATCGCGGCGTCGTTGCCGATCACCTGGGCGGCGACCTGGATCACGACCTCCGGGATCACCGGGTTGACCTTGCCCGGCATGATCGAGGAGCCCTTCTGCAGCTCCGGCAGCCGCAGCTCGGCGAGGCCGGCGCGGGGGCCGGAGCCCATCAGCGCCAGGTCGTTGGCGATCTTGTTGAGCGAGACCGCGTAGACCTTGAGCGCGCCCGAGAGCTCGACCAGGGCGTCGCGGTTCCCCTGCGCCTCGAAGGGATCGAGCGGCGCGGAGATCTGCAGGCCGGTGTCGGCGGCGAGCTGCTCGCGGACCTTGGCTGCGAACTCCGGGTGGGTGTTGAGGCCGGTGCCGGTGGCGGTGCCGCCGAGCGGGATCTGGCCGACCCGTCGCAGCGTGCCCTCGACTCGCTGCACCCCGAGCCGCACCTGTGCCGCGTAGCCGCCGAACTCCTGGCCGAGCGTGACCGGGACCGCGTCCATCAGGTGGGTGCGGCCCGCCTTGACGACGTCGGCGAACTGGCGCGACTTCTCCTCGAGGGCGCTCTCGAGGGCCCCCATTGCCGGCAGCAGGTCGTGGGTCACCTCGTCCAGCGCCGCCAGGTGGACGGCGGAGGGAAAGACGTCGTTGGAGGACTGACCCATGTTCACGTGGTCGTTGGCGTGGGTCTCCCCGCCGGCAAGGTTGGCGATCACCTCGTTGGCGTTCATGTTCGACGAGGTGCCGGAGCCGGTCTGGAAGACGTCGATCGGGAACTGGTCGTCGTGCTCTCCCTCGGCGATCGCCTTGCCGGCGGTGGCGATGCGCTCCGCCAGATCGCCGTCGAGCTGGCCGAGGGCGCCGTTGGCCTCCGCCGCCGCGCCCTTGATCCGGCCCAGCCAGCGCACCACCGGCACCGGCACCCGCTCGCCGGAAACGGGGAAGTTGTCTACGGCCTTGGTGGTCTCGCCACCCCACAGCTGCTCTGCCATGCGTCTCCTTCGGTCAGCCTTGTCTGCGACCGGCAGCGTATCCAGCTTTATATGAGCGGTAGAACGCGGGGGAGAGGGTCTGCTTGCCGGGTGCGTAGCGGGCGGAGACGGTGAGGCGTCGGATGAGGTCGGCATGGATGCCTTCGCTCTCCGCCGCCCCACGCTGGGCCGCGCCGAGCAGGTAGCCGAGTTCCTCCGCCGCCTGGCCGCCGTCGTCTTCGCGGGCCTCCGCGCTCAGGCTCGTCGCCGTCTCGATCATCGCTTCGCCGACCCGCGCCAGGTCGCCTGCCTGCTGGTTGGAGGCGAGGCAGTCGCTGATCGGCGTCTCGCCGTTCAGCAGCACTTCGCCGGGGGCGTCCCGCAGGGCCGCTTCGTAGGCCAGCGCGCCTTCGAGGCAGGCCACCGGCGTCGAGTCGTCCTGGTTGCCGCAGGCGACAAGGACAAGGGCGAGGCAGGCGAGAAGCAAAGCGGCGGCGACACGCATCGCCGCATCCTATGGAGGATCAGTCGCCGACCCCGCGGGCGGAGACGCCGCCGTAGGTGACCTGGGAGATCCCGCCGGAGGGGCCGGGAGGGGGCTTCGGTGCCGGCGGCGTCTGTTTGCCGCGGGCGCTGGGGCGCACGCCGCTGAAGCTGACCGGGAAGACTTCGACCCATTCGGCGAGGGTGAACTGCGGTGCCAAGGCGTGGTTCCAGGAGAGGTGGAGGTGGTTGCCGCAGCCGTGGCCGGCGTCGCCGTCGTAGCCGACCCAGCGGAAGGGAGCGCGCGGATGGTTCTGGGTGGGCTCGGCCCAGAGAGCGAGGCGGGTGATCGCGCTCCAGCTCGTGTCGCATTTGCTGCTGCCGCCGAGCGGCACGATGTCGACGGCGAGGCCGTTGTAGTGGTCGGAGCCGCGGACGTGGCAGTTGTTGCAGCCGGCATGTTCGCCGCTCGGCAGCGGTCCCGAGTAGCCGTCGGTGACGAAGATCGGATAGCGCTTCGCCAGCCAGCTCAGGTCCGGCAGGATTCGCTGGTCGACCATGTCGCCTTCTTCATGCGGGATCGAGGCGGGGATCGGGACGATCTTCCCCGGCCCGTAGCGCAGCGTCGTAGTCGGCAGCACTTCCGCCTCCGCGTAGGCGCAGACCGCGAAGAGGGGCGCCATCGAGGCAAGGAAGATCGCCAAGACACGGACCCAGGCGACGGCGAACAGGCGGTGGCTCACCCCCGAGTTATCGGCCCTACGACGCCCCGGCCTTGAATCCTCCGCCCCGAACGCGAACTGCATCAAATTTCCCACCCAGCAGAGGGAGAATTTGATGCAGTTCGGCGGGCGGGGCGGTTGGCTGGGTAGCCAGTAGGGTTCGCGTCGTGGCAACCGTTCGCGAGGCTTCGTTCGATCTCTTCCGTGCCCACGGGATGACGACGATGTTCGGCAACCCGGGATCGACCGAGCTGCCGATGCTCGCCGACTTCCCCGACGACTTTCGCTACGTGCTCGGCCTGCAGGAGGCGGTCGTGGTTGGGATGGCCGACGGCTACGCCCAGGCCTCCGGCCACGTCACCGTCGTCAACCTGCACACCGCACCCGGAGTCGGCAACGCGATGGGGGCGATCTTCAACGCCCAGGCCAACCACTCGCCGCTGCTGATCACCGCCGGCCAGCAGGCGCGGGCGCAGATCACCCTGCAGGCGAACCTGACCAACCGCGACGCGACGCGGATGCCGCACCCGCTGGTCAAGTGGTCCTACGAGCCGCCGCGGGCCGAGGACGTGCCGCTGGCGCTCGGCCACGCCGCCCATCTGGCCGGGCTGGCGCCGCGCGGCCCGGTCTTCGTCTCGCTGCCGATGGACGACTGGTACGCCGAGGTCGACGAGGGCGACGCCCGCGCCGCGATCGAACGCCAGGTCGACGGGCGCAGCGGCGCCGACCCGGAGGCGGTGCGGGCCCTGGCGGCGCGACTCGACGCTGCGACGAACCCGGTCCTCGTCGCCGGTCCTGACATCGACGCCAGCGGCGCCTGGGACCTCGGCGTCGCCCTTGCCGAGCGCCAGCGACTGCCGGTCTGGGCCTCGCCCGCCACCGGCGGCAACCGCCTCGGCTTCCCCGAGAACCACCCCAACTTCCGCGGCGTCCTGCCGCCGGCGATCGGCCCGGTCGGCCAGACCCTCGAGGGCCACGACCTGATCCTCGTCGTCGGCAGCTCGGTCTTCCCCTACTACCCGCACATCCCCGGGCCGCTGCTGCCGGAGGGGGCGGAGCTGGTGGCGATCACCAGCGACCCCGACGAGGCGGTGCGGGCGCCGATGGGCGACGCGATCGTCGCCGACGTCGGGCTCACCCTCGCGGCCCTGCTGGAGCAGGTGCCGGAGTCCTCGCGCCCGGCGCCGGAGCCGAACCCGGGGCCCGGGGAAATCCCCGAGGCCGATCCGATCAACGCCTCGACCGTGCACACCGCCCTGGCGGAAGCGATGCCCGAGGACGCGATCGTCGTCCTCGAGTCGCCTTCCTCCACCCTGGCGTTGCGCAACCAGCTGCGGATCTCCCGCCCGGGCAGTTACTACTTCAGCGCCGGCGGCGGCCTTGGCTTCGGCCTCGCCGCCTCGGTCGGGGTGCAGCTGGCCCAGCCGGATCGCCCCGTCGTCTGCGTGCTCGGCGAGGGCTCGGCGCAATACGCGATCACCGCCTTCTGGAGCGCCGTCGCCTACCAGGCCCCGGTCACCTTCCTCGTCCTCCGCAACGAGGAGTACGCGATCCTCAAGTGGTTCGCCGAAGTCGAGCAGGTGAACGCGGCGCCGGGCCTCGACCTGCCGAAGCTCGACGTCGCCGCCGTTGCCGAGGGCTACGGGGTCAAGGCCCACCGGGCCAAGGACCGCGACGGGGTGGCACAGGCGCTGAGCACTGCCCTTGCCTCCTCGCAACCGGAGCTGGTCGAAGTGCCGGTGGCGCCGGGGATGTCCCTCTTCTAGGAGGCGGGATGCTGCTCCCCGGCCAAGCGCGCAAGGTCCCGCCGCCGCCGAGCCAGCCGGTGCCCGACCGGGCGCCGGATGCTCTCGCCGTCGGCGTTGAGGAGCCGCTGCGGCGGGAGCTTGAGGCGCTGCTCGGCGCCGACCGCGTCCTCCACCGGGTCAGCGACCTCGTCGCCTACGCTTCTGACGCCAGCCCCTACCGCCGCTTTCCGCGCGCCGTGGTCGAGGCCCGCGGCGCCGAGGACGTCGCCAAGGTCCTGCGCTTCGGCCGTGAGCGCGGCATCTCGGTCACCTTCCGCGCCGGCGGCACCAGCCTCAACGGCCAGGGGCAGAGCGACGGCATCCTCCTCGACGTCCGCAAGCACTTGGGCGGCGTTCGGGTCGAGGACGACGGCGCCCGGGCGCGGGTCAAGCCGGGGACGATCCTCGGACACGCCAACCGCGTGCTCGCCCCGCACGGCCGCAAACTCGGTCCCGACCCGGCCAGCACCGACGTCTGCACGGTCGGCGGCGTCGTCGCCAACAACTCCGGCGGGATGCGCTGCGGCATCACCAAGGACTCCTACTCGACCGTGCGGGAGCTGACCTTCGTGCTGCCCTCGGGGACGAAGATCGACACCGGCGCGCCGGGCGCCGCTGCGAAGTTCGCCGCCGCCGAGCCCGAGCTTGTCGCCGGCCTGGAAGCGATCCGCGACGAGATCCGCGCCGACGCCGAGCTGGCCGATCGCATCCGCCGCAAGTTCGCGATCAAGAACACCACCGGCTACCGCCTCTGCGCCTTCCTCGACGCCGACGAGCCGTTGGAGATCTTCCGCCGCCTCCTCGTCGGCTCCGAGGGCACGCTCGCCTTCGTCGCCGAGGTCGTCTTCGAGACCGTGCCCGTCCCGCCGGTCACCACCACCGCCTGGATCCACTTCCCCGGGATCGACGAGGCGGTCGCCCCGGTCGGCGACCTCGTCGCCTCCGGCGCCACCGCGGTCGAGCTGATGGTCGCGCCGGCGCTGATCACCGCCGCCTGGAACATGGTCGGGGCGCCGCAGGAGTGGAAAGAGCTGCCGCCGGAGTCGGCGGTGCTGCTGGTCGAGTACGGCGGCGAGGACGAGGGCGACCTGGCCGCCCAGGTCCTGCGCGGCGAAGCGATCCTGCGCTCGCACGAGACGATCCGCCCGATCGCCTTCACCGAGGAGCTCGAGGAGATCGAGCTCGCCTGGCGGGTGCGCGAGGGCCTGCACGGGCTGATCGGCCGGGTGCGACCGGAGGGGACGGCGCTGATCGTCGAGGACGTCTGCGTGCCGCCCGAGCGGATCGCCGAAGGGGCGAAGGATCTGCAGGCCCTGCTGGGGGAGCACGGCTTCCTGCCCGGCGTCGCCGGCCACGCCTCGGCGGGGAACCTCCACTTCATGCTGACCCCGGACTTCGCCAAGCAGGAGGACCTCGACCGCTACGAGACCTTCATGGGCGGCCTGGTCGAGCTGATCGTCGACAAGTACGACGGCTCGCTGAAGGCCGAGCACGGGACCGGGGTGAACATGGCCCCTTATGTAGAGCGCGAGTGGGGGGAGAAGGCGACCGAGCTGATGTGGCGGGTGAAGCAGCTCGCCGACCCCGACGGCGTGCTTTCGCCGGGGGTCGTCCTCAGCCGCGACCCCGGCATCCACCTGCGCGACCTGAAAACGACGCCGGCGATCGAGGACTGGGGCGGGGCGACGACCTGCGTCGAGTGCGGGTTCTGCGAGCCGGTCTGCCCCAGCCGCAACCTGACGACGACGCCGCGGCAGCGGATCGTCCTGCGGCGGGAGATGGCGCGGCAGCCCGAGGGTTCGCCGGTGCAGCGGGCACTGCTCGAGGAGTACGAGTACGACGCGATCGAGACCTGCGCGACCGACGGCTCTTGCCAGCTGGCGTGTCCGTTGGGGATCGATACGGGGAAGCTGGTGAAGGAGCTGCGGCGGGAGCAGCATGGGGAGCGGGCGGAAAAGGCTGCGCTGGCGGCGGCCAAGCGCTGGGGGGCGGTCGAGTCTGCGTCCCGGATCGGTTTACGTGTGGGCGGTCCGCTGGCCCGTCTGACGAAAAGAGGCAGAGATCTACCAGCACCTGCCAGCAGCAATCTCCCGAAAACGAATGCAACCGCAGCCGCCATCTACGTCCCCTCTTGCACCAATCGCATGTTCGACGGCAATCCAGTCGAGGCACTGGTCGAGGTTTCGGCGCGTGCGGGGATGCCGGTCGCCATCCCCGACGAGGTGGCTGGGAGCTGTTGCGGACTTCCGTGGAGCTCTAAAGGGTTCGAGGCCGCTCACAAACACAAGGCGAATGAGATGGTCGAGCGCTTGTGGGAGTGGAGTGGGGAAGGGAAGTTGCCGGTGGTGATCGACGCTGCTTCCTGCACGGGGGCGATCGCCGATCCTGCCGAGGGGGTGCTGAGCGAGGAGAACGCGGCGCGGCTTTCGCAGATTGAGATCGTCGACTCGGTTGCCTGGGCGCTGCGGCTGCTGCCCGACCTGGAGATCGGCGAGAAGGTCGCGGCCGCCACCGCGCACCCGACCTGCGCGACGCGGCGGCTCGGGCTCGCGCCGGCACTGCGGACGCTCGCCGAGGCCCTCGCCGACGACGTCTATGTTGCCCCCTCGGCCACCTGCTGCGCCTTCGCCGGCGATCGCGGGATCACCCACCCGGAGCTGACCGCCTCTGCCACCCGGCCGCAGGCCGAGCAGCTCTCCGGCCGCCGCTTCGATGCCCACCTCTCCAGCAACCGCACCTGCGAGATCGCGATGACTCGCGCCACCGGCGAGCCCTACGAGTCGGTCGTCTGCCTGCTGGAGCGGCTCAGCCGCTCGCCGGGCTAGCGTCCTCGCTCTGAGCCCGGACCGCGTCGACGCTTTCGGCGTCGATGTCGCGGATCAGCTCGGCGAATTTCGGTTCGGTCTCCATCCGCCTGTCGAGCAGCGGGTTGACCAGGCCGCGCAGGGCGGAGACGTGGCGCCACCACCTGGGGACGAAGATCCGCGGCGCCTGCTCTTCGATCCCGCGCACGAGGCCGGCGCCGGCCTCTTCCGGGCTGATCCGTTTCATCAGCCATTTCGGGCTCAGTTTTTCCACCCGAGGCGAGGTCTCCTGGGCGAAGGCGTCCTGCACCAGTTTCGTGTCGACCCAGCCGAAGTAGGCGACGCTGGCGCTGGCGCCGTGCGGTTTCAGCTCCGCTCGCAGCGAGCGGCCGAGCGACTCGACCGCCGACTTCGCCGCCGCGTAGGGGCTGTTGCCCATCCCGTTGGCAAAGGCGTAGACGGAGGAGACGAGGATCATCTGGCCCTTGCGCTCGACGATCTGCGGCAGCGCCGCGCGCACCGTGCGCCAGACGCCGAGCATGTCGACCTCGAAGACCCGCTCCCACTCCTCGCCGGAGATCCCGCGCACGGTCGCGAACTGCTTCTGCGCGATGCCCGCGTTGGCGACGGCGACGTCGAGGCCGCCGAGCTCTTCGACGATCTGCGCGACGGCGTTCATCAGCGCGCTCTGGTCGGTGACGTCGCCGCCGAGCCCGATCGCCCGCGGGCCGATCCGCTCCGCCGCCTCGCGCGCCTCGTCGGCGTTGAGGTCCAGCACCGCGACAGAGGCGCCGCGCAGGTGCATCTGCCGGGCGGTCTCGAAGCCGATGCCGCGGGCGGCGCCGGTGACGAGGGCGACTTTGCCGTTGAGGTCGTAGCGACTCATGGGGGCCGCTCACCCTAGCGACCGGCACCGCCCGTCTCCACGCCGCCACCCGTTCTAGGCTGCCGCCGTGTCCGACGTCCACGCCGCCTACGGCGAGCTCGCCACCTCCCGCGGCCTCGAGCTGCTGTCGAGCTGCCCTATCGACCCGCTGACGCCGCTCCTCGTCGAGGCGAACGGGGCGCCGCTGCAGCCGGCGCTGCGCGGCCGGCTCGGCGACGGCGTCGAGGGCATCGTCGGCCAGCTCGCCTACAAGCGCAACAAGACCTTCCGCTTCCACGTCGCCTGCACCCAGGTGCCGGCCGCGACCGCCTTCGCCCCGCGCGTCTTCTGCATCCGCCGCGGCCGCAGCACCCGCGACGACGAGTTCTACGGCTTCGAGGCGCGCCACTCGAAGCTGTGGACCGAGAGCACGGCGCTGAACGAGCGCTTCGCCGTCAGCACCAGCCCCTTCCAAGACCCGATCTGGCTGCGGCAGCTGTTCTCGTCCAGCTTCGTCGACTGGCTGCGCACCGCCGAGCCGGCCGACTTCTCCTTCGAGCTCGCCTACGGAGCCGTGCTCGGCAGCATCGAGGAGGACGAGCCCGGCGCCGCCGGCCTCGCCGCCCTCTGCGACGCCACCGCCCATGTTGCCACCCGCATCCGCGAGGAGTGCGAGGAGTAGATGCAGCTGAACAAGGTCGGCATCTCCCTGATCGCCTTCTTCGGGCTCGGCGGCCTGGCGGTCGCCCTCTCCCCGCTGTTCGTCTCGCTGCCGGCGGAGGCGGTGCTGACGATGGTCCTGCTCGGCGGGATCTGGGCGTTGACCGCCTTCGGCCTCGTCCTCTACGCGCGGCACTCGCAGCGCAAGGGCGCCCACCAGGACTGGATCTTCCAGCAGGGCCTGCGCGGCACCGCCACCGTGCTCTCCGCCGACAGCCACGCCAAGGTCAACGAGATGCCGCTGATGAGCCTGCGGCTCGAGCTCGAGCTGCCGGGCCAGGGAGCGCGCGAGGTCAGGCGGCGCGAGATCATGCCGGTCTTCGCCGCGGCGCGGATGCAACCGGGACTGGTGCTGCCGGTCTACGTCAACCCCGGCGATCCCAGCGACTACATCCTCGTCTGGTAATCCGCGGCCAGGGGCCCGCTCCTAGAATCGTGAGCTTCATGCCCGGATTCGAACCCGTAGATCCCAAGCAGTCCTTCCCCGAGCTGGAGGAGCGGATGCTCGCGCGCTGGCGCGAGGAGGGGGTCTTCGAGCGCTCGCTGGAGCAACGCGCGGGCGCCCCGGTCTGGAGCTTCTACGAGGGGCCACCGACCGCCAACGGCCGCCCCGGCTCCCACCACGTTCTCGCCCGCGTCTTCAAGGACGTCTACCCGCGTTACAAGACGATGTGCGGGTACCGGGTGCCACGCAAGGCGGGCTGGGACTGCCACGGCCTGCCGGTCGAGCTCGAGGTCGAAAAGCAGCTCGGCATCTCCTCCAAGCAGGAGATCGAGGAGTTCGGGATCGCCGAGTTCAACCAGCGCTGCCGCGAGTCGGTCTTCGAGTACGTCGAGGAGTGGAACAAACTGACCGAGCGGATCGCCTTCTGGATCGACCTCGACGATCCCTACGTCACCCTCGAGGACGACTACATCGAGTCGGTCTGGTGGTCGTTGAAGGAGCTCTGGAAGAAGGAGCTGCTCTACGAGGGTCACAAGGTCGTGCCCTACTGCCCACGCTGCGGCACGGCGCTGTCCTCGCATGAGGTCGCGCTGGGATACGAGGACGTCGAGGACCCCTCGATCTACGTGCGCTTCCCGCTCAGCGACGGCAGCGGCTCGCTCCTGGTCTGGACGACGACGCCCTGGACCCTTCCCGGCAACGTCGCGGTGGCGATCGCGCCGGACGTCACCTACGTGCGGGTCGACGTAGACGGCGAGACTTTGATCGTGGCCGAGCCCCTGGTCGAGAAGGTGCTGGGCGAGGGAGTGCGCGGGCGCGACCCGTTCAAGGGCAAAGACCTCGTCGGCGCCTCCTACGGGGGCCCGGTTTTCGCCCTCTCCGACGGCGGTCCGCAGGACGCCTTCCGTGTCCTCGCCGGCGACTTCGTCACCACCGAGGACGGCACCGGCCTCGTCCACATCGCCCCGGCCTTCGGCGAGGACGACTACCGGGTCGCCGCCGAGAACGGGATCTTCGAGCCGACCGATCACGGCAGCCTCTACAACCCGGTCGACCTCGACGGCAAGTTCACCGCCCGGGTCAGCGGCTTCGAGGGCCAGTTCGTCAAGGACCCCGAGGTCACCAAGGCGCTGATTGCCGACCTCGACTCGCGCGGCCTGCTCTTCCGCGAGCAGGTCTACGAGCACTCCTACCCCCACTGCTGGCGCTGCGGCACGCCGCTCCTCTACTACGCGAAGTCGAGCTGGTACATCGCCACCTCGGGGGCGCGGGACCGCCTGCTCGCCAACAACGAGGAGATCGGCTGGCACCCCGAGCACGTCAAGCACGGCCGTTTCGGCAAATGGCTGGAGAACAACGTCGACTGGGCGCTCTCGCGCGATCGCTACTGGGGGACGCCGCTGCCGATCTGGGAGTGCACGGGGGAGGGTTGCGACGAGCGCTTCTGCGCCGGCTCGGTCGCCGAGCTGCGCGAGCGCGCGCGCGAGACCGTCCCCGACGACCTCCACCGTCCCCACATCGACGGCGTCACCCTCGACTGCGAGCGCTGCGGCGGCGTCATGCGGCGGGTCGTCTCGGTGATTGACACCTGGTACGACAGCGGCGCGATGCCCTTTGCCCAGTTCCACTACCCCTTCGAGGGGCAGGAGGAGTTCGAGGAGCGCTTCCCGGCCGACTACATCTGCGAGGCCCAGGACCAGACCCGCGGCTGGTTCTACACCTTGCTCGCCGAGTCGACCCTGCTCTTCGACACCTCCAGCTACAAGAACTGCGTCTGCCTCGGGCTGATCCTTGACCCCGAGGGGCAGAAGATGTCGAAGAGCCGTGGCAACGTCGTCGACCCCTGGGACGTGCTGAACGCCCACGGCGCCGACGCCTTCCGCTGGTACTACCTGACCGCCCAGCAGCCCTGGGCCGGCTACCGCTTCAGCGTCGACACCGTCGGCGAGTCGGTGCGCCAGTTCCTGCTCACCCTCTGGAACACCTACTCCTTCTGGGTCCTCTACGCGAACGCCGAGAACTTCACGCCGGGGGATGTCGACTTAGTGGCCAAGGAGGCCACTAAAGCGCCACTCAACGACCTCGACCGCTGGGCGCTCTCGCGGCTGCAGGCGACGGTGGCGACCGTGCGCGAGCGGATGGACGCCTACGACTGCACCGCCGCCGGCCGCGCGATCGCCGAGTACGTCGAGGAGCTCTCCAACTGGTACGTGCGCCTCAGCCGCCGCCGCTTCTGGGACGGCGACCGCGCCGCCTTCGCGACCCTGCGCCACTGTCTGCTGGAGACGGTGGCGATGCTGGCGCCTTTCACTCCCTTCCTCGCCGACGAGATCCACCGCAACCTGGGCGGCGAGGACGCCGCGCCCTCGGTTCACCTGCGCGACTTCCCGGAGGTCGACGAGGCGCTCGCCGACCCCGCGCTCGAGCAGGGGATGGAGGCGGTCCGCCTCACCGTCGAGCTCGGCCGCGCCGCCCGCGCCCAGGCGAAGGCGAAGGTGCGTCAGCCGCTGCGCCGCGCCGTGATCGTCGCCAACGACGCCGAGCGGGCGGCGATCGAAGCTCGCGCCGACCTGGTCACCGCCGAGCTCAACGTCAAGGAGCTCGACTTCGTCACCGACGAGTCCGAGCTGGTCAGCTACGAGGCCAAACCCAACTACCGCGCCCTCGGCCCTCGCTTCGGCAAGAAGATGCCTCAGGTAGCCGCCGCGGTCGCAGCCCTCGACGCTGCCCACGTCGCTTCCGTCATCGCCGATGGCGGCGAGATCGGAATCAGCATCGAGGGCAGCGACCATACCCTCGGCCCCGACGACATCACCCTCGCCCTCCAGCCCCTCGAGGGCTACGAGGTGGAGGCCGAGGCCGGCCACGCCGTAGCGCTTCAGCTCGAGCTAGACGACGAGCTCCGCCGCGAGGGCCTGGCCCGTGAGATCGTCCACGCCGTCCAGATCGCCCGCAAAGACGCCGGCTTAGAGATCACCGACCGCATCGCCCTAACCCTCGCCGGCGACCCCGACCTCCTCGCAGCCGCCCAAGCCCATCAGGACTACGTAGCTAAAGAGGTCCTGGCGACCTCCGTCTCCTACGACGGCGCGGAGACCAACGGCGCCGCGGCAAAGATCGACGGCCGAGCCCTCAAAATCCGCGTTTCTCGCGCCTAGAGGGGGAGAGATATCGCCGCCACGCCCTTAACCGGGCGTGCGATTCGGTCGTCACGCAAAGAATGAAATGCGCTGGAAGCACTGGACCCGATGCGAGGTGCTCTGGGTCGTCTCAAATCCAGTGAAGACCGACGCTGATGCGTATGGTCACCCACGCTACCTTGGGTACATACGCGGAGATCTGGTTCGAGTCGTGGTGGCGGCCGACGATCCGGAATTCGTCATCACCGTTCATCCGAGGAGGCACCTGTGAAAGCCGATTTCGACAGCGAGGCAAATGCCCTGGGCGTCGAGTTGATCGATGTTGATCATTGGGACGACGGGGATGGGTTCGACGAGGACTACTGCAATCTCGGCTTCTTCGAGGGCCGCCTGGTTTACATCGGACTCTTGTGCCCGTGTGACAACCTGAACCTCCTAAAGGATGTTGCGGAGAGCTACGAACTAGATGCCGAAGAACTGATCGCCTTGGCGAAAGCGGCGTTAGCTGCTCCCGACCGGGTCGTGACGATCAGCGAACGTGTAGCTGTCTAATCCCGCGGCGCCTCGCCGATGATGAAGTCGGCTTTCGACGAGTCGCTGAACTTCACCCAGCAGTGATCCGGAGAGACGCCGGCGACCTCGATCAGGGCCGCTTCGATGCGTTTGGCGATCTCCGCCTTCTGCTCGTCGCTGCGGCCCTCGTACCAGTGGACCTCGACGAAGGGCATGGGAGGGAGGGAGCGGCGCGCCGTTAGGCGAGCGCCGGCTCCAGCTCGGCCTCGAGGCGGCGCTTGGGCATCGCGCCGACGATTTTCTTCGCGATCGCGCCGTCCTTGAAAAGGATCATCGTCGGGATCGAGAGGACTTCATACTGGGCCGCCGTCTGCTGGTTCTCGTCGACGTTGATCGAGAGGATCTTGAGGTCGTCGCGCTCGCCGTCGATCTCCTCGAGGACGGGGTGGACGACTCGGCACGGGCCACACCAGGGCGCCCAGAAGTCGACGAGCACAGGCCCCTCGGCCTCCAGCACGTCCGCTTTGAAGGTGGCGTCGGTCACGTCCGTCAATTTGCCAGTCACAGTCGGTCTCCCGTTCGCGGTGTTCAGCTCAATACTTCAGAAAGTATAGCGGCCCTGTCCAGAGACCCCGCAGGGCCTCCTGCACTCCTACCCGTCTCCCCCGCGATGGTATTCCTTGGCGATGACCAACGCCGAGATCGCCGCCGCATTGGAAGAGCTGGGCATCCTCTACGAGCTCGACGGGGCGGTCAAATACCGCGTGCTTGCCTACAGCACCGCGGCCAAGGCGATCCGCGAGAGCCCCGTCTCGGTCGCCGAGCTGGCCGCGCGGGGTGAGGCGACCAAAGTCCCCGGAGTCGGCAAGACGCTGGCGGAAAAGATCGACGCGCTGATCGAGACCGGGGAGATCCCCGCCGCGGTGAAGCTGAAGGCGAAGTTCCCGCCGACCCTGATCGAGGTCACCCGCGTCCCCGGGGTCGGGCCGAAAACCGCCCGGCGCCTTTTCGAGGAGCTGGAAATCTCCTCGATGGACGACCTGAAAGCGGCCGCCGAGGGAGAAAAGATCCGCCACGTCAAAGGGCTCGGCCCGAAGGCGGAGGAGAACATCCTCGCCTCGCTGGAGCGGCTGGGGGAGCCCGGCGAGGGCCCCGGTCGGCTGCTGCTCTCGAAGGTGGCGCCGATCGCCGAGGAGCTGGCGGCGGCGCTGCGCGAGCACCCCGCGGCCGAGCGGGTCGAGGTCGCCGGCTCGGTGCGCCGCTGGGCCGAGACCTGCAAGGACATCGACATCATCGCCACCGCCGAGGAGCCGGCCGCCCTCGCCGAGCACCTCGCCGAGCATCCGCTGATCGCCGCCGCCGGGAAGCCGGGCGCCAACGGCGTTCGCGCCCAGACCCACAACGGCGTCTCGGTCGATCTGCGGATCGTCCCCCCGGCCGCCTTCGGCAACCTGCTGCAGCACTTCACCGGCTCCAAGGCCCACAACGTGCAGCTGCGCGAAGAGGCGGTCGCCCGCGGCCTCTCGGTCTCCGAGCACGGGATCACCGAGAAAGACGAGGAGGGCGAGAGCGGCGCGGTCCACACCTGCGCGACCGAGGCGGAGGTCTACGAGCGGCTCGGCTACGCCTACATCGAGCCGGAGCTGCGCGAGGGGCGGGGCGAGCTGAAGGCCGCGCGCGAAGGCAAGCTGCCGGACCTGGTCTCGCTCGAGGACATCCGCGGCGACCTCCACTCCCACACCACCCTCTCCGACGGCCGCAACAGCCTCGAGGAGATGGCCGCGGCGGCGCGCGATCGTGGCTACGAGTACCTGGCGATCACCGACCACTCGGCCAGCCATGGCTTCGGCGACCACGTCACCGCCGAGCGCCTGCGCGAGCGGATCGAGGAGGTACGGGCCTGGAACAACGAGGAAGGCGGCAAGGACTTCCGCCTCCTCGTCGGCTCGGAGATAAACATCGGCCTCGACGGCTCGCTCGACTACCCCGACGACCTCGTCGCCGACCTCGACTGGGTGGTCGCCAGCGTCCACACCTCCTTCTCGGTCTCCGAAAAAGAGATGACGAAGCGCGTCCTCACCGCGATCGAGAATCCGAACGTCGACTGCATCGGCCACCTCACCGGCCGCCTGATCGGTCGCCGCGAGCCCTACGGGATCGACGTCGAGGCGGTCGCCGAGGCGGCGGCGCGGACCGGAACGACGATCGAGATCAACGGCAACCCCAACCGCCGCGACCTCTCCGATCTCCACGCCCGCCTAGCCGCCGAAGCCGGGGTGACGATCGTCCTCAACACCGACGCCCATGGCGTCGACACCCTCGACAACATGGCCTACGCCGTCGCCACCGCACGCCGCGCCTGGCTAACCGCCGCCGACGTTGCCAACACGCGCGGCTGGAAGGACTTCCAGAAGCTGCTGAAGGGCTAGATCGTGCCGAGGTTGTCGCCGCGCAGGCCGGGCGTCCGCACCAGCTCGACCGGGCGCATCGCGTTGGTCGGGACGACGTAGAACTTGACGCCGTCGCGCTGCTCCACCCCCAACACTGCCGCCTCGCGGGTGTGCCAGGCGAGGGAGACGATCAGGGCGTAGCCGGCCCCGACGGCGGCGACGCCGGGGAAGACGATGCCGAGGGCGCCGGCCACGACCGCGGTGAGGGCGATCGGCCAGAGGCGGATGAAGGCGATCCGGGACGGGCTCTGGTCCGGCAGCGAGGTGGCGGTGCGGGCGCGGGCGAGGGCGTCGCGGACGTCGTCGGCGGCGCGGTGCGGCCGCCCCAGGTAGATGCCGATCGCCAGTGCCACCAGCCACCAGAGCGCGGCGACGACCGCGACCCGGGTGTCGCCGTCGCGGTTGGCGGCCAGCGCGGTGATCGCGCCCAGCGCCGTCGCCTCGGCGGCGGTGATGAAGACGCTGGCGCGGAGCAGGTCGGTGTAGGGCATCGCGCCGTTACGCCGCCAGCCATTCGAGGATCGCCAGCCAGCCGTCGAGCCCGTCGACGGTGAGGTCGCACTCTTCCCCCAGCTCCGGCGGGCCCTCGGCCGAGAGGACGCCGACGCAGACCGCCGCCGTCAGCTGGCCCTCCTCCTGCAGCTGCCGCAGCCGCCGGAAGGCGTCGAGGTCGGTGCGGTCGTCGCCGGCGTAGGTGGCGCGGTCGACGCGCTCGTCGGCGAGCAGCGAGGCGATCGCCCCGTCCTTGCCGCCGCCGCCGCGTGGGCGCAGCTCCAGCACCTTGCGGCCCCAGCGCGGTTCCAGCCCCGCCTTGCCGGCCTCGTTGGCGATCTCGTGGGAGCGGCTCTCGGCCGCCGCCTCGTCGGCGCTGCCGCGCCAGTGCAGCGCCTGGATCGGTCCCTTGTCCTCCTGCCGCAGGCCCGCCGCCCGCAGCCGCTCGCCGTCGACGCCGGCGAGGAACTCAAGCGCTTGGCGCTCGCGCCCCGCCACCGAAGGATCGGGCCGCGGCGCCTCGTCCCCCGGCATCAGCAGCTCGAGCCCGTGGTTGCCGGCGTAGGCGAGCGAGTCGAGGCCGACCAGCCGCCGCGCCTCCAGCGCCTGCCGCCCGGAGATGCAGCCGACCAGGGCGTAGCGCTCGCTCAGCGCCGCCAGTGCCTCGCGCGCCGCCGCCGGCACCGCCGCCTCCTCGGCCCGCTCGACGATCGGCGCCAACGTCCCGTCGACGTCGGTCAGGATCGCCGCACGGCCGGGCTCGCGGCGCAGCGGCGCCAGGGCCTCCGCCCAGTCGCCGCCCTTCTCTGGGTCCGGGGGCACGGCTCTTAGTATCGCGTGATGCCCGCCGCCGCGACCCCGGACCACGCCGTCTGGAAGCTGGCGGCGATCGGCACCCTCGCCGGTCTCTTCAGCGGCCTCTTCGGAGTCGGGGGAGGGACGATCATCGTGCCGCTGCTGATCTTCTGGTTCGGCTACGGCGAGCGCCTGGCCACCGGCACCAGCCTCGCCGCGATCATCCTCATCGGCCTCCTCGGGGCGATCGCCCAGGGCGGGATCTACGGCAACGTCCACCTCGGCACCGGCCTGCTGCTCTCGATCCCGGCCGTCGTCGGCGTCGTCCTCGGCACCGCGATCCAGCAGCGGATCCCCCAGCGCGCCGTCTCCTACCTCTTTGCCCTGCTGCTGGTCGCGATCGCGGTGGAGCTGATTCTCAAATGAGCGAGCTGGCAGCGGTCCTGATCTGCCTCGCCGGCGGGATGACCGGCGGCCTCGTCGGGGTCGGCGGCGGCGTCCTCTTCGTCCCGGCCCTGACCGTCTTCATCGGCCTCACCCAGGTCGAGGCCGAGGCGACCTCGTTGCTGATGATCGTCGTCGTCGCCATCGTCGGCTCCTACCGCCAGTACGGCTACGGCAACGTCCGCCTGCGCGAGGCGGCGCTGATCGGCGTGCTCTCGCCGCTCGGTGTCTTCGTCGGCGTCGCCCTCGCCAACCACCTCTCCGAACGCGCCCTGCAGCTCTCCTTCGCCGCCCTCGCCCTGTTCATGGCGGCGCAGCTGGTGCGCCGCGCCCGCACCGATCCCTAACCGGGAGCGCGCAGCCCATGGTCTACGCTCAGAAGTGTGGACTCACTGACCTGGGAAGGGGACCTGCCGCACCTGCGCTCGCCGGTCCTCGTCTGCGCCTTCCGCGGCTGGAACGACGCCGCCGCGGCGGCCACCACCGCCCTATCGGCGATCGCCGACTCGCTCGACGGCGAGTTGATCGCCCGGATCGACCCGGAGGAGTTCTTCGACTTCCAGTCCACCCGCCCGACGATCACCCTCGACGAAGGCCAGACGCGGCGGATCGAATGGCCCGAGAACAACCTGATCGCGGTCCGGGTCCCCGGTGCCGACCGTGACCTCGTCCTGCTCGACGGGACCGAGCCCAATCTGCGCTGGCGCACCTTCTCGGAGACGATCGCCACCGCCGCCGACGCGCTTGGGATCGAGATGATGATCAGCCTCGGCTCGCTGATCGCCGAGGTCGCGCACACGCTGCCGGTGCCGATCACCGGCCTCGCCTCCAGCGACGAGCTGGTCGAGGAACTGGAGCTTGAGCGCTCGAGCTACGAGGGCCCGACCGGGATCGTCGGCGTCGTCCACGACCTCTGCCGCCGGCAGGGAATCGAGTCCGCCTCTCTCTGGGCGGCGGTCCCCCACTACGTCGCCGCCGTTCCCAATCCGAAGGCGGCCCTGGCACTCCTGCGCCGGCTCGAGGGCCTGACCGGGATCGCCGTCGAGGCCTCCGAGCTGGAGGAGGAAACCGCCGACTACGAGGAGCAGATCGGCCGCGCCGTCGCCGCCAACCCGGAGATCGAGGAGCTGGTCCAGCGGATCGAGGCCGAACAGGTCGACCTCCTTGACGGCGAGGGCGAGCTCCCCTCAGCCGACACGCTCGCCCGCGAGTTCCAGCGTTTCCTCCGCCAGCGCGGCGAGAACCAGAACTAGCGACCGCTCAGGCTTCGGCGGCCGGGCAGATCAGGCGGTAGTCGCACCAGCCGCAGACCTTGGGGGAGGGGCGGGGCTCGAAGTCCTGGCTGAGGATGCCCTCGCCGACCTGCAGCACCGTCCGCTCGACCCGCTCGGCGTCGTCGGGGCGGGTCGGCGCCGGCACCTTGTCGCCGTCGAGCACGTAGTAGTAGCTGCCGGTGCTGGCCTCGATTCCCCAGGCCTCCCGCGCCGCCATCCGGTAGAGCGCCAGCTGCAGGTCGTCGGCCAGGTCCTCCTCGCTCTTGCGCTCGCCGGTCTTGTAGTCGATCAGCTCGTAGTCGCCGTCGGGCAGGCGGTCGACGCGGTCGACCCGACCGCGGACGTGGTGGTCGCCGACCTTGAAGTCGAACTTCCTCTCCAGCCAGACCGGCTCGCCCTCGCTCAGCCGCTCCCGCTCCCAGTAGAGCCGCAGGGCCTCCTTGGCCCGATCGCGGAACTGCAGCTCGTCGTCGCTGTTGCCGAACCCGGTCCGCCGCCAGCCCTGCTCGAACAGCCGGTTCAGCAGCCGCAGCCCTTCGAACTCGTTTTGCGGCGGGTCTTTGTGGAAGCGCTCGAGGACGTTGTGGAAGAGGATCCCGAAGCGCTGGTTGATCGTCGGCTCCTGGGGGATGCCGAAGACCCGGGCGAACTTGTACTTGAGCGGGCAGGTGAGGTAGAGCGAGAGGTCGGAGGCCGAGAGGCTGAGCATGCCGTCGCCGCGCCGCGGCAGGAAGGCCGCCAGCGATGGCTCCTCGCGCGCCGCCACCAGCTCCAGCCGGCGGCCGCGCTCGCGCTCGGAATCGAGCAGGTAGGCGTCGAGCGAGGAGGCGTCGAGCTCGGCCTGCTGTTCGGGCGTCGCCACCTGCCGCAGCAGCCCGTTGACCGCCTCGATCGCCTCCGCGGTCGGCTCGTCCCCCGGCCGCTGGGCCAGCGCCGCCAGCTTCAGCAGCTCGAGGTAGCGGGCGATCGCGCGGTTGACGTCGAGCGCGGTGTCGAGGCGCGGCTCGGAGAGCTCGCGACCGGCCCGCCAGGAGGCCTCCAGCACCTGCTCGCGCAGCGCCCGGTAGGTGGCGTGCAGGCCCTCGGCCGGTCCGAACAGCTCCTCCTCGTGCGCCTCCTCGACCGCGCCGTCGCCGCTCGCCGCGGCCAGCGCCTCCTCGTAATAGCGGGACGGTCGCGCCGCCTCGCCGTCGGGGCCTCGCTCCACCCGCGAGAAGACGAGCCCGTCGCGCGCCGGCCAGCCGAGCTTCTCCCAGTCCGCCTCCTGCTCCAGGCCGAGGACGAAGACGTGGTCGAAGCCGAGGCCCTTGATCGCGGCCACCGCCATCCCGCGCACCGCACCCGGCGCCGGCGGCTCTTCGGCGTCCTCCGGTTCGACTCCGGCCTCGGCGACGGCGCTGAGGTAGGCGACGAAGCCGCGGGTCGAGCCGTGCGGTTCCCGCCGCGTCCAGGCGGTCGCCAGCTCGGCCAGCTGCGAGAGCCCGAGCAGGCGCTCGGCGACCTCCGGCTGGGCGGCGAAGAGGCGCTGGCGCCGCAGGCCGACCGCCTCGATCAGCCGCCGCACGAAGACGTCGGCGCGCCGTTCCTCCATGATTGCCGCCGCACCCGCGTAGAGCTTGAGGAAGGTGCCGATCCGCTCCCGCGCCTCCGGCTGGAACTGCGGCGAGTCGAGCGCGGCCTCGCAGGCGGCGACCATGTCCTGCTTGCGCCGCCGGGCGATCGTGGTCAGTCGCGCCAGGTCGCCGGAGCGCAGCTCGACCGGTGGCCGGGTCAGCGCCCGTGCCGCCGCCGCCGAGTCATCCGGGTCGGCGAGGACCCGCAGCCAGGCGATCGCATCGCGCACCTCCGGCCGCTGGAACAGCGCCGTCGGGCTGAAGAGATGGAAGGGGATACCACGCTCCTCCATCGCCGCCGCCACCGAGCCGCCGCCCTTGGCGGCGTCGGCGACGAGCACGCAGATCTGTTCCGGGGCAGTGCCGTCGGCGACAAGGTGCTCGACCGCCCGCGCCGTCGCCTGCGCCTGCGCCCGCTCGTTCGAGCAGCGCCAGAAGCCGAGCCGCGGGTCGCGGAAGCGCTCCTCGAGGGCGATCCGCTCACCCTCGGGGAAGAGCCCGGCGTACCACTCGGCGCCCTCGTCCCCCTCCAGCGTGAAGAGCTGGTTCGGGTTGTCGGTGGCGATCGACTCGAGGACCGCCCGCTGCGCCGCCGTCGCCTCCTCCAGCTCGTCGACCATCAGGTAGCGCCAGCGCTCGGCAATCCGGCGGCGGACGTCGGGCCGCTCGACCAGGAGGCAGTCGAGCGCGAGGAAGACGTCGCCGCGGTCGAGGCTGCCGGAGGTGGCGAGGATGCGGTCGTGGGTCATGTAGAGCTCGGCGAACTCGAGCTCGCGGCGGATCGCCTCGCGGCCCGCCTCATCCTCGGCCGTCGCCGCTTCGGCCCGCTCGCGCAGCGTCGTCGGCCCGACCCGTTCCGCCTTCAAGCTGTCGATCCGCGCCAGCAGCCGCGCCAGCAACCCGGCCGGGTTGCCGCGGATCTCGTGCCGGCGCAGCGGCAGCTGGTCGAGGCGGTCGAGCAGCAGCGCCAGGCGCTCGGCTCGGCCGAGCACGTCGAAGAAGGGGTCGAGGCCCGCCTCCTCGGAGTACTCGCGCAGGATCCGCTCGCCGATCGCATCCCAGCTGCCGACCCAGAGCTCCTCGAACGAGCCCTCCAGCAGCGCCTCGCAGCGTTCGCGCAGGCGCCCCGCGGTGGTGCGGCCGGCGGCGACGGTGAGGATCCGCTCGGGGCGGGTGCCGCCGGCGGTGAGGTGGGCGAGGCGGCGGGCGAGCAGCTCGGTCTTCCCGGTCCCCGGCGCGCCAAGGACCAGCAGCGGCCCCTCGCCGTGCTCGATCGCTCGCAGCCGCTCTGGGCGGGTGGTTTCGGCGGCCGTCGGCTCCTCGCGCACCACTCAAAGCTAGCCGCTCCCTAGCATGGGGTCGATGGACGTCCTCTCCGCCGACTGGCCGGCGATCTGCCGCCGCATCGTCACCGCCCAGCGCCCGATCTTCGAGGGGACGAAGACGAGCGAGGAACGGACGGTCTACGAAGGCATCGGCGAGGGCGGCGACCGCACCCTGGTGATCGACCGCAAGGCCGAGGACGTGGTCTTCGCCGAGCTCGAGCGGCTGGCCGACGAAGGCGCCTCCTTCGTCGCCGTCTCCGAGGAGCGCGGGGAAGTCGTCTTCGGCGACGGCGGCGAGCAGCGGGTGGTGATCGACCCGATCGACGGCTCGCTCAACGCGCGGCGGACGATCCCCTCTTTTGCGGTCTCGATCGCCGTCTCCTCCGGGCCCTCGATGGCCGACGTCGAGTTCGGCTTCGTCCACGACTTCGGCGCCGACGAGGAGTTCATGGCCTGGCGCGGCAAGGGGGCGAGGCTGAACGGGGTGGAGGCGCGAGTCGCGGCCGAGGCCGATCCCCTCGAGGTCGTCGGCGTCGAGTCGGCCGAGCCGGAGTGGT
Source organism: Solirubrobacterales bacterium (assembly GCA_035688955.1). Taxonomy (GTDB): domain Bacteria; phylum Actinomycetota; class Thermoleophilia; order Solirubrobacterales; family 70-9; genus VAYN01. The sequence goes on along the minus strand of DASSMJ010000027.1, from coordinate 5,404 downwards.
CGCTGCCGGCGCTGGAGGCGCTGAGCGGCAAGGTCTTCCGCCTGCGGGTGGTCGGCGCGATCGCGATCTCCGCCGCCTACGTCGCCGCCGGCCGCTTCGACGCGATGCTCAGCCTGCGCTCCTGCCGCTCGGTCGACGCCGCCGCCGCCCAGCTGATCGTCCGCGAGGCCGGTGGCTTCGCAGCCTTCGGAGCAGACGGTCTCGACGGCGCGATGCTCGACCTCGAGACGCGCTACCCGATGGTGGCCGCCAACAGCGAGAACGGCCTCGCCACCGTGCGCTCCGCGCAGCTCGCCGCCGCGGCGTAACCCTCGCCGGCCCGCGGTTTACAAACATCTGTTCGCTGGAACATACGTTCGCTACACTCGGGCGCTTCTCCCGCCCCCAAATACAGACTGAAGAGGTGTTTTTCCCCATGGCAGAGACGAAAAACGGCAGCAAATCTAAAACGCAGGCCAAACGCGCCACCACCGAAGCGAAAAAATCCGCGGCTAAAACCGCCAAAGCTTCGAAACGGGCCGCGACCAAGACCGCCGCTGCCGAGAAGAACCAGGTCCAGGCCGTCGTCGAGCAGGCCGTCGACTTCCCCGTCGGCGCCGTCCTCACGGTCAGCGACCGGATCTCCGACCTGGTCGAGCCCTGGACCGACCGCAGCAAGGCGCAGCGGCAGGTCAAGAACTACCGCAGCTCGCTGCGCAAATCGCTGAAACGGACCGAGCGTCGCGGCAGCACCGCCCGCCGCCGGGCGGTCACCGAGGCCCGCAAGACCCGCAACCAGGTCGAGCGCGAGGCCCGCAGGCGCCAGCGTGTGGTCGAGTCGACGCTGAAGCGCAACCGCACCGAGGTCGAGCAGCGCGTCCGCCGCGCGATCGAGGTCCCGACCTCGCGGGCGCAGGTCGTCGTCGACAGCGCCCAGGGCGTCGTCGGCACCGTCAGCAGTCAGCTCACCGCGCTGCGCTGATCACCGGCCGCTGACGGCAACCGGATGTGAGAAGGCTGGCTCATAGGGCCAGCCTTCTTTTTTGCCCGCGAAGGCGCGGAAGCCGAAGCGGACGCCGCGGCTGTCGTCATCGCTGAAGCGGTAGGGGTAGCGGAAGCGGCCCTTCGCGTCGGTCTCGACCGTGCGGAACTCGCTCCAGCCGGCGCCGCGGTAGCGGAACTGGAGCTCGATCGGGACGCCTGCGCGGGAGGACGCGCCGGCTGCCGCGACCCTGCCGGTGAAGACGACCGGCGCTCCGCCGACGCGAGCGGTCCGCGCTGAGACTTTCAGCCGCACCCTCGCGCGGACGCCGAGGCGCACGCTCGCGGCGGCCGCGCGGGTGAGGGTGCGGGTGCCGGCGAAGCTGGCGCTGATCTCGCGGCTGGGGCCGGGAGGGAGGCGCAGCGAGAAGCTGCCGTCCTCGGCGGTGCGGAGGATCGTGCCGCGGCGGCTGGGATTCGAGCCCCCGGCGAAGGTCTCGGTGACGGCGATCGGCAGGCCCGCCGGTGCGTTGCCGGCGGCGGTCAGCAACCGGCCCACGAAGACGACGGCGCGCCCAGCGGCGACGACCTCCCGGCGGCTGCCGGCGAGCTTGTCGCCGAAGCCGGCCTCCAGCCTGACCGGCGTCTTCAGCGGGTTGGCGAGGACCATCTTCAGCCCGTTGCGGCGGGAGCCGCCGCTGGCCGCGTTGCCGGCGTGGTCGAAGCCGGTGGCGAGGAATTCGTACCTTCCGGGCGCGAAGGCTTCGGAGTTCCACTGGGCGACGAGCCGGTCTCCGCTCACCTGCGTCGGCAGTTCCTGGAAGCGCCCCGCGCTGTCGACCGGACGGAGGGAGATCACCCCGCGGTCGGGGCTCGGGCCGGAGTCGGCATCGCTGACGAGCGCTTCGATCCGCTCCGGGTCGGCCACGTCCTGCTTCGGCGCGAAGGCGACGGCGGGCGGCTCTTCGTCGATCCGGACGATGCTGGTCACCGGTGCCGCGCTCCCCAGCTGGCCGTCGTCGATGTTGCCCGCCGCGTCGCGCGCGAAGAAGGTGACCCGGTGTTCGCCGGTCCCGGCCACCCAGACCGAGACGCGATCACCCAGCTCCACCCGGGGCGTCGAGCCGTCGACCGCGATCGCCGTGAACGGGCCACCAGGTCCCGTGGCGGTCATCCCCGACAGGCGATCGGAGGCAAGCGTGGTGAGCTGCAGCGGACCGCTGCTCCAGCCGGCGGTGGAGCCCTGGAGGGAGACCTCTGGCGGCGATGCGTCGACCCGGATCGGCGCGCTGGCCACCGGCGAAGCGACCCCCGATCCGGAGACGGCGACAACCCTGGCATAGGAGACGCCTTCGGGGAGGACCCCGAGCGAGACCGTGTCGTCGTCGATCCCACCGGGCAGGTCGATCTCCTCGAGCAGGCAACGGCTGACGAGGGCGCAGGGGGCGCTGCCGCCTCCGGTATCGACGGAGACCGCGTAGCCGCGGATGCCTGAGATCGGCACGGGGGCCGGGGGATGGCCGATGTCGAGCACCGCGCCCTGCCGCGCCGCCAGCCAGGCGGGTGGCCCTTGCGGCGCCGGGGCCGACGGCACCGCGTCGTCGAAGCGAAGGGTGGCGCTGACCGCGGGCCCCATGTTTCCTTCCGCGTCTTCGAGCCAGAGTTCGGCCCGGTAGGCGGCGGGGGCTGCCGGCACCTCGATATCGAGCTTGCGGTCGGCGCCGACGATCCGAGCAGTGGCCTGGACCAGAGTCCCGTCGGCCTCGTAGAGCCGGTACTGGACCGCCCTGGGGACGGCCGGCGGCGGGGGAGACCGGTCCCATTCGAGGGTGAAGCCGCCGTCGGCGTGCCAGTTGGCTTCGCCCCCGAGCACCCGCAAGTTGGAGATCTGGAACGAGGTGGCGGCGGCCGTACCGGCGAGACAGACGGCGAAAAACAGCAGCGCCGCCGGGGCGACGGCGGCGACCTCGAGCATCAGGCGGCGGCCGCCCTTCACGGTCCGAACTCCCCGGCGGGACTGCCGGCTTCCGGGGCCGCGACGGGTTCGGGAGCCGGCGCTGGTTCCGGCGCCGGCACCGGCGCGGATTCGACCGCTTCCGCTTCGACCGGTTCGGAGACGACAGGCGCCGGTTCGGCGGCGGACGGGGCGGGTTCGGGCTCTTCTGAGGCGGGCTGCGGCTTCGGATCAGGATCCGGCTTGGGCGCGGGCGTGGGCTCAGGCGCCGGTTCGTACGTGACCTCCGGCGTCCGCTCGACAGCTGCGTCCGCCCGATGCACCTCGCGCACCGGCTGCGCCGGATCCTCGCCCAGCGGCCCCGGCACCAACCCGGTCGCGACGCAGGCCGCCGCACCTCCCGCGCCCAAGCAGACAGCCGCGATCTTCGCCATCGCCGCTGCGCCGACGCCCCCGGCGCCGCCCGAGGCGACCTGGGAGGCCGCGTCGCCCCTGCCACCCCCGAAGCGCTCGGCAAGCTTCACCAGCGCCTCGTGCGCCCGCTCCAGCAACGACCGCTGAAGCGGCAGGGCGGGAAGCAGCGCCGCGGCGGCGGCCGGGGCGGCGCGGTAGGTGCGCAGCGTCGCCCGGCAGTTGCCGCAGGCCCGCAGGTGCACGCGCAGCTCGGCGACTTCCGCCGGCGCCGCCTCGCCGTCGCAGAAGGCCGAGAGCAGCGGCCGCAGCTCGGCGCAACGGCGCCCGTCCTCGCCGCGGGAGACCATGCTGCGGAAGCGCTCCCGCCCCTCTGCCAGGCAGCGGTTCACCTTCGTCTGGCTCCAGTCGGTGATCTCGCCGATCTCGGCGTAGGAGTAGCCCTCGGCGAGCAGGGTGAGGGCGCGCAGCTCCTGCGGCTTCAGGGTCTGCAGCGCCTCGCGGCTGCGGGCGACTGCCTCCCGCCGCTCGACCACCTCCGGCGGGCTCTCCGAGGAGGCGGGCAGGAGCTCGACCAGGTCGGGAGCTTCGTCGGCATCGAGGCCAGGGCTCGGGCGTCCCAACATCCGCTCACGCTCGCGGCGGATCGCCAGCGCCTCACGTTTGACCACGGTCTGCGTCCACTTGACCAGCTCGCGCGGGTCGTCGGTCGGCGCTTTGCGCAGGAGGATCTCGAGGCCGCGTTGCAGGGCGTCCTCGGCGTCCTCGGCGCAGAGGGAGTAGCGAGCGGCCGCCCGCCGCAGGACCGCCTCGTGGCGGGCGAAGGTCTCGACCGCGGCCCGGCTGCGGGTCGCAAAGTCGTCCGGATCCAGGCGCGGGCGCTCGCCCTCCGGGTTGAGAGTTTCCACCGCTTCAATTCCCCCTGCTGCTTCGAGTTTCTGCATCGGACACTGCCAACCCCAGGTACGAACGGGGTATGTCCCGCCCCCCCTCTGGACGGACCTCCGATCGCGAAAGCACGGAAATTGCGAACCAGCCCGGAGAAACGTCCAGTTCCCGTTGCTGTCGCTAGGATCGGCAAATGAGCACTTGCGTAGTCACCGGCGGCGCCGGCTTCCTCGGGTCCCACCTCTGCGAGCGGCTGCTTCGCGACGGGCACCGGGTGATCTGCATCGACAACCTCGAGACGGGGTCGTTGGAAAACATCGCCCACATCCGTGACGAAGCCTTCGAGTTCCGCAACATCGACATCACGGAGAAGGTCGACATCCCCGAGGCGGTCGACTTCGTCTACCACCTCGCCTCGCCGGCCAGCCCGATCGATTACCTGCGGCTACCGCTGCACACGCTCAAGGTCGGCTCCCACGGCACCCACCACATGCTCGGGGTGGCGAAGTGGAAGCGGGCGCGCTTTCTGATCGCCTCGACCAGTGAGGTCTACGGCGATCCCGAGGTCCATCCGCAGAAGGAGGACTACTGGGGGCACGTCAACCCGATCGGCCCCCGCGGCGTCTACGACGAGGCGAAGCGCTACGCCGAGGCGCTGACCATGGCCTACCATCGCCAGCAGGGCGTCGACACGGTCATCGTCCGGATCTTCAACACCTACGGCCCGCGCATGCGGGCCAACGACGGCCGCGCCATCCCCACGTTCATGCGCCAGGCCCTCACCGGCAAGCCCATCACCGTCTTCGGCGACGGCAGCCAGACGCGGTCGTTCTGCTACGTCGACGACCTGGTCCGGGGGATCATCGCGCTCGCCGAGTCCGGCTGCCACGCGCCCGTGAACATCGGCAACCCGAACGAGTTCACGCTGCTCGAGCTGGCCCACGCGGTGCTCGACGTCACCGGCTCGGAGTCGCCGATCGTGCACGAGGCCCTGCCGACCGACGATCCGCAGGTCCGCCAGCCCGACATCACGCTCGCGCGCGACCTGCTGCGCTGGGAGCCCACGGTCCAGCTGCGGGAAGGGCTCGAGCGGACGATCGACGCGATGGGCGTCGCGCGGCTGGTCGGGACGGCGTCCTGACGGCTGCGATGGGCGACCCGTGCCTCGAGCGACCATGAGCCAGGGGCCAG
>DASSMJ010000026.1:0-34728 GCA_035688955.1 Solirubrobacterales bacterium | reverse complement strand
GACGGCGGCGCCGATCAGGCCGTCGGCGCGGAAGCCGTAGAGCGGGGCGACGAAGCCGAGCTCGCGGATCTTGCGGACGAGGCGGACGGCGCTCTGGGTGTCGGCGCCGGGGCCGCAGAGGACGATCGCGGTCGGGTCGAGCGCGCCGAGGGCGCGGCCGAGCCGCTCGTCGCCGAGCTCGTTGGAGAGGACGAGGACGCGGAAGCCGGCGCGGCGCAGGGCGAGGTCGAGGGCCTGGGTGTGGACCTCCTCGGCATCCTGGCCGTGGCTCGAATCGAGCAGCAGGATCCCGGCCGGTCGCGAGGCAGCGGAGGCGAGGCGGCGGGCGCCGTGCAGCCAGCCGGTCGCCCAGCGGGCGGCGAACTCGAGCTCGGCCTCGCGCTCGGGGTCGGCGGCGAGCTTGTCGATCGCCGGCAGCAGCAGCTCCTCGACCGTGCGCTCGAGCGAGCGCAGGGCAAGGCTCTCCTCGACCGCGCGGTCGGCGGCGGGCTCGTCGAAGCTCTCAAAGGCGGAAAGCAGGCTGCCGTCGCTGGCGGGCGCTGCCTGTCGCTGGCGGGCGAGCTCGATCGCCGAGGAGATGTTGCCGGTCTCCGTCAGCGCGTCGCGCAGCGCCTGCAGCTCGACCAGCTCGTAGTTGCGGTGGTTGCCGACGGTGCGCTTCGGCGTCGGGTAGCCGTAGCGGCGCTCCCAGCTGCGCAGAGTGTTGGGGCTTACGCCGAGGACTTCGGCGGCGGCGTTGGTGCGGATTCCTGGCATTCAGATAAGAAGTTCGAAGGGGTGGACCGCGCGTCTATTTCGACGGCAGGCGAGGATTCTCCCACCCAAATCGCAGGTTTACACCGGTTATCGACAGATTTCGCAGGATCTGTTAGCGATCTTGCAAAGCGCCCACGCCTACGGGCTGCCCAACCGCACGCGCCCGCCACATCGCGGCGTCGGCCTTGTGCAGAAGTTCTTCGGCGTCGGTGCCGTGGTCCGGACAGGCGACGACACCGGCGGAGATGCAGATCCGCAGCCCCCCCGCCCGCTCGAGGTCATCGAGCTGGCCGAGCAGCCGCTCGCACATCTGCACCCCTTCGACCGTGCCGATGTTGGGGGCGAGGACGCAGAGGGCCTGCTCCTCGAGCCGGAAGGCTTCGTCGACGATGCGGATGCTGTCGCGCAGCGCGGCGCCGACGATCGAGAGCACGGTCTCCTGGGCGTCGGCGACGTCGCTAGAACGGGTGTCGGGACCGGAGGCATCAAACACAGCCATCCCGAACGGATGCCCATACCTCCGGTTCGTCTCCAGCAGCTGCTCCAACCTGCGCCGCATATGCCCTGGCTGGTAAAGACTCGGCAGTTCTTCCATGTCGGGAGCCAAAGCGGCGCTCCCGTCAAGGGGAGCCTGGGTGACGTTCGCCGGCCCATCCGCGGCTTCGACGGCCGCTGCGGTCACCGAGCCGAACTCGACCGCCAGGCGCTGAGCCGCAAGCGCGAAGTCCTCACCATTGGTTCCAATCTCGTCGTGCAAACTGCCCAAGAGATCGGCCTGTAAGCGCGAGACCTTGAGCGCGATCCGGCTCGCGGAGGAGGCGTCTTCGCGGCGGCGGCCGAGGTTGGACTGGTCAGGCACGAGATGACCTTGGCGAAAGCGGCGGACACTGGGTACGTCAGAAAGCCGCTATTTGCGGGTTGACGCCCGTCTAGGACGGATATTGACTGCCCTTATTCCAGACTTCTTCTGCCGGCCAGCGCCTTGCTCAGGGTCACCTCGTCGGCGTGCTCGAGGTCGGCGCCGACCGGCAGGCCGCTGGCGAGCCGGGTGACCTTCACCTGTCCGCGCAGCATGTCGGCGATGTGGAGGGCAGTGGCCTCGCCGGTGGTGGTCGGGTTGGTCGCCAGCACGACCTCCTCCACCCCGCCGCGTTCGACCCGCCGCCGCAGCTCGCCGATCTTCAGGTCTTCGGCGTCGATGCCGTCGATCGGCGACAGCGCGCCGCCGAGCACGTGGTAGAGGCCGCGGTATTCGTGGGTGCGCTCGATCGGGATCACGTCGGCGGGCTCCTCGACCACGCAGATCAGCGCCCGGTCGCGGTCCTGGTCGGCGCAGATCCGGCAGAGCGGGCCCTCGGCGAGGTTGAAGCACTCCTCGCAGAGGCCGACCTTTTCCTTGACTTCGCGGATCGCGTCGCCGAGGGCGAAGGCCTCTTCGTCGGGGGCGCGGAGCAGATGGAAGGCCAGCCGCTCCGCCGTGCGGCGGCCGATTCCCGGCAGGCGCGAGAGCTCGGCGACCAGGCGCGCGAGCGGTGCGGGGCCCTCGCTCAACCGCCGAGCATCCCGCCGAGACCGCCCATGTCGCCGCCGGCGATCCCGCCCATCTTCGAGCTGGCCAGCTCCTGGGCGGCGCGCAGTCCCTCGTTGACGGCCGCCTGGACCATCTCCTGCAGCAGCTCCGCATCCTCCGGGTCGATCGCCTCCGGGTCGATCACGATCTCCCGCAGGGTGAGGTCGCCGCCCATCTTCACCTTGACCATGCCGCCGCCGGCGCTGGCCTCGACCACCTCGTCTTTGAGTTTCTCCTGCGCCTCCATCATCTCGGCCTGCATCTGCTGCGCCTGTTTCATCAGGCCCTGGATGTCGAAGCCTCCGGGTCCGCCTCCTCGCGCCACTAACTGACCTCCTCCGCGTTGAACTCGTTCTTCAGCCGCTCCAGCAGCTCTTCCTCGTCGATCTCCTCACTGCCCGGCGCCGGCGTATCCGGCGGCGCCTCACCGTCCAACACCACAAAAGTCGGCCGCAGCCCGACGCCGGTGACGGCCGCGAAAGCAGCGGCGAGAGTGTCCCGCCGCTCGGGGCTGTCGGCCTTCTTTTTGTTGAAGGTCATCTCAGCCGGAAACCCGACCTGCAACCCCTCCTCGCCAAAACTGACCGGCCGCGCTCCGTCGAAGGTAGCTGCCAAAGCCGGAGCGGTCTCACTCAACTTCTGCAGGACAGCGGGCCAGACGCGCTGGATATCGGCGAGGGACAGAGCGTCCTGGCCGGCGGGTCCTGTCTCCGACATCGGGCTCTCCCTCTCGGGAGAGTCCTCGATATCGTCGCCACCCGCCGGTGGATCCGCCTCCGCCTCTTCCTCTTCAGCGGCCGGTGGGTCTTCAGCTGCCGCAACCTCGGCGACAGGACCGGCGGGCCGAGGAGCTCCCGTCAACTGGCTCTCGAGCTTCTCGATCCGGCGGAGCAACCCAGCGGTATCCGGGTCGAGATCCGGGCGCGCAGCCTTCAGCAGAGCTATCTCCACCGCGAGGCGGGCGTCGTCGCCCTCTCGCACAGCCGTCAAGGCACCCGCCAGCTCGTCAATCGTGCGGATGAGAGTCGCCGGGCCGATCGCCTGGGCCTGAGCCTGCATCCGGCCGGTGTCGGTAGCGGTGACGACGAAGGTGGTCGGTACCTCCCCGGTGGTCTGGGCGATCAGGAGGTGGCGCAGGTGGGCGAGGAGGTCGCGGGCGAACTGCGAGGGGTCGCGGCCGGAGCGGGCCATCCTCTCGACCCCGAGGAGGACCCCTTTCGGGTCGGAAGCGACCACGGCGTCGACGGCCTCGAAGAGGAGGTCGGCGTCGGCGGCGCCGAGCATCTCCAGCACGTCCTTCAGCTCGACCTGGCTGCCGCCGAAGGCGACCAGCTGGTCGAGGGTCCCCAGCGCGTCGCGGAAGCTGCCCTGGGCCGAGCGGGCGATCATCGATACCGCCCCCTCGTCGACCGTGATCGACTCCGCCGCGGCGACCCGGTTCAGCACCTCGGAGATCTGCTCCAGCGAGGGGCGCTGAAAATCGAAGCGCTGGCAGCGGTCGGCGATCGTCGCCATCACCTTGTGCGACTCGGTCGTGGCGAGGACGAAGACGGTGTTCGGCGGCGGCTCCTCGAGCGTCTTCAGGAAGGCGTTCCAGGCCTCTTTGGTCAGCATGTGCGCCTCGTCGAGGATGTAGACCTTCCAGTGGCCGCCGGCCGGGGCGTAGGCGACCCGCTCGCGCAGGTCGCGGACGTCGTCGACCGAGCGGTTGGAGGCGGCGTCCATCTCGATCACGTCGACCGAGGTGCCGGCGGCGATCGTCACGCAGGACTCGCATTCGCCGCAGGGGGTGACGGTCGGCCCGCCCCGCTCGCAGTTCAGCGAGCGGGCGAGGATCTTCGCCATCGAGGTCTTGCCGGTCCCGCGCGAGCCGACGAAGAGGTAGGCGTGGTGGACCTTCCCCTGCTCGACCGCGTTGCGGAGGGTGCGGACCACGTGGGTCTGGCCGACGACCTCGTCGAAGGACCCGGGGCGGTGGCGGCGGTAGAGGGAAGTCGACTCGCTCATCAGCTGTCGAGCCAGTGTATCCACGGGTCGCCGGCGCCCCGAGGCGCTTTTGCAAACCAGAGGTTGGCAAAAGCGCCACGCCCGCCGGCGGGCGGCACCGATACCGTCCCGCGCGTGCCGAAGGGGGCCCGCAACTGGCTGACGCCCGCCGCCTGGGTCGCCGCGGTGAGCGCCGCGCTGCTGCTCCTCTTCCCCTACGGCTTCCCCAATTACGACACGATCTACGCGCTGGTCTGGGGGCGGGAACTGGCGCACGGGCAGGGGCCCGACTACGGCGCGGCGCTGCCGCCGACCCCGCATCCCTTGGCGGACCTGTTCGGGCTGGTCACGACTCCGATCGGCGACGGAGCGATCCCGGCGACGATGGTCGTCGCCTACGTCTCCCTCGCCCTCTGCGGCTACCTCGTCTACCGCCTGGGATCGATCTGGTTCGACCGCTGGATCGGCGCCGTCGCCGCCGCGATCGTCCTCACCCGCGCCCCTTTCCTCTCCAACGGCCTGCGCGCCTACATCGACCTTCCCTACATCGCCCTCTGCCTCGGCGCCCTGACGATCGAGGCCAAGCGGCCGCGGGCCGGCTGGCCGGTCCTCGCCCTCCTGGCCCTGGCCGGCCTGCTGCGCCCCGAGGCCTGGGGCTTCGCCATCGCCTACTGGCTCTGGCTCGCCCTCACCCCCCGGCTGACGGGACGGAAATACCCCTATATGGAGGGAAATCGTCCCGTCGGCAGGAGGGAGCTGGTTTGGCTTGGGGTGCTGGCGTTGGCCGGGCCGCTGCTGTGGATCCTCTTCGACGCGATCACCACCGGCGAACCGCTCTACTCGCTGACCGGGACCCAGGAAACGGTGGAGACGCTGGACCGGCGGACGGGGCCCGTCGACCTCGTCCTCTACGGGCCGCGGGCGCTGGGGGAAGTGCTGCAGTGGCCCGGGATTGTCGGCGCCCTCGGCGGCGTCGTCCTCGGCTTCGCCTTCCTGCGCCGGCGCTCCGTCCTCGGCATCGCCGCCGCCGCCCTGGCCCTGCTCGCCTTCGCCTTCCTCGGCGCCGCCGGCCTGGCGATCATCGCCCGCTACACGATGCTTGCCGCGGCGATCCTCTCGATCTTCGTCGCGGTCGCCCTGCTCGGCTGGCGCCTGCTCGAGCCCGACCACCCCTGGCGCCGCCGCTGGCAGGTCTTCGCCGGGATCGTGCTGGCGATGTTCGTCGTCTGGCTGCCGAACCAATGGGACCTCGACTCGACCGTCGACAGCGACCTGACCAACCAGGCGCGGATCGAGGATGACCTGACCGACCTGGTCGACGCCGGCGCCTTCGACCCCCTCTGCGGCAAGATCGCCGTTCCCAACCACCGCGCCGTCCCCCGCCTCGCCTTCGGCCTCGACGTCGAGCCGACCGAGATCATCAGCGCCAGTGAGGAAGGCGTCCCGGCCCACGGCTACCTCGTCGCCCCGGCCAGCCCCTTCGTGGTCCACAACTTCATCCTCGACCCGAAGGACCCGACCCGCTTCACGCCGCAGCAGGTGCCGCCGGGCTTCCGCGAAGTCGCCCGCAACGAGTCCTGGCGGGTCTACCGCCGCTGCTGATCAGGAGGCGTGCTCGACCAGGTCGACCGCGGCGTGGGTCTGAGCCGCCAGGTCCGGGTCTGCGAGATCGACCTGGGGCGGCAGCTCGACGTGGAGGTCGTTCGAGGGGTCGAGGCGGAGGCGGAGCCCGCGCGACCGCGAGTCGAGCACATGGCCGCCGCGGCTGCGATCGGCGCTGATGAAGTGCAGGTGGTAGCCGCCGACCTCGATCCCCTCGGCATAGGCGGGGAAGCGGAAGCCGAGCATCGTCCCCTCGACGTCGTGGAGCTCGAAGACGTGCTGGTTGGCCACGACCTCGGTCAGGGGACGGTAGGGCGGCTCCTGCCGCGGGACCGAGCGGGCGCGAACCAGCTCGAAGCGCCCGTCGAGGCGAACCGCGCAAGAGGAGGCGTCATCGGGGACCAGGCTGTCGAGCTTGTGGAGCAGCTCCTCGTGGACTAGCTCCCGATCCGGCAGCCGCTCGTCGACCGTCGCCTCGAACCGGGTGACGACGGCAAAAGGGGTCCTCTCCTCCGGCCCCACCTCGGTCACGTTCCCGTCGACGTCGGCGCGGAAGAACTGTCCGTCGAGCGCGACCATCTCGCCATCGAGGTGGTTGAGCGTCCCCAGTCCGAGATCCCCCTGCTCGGCCAGCTCGCCAAAGCTGAGGTCGCCCTCGAAGGCGCCGTCGAGCAGCGCCCCGATCGTCGAGGCCTGGAAGAGCACGTGGGCCTCGCGTTCCTTGTGCAGGTCGGCGAGCCGCATCGACTCCACGTGCAGCGATCGGATCCAGCGCTCGTCCAGCATCGGCGAGGAGTCTCACAGAAGCCAAAGGTCCGCTCGTGAAACCATCAAACGGATGGGAGCGATCGAGCTGCGCGACGTAGTCAAGACCTTCGGGCCGATCACGGCGGTGGACGGTCTCGACCTCGAGGTGCCGGAAGGCATCTGCCTCGGCCTGCTGGGGCCGAACGGCGCCGGCAAGTCGACGACGATGCGGCTGCTGACGGGTCAGGCGGTCGCCGATTCCGGCGAGCTGCGCGTGCTCGGGCACGAGCTCCCGGCCGAAGCGAAGACGGCGCGCTGGAAGATGGGCGTCGTCCCCCAGCTCGACAACCTCGACGTCGACGTCACCGTCGAGGACAACCTGGCGATCTTCGCCCGCCTCTACCGGGTGCCGGACGTCGGCGACGCGGTTGACAAAGCGCTCGACATCGCCCGCCTGCGGGACCGTCGGCGCGATGCCGTCGACGAGCTCTCGGGCGGGATGCGGCGGCGGCTGCTGCTTGCGCGAGGCCTCGTCCACGAGCCGCGCCTGGTCCTGCTCGACGAGCCGACCGTCGGTCTCGACCCGCAGATCCGGACCGAGCTGTGGACGCTGATCGGCGAGCTGAAAGCGCGGGGTACGACGATCCTGATGTCCACCCACTACATCGAGGAGGCCGAGCGGCTGGCCGACGAGGTGGCGGTGATGCACCAGGGCAAGATCATCAGCCGCGGCCGCCCGGTCGAGCTGATCACCGAGCACGCCGGCCGCCAGACCGCCGAGATCTACGGACCGCCCGACCGCCTGGCCGAGACCCGAGCCGGAGCCGAAGCCCGCGGCCTGGCGGTGCGCCCGGCCGGCCCGGCGATCGCGGTCGTCGGCTCCGAGCGCGCCGACGGCTTCGTCCCCGACGACGCCGTCGTCCGCGCCGCCTCGCTCGAGGACGTGTTCGTGCTGCTGACCGGAGAGGAGGCGGAGTGATGGAGGCGACGACGGTCCCCGCTCCGCCCGAGGAGCGGCAGATGCGCCGGCTCGAACCGGCGGCGATCGCCGGGGTGATGAGCCGCGAGGTCGCCAACTTCCGCACCTACTGGAAGGGGACGACCTTCTCCAGCGTGCTGGAACCGATCGTCTACCTTCTCGCCTTCGGGCTCGGCCTCAGCGCCACCCTCGTCGACGAAGTCCAGGGCGTCCCCTACATCGAGTTCGTCGGCACCGGGATGGTCGCCACGGCGGTGATCTTCTCCAGCGCCTTGCCGGCGATGTTCGGCACCTTCGTCAAGCACCGCTTCCAGAACACCTACGACGCGATCCTGGCGGCGCCGGTCGACGTCGAGGAGCTGGTCAGCGCCGAGATGCTCTGGATCGGGATCCGCTCCGGCACCTACGGCTGCGTGCCGCTGCTGGTCACGATCGCCTTCGGCCTCGACCCGGCGCCGGGGATGCTGCTGGTCCCGCTCTTCTGCTTCGTCACCGCGCTCGGCTTCGCCGGCTTCGGCGTGGCGATGGCGGCGACCGTCGCCAAGATCGACCAGTTCAACTACGTCACCGCGCTGTTCGTCACGCCGCTCTTCCTCGTCGCCGGCACCTTCTTCCCGATCGACGAACTGCCGCAGGGCGTGCAGGTCGCGGCGCAGGCCAACCCGCTGCACCAGCTGGTCGAACTGGTCCGCGGCGGCGCCTTCGGCTTCGAGGCGGTGGACCTCGCCCGCTTCGCCCTGCTCGTCGCCTTCGCCTTCGCGACCTGGCGGATAGCCATCCACCAGATGCGCAAGCGGCTTATAGATTGAAAATGGACCGTGCACCCGCCTCTGAAACGAGGCCACCGGGCGTGTCCGTCGCTTGAGGCTCGGGTCGGGCTCTCCTGCGGCACCCGCGGCATCCGCTTAAGGCTGCTTCCTTCCGGACCTGACCTGATTCGCGTGCCCACGTCGCGCAGGACCCGGCCGTCAACGCCGCCGCGATGGCACTGACCCCGACGGCCAGTTCCTCGGAACGGTAGTCGGCCCCGCTAAGCGGATTTCGGGTTACAGGGCACCGCTGATTCCCCGCCTAGCACGGTCCGTTGGAGATCGTACCCGCTCGGCGTAGGATCACGCGCGTGATCACGGTCGACACCGACTCCTTCTTCGCGATCGTCGTCGTCGCGGCCTTCTCCGCGGTCGTCGTCGCGGCGGTCCCGAAGCGCTTCGCGCCGCCGGTTGTGGTGCTCGAGCTGATCCTCGGAATCCTGATCGGGCCCGAAGTTCTCCACCTCGCCCACAGCGACGAGTTCGTCAACTTCTTCGCCGACCTCGGCCTGGGGATGCTCTTCTTCTTCGCCGGCTACGAGATCGACTTCGAGCGGATCAAGGGCCGGCCGATGGAGCTGGGCGCCCTCGGCTGGCTACTCTCGGTAGCGCTCGCCTACGGGCTCGGGGGCCTGTTGGCGGCAGCGGGGATCGTCGTCTCCTTCCTCTACACCGGCTCGGCGATGGCGACGACGGCGATCGGCACCCTGATCCCGATCCTGCGCGACAACGGCGAGCTGAAAACCCGCTTCGGCACCTACCTGCTGGCCGCCGGCGGCGCCGGCGAGTTCGGCCCGATCCTGCTGGTGACGCTGGTCCTCTCGACCACCAACCCGTTCCACGAGGCGGCGATCCTGCTCGCCTTCGTCGCCCTGGCGATCGCCCTGGCGCTGGTCTCGGTGCGCTACGCCTGGCGCGGCTGGCCGGCGCTGGAACGCACCTTCGAGGCAAGCAGCCAGCTGGCCGTGCGGGTGACGGTGGTCCTCGTCTTCGGCCTCGTCCTGCTCGCCGGCAAGCTCGGCCTGGACATCCTGCTCGGCGGCTTCGTCGCCGGGATGATCACCCGCTTAGCTCTGCGCGGCCACGAGCTGCAGGTCTTCGAGTCAAAGCTGACCGCCGTCGGCTTCGGCTTCTTCGTCCCCTTCTTCTTCGTCACCAGCGGCATCGAGTTCGACCTCGCGGCCCTGGCCTCGGTCGGCGCGATGGCGAAGCTGTTCCTCTTCTTCGGCCTCTTCCTCGTCGTCCGCGGCGCCCCGGCCCTGCTCCTCTACCGCGGCATCCTCAGCGCCCGCGACCGTGCCGCCCTCGCCTTCTACTCGGCGACCGAGCTCCCCCTCGTCGTCGCCATCACCACGATCGCGATCGACGCCGGCAAGATGCGAGCCTCCACCGCGGCCGGCCTGGTCGGCGCCGCGATGCTCTCGACCCTGGTCTTCCCCTTCGTCGGCATGGCCCTGCGCAAGGACACCCTCGAAGCCGAGGCGGAGCGACCGCAATCGACCGGCCCCTTCCCAGAGGGCGAGGGACCGATCGCGCAGCCGGCCGGCTAGTCATACAATCCCCGCACGCCCCGGGCGCGTAGCTCAGTGGGAGAGCGCTCGCTTCACACGCGAGAGGTCGCTGGTTCGAAACCAGCCGTGCCCATCACACTAGGAGCCCTTGATTAGATCTTGACGCCTCAAGGCGCAGGATCAGTCCTCATTCACCAGTGCTCCACCAGTTGAATCTTCGAACCCCGACCCGGTCGGATAGATGCAGACAATCTTTTGCTCTCTGAGCAAGTCGCATAAGTCGGCCCGGGGCTCGGTAGGGAAAAGGGCTGCGATGTGATTTAGCTCGCCAGCCCTGAAGAACCGCTTGTAATCCAGGAGCTGACCGATTGCCATGCGAATCGCGTTCCTCTGCACGGTGCCCTTTGCCTCGACCAAAGTTCCGGTCGTGGCATCGAAGAGATCCGTGATTATCGGTCTGACCTCTCCCGGAGGAAGAAGGCGCTGCCGACTTACCTCGTGTCCGAGGGCGACCAAATGTGCCTCTAGGGAGAGAACAAGCTTTTGCTCTCGTCGCTCAGCCTCGTAGGGCTCACGGCTGGGATTTACGTACGCCTTCTCAGTCTCTTGTTGCTCTAGCGGAACGTCAACTCGTCCCGGCCCTACCAGCACCTCAGTCAATTTCGAGGACGGCTCAGGCGGTTCAAAGTCCTTTGGATGAAGGCGAAAGACGAATACCTCGCGCAGGGGTCCGTTGTCCGTCTCTGGTGCGTCAGCTCGGTGGAAAGGCTCCGCATCGTCTAGTTCGAACTCGCCCTCATAAGTCACTACGCCCCGAGCACCTCTGAAGACGCGTAGCGCTCGCCCCTGTGACTTGTGGTTGAGGATCGCGCCATTTCCGAACTTCATTTCTTGGTCCCCACGCTGTCCTTCCCCCGTGTAGTGGAGGCAGCCATCAGCCTGCCAATCGTCGTAGTAGCCGTGCTGCTCACCGGCTCGTGGGTCGTAGAAGATGAAGATGTTGGGGGTTCTGGCAGAGGGACTGATGCCCCCTTGCTGCTGGCCCCCAAAGCGTTGATGGAGAACTTTGCGACTGATCCGTTGATTGGGTTCCAGATCCCACACCGGTGCAATCTTATGGTGTGTCGGGTGGAGGGTTGCGGCGCTACCTCTCTTGGCTGACGCAGCCTGCCCTCTAGGGTCTCACTGTGAGCCACGTCCACCTCCTCGAGCGCCAGCAACGGGTCGAGATCCCGATCGATCGAGCCTTCGGCTTCTACGGCGACGCCCACAACCTTGAGCGGATCACGCCGCCGTGGCTGGGGTTCGAGGTGGTCACCCCGCGGCCGATCGAGATGGGGCCCGGAACGCTGATCGAGTACCGGCTGCGGCTGCACCGGATCCCGGTGCGCTGGCGGACGCGGATCGAGGCTTGGGAGCCGCCGCACCGCTTCGTCGACGCGCAGATCAAGGGTCCCTACTCCCTCTGGGAGCACACGCATGAGTTCGAGGCGGACGGGCCCGAGGCGACCGTCATCAGCGACCGAGTGCGGTATTCGATTCCCTTCGGTCCGCTGGGAGAGCTCGCGAACCGGCTGCTGGTGCGGCGCGACCTCGCCCAGATCTTCGACTACCGCCGCGACGCGGTGGCGCGGGAGCTGGCCGCGGCTGCGTAGTTGTCGCCGTCGAATCGGCGGCCGCCTCCCGATGGCAGGACTCCGCCGGCGCGGTTGGCTGGTCCCATGAACGGGACGGGACAGCTGCGCGAGGCCTACGTGCCGAACCGGCGGGTGCGGCTCGCCAGCGACCTCGCCGGGATCTGCGCCGCCCTGCTCCTCGTCGGGGTGCTGGGCGCGACGGTGACCTGGTGGGGGCGATCGGACCTCTTCGACCTGGCGAGCAACCAACTCGGGACGGTGAAGATCGATCTCGGCTTCCTCGCCGGCCCGGCGCTGATCCTGATCTCCCTGCCGCTGGTGATCGGCCGCTCCCGTCAGCTGGCGCTGGTGCGGCTCTTCCGGACCCGACTCGCGATCGCGGCCGCGTTGTGGCTCGCGGGCCTCGCCTTCCTCCTGATCAAGGTCGGCGGGCTCGACGCGAGCTACTCGATCGAGGCCGGCACCTACGTCTCCGCCGGCCTTCTCATCGTCGGCTTCCTCTCCACCCTGGCGATGTGGCCAGGCGACCTGCCGATCGTCCTGGTCAACCGCAAGGGGGTCGTGCGCGAGCCTACGGCTGCTGCAGCACCGAGAGAACGTTCCCCGACGGGTCCTTGAACCAGGCGATCTGCGGGCCGGGACCGCGGAGGATGCCCTTCTCGTCCTGGTCGAAGTCGTCGTAGCGCTCGAAGGTGACGCCGGCGCCGCTGAGTTGGTCGACCGCGGCGTCGATGTCGTCGACTTCGAAGTTGAGGATCGTGTAGCTCGGCGGCCGCATGTCGGCGCTGAGGTACATCAGCACCTCGCCCCCATCGCCGGGGACCAGTTTCGTCAGCCCGTGCTCCTCGTCGAGCACCTCGACCCGCAGGCCGAGGGTGCCCTCGTAGAAGTCACGCGCCTTCTTCAGGTCGCCGACGGCGAAGCCGCTGGTGGCTTTGCTCTCCCCAAGCATCCACCTCACTCTAACGGCGGCCGCTTCCTGCCGCGCTTTTTTTCCGCGGCGCGCCGCTTCCCCGTCAGCCGCCGCTCCTTGGCGGCGCGGCTGGGGCGGGTCGGCCGCCGCTTGCGCTGGACCCGCAGTGCGGCGGCGATCTTCTCCGCCAGCCGCCCCAGCGCCAGCTCGCGGTTGCGGGCCTGGCCGCGGGCGTCCTGGGCGACGGCGGTGACGACCGGGCCGAGCCGCTCCACAAGGCGCGCCCGCTGGGCGTCGTCCAGGGTCTGGGAAGCCTCGACGTCGAAGACCGCTTCGACCCGTGAGGCGGTGACGTTGGCGTGCTGGCCGCCCGGGCCGGAGGAGCGGCTGGCGCGCAGCTCGATCTCCGCCAGCGGCAGCGAGAGCCGCCCGTCGATCCGCAGCTCCTCGGCCACGCTCAGCCGGCGAGCTCGGGAATGTGCTGCTCGAGGTGGCGGGCGATCGTCTGCCGAACCCAGCGCTGGGTCTCGGCGTCGGCCATCCGGTAGCGCCCGAGCAGCATCTTCTGGTCGCTCAGCGGCAGGCCGGCAATCTCCCAGCGGACGGCTAGGCGCTCGAACAATGCCTCGGAGCGGCGCTGCCAGGCGTCGTCCTGGGAGGCGGCCGCACCCGCCGGTGCCTCCTCCACCTTGGCGATCGTCGCCGGGCTGAGCGTCTGGCGCAGCGTCAGGACGTTGCCCTCGGGGTCGGTGTAGTCGACGGTCGGCGCCTTCTCGCGCGGTCGCCGCTGCTTCTTCCGCTTCGCCACCGTCTGCCTCGTTCAGGCGAGGGCGTCGATCTTCGCGGCCAACTCGAAGTCGGCCGCAGTCAGACCGCCCTCGGAATGGGTCGAGATCGTCACCTTGACGGTGGCCCAGGAGATCGTCACGTCGGGGTGGTGGTTCATCGCCTCCGCCGGCTCGACCAGGCTCTCGACGAAGCGGACGCTACCGACGAAGTCGCCGCGCTCGAAGCTCTTCTCGATCGCCTCGCCCGAGCGCCGCCAGCCCTCGAGCTCGGCCAGCCTCTTCTCCACCTCGGCGTCGTCCAACAGGGGCACGCGCTTATGCTGCCAGGCCAGCGATGACGGCGCAATCGGAGCAGAAACCGGTCCTCTGGCAGCTCGAGGTCTCCCACTACAGCGAGAAGGTGCGCTGGGCGCTCGACTACAAGCGGGTCGACCACATCCGCCGCTCGCCGTTGCCGGGGACCCACATCCCGATCTCCCTCCTCCTCACCCGCGGCGCCCATCACACGGTGCCGGTGCTGGAGATGGACGGGCGCACGATCGGCGACTCGACCGAGATCATCGCCGCCCTGGACGCCAAGTTCCTCGACCCGCCGCTCTACCCCTCGAAGCCGGACGAGCGCCTGCGGGCGCTCGAGCTGGAGGAGTGGTTCGACGAGAACCTCGGCCCGCACACGCGCCTGCTGCCCTTCTACGAGCTGATCCAGGAGCCGGAGCTGTTCGGCGAGGTTGCCGCCAGTCAGGTGCCGGGACCGCTGGGCAAGGTGAAGCCTGTGGTCGGCGCCTACGCCCGCTTCTACACCAGCCTCCGCTGGGGAGCGAACAAGGGCGAAGACGCCGAACGCGCCCGCGCCGGGATCGTCGCCGCGCTCGACAAGCTCGAGGCTGAGCTGGGAGCGGGTGACGGCGAGTTCCTCGTCGGCGAGAGCCTCAGCGTCGCCGACGTCACCGCCGCCTCGCTCTTCTACCCCCTGGTCGTCCCACCGGGCGGCCCGCTCTCACCCGACCTCCCACGCCCGCCTGCCTTCGACCGCTTCCGCGACGAACTGAGCGAGCGCCCCGGCTACAAATGGGTCGAGGAGACCTACCGCCGCCACCGCTACTCCTAAGTGCGCCGGCCCCTTTGGTTCGCATAGGGGACAAAAGGTCCGGCGGACTTTGAACTGCATCAAATTACCCCTCTGCCAGGGAGATAATTTGATGCAGTTCGCAGCTGGCGGCTGAGTCAGCCGCCGATTGGGGCTCTGGGGTTGGCGCCCCAGAAGATGACGGTGCCGAGCATGCCGATGATGTGGACGGCGACGACGTTGAAAACCATCGACTTGGCGGTCGCGGTGCCGACGCCGATCGGGCCGCCGGAGGCGGTGTAGCCGTAGTAGCAACCGACCAGCACGATCACGGTCGCCATCACCATCCCCTTGATCAGGCTGAAGATCAGGTCGGGGGGGCTCTGGTACATCCAGAAGATCAGCAGGTACCCACCCGAGGAGACGTCGCCAACCTGTTGCACCACCGAGAGGTAGCTGGCGGCGTAGATCAGCCCGATCCCGATCAGGTAGAGGAACGGGATCGCGATCCAGGCTCCCAGCAGCCGGGTCGCGCAGAGGAAGGTGATCGGCTGGATTCCCATCACTTCCAGCGCGTCGATCTCGTCGGAGATCCGCATCGCCCCGATCTCGGCGACGATCCCGGTCCCCACCTTGGCCGCGAGGATGTAACCGAAGGCGTACGGCAGGCCCTCCCGCAGGTCGCAGTAGGCCGAGAACACGCCGGCCAGCGACGGGGCGCCGATCGAGCGGTTGAAGTAGGCGCCCTGGAGGCCGCACTGAAGGCCGAGGATGAAGACGAAGGCCCAGATGATCAGGGCCGAGCCGAAGACCAGGATCCCCGCCTGGCGCAGGCTCTCGCCGAAGAACTTGAACACCCGGCCGGAGAAGACCTGGCCGGCGACGCGAAGGCCGAAGCGGCCGATCTCGCCGAAGGCGTCGAGCCAGTTCCGGGGGACCTCCAGCCAGGGGATCATGCCCTTCACCGGACCGCCTGCAGTTCGGGGTTGGTGGCGAGGATGACCGAGCTGACGACGAACTGGAAGAAGAAGACCGCCACCAGGGAGATCACCACCGCCTGGTTGACGGCCCGGCCGACCCCGGCAGCACCGCCAGACGCCGACATCCCCTTGTAGGAGCAGACGACGGCGACGATCGCGCCGAACATCGTGCACATCATGACCGAGGCCCAGAGGTCGGTGATCGTGGCGTTGCTGAACAGGGTGGCGAAGAAGCCGCCGAGCGGCTGGTGGTAGAGGAGCTCGGCGGCGATCCCGGCCGTCAGGCCCATGACGATCGCGAAGATGTCGAGCAGCGCGGTGACGATCATCAGCGCCAGGAACCGAGGCACCACGAGGTTCTTCACCGGGTCGACGCCGAGGACCTGCAGCGCGTCGAGCTCCTCGCGGATCTTGCGGGCGCCGAGGTCGGCGGTGATCGCGGTCCCGGCGACGCCCGCCACCACCACCGCGGTGACCAGCGGCCCGATCCAGCGGATCGCGATCACTACGAAGAAGCCGCCGAGGCGATCGAGGGCGCCGAACAGCGAGAGGATCCCGGCCGCCTGCAGCCCGGGGGCGCCGAAGTTGAGGGCGAAGGTCGAGACGATGAGCGGAAACCAGGAGAGCCTCAGGACGAAGAGGAACTGCCAGACCAGCTCCTCGCCGTAGGGATAGGGCGACCTCACGGCAGCGAGCAGCGTCCGCACGGTGAGGATCACCATCACCCCGACCTGCTCGAACACCTCTTTGACGGGGCGAAGCCCCTGCCCTAGCGCTTGGCCCGCCACCGGCTCATCGCCTTGCTCAGGGGGCCGCGGTCGCGGGCGCGCCGCCGCACCTCCTGCTCGCTCTGCCGTTGCGCCGCCGCCAGCTGCGCGATCAGCGTGTCGCGGGTTTCCTCCAGCTCCTCCACCCCGGCGACGTGGGCCATGGCGCGGCGCGGGGCGGTCGGCAGGTCGGCGGCGAGGTGCGCGGTGTAGGAGGCCAGCTCCGCCTCGAGCCGGGCGATCTGCCGCCGCAGCTCCTGGCGGACCTCGAGCACTTCGCTCTCCTCCTCCAGCAGCCCGGCGCAGGCCATCGCCACGATCGCCAGGTCGCGCGGCTGGATCCCTGCCGCCTCCGCGCGCTGCAGGGCCTCGGAGGCGATCTCTTCCAGCTGCGGCGTCGCTTCGACGCCCTCGGCGACGAAGGTCCCCTGTCCCTGCCGGCTGACGACGATCCCGTCTGCCTCGAGACCTTCGTAGACGGCGCGGACCGTGCCGACGTTGACCCCTGCCCACTCCGCCAGCTGCCGGAAGCTCGGCAGCCGCTCTCCCGCCGCCAACTCGCCGGTGCGGATCAGCGCCCGCAGTCGCCAGCTCAGCTGCAGGCCGACCGGGACCTCGTCCTTGGGATCAAGCGCGAAGGGATTCGCCTCGGGCTGTGTCATCCGCTGACACAGTAGTTCCCGCGACTGTGTGAGTCAACTAGAACAGCTAGGGCGTGAGGACGATCTTCAGCGCTTCGCGCTGGTCGTAGGCCTCGTAGGCCTCGCTCGCCTGGTCGAGCGACATGTGGCGGGTGACCAGTGGGCTCGGATCGAGCTTGCCAGCCTCCATCAGGGCGAGGACGCGATCGACGTGAGCGATCACGTTGGCGAGCCCGAGGCGCAGCTGCAGGCCCTTCAGCCAGGCGAGGCCGAGCGGCACCTCCCCCTTGCCGGCGTAGGCGCCGATCCCGGAGACGGTGTCGGCGTCGCGGGCGAGGCTGACCGCCAGCGCCAGCGGTCCGGGATCGCCGACCGCGTCGACCACCACGTCCACCCCAAGTCCTTCGGTCGCGGCGCGAACCGCCCGCTTCGGATCGTCCTCGTTCAGGTGCAGCGGCTTGGCGCCGAAGCGCGCGGCCATCTCCAGCCGTTCGGCGACGGTGTCGATGGCGAAGACCTCGACCGCGCCGCCGGCCAGCGCCGCCTGCACGGCGCAGAGGCCCACCGGCCCCAGGCCCAGCACCGCGACCGTGTCGCCGGCCTTCATCTCGGCATGGGCGATCGCGTGGTAGCCGGTCCCCATCACGTCGCCGGCGAAGAGGGCGACGTCCGCCGACATCCCCTCCGGCACCCGGCGCAGGGTCAGGTTCGCCCGCGGCACCAGCAGCAGCTCCGCCTGCGCCCCCTGCAGGTCGCCGAGGTTCTTGCCGTGGCCGAAGGTCTGGCCACTGCGGCAGCGGTGGTAGTCGCCGCGCAGGCAGGAGGCACAGGTCGCGCAGGCGGTGTGGAAGGTGCC
The DNA here is from genome assembly GCA_035688955.1 of Solirubrobacterales bacterium. Lineage (GTDB taxonomy): Bacteria > Actinomycetota > Thermoleophilia > Solirubrobacterales > 70-9 > VAYN01. Next base: position 17,120 of record DASSMJ010000026.1, on the reverse strand, counting down.
GAGGACGCGATCGCCGACGGCGACCCGTTCGACGTCGTCGCCCGCCGCGACCACCGTGCCGACGAACTCGTGGCCGATCGTGAAACCCGGCTCGACCGGCACCCGCCCGTGGTAGATGTGCAGGTCCGAGCCGCAGATCCCGCTCGCCTCGACTCGAACCAGCGCGTCGTCGGCGGCGTGGATCTCAGGATCGGGCTTCTCCTCGATCCGCACCTGCTCGGGCGCTTGAAAGGTGACGGCGCGCATGCGCGCGCAACGCTACCGCAGGGCGATGGCGCTTTTCCCAACCTCTGGTTTGGAAAGGCGCCTTGGCTTCAGCTGCTGACGCCGGCGACCTGGAAGGGACCGGCGCCGCCGCCCGGGCTGGCGGTCTCTTCGATCCGTGCCTCCAGCGCCAGCTCCTTCTCGAAGTCGGCGGCCTCGCCGTGCTGGAAGGAGACGTCTTTGCCCTCGAGCAGCTCGATGAAGATCTCGACGAAGCGGGCGTCGAGCTGTTTGCCGGCGACCCGCCGCAGCTCGACGATCGCGTCGTAGCTGGACATCGGCGTCCGGTAGGAGTCGCGGGCGGTCATCACGTCGTAGGTGTCGGCGACGGAGATGATCCGCGCCAGCTCGGGGATTTCGTCGCCGGCCAGACCGCGCGGATAGCCTTTGCCGTCGATCCGCTCGTGGTGGGCGAGGATGATCTCCGCCACGGGGCCGTAGCCGTCGAGCGAGGAGACGACGCGGGCGCCCTGCTGCGGGTGGCGCTTGATCAGCATCCAGTCCTCGTCGGTAAGCGGCACGTTGGCCTTGAGGATGCGGTCGGGAAGGATGAACTTGCCGATGTCGTGGAGCAGGGCGGCGATGTGGACGAGCTCCTCCTCGCGGCGCGAGTAGCCGGCGCGCTGGGCGATCGCCCGCGAGTAGCGCGCGACCGCGGCGCTGTGGCGGGCGGTCATCTGGTCCCGCAGGTCGAGCGTGCGCAGCATCGCGCTCAACATCCCGACCTGGAAGCTCGCCAGCTGTTTGCTGCGCAGCTCCAGCTCCTCGGCCCGCTGCTGGGAGATCAGCAGGGCGCCCAGCAGGTACTGGAAGGTGACGAGGACGACACCGAAGAGCGCGACCCCGGCGAGGCCGACCTGGACGTAGAGGTAGGCGACCCCGACCGCCATCAGCGCGGCGGCGAGCTCCGAGGGCAGCAGCGGGATCAGCGCCGTGCGCACCTTGGCGAAGAAGGAGCTGCCGTCGAGGTAGCAGGAGTAGCTGGCGATCATCGTGAAGTTGATCGCCAGGGCGACGAGGAAGGCGGCGAAGACGAGCGAGTAGTAGGCGGGGTCGGTGTCGGGGATGTTGCCGCTGGTGACGATGAAGTGGAAGCCGAGCCCGGTTGCCATCGGGAAGACCGTGTAGGTGAGGAAGTTGTTGAGGAAGAAGTGCAGCGGCTTGCGGTCGCTGATCCAGTCGAGCGAGATCACCGCCGCCCCGATCAGGGCCGCGGGCGGGCCGCCGAGCAGGACCAGCGCGAGGACGATCGGCAGGAAGCTCCCCGAGAGCCTCACCTTGGACGGCGTGGCGACCGCGGTCAGGTCGCTGAAGATCGAGAAGGCGAGCAGGATCCCGAACAGCGGCAGGTCCCAATTGGCCGTACCGGCGGTGAGGAAAGCAGCGGCAACCGCAAGGAGCAGGGCGCCGGCCTGGAGGCCGACTATGAGATTGCTGGGGCGACTGTTTTCCATGACGGACTCTGAGCGGGCTTCCTCCCCCGAATCTTGAGGATTCCGCGGGGGTGGGTGGTTCCCTGCCAAAAGCATCGGCGAAACTGCGCGGTTTCTGAAATTAACCCGCTCTCAGCACCTTTACAAGCAGTGACGGCAGTTTGGCCGGGAGCCTGCAAAGGGAAGCAGGTGCCTGGAAAGCCAAAGGGCGCCCAGGGGCGCCCTTTGGAACTTCAAAGTCTTTGAGGCTCGAAGGTTTCGCGCCTCTCTGGAGAACTTAGTGCTTGTAGCCCATGTTCCTTGCCCCTTCCGTAGTCGTTGAAGCCCGCAACGTTGTGCGCTGCATCGTGGAAACGATCAATTTCTGGGCATTTTGTAGCACAGGTTGGCGGAAAGTTGTGCATCTGCAGGAAAAGTTGTGCAGAAATGCAGTAAGACGCTCGGCTAGTTATGCCTGAGCCGCGACTGTCCGACCCCCTGCGCAGACCGCTTTTTCGGCGGCTGGCCGCCACCTACGCGATCAACGAGTTCGGCGATTGGATGGGGATCATTGCCCTGTCGGTGCTGGTCTTCGACCGCACGGGAAGCGCCCTGGCGACCGCGGCCCTCTTCCTCGGAACCCGCTTTTTGCCCGCGCTTCTGGCTCCGCTCCTTGTCGCGCAAGCAGAGAAGCCGCCGCCCCGTTTTGCGCTGCCGGTGGTCTATTGCGGCGAGGCGGCAGCCTTCGGCGGGCTGGCGTTGCTGGCCGGCAACTTCTCCCTGGGGCCGGTCATCGCCCTGGCGGCGATCGACGGGGCCCTGGCCCTGGCCGGGCGGGCGCTGACCCGCGCCGTCGTCGCCACCAGCCTCGAACCGACCGGCGAGCTGCGAGCCGGGAACGCGGTCCTCAACGTCGCCTTCACCGGCGGCGCCGCGATCGGCCCGGCCCTGGCCGGCCTGGTCGTCGCCGGTTTCGGGGTCCAGTCGGCCTTGCTATTGGACGCCGTGTCCTTTTATGCCGTCGCCTGGATCCTCTTCACCGCCGGCGAGATGCCCCAGGCCGAGCCCGAACCGGGGCGGATGCGCGAGAGGGTTCGCGCCGGCCTCGCCTACATCCGCAAGGAGGTGGTGCTCGCCCGACTCCTGCTCGCCCAGGGCCTCGCCTTCGTCTTCTTCGCCGCCGTGCTCCCAGTCGAGGTCGTCTACGCCAAGGAATCGCTCGGCACCGACGACACCGGCTACGGCCTGATGCTCGCCAGCTGGGGGGCGGGGATGGTCCTCGGCAGCCTGATCTTCGCCCGCGTCCGGAACGCGTCGCTCGCCTACCTGCTGCTCTTCAGCACCCTGGCGATCGGCGCCGGCTACCTGGGCCTGGCAGCCGCCCCGACGCTGGCCCTTGCCTGCGCCGCCTCGGTCCTCGGCGGTGCCGGCAACGGCGTTCAGTGGGTGGCGACGATCAGCGCCGTGCAGGAACTGACGGCGGAAGCGATGCAGGCCCGGGTGATGAGCGTGCTCGAGGCGATCGGCGCCGCCATGCCCGGCATCGGCTTCGTCGTCGGCGGCGTGATCGCCGCCCTGGTCAGTCCGCGGATGACGTTTCTCGTCGCGGGGTCCGGGGTAATCGCCATCGTTATCGCGATGGCGCCGTTGCTTGGGAGCAATTGGCTCGAGGGCGAGAAATCCCCTGAGGGAAACTGGCTTGACGGCCAAGACGACGTTGTGCTGGAGTTGATCCCCGGGGCAAACCCCGGCAACCCTTACCTGGAGGAGGGACGTTGAAGAAACTTGGGGCAGTTTTTGCGGTTCTAGCTCTTGCAGCGGTCGCGGCGACTGGACTGGCTTCGTGCGGCGGTGGCAGTGACAGCACCAGCGGCGGAAGCGGCGGCGGCAAAGAGGGCGGCACCCTCAATGCCACCTATGCGTCCTTCCCCGACTACATGGACCCGCAGCTGTCCTACACGGCAGAAGGCTGGACGGCGATGGGCGACGTCTACATCCCGCTGCTGATGTACAAGCACGCCGAAGGCGCCGAAGGCAGCGAAGTCGAACCCGGCCTCGCCAAAGAAATGCCGAAGGTCAGCAACGGCGGCAAGACCTACACCCTCTTCCTCCGCAAGGGCCTCAAATACTCCGACGGCAGCCCCGTCAAAGCCTCCGACTTCCCCTACGCGGTGGAACGCATGTTCAAGCTCAACTCCGGCGGCTCGCCCTTCTACACGAGCATCGTCGGCGGCGAAAAATTCGCCGAAACGAAGCAGGGCGGCATCCCCGGCATCAAAGCCAACGACAAGACCGGGGAAATCAAAATCGAACTGGAAAAACCGCGCGGAACCTTCACCAACGAGCTGGCGCTGATGTTCGTCGCTCCGGTCCCGCAGGGAACGCCGAACGAAGACCTCTCCGCCTCTCCGCCCCCCGGCACCGGCCCTTACATGATCAGCGAGTCGCAGCCGGGCCGTGGCTGGGAATACGAACGCAATCCCTACTGGGAGAAATCCAACTCCAAGGCGATGCCCAGCTACCCCGACGGCCACGTCGACAAGGCCAAGATCACGATCGTCCGCAACCCGCAGACTCAGGTCAACGACGTCCTCCAGGGCAAGTACGACTGGATGCAGAACCCGCTGCCTTCTGACCGCAACACCGAAGTCAAAGAAAAATACGAAGGCACTCAGTACATCGTGCGCCCGACGATCAGCACCTACTACTTCTTCATGAACACGAAACGGCCGCCCTTCAACGACCTCAAGGTCCGTCAAGCGGTCAACTACGCAGTCGATTCAGCGGCGCTGGAACGGATCTACGCCGGGACGATCAAAGGCACGCAGCAGATCCTGCCGCCGGGCATGCCCGGGTACGAGAAATACGAGCTCTACCCGCACAACATGGAAAAAGCGAAAGAACTGATCGCCGAAGCCAAACCGTCGGACATGGACATCACCGTCTGGACCGACACCGAAAACCCCAACAACGAAGCGGGCGAATACTACGAGGGCGTGCTGAAAGAACTCGGCTTCAACACGACGCTGAAGATCATCAACGCCGACAACTACTTCACCGTGATCGGCAACCAATCGACCCCCGACCTGGACACGGGTTGGACCGATTGGTACGAGGACTACCCGCACCCGAACGACTTCTTCCAGCCGCTGCTGTCCGGCGAAAGCATCCTCCAGACCAACAACGGAAACTTCGCCGAAATCAGCGATCCGGCGCTGAACAAAGAAATCGCCGAACTCGGTGAAGAAGAGCTCGGACCCGAGCAGGAAAAACGCTACGCGGAAATGGACAAGAAATACATGGAACAGGCACCCTGGGTCCCCTACGGGAACCGGACCCTGTCGACCTTCGTGTCCAGCGACATCAACCTCGACAGCATCATCTACAACTCGACGTTCTTCGAGTACCTGACCAGCTTCGAATTCAACGAATAGGGCCAGGAGCTAGGACGAAGAGAAGTGGCGATCGACCCCCAGCCTGAGGCGACGGTTCCGGCTGGGGGTCCAGGAGCCGCCCTCCCGGCAGAGCCCGAAGGCGGCTCCGCCGGCTACGGCCCCTGGCGGCTGGCGCTGCGGCGCTTCCTCCGCAACCGGGTCGCCGTCGCCTTCCTCATCCTCTTCGCCCTGATCGTGCTGTTCGTGCTGGCGGCGCCGTTGTGGGCCGACCACGTCGCCCACACGGGGCCGAACGAGACCCACACGCTGCAGAAACTCCACGTCGGCGACGAAGTGCGCGAAGTCGTCACGCCCGAGGGGAAGCCGATCGGGCCCCAGTTGTTCGCGGCCGACGGAAAGTTCTTCCTCGGCGCCGACAGCCGGCTCGGTCGCGACGAGATGGTGCGGCTGATGTACGGCGGACGCACCTCGCTCTTCATCGGCGTCGTCTCCGGTCTGATCACCACGATCCTCGCCGTCGTCCTCGGGCTGCTGGCGGGCTACTACCGGGGCTGGGTCGACTCCGTCATCTCCCGCGCGCTCGACGTGCTCTGGTCGCTGCCGGTGCTGCTCTTCGGAATTGCGATCGGCACCTCGCTGGCGCTGGGCGGTGTCACGATCGGTCCGATCCACATCGAAGGCGGCTCGATCTGGGTGCCGATCCTGATCATCAGCATCTTCTACACGCCCTACGTGGCGCGGCCGATCCGCGGCGAAGTCCTCTCGCTCGGCGAAAAAGAGTTCGTCGAGGCGGCGATCGCCCAGGGGGCGGGGCCGTTGAGGGTGATGTTCGGCGAGATCCTCCCCAACCTCGCCTCGACGATCATCGTCTTCTTCGCCCTCAACATCGCCAACAACATGCTCTTCGAGGCGGCGCTCTCCTTCCTCGGCGCCGGCGTGCAACCGCCGAACTCCTCTTGGGGGACGATGATCTCGGTCGGCGAGGAGCTGCTGACGACGCAGCCGCTCTTGGCGATCATCCCCGGCCTGATGATCATGCTGACGGTGCTCTCGCTGAACATCGTCGGCGACGGCCTGCGCGACGCGCTCGACCCGCGCTCGAAAATCCGCTTCGAGGCGCACACGGGCACCGCCGAGCCCGAGGGGGCCGCGGTCTGATGCTGCGCTTCATCGCCAGGCGGCTGGTCGGGATGGCCTTCGTGCTGTTCATCGTCTCGATCCTCGTCTTCCTGATCTTCAACGTGATCCCCAACTCGCCGCCGGCGCAGCGGCTGGCCGGCAAGAACGCGCGCCCGTTCCTGGTCAAGAGCATCGAAAAGGAATGGGGCTTCGACCAGTCGCTGCCGGAGCAATACGTGACGATGATGAAGAAGGTCTTCAACGGCGAATTGATCCAGTACTCGCCGCGGGTCCCGGTCGACGACCGGATCAAGGAAGGGATCCCGGCGACCCTCTCGCTCAGCATCGGCGCCGGGATCATCTGGCTCTTCTTCGGGCTGCTGCTCGGCTACATATCCGCGATCAAAGCCGGCGGCTGGCTCGACCGGACGATCACCGGGTTGGCTGTCGCGGGGATCTCGATCCCGGTCTTCCTGCTTGCCCCGGTGCTGATCTACTTCCTCACCTTCAAGCTGGAAATCTTCCCCAACGGCGGTTATGTGGGCTGGACCGAAGACCCCTGGGAATGGCTGAAGCACCTGATCCTGCCCTGGTTCACCCTCGCCGTCCTCTCAATCGGCTTCTACAGCCGGGTCCTGCGCTCGAACATGCTCGACGTGATGAACGAGGACTACGTCCGCACCGCCCGGGCGAAGGGGCTGAGCGAGCGCCAGGTGATGACCCGACACGTCCTGCGCAACTCGCTGATCCCGATCATCACCCTCTTCGGGCTCGACTTCGGCGCCACCATCGCCGGCACCGCGATCATCACCGAAGTCCTCTACAACATCGACGGCATCGGCTTCTACGCGGCGGAATCGATCAACAAACTGGAATTGCCGCCGATCATGGGGATCACCCTCTACGGCGCCTTCTTCGTCGTCTTCGTCAACGCCCTCGTCGACATCGCCTACGCCTACCTCGACCCGCGGGTGCGCCTCGGCGCCTCGGCCTCGCAATGAGCGCCGCCGCCCCCCTGCTCTCGGTCCGCGACCTCCGGGTCGGCTTCGTCACCGAAGGCGGGCTGCTGCAGGCGGTCGACCGGGTCAGCTTCGACCTGCGGCCGGGCGAAGTGCTGGCGATCGTCGGCGAGTCGGGCTCCGGCAAGAGCGTCACCGCGCAGACGATCATCGGCCTCACCCGCTCGAAAAACTCGCGGATCGAGGGCTCGGTCAACCTCGGCGGCGAGGAGCTGCTGGAGGCCGACGACACGGCGATGCGGCGCCTGCGCGGCGAGAAGATCGGGATGGTCTTCCAGGACCCGATGACCTCCTTCAACCCGGTCTACCGGATCGGCAACCAGATCGTCGAGGCGATCCGCGCCCACCAGGGCGGCGTTGACAAGGCGACCGCGCGGCAGCGCGTGGTCGAGCTGTTCGAATCGGTCGGCATCCCCAATGCCGCCCAACGGGTCAACGCCTACCCGCACGAATTCTCCGGCGGGATGCGGCAGCGGGCGATGATCGCGATGGCGCTGGCGCTCGAGCCCGAGGTGCTGATTGCCGACGAGCCGACGACTGCGCTCGACGTGACGATCCAGGCCCAGATCCTGCGCCTGCTCGAGGACCTCAACCGCCAGCGGGGGCTGGCGACGATCCTCATCACCCACGATCTCGGCGTCGTCGCCGAGGTGGCCGACCGGGTGCTGGTGATGTACGCCGGGCGAGTGGTCGAGGAGGGAACGCTGGACGAGATCTTCTACGACCCCCAGCACCCCTACACCTGGGGGCTGATGGGGTCGCTGACCCGGATCGACCGGCCGCGGCCGCACCGACTGCCGCAGATCGCCGGCTCGCCCCCCTCGCTGCTGGACCTGCCCGAGGGTTGCCCGTTCCGCGCCCGCTGCCCGCACGAGTTCTCCAAATGCCCGGAGCTGCCCGGGCTGGAGGCGCGGCTGCCGGAGGTGCCCGACCACCGTGACCGCTGCTGGCTGACGCCGGAGCAGAAGCGCGAGAAGCGCCAGGTCGAAGGGCAGATCGGGCTCGAGGCCCCGGCGGAGGTGCGGCGGGCATGAGCGAGGGCACCGCAGCCGGGAACGCGCCCCTGCTCGAGGTCACCGATCTCGTCAAGCACTTCCCGATCAAGCGCGGGATCCTGATCGACCGCGAAGTCGACCAGGTGCGGGCGGTCGACGGAGTCAGCTTCAGCGTCGACGCCGGCGAGACCCTCGGCCTCGTCGGCGAGTCCGGCAGCGGCAAGTCGACCGCCTGCCGGGCGGTGCTGCAGCTGATCAAGCCGACCTCGGGCTCGGTCAAGTTCGAAGGGCGGGAGATCTCCGGCCTCGGCCGTCGGCAGATGCGGCCGCTGCGGCGGCAGATGCAGATGATCTTCCAAGACCCCTACGCCTCGCTCAACCCGCGCAAACGCGTGGGGCAGATCGTCGGCGATCCGCTGAAGCGGCAGGGGCTCGCCTCGGGATCGGATCTGCGGCGGCAAGTGCAGGAGCTGCTGGAGAGGGTCGGCCTCTCCAGCGAGCATATGAATCGATACCCGCACGAGTTCTCAGGCGGCCAGCGGCAGCGGATCGGGATCGCCCGTGCCCTGGCGCCGAAACCGAAGCTGGTGATCTGCGACGAGCCGGTCTCCGCCCTCGACGTCTCGATCCAGGCGCAGATCGTCAACCTGCTCGACGACCTCCAGGACGAGCTCGGCCTCACCTACCTCTTCGTCGCCCACGACATCGGCGTCGTCCGCCATATCTCCGACCGGATCGCGGTCATGCACGACGGCGAGATCGTCGAGCAGGGGACCGCCGACCAGGTCTGCGAGCACCCGCAGGACGACTACACGAAGAAACTGCTCGCGGCGGTGCCGATCCCGGACCCGAGAGAGAGCCGGGAGCGGCAGCAGCGCAGTACCGTGCAGTAGGTGCCGCTTCCCCTCTCGCCGCCGATCAAGCCCCAGCTTGCGCTTACCCGCAAAGCGCTGCCCGAGGGCGAGGATTGGGCGTACGAGCCGAAGCTCGACGGCTTCCGCGCGATCGTCTTCGTCGATGGCGACGAGGTCTACATCCAGTCGCGCGGGGGCAAACCCTTCAACCGCTACTTCCCCGAGTTGAGCTTTGCCCCGGGCCGCTGGGTGCTGGACGGGGAGCTGGTGATCCGCGATAGCGACGGCAACCTCGAATTCGACGCGATGCAGGAACGGATCCACCCGGCGCAGTCACGGATCGAGATGCTCTCGAAGGAGATTCCCGCCACCTACGTCGTCTTCGACCTGCTGGCCGAAGGGGACGAGGTGCTGTGCGAGCGGCCGCTGCGCGAGCGCCGCCAGCGGCTGGAGACGATCGCCGACAAGGCGGGGCTGGAGCTGACGACGCTGACCGCGGATGCCGAGCAGGCCGACAGGTGGCTGAACAGCATCGAGGGCGTGATGGCCAAGGACCTGAGCGCGCCCTACTGCCCGGGCAAGCGCAAAGGTATGGCCAAGGTCAAGCGCGAGCGCACGATCGACTGCGTGGTGATGGGCTGGCGGCCGGGCAAAGAAGAGGGCACCGTCGGCTCCCTGATCCTCGGCCTCTACGACGGCGGCGAGCTGCGCACCGTAGGTCACATCTCCGGCTTCTCGAAAGCGGCGAAACAGAGTATGCGGGCGATGCTGGCGCCGCTGGAGACGGGCGAGAGCGGGACGGCGGAGCCGAGCAGGTGGACCGGGGGTCGGGAGCTGGAGTGGGTGGAGTTGCGACCGGAGTTGGTAATCGAGGTTGGCTATGACCATGCGGCTTCGGGGCGGATACGGCATGGGGCTCGGTTCCGTCGGTTCCGGGACGACAAAGAGCCGGCCGAGTGCCGGTTCGAGCAGCTGGACGAAGGCGGCTAGAAGAAGCTCTGTTGAACCGGGGCGGCCTGAGGTTGCTGGGGCACTGAAACTGTGGGGCGGCGGACACGGGAGCGGCCCCAGGATTCGAGGGCGCGGGTGGTTTGGCGGCGGTCCTCGGGCCGCATGTAGGCCCTTCCTCTGTAGAGCTGTTCGTAGCGCGGGAGGAGGTCGGGGCGTTTTAGTTTCAGCCAGTCGAAGAAGACGTCCTTCACCTCGCCGCGAAGGTGCAGCGATATGCCGGTTAGGAAGGAGGCGTCGGCCTCTTTGGCTCTTTCCAGAATCGGTTGGACCTGCTCGGGCTCGTCGTTGATGCCGGGCATCAGGGGGGCGATCAGGACGCCGGACTCGATGCCGCGCGCCCGCAGCTCTTCGACCGCGTCGAGGCGTGCAGCCGGGCTTGGAGTGTGCGGCTCGGTCGCCCGCCAGGCGTCCTCGTCCAAGGTCGGGACCGAGAGGTTGACCGAGACCGGCAGCTTCTTCGCCATCCGCTCAAAGATCTCGATGTCCCGCAGCACCAGCGGCGACTTGGTCAGCACCGTCACCGGCGTCTCCGCCGCCTCCAGCGCCTCGAGAATCTCGGGCATGAACCGGTAGCGGCTCTCGACCCACTGGTAAGGGTCCGTATTGGTCCCCAGCGCCACCAGCTCCCGCTTCCAGCTCGGCCGCTTCAGCTCCGCCCGCAGCAGCTCCGGCACGTTGACCTTGACCACGATCTCCCGCTCGAAGTCCTCCCCGGGGCCGAAGTCGAGGTAGCTGTGAGTCCTGCGGGCGAAGCAGAACTTGCAGGCATGGGTGCAGCCTCGGAAGGGGTTGATCGTCCAGCTGAACCCGTAGCGGCTGCCGGGCACGTGGTTCAGCGCCGAACGGGCGCGGACCTCGTGGAAGTTGATCCCCATCGCCTCCGGCGCGTCGAAGGTACGCACGACCGTGCCGTCCCCGACCCCAGGCAACCGCAGGTCGTTCTCCACCCGTTGCTCATCCCAGCGCACGAACACATGTTCGCACACCCGCCACCTGGAACTGCATCAAATTTCCTCCCTGGCAGAGGGGAAATTTGATTCGTTTGCGGGCGTTAGGGGAGCTGGGCGCGGATCACATAGCGGAGGACGTTTACGACCTGCTCGGCGGTGCGGGCGGTCGCTTGGGCGGCGCGGTCGACCTCCTTCAGGGCATGGTCGAGCTCCTCGTCGTGGAGGGTGACGATCGGCTTGCCGAGGGCTGCCGCGTAGCCGGCATCGAAGGCGGCGTTCCACTGGCGGTACTTGTCGCCGAAGCGGACCACGACGACGTCGGCGTCGCGGATCAGCGTCTGGGTGCGGATCGCGTTGACGCCGGCGCCCTTGTGGTCCCGCCAGAAGGTCTCGGCCTCCTCCCCCAGCGTGCCGGTGCCGGCGTCGTCGGAGGCGGCGTGGTCGGTGACAGGAGCCGAGAAGGCGACCGGTAGGCCGGCCTCGCGGACGCCTGCCTCGATCCGCTCGCGCCAGTCGCTGTGGATCTCGCCCGAGAGGTAAACGCGCCAGGTCCGCTCGCTCATGGCCCGATCCTACGGCTTGCTAACGTTTTTGACGTGAACGTAAGAAACAGGTTCTCCGGTCGCGCTGGCGTCGATGCCTCGCACGAGCACTACAAGTGGTGGGCTCTCTCCTGCACCAGCCTGGGGATGCTGCTGGTGGCGACCAACTCGGGGACGCTGATCATCGCCCTGCCGGACCTCGAGCGGGCGCTCGGGACCAGTCTGCTGGAACTGGTCTGGGTGATCCTCGCCTACATGATCTCCTCGACCGTGCTGGTCCTCACCGCCGGCCGCCTCTCCGACCTCTTCGGGCGCAAGAGCGCCTTCGTCGGCGGCTTCGCGATCTTCGGCGCGGCCTCGCTCGGCGCCGGCTTCGCCGCTGACGGCACCCAGCTGATCCTCTGGCGGATCGTGCAGGGGGTCGGCGGCGCCTTCATCTTCGCCAACGGGCCCGCCCTCGTCACCGATGCCTTCCCCCGCGACCAGCTCGGGCTGGCGATGGGGACCAACACGATGGTCGCCGCGATCGGCCTCGTCATCGGCCCGGTCCTCGGCGGCGCGCTGGTCGCCGTCTCCTGGCACTGGGTCTTCTGGTTCAACGTGCCGCTGGCGGCCGCGGGCGGCCTCTGGGGAGCCTTCGTCCTGCGCGAGCTCTCCCGCCGCGACACCGTCCGCGGCCTCGACCTGCTCGGCACCTCCACCTTCGTCGTCGGCCTCACCGGCCTCGTCTACGGGATCTCCCGTGGCGGCATCTCCGGCTGGGACGACCGGCTGGTGGTCGGCAGCCTCGTCCTCGCGGTGATCCTCCTGCCCCTCTTCGTCTGGATCGAGCATCGGGGCTCGGCACCGATGCTCGACCTCTCGATCTTCCAGAATCGACTCTTTGCCGCGGCGACCGCAGCCGCCTTCATCAACGGCCTCTCGCGCTTCGCCCTGATGTTCATCTTCGTCTTCTACTTCCAGGGCGCGCAGGGCGACGACCCGATCACCGCCGGGATCAAACTGGCGCCGATGGCGATCGGGATGCTCGTCTCCTCGCCGCTGGCGGGGATCTGGGCCGACCGCCACGGCTCCCGCTCCCTCGCCGCCGGCGGCATGCTCGTCACCGCGCTGGGATTGGGTCTGATGACCACCCTCGAGGCCGGCTCCCCCTACTGGCAGAGCATGGTCTGGCTGGGGCTGGTCGGAATCGGCTCGGGGATGTTCAACTCGCCGAACACCGCGGCGATGATGGGGACGGTGCCGACCGAGCGCCGCGGCATCGCCGCCGGCGCGCGGACGATGCTGCAGAACACCGGCGCCGTGATCTCGATCGCCTTCGTGCTGGCGATCGTCACCAACTCGATCCCGAAAGAGGTGCTGTTGGCGATCTTCTCCGGCCTCGCCACCGGTCTCTCCAGCGCCCAGCTCGATCCCTTCATCCACAACATGCACGCCGCCCTCTGGGTGCTGGCCGCGACCTCGGTCCTCGGCGCCGGCGTCTCCCTGTTGCGGCCGCGGGAGGAGGGCGAGGTGCCCTGCGAGCCAGGGGTCGCGATCGAGGAGGCGCTCGGCGAGGAGGTGCGGGCGACGTCATGAGCACCACCGGGGAACGGGAACTGCGGATCGGCGAGGTCGCCAAGCTCGCCGGCACCACGCCGCGGACGATCCGCTACTACGAGGAGATCGGCCTGCTGCCCGCCGCCGGGAGCCGGCAGCCTGGCGCCCACCGCACCTACGCCGAGGCCGACGTCGATCGCCTCACCGAGCTGCTGCGCCTCAAGGACCTGCTCGGACTGTCGCTGGAGGAGCTGAAGGAGCTGGTCGAGGCCGAGGGGGCGCGGGCGGAGCTGCGCCGCGAGTGGCGCGGCGGCGTCGAGGACCCGGTTCGCCGCCGCCAGATCCTCGAGCAGTCGCTCACCTACATCGCCCGCCAGCTCGACCTGGTACGCCGGCGCCGCGAGGAGATCACGAAGCTGGAAGACGAGCTGGTCTCGCGCCGCAAGCGGGCACGGGGCCTATTGCGAGAGCTGGAGCGCGAGCCGGCCGGCAGCTGACTCAGGCGTCTAGCGGAACCGCGACGCCGGCGGTCTGCTCCTCGAAGTGCTTGCTCAACATCGTCACCTGGCCCTGGTAGTTGGACCCGAGGCCGGAGCCGTAGAGGCGCTCCGCCGGCGCCGACATCCGCTCCAGAGCCAGCTTGCAGACCGGCTGGCGGTGCTCGACCATGAAGGAGACGTCGCGGGCGCGCACCTCCAGCGCCGCCCGGCTGCCGTGGTTGCCGCCCTCGGGGTCATAGCCGAAGCCGGGGTCGAAGAAGCCGGCGTAATGGGTGCGCAGCTCTCCCGCGGTCGGGTCGTAGGCCATCATCTCGGCGGCGATCTGCGGCGGGATGCAAACACCCTCGGCGGAGAGCAGCAGGTAGAAGATCTCGGGCTCGAGCACGACCCGGCCGCCGGACTCGGGATAGACCGGGTCCCAGTAGTCGGTCCAGCGGTAGGCGCGGATCCGCGAGAGGTCGACCGGCAGGCTGTTCTTCTTCGCCCGGTAGCCGACGACCCGATCGGTCGGGCCGGAGAGGTCGAGGCTGAGGAAGAGGCCGTCGGAGACCGCCATCTCCGACTGCCGCAGCGCATGGGAGTCGAGGTAGAGCAGGGGGAACTCGTCCTGCAGGCCGCGGATCTCCTCGTCAGTGAGGCGGACCTCGCCGCGGGAGAGGCGCAGCTGGTTCAGCGACAGGCCGGTCCGGACTTGGATCGCGAACGAGCGCGGCACGATCTCCAGGTAGAGGTTGCCGCTGTAGCCGGCGCGGATGTCGTCGAAGCGGTGGTGGCGATCGGTGATCACCCGGGTGAAGACGTCGAGCCGGCCGGTCGAGCTCTTCGGGTTGGCCTTGCCGCGCACGTCTTCGGGCAGATCCAGCTGCTCGATCAGCGGCACCAGGTAGGGCCGGTCGCGCTCCAGGACCGCACCGTCGCGCAGGTCGACCCGCTGGAAGGCGAGGCCCTCGATCTTCTCCTCGACGGTCGAATCGACGTCGGGCAGGAACGAGCAGCGCAGCGCCCAGGCGAAATCGCCGAGCCGCAGGTCGATGCTCGCCGGCTGCACCGCCTCGGGCCGGATCCGGTAATCGCCGGAGCTGACCCATTCGGCCTCGATCGCCTCGATCAGCGCTTGGGATGGAAGGACGCCGCTTTTCGGCTGGCTCATCCCGCGGAGACTATTCGCCGCGCCTCCTCCCCACCGAGGTAGGCCGCGAGGACGAACTCGAGAATCTCCGGAAATAGCTGCTCCAACTTCTCCGCTTCGCCGACCAGGATCCGCCGCCCGAGCATCGAGGCGACGCCGCCGACTACGGCTTCGTCGGTGGCCTCCGGCACCTCGATGCCCCCCGGGTCCACCGGCGCACCCTGGCGCAGGTAGGCGACGAAGGTCTCCAGCGCCTCTTGATACCGGTCGTAGACGCCGCGACCGGCCCGCAGCCCTTCCACCAGGACAATGCTGGCGAGCGCCGGTTCGGCATCGAAGAGCTTCAGCAGCGCGTCGACGGCGTGGCGCACCTGTTGGGCCCACTCCTCCCCCTCGGCCTCTTCGCAGGCAAGGCCGACCCGGGTCCGGATGCGATCCACCGCCACGTCGTAGGCGGAGATGAAGCACTCATCCTTACTCTCGAAGTGCTTGTAGAAGTCACTCTTCGAGACCGCCGCCCGCTGCCCGATCAGTGACACGGTGGTTTTTTGATAACCCACGTCATAGAGCACGTCGATCAAACCCGCGATCAACCGCTCGCGCTGATTTTTCGCTACGTACTCGGGCGAAAGCCCGTGGCGTCCCCGTGGCAGTCGGTCCATTCCGAGAATGAAGTCTGCCACCGTACTGTCACTTTCGCCTCCCGGCCCCACCAACCTTTCCTACATCGAGGTACGGCGATAGGACGAATTGCGTCAGTTCTCCGTGGAGCTCGCCGACGCTCTCCGCCTCGCCGCGACGCACCTGCTGCTGGAGAATCCAGGCAACGCCCCCGACCAGCGACTCCTCGATCGTCTCCGGCAGGTCGCCCTCGGGCGGAGCGCTTTTGCGCAGCAGTTCGACGAAGACCCGCACACCGCCGTCGTAGAGGCGAGCCGAACTCGGGGTCGCGGAGATCGCCTCGATCATGCACATCCTCGACTCGGCCGGGTGCTCGGCGATGTAGTCCAAGAGAGCTTCCAACCCGGCGGAGATTTTCTCCTCAGATCCTTTGGTGCGTTCGCACGCTTCTTCCACTACGACCCGCATTTCCTTGAGGGCCGTGTCGACAGCGGAGAGGAACAGGTCCTCCTTGCCGTCGAAGTTGTCGTAGAGCGTCTTGCGGGCGACGGCGGCGCGGCGGACTATGTCAGCGATCTTGGTCGCTTCATAGCCCTGCTCGGCCGTCAGCTCGGCAATCGCATCCATCATCCGGCGGCGCTTGTGACCGGCGACGAACTCTCTCGGCAGCTCTGGACGCATCGGCGTCATCCCAACCTCCCATGGGTTCCGTGGACCCGATCGGGGGAATAGCGGGTGCTTTGAATGGGCCGCGTAGCCCACCTTTGTTCTGGTACCGTGGAAAAACCTTCGTTGTTTTTAATGGAAACTTGTGAGTTCCCCCGGTGCCCCGCGATCGAATCCAGCTGAGCCAAGAAACCCTCCTCGCTGCGATCGGTGATGACTGGCCCCCTGAGCAGGTCGAGGCTGCGCTCGAGCTGCTCGCCAACAGCAGTGGCCGTTTCCCGGCCGGCGTCCGGAAACTGCCCTCCGACCTGATCAGGGCGATCCAGCGCGAGCGACTCATCGTAGCGATGCTGAACGCCGCCGCTGAGCTGGGATACCTCGAAACCAACGTCCAGGACGTGATCGATCGGGCGGGCGTTTCCCGCCCCACTTTCTACGAACACTTCTCCAACAAAGAAGACTGCTTCCTCGCCGCCTTCGACACCAGCGCCGAGCGCCTCCGCAAGACACTGGAGACGGCGGTCCGCGACGGCGGCGACGTCTGGCGCGACCGGGTCCGCCACGCCCTCGAGGCTCTGCTGGCCTTCGCCGCGCGGGAGCCCGACACCGCCCGCACGCTCGTGGTCGAGGCACGGGCCGCTAGCGCCGCTGCGGTTAGGCGCCGTGTCGATCTGATGGACGGATTTGCCAGGTGCCTCGACGAGCAGGTCCGCGAGTTGCTGGGCGAGCCGAAGACGCTGACCCCCGTCACCGCGTCCGGAATTGTCGGCGGGGTGGAATCGCTTCTCTATTCGCGCCTCTGCAAGCAGGACTACGACCGGCTCGAGTCGCTCCTGCCCTCGCTGATGTACTTCGTCGTTCTTCCCTACGAGGGTCATGAGGCGGCGGCTGAGGCGTTCGCGGTCAACTAGATCCAGAGTACTAAAATTAGACACGAAGTACAGACCTTTTCAGGGTTTGATTTTTCGGCTGACCGGCCAGTCAAGAGGGCCAGGGAGTGGGGCGCGCCGCTTGCCGCGCTGCCGCCAATCTAGAATCAGCGGCCCGCGGCTTCTGGAGGGGTGCCGGAGTGGTTGAACGGGGCGGTCTCGAAAACCGTTGGCC